>NZ_JYNN01000032.1 GCF_000934765.1 Thiomicrospira microaerophila | reverse complement strand
GCTACGGTTTCTCGATCAGAGAGTGCAAGCTTGTGTTTGATAATCAGTGCACCGATCACCAAACGTGCGGGTTTGGCGGGACGACCGCGTTTTTGATTGAGCTTGGCATAGTAACTTTGGGCGAAGTCATCCCATGGAATGCACTGTGCAAGTTGAACCCAGCGGTTTTGTGGATCAAGGTCTGATTGGAAGGGCCAATCGAATTCGCTGAGTGATAATTGGGTTACAGAGTGGTCTCGAATCATTTTTGTGCACGCTTTTTTATATCTTGGGGCTGAAAAACTGTGCATTATTATACCACAAAAACAAGTATTTTTGTTTTAAAACAATGATTTATATTTTTTGAGCAGACTCTAATTATTAAACTTGAAGGAAAACAAGTCTGAATTTCAGACAAAATCGAACTCGTTACCCCATCTCTGAAGCCAACCACATAAATGGTTGCTTCTTCTAATTGATCCTGTCTAGTTAATTCGCGCATAAAAAACTACTCTGATTACGGATTTAGCAGCACTGATTTTTTTAGAGTGACCTTGTTGACGACTTAGCATATAAAGCATTCCTTGTTTTGATTGATAGGTTTGCCAGACAATGCCAATTCCTTCGTTTAAAAAAAGCATCATCATAACGTTACTCAAAACGGCCAAGTTAGTTGTCGTCAAGAGGACAAGGTAATTGTCGTCTAATAATGAAAGCTTTACTCTCTTCACCTCAATAATTTATTCAACAGCTTCTACAGATTAAATCAAAATATACTTTGTAAACAAATTACCCATTAAAAGGAAAACCAATACCGCAATACCGCTAATAATTAATCTCAACTTTATTGTCATGCCTGTTACTCCGCCACACCCATGAAATCTTGCGCATTAGCTTTAAGCCAACGTTCTGTATCCATATTATCAAGTGGACGACTAAAGTAGTAGCCCTGTATATAATTAGGGTTCAGCAAACTTACAAATTCAAGCTCCGCTGTTGTTTCTATACCTTCAACTACAATTTCAAGGCCTAATTCTTTACCCATATTGATCATATGCGTCACCATAGACTGCTTTTTTTCATCCTTATCAATATTGGTAATAAACGAACGGTCAACCTTTAATTCATTAAAGGGTAGATGCTCCAACCTTGACATAGAAGATGTACCTGTCCCAAAATCATCAATCGATAATCGAAATCCCTTTAGCCTTATTCGAAGCAAAATATCAGTAAAATGTTCTTGGCAAATATCATGAATTGCTTCAGTTACCTCAAAAACAAGCTGCTCTGACGCAACTTTTGCATTTTCTACACGCGCACCTAAACGTTCAGGCAGGCATAAATCATCTAGCATCTTGGGCGATAAATTTACAGAAACAACAACATTGGTTAAACCTAAAGATCGCCAGTGCGTCAAATCAGACAAAACGCGATCCAAAACATAATCGGTTAATTCCGCAATAACCCCTTCCTGTTCGGCAACAGCAATGAACCTTCCTGGCATAACTAGACCTGCCTGTGGATGATTCCAACGGATGAGCGCCTCGACACATTGTTTATTTTGTGGTAACAAGGCATGTTTAGGCTGATAATAAACCTCAAACTCCTCAGCAACAATGCCTTTACGCAGAAAGGATTCATCAACAATCAAGGCAGATAATTGAGCATCCTCTTCTTTATGATCAGGCAACTCTAACGCGTCTTTAACTTCACCAACCATCATCAAAACTTGTTCAGAAAGCCGCTGAAGGGCTTCTAAAATATCGACCTTAGAAATGTGTTTAACATTCTTAATACCCATCATTTCAGCATATTGCAAAGAACTAGATAAAACATCTTCATCTAACGAGCTTAATATTATAAGCTTCGATCCAGCATGGGCAGGACACTCGGCTGAACCGTAAAAGCGTAAAAACTCTACACCATCCATAATAGGCATCATTAAATCTAGAAAAATAAAGTCAAAATGCCGCTGCGCCTGTTTTAAATGCGACATCCCTTCTTCGCCATTACTCGCCTCCACGATCGCAACATCGCTTAAAATGCCTTCAAGAAATACTCTAATCAGCTTGCGGGTTACTACGTCATCATCAATCAACAGAATCGTTTTTGGATTATCATCAACACACGCCATTATTATTTCCCTCTTTAAACATCTCAATATCAAGCCGGTGTTGCGGCTTAATAGCTTGTTTTAACGTTCCTAGCCCGAGCAACTTGTCAACATCGAGTAAAATGACCATTTTTTGCTCGATACTTGCCAAGCCTTTAATAAACTCATCACTCACTTTTTGGTTGTTATCAAACTGCGGCGCAGTTTGAAGCTCATTTAAATTAATACCTACCACATCACTTACACCATCGACCACCAAACCCATTAACTTACCCACCCTGTCATCTTGGGATACTGCAATTCGAGTAATAACAACAACCGTACTGTGATCATAGGTTGGCTCACCTATGTGAAAAAGCTCGCGCATATCCAAAATAGGTACAATAGCACCACGAATATTAATCACACCTTTGACGTAACTGGGTAAACCTGGAAGGTTAGTTGGCATCTCCCAGCCTCTAATCTCTTGAACACGAAGAATATCGACACCATAGGTTTCATTACCAAGGATAAAGCTTAAAAACTGGGTGTAATCAACCTGTGCTTCTATAGATTCATGATTATTTCCACCTCTTCCCATCTGGAACATGCCAACCTCCTTCATTCGATATATTGCCAAGTGTTTTAAAATTTATTTCACAACAAAATCATTAGTTTAGATAGATTCAACCTAGAAAAGAAGTATGTCAGACTCCTTGCAAATTGGCCATAAATCCGCTTTGTTTTTGATCAAAGTTATCATGTATTTGATAATTTATTAGTACATCAATCGATAACCCCATCTTATTTAAACAGGCCTCATCCGGTGCATTACCGGCTTCGAGCCATTCCGTAACATCCTTGTGTAGTTTTTTAAGACTCTCCATACCTACTAAACGCTGGCTTAACTTATAAATAAGATGCTGAAGAACATAACGTTCTAAATTTACCTTGAGATACCGCTTTCTAAAATAGCCCATTAAATTTTCCATATACATCTCCTCAAATAACGCGATATTCAAGGTAATCGCACGCACGCCACGCTTCTTGCTTAATGGATATTTGCTTTTATAAAAAGCCATATAATCATCTACTTAATTAAAAAAACTTCGATAAATAACTTGTATATTATCCCTGGTTAAATCACCCAAAAATTGATCCCCATCTTCTAGCTTTTCAATATCTACATTCGTGTAAACGGACTCAATAATACCTTCAGCCAAAATAACCGCTTCATCATAATTACCTTGATCTTTTTTTGCTTTATCCAGAATGTCAACATAGGTTTCAAGGGAAAATTGAGCAAGCGTTAACTCTTTAACCCAGAAAAATCCTAACTGGTTATAAAAAAATAACTTTTCTTTTAGCTTACGCTCAAGTTTTAAAAACCTGCTCACCTACTCCACCCATAAAATACAGTTGATACATATACATTGACCTTAAACATCATCGCTAGCGCTCTAAATAATTACTCCCTTTAGCCTTGCTGTCTAAAAGTGTTAAAACTCAGTCCATTCCTTGCTGTTATTTATCGAATTATGCTGATTACCCTTTACTGGATTAGATAATGACTTCGGCGGTATTAACACATTATTTGTTGCGTTGCCGGTTTTAAAGAACGCCATATCCTTTTGAAGAATGCCCGCTTGCTCGCTCAAACTTTCAGATGCCGCGCTGGTTTGTTCTACCAATGCCGCATTTTGCTGAGTTACGCCGTCTATTTGCGCGATGGCATTGTGCACCTGCTTAATACCTTCGGATTGCTCACTTGACGCTTGTGCGATCTGGTTGATCATCGTGGCAACGCCGTTAATTGAATCATTAATCACTTTGAGCACGGCACCCGATTCAGACGCCAGCTTCGTGCCTTCATCAATCCGACCAACGCTTTCATTGATTAAGCCTTTAATATCCTTAGCCGCTTCAGCAGACTTTTGTGCTAACGCACGGACTTCACTGGCGACGACCGCAAAACCGCGTCCGTGATCACCGGCTCGTGCCGCTTCTACTGCGGCGTTTAACGCTAATAAGTTAGTTTGAAACGCAATGCCATCGATTAAGCTGACAATATCAGCAATCTTATGGCTTGATTGTTGAATTGAGTTCATTGCTTCAATAGTCTGCTGCATAACAGCCGCCCCTTGATTGGCTTTCGCCTGCACTTCTTTGGTAACCTGTGCCGTTTGATGGGCATTCTGAGTATTGCTTTGAACCACAGAATTCATTTGATCCATGGTAGCTGAGGTCTGCTCAAGTGCGGCGGCTTGCTCTTGCACACGCTGACTTAAATCTATGGAGCCTTGCGAGACTTCGCTAGCCGCATTACTCACGGTTACAGAGGCTTGTGAAACAGCGTTGACCACCTCTTTCATTTTTTCCATGGAATAGTTAATGGAGTTCTTCAGATTATGAAGCTCACCTTTAAAATGACCGGAAGGCAACTCAACGGTCAGGTCGCCTGATGCCTGAGCCCCAACCACTTCGCTGATTTTAGAAATGGCATCAGAGATCGCTTCCATTGAGTTATTGATACCATTTTTAAGCGTAAGCAAATCACCGCGCGCTTCAACTTCAACACGATGATTAAAGTCGCCCTCTTGCATTTTAGCCATGACATGATTAATGCTATTGATGGTTAACTGCAAGGAGTGAAGAGCTTGATCAACCTTATCACGGAAATCACCTTTAACAGTCTCAGGCATTTTGAGATTAAAGTCACCTTGATACAGGGCATCCATAATAACGCTAAGTGCACGCATGGTATCGCCCACGCTTGCCACCGAGCCATTCACAGCATTTTTCGTAACCCTTAAATCACCGTGCATGGCATCTTTAATTTCCACATCAAACTGCCCGTCTGCAATTGATGACATCACATCATTGATATTGCATAAAGCACGTTGAACATTACCGGCAAAACCATTAAAAGTGTTGACGATATCACTGATCTCATCTCGCGTATCCAATAAAAAAACGCGGTCATTAAAACGCCCTGTACTGATCATCTTTTTCATTGAGGTCGCTATGTCAGTTAGAGGTTTTATCGTGCGACGTTGCACCAGCATGATTAAAAAGCCGACAATCAACATTACAAAAACAACAAACGTAATAATTGTTTGTATTGCTTGGGCTGTCGCTTCTTCAATTTGATGCTGAACTTCAGCGGCGGAATGAATTAAAACATGACGCCCGATGATATTACCGTGACGATCATGTGCCGGAATGTCAACGATGATTTGATCATTGACTCGATAGGCTTGCTGTTGTGCCCCCTCCTGTAAATCTACACCCACAAAATGTTGCTGCAACTGTTTCACTATTGACTCATTAAACCAGCGATCATGAGCCAAACGATAAGTGCCTTTAAAGGTTTGATTAGACGCAATTGATAAAGGGATATTGCCTTTAAATGCACGTTCATCAATCAACAGCACCCAATCAAACCCGATTGATTTTAAATCACCCACAACCGAGGCAATTCCGCCCGAAGCAGAGAGAACACCCACGAATTGATTTTGATAATAAACTGGCGAAAAGCCTGTTACGCCAACCCCGAAATCAGCAAAGTTTAATGTCAACCCCCCAGCAACCTTGGGCTGTGTAATAACCTGATCCAGTAGCGGGTGAGATATGACTTCACCAAAAGAGTTTTCTTGCCATGACTTTACTATCGAGCGCTTATCTAAACCATAAAGATGCGCACGAATATTTTGATAACTTGTTATATTACTGAAATGATCCCTTACACCACTAAGCCTTGCTACCGCTTGATCTCGTCCTGCTTCACCGACCAAAACCGGACCTAACTTATCGTACCCTGACAGGGATGCAGAGATATCCATTACCGAGACCACTTTCGCTTCCAACACAGAGGCGATAAGGTTAGACGACTTTTTGATATCAATCGCAAGTTGACGCGCTTCAATCGGCTCAATACGCAGCTGATAAAACCCCAAAGACAAAATAAGTATGCCAATAAGCAAGATCAAACTCGCATTCACTAACAAAACCTTATGCAGGCTTCCGTTCACCGTTAAAAAGTCCCACCTGGTGGATGCTCGACTTCTTACGAAACCGCCCTGAATGACTTTTCTGCCTTGTTCAATATCACGATAGAGGCTTTCCGCTTGCTGTATTTGCTCACGCGCAAGCGCTGTGCGCACTGAGATATAGCCAACAATTTTTCCGTTATCAACAATAGGCGATGCATTGGCGAGTACCCAGTAATGGTCGCCAGATTTAGCACGGTTTTTAACAATGGCTGACCATGTTTTGCCTTTTTTTAATGTTTCCCACATATCCTTAAACACCGCGGCAGGCACATCGGGGTGGCGCAAAATATTATGGGGTTGACCAATAAACTCTGAGCGAGGGTAGCCCGATACTCTTATAAAGTCATCTGAAGCCGTTAAAACCGTTCCACTTAGATCGGTCGTAGTAGATAAAATGAATTCTTCAGGAATTATAACTTCCTTTTGCGTAACAGGTCTATTATTGAGCACTTTCACCCCCATCCATTAAAATTAAATCTATTATACATTAAATACCTTTTATTACCATAAAGGTTTTGTATCAAAATGTATTAATTGATCTTTTACACAACTTAAATCAATTATTGACAATGCAAAACTTAAACGACTTAAAGGCTTTAGGTTATTAAGTACGCCTCATTAGCCTGAGTATTTCATAAATTTGAGTTGAGATTGCGAAGTGCATTGGGTTTACAAGCAAGGTTTTGAATAACGCGATAGTGCGTTCCAGCAACCCTTGTATTTAACTTTAAATATCTGTAGTTCAAAAAGCCTGAGCAATCTTATAAAAGTCATGGGTGAGGTAAGGTTTAACTGTTTCACGCATCACCATCGGCGATCCGCCGTTTTTAAGATACATTAAACAAATCGAGATCAATTCTCGCTCATGCACCGTGACCGCCTGCCAAGAGGCGATTCTAGCTGCCATCGGAATAAACGCAGCATTGGCAATAATCGCACCATACAATGTTGTCAACAAAGCAACTGCCAACGATGGGCCAATGGTGGAAACATCATTAAGGTTACCTAACATTAATATCAAACCAATAACGGTACCAATCATCCCAAACGCAGGCGCCGCATCTGCCATCGCATCAAACACGCCTTTTCCACGTTGCGCCTGATTTATAATATTTTGAATTTGATCCGCAAGATAACGCTCAAGGGTTTCGGCATTCGGCGTTGCCAACATAAAAGCAAGGCCATCATCATAAAAGTCATTGCCCGAGGATTGGCCTTCAATCGATAGCAGGCCTTCTTTACGCGTCTTTTTCAGGAATTCTTCGGTTATATTTACCAACTCATTCAAGTCGGACGAATCTTTACGGCTTTTTGAGGCTAGCATCGCGGTTTTAAAACCTTTAGCTAAATCTTTCGGCGTAAACTTAGCCAAGGTTGCACCAGCTGTACCCCCAATAACGATTAAAAACGAGGGCCCATCAAAAAAAGCGCCCAATCCACCGCCTATCAACATAGCCAAAACAATAAATACAAACGTGAGAGTAATCCCAATAAACATAAACATAATTAATCAACCCTTTACAAAGAATAAAAGCAAATGTATTAATTTGTTATTATGCACCTACAGATTTTTGCACAAAAAATATATTATGCTTTTAATATATTTATTAAAGACAGTCTCTTAGTGATTAAATTACACGCTAACCACAGACATTAAAATTACATTAACTATGCATTACGCCAATTATGATATTTAATGAACACATGACACCAATAGAGAAATAAATCATTTAGGACAGAATGCCATTACTTAAAGACCAAAACAAAACAAAACAAATAAAGTATTTATCGAGCCATAAGCTACTTCATAAAAAATTAAATTTGAACATGTTGGTTTCATTAATTCTTAAAGGACTTATATAATCTAATAATTCATTTTAACTACAAACATACGTCAGATAAATTTTACAATGGTGCACTATGAACCATCTTGATTCAATTCTTTCAATTAAATCCACAGCATAATAATTACTACGAACACGCGACCAGAAAGAATTTAATTGATTTAAAGAAAAATATTGTAACTTAAATTCGTTTTACATTTATTCTATCTTTATATCAAAATATATCAATTAAACTTATTTACAAATTAGATTGAGTCCATAACTGAATAAAATATAATGATCAGGCGTAGGTTATGCTGCGTTGATGTCGAATGCTATTTTGAACAATTAGAAATTTACCCGCACATGGTGTAATCGCTATCAAGCTCTTGCGTCGGAATGCATTCACAATATTAAACTTAACGCCTAGTCTTTGGGTCAATAATCGCCGGTTAATGCCAGTATCCATTCCTACAGAGGACACTGGGAACGAGCAAAATGATTTATAACCTTTAATTTGATCAACGCAAATTATAAAAATGTGCCACAAGCTAGCTTGAAGGTTGAATTGGCGTTGCATGTCAAGCTACAGGAAACTAGTCATGACGTTGGGTCCAGGCCTGTTTAATGGTTGATACAGCGGCCGAATATTCAATCGAAAGCAAGCCCATTAACGCCACCGCTGCTGTAGCGATCACCGCCGCTTCGCCATAGTTATCTTCTTGACCACCTTGCCATAATCCAAGAATATCCTCCAAGTCCCAACTGTTGGGGCGCTCTTGACGATCAATCAGACCGTTTAACTTCTGCTCTGATTGCTGACCTTGATGCAAACAATAGAGCGTAGTTAATGCATCAGGTCGCATTTCCGCTTCACCGCCTTCGCCCTTAAACACGAGATTGCACGGATACCCCATGGCCTGTGCGGTTTGCAGGTGCAACTGTTCTACGCCCTTGTGGAATATGCCCTGAACGGTCATCGGCGCATTGAGCGGGTTTAAGAGTTTAACCGCGGTGTTAAAAACGGTTCTCACGCCAATTTCTTCTTTTAAATGCAAAATCCTGCGCAAGGGTTCAGCAAACTGGGTTAAGGGTAAATAAACCAATTGGGGTTTAGCCAAGATCTCACGCGCTTGTTCAACCGAATCGGCAATCGGCACACCTAGCTCGGCTAAGAAGCTCTCGGCATAATACCGATGTTCAAACTGCCCTTGATCACCATGCAGTAAAACACCATAACCCATGTGCGCGAGCAGTTTTAAGCTCAATAAATAATAAGGCGGGTAGCGCCATTTACCGGCATAAGCCGCCCAATCCAAATGCAAACCACTTGGGCAGATCTGGTTATCTAAACTAAAAGACTGGCGAGCGCCTTGAACAAAACCAATCAACTCATCCGGTGTTTCACCATTCGCACGCATTAGTAACAAAAACGCCCCTAATTGTTTATCCGTGACCTCGCCTGCCAGAATCATCGCCAACGCCTGCTCGGCTTCGGCTTGCGTTAAGGCTCGGCGGGTTTTGGGGCCTTTACCCAAAATACGCAAAAACTCGGCAAAAGGATGATCAGCCATAGCGCACCGCCTGTTGAGATGCGTCTGTTCGCATCACATTATTTGCCCAATCAATACACACGCTCGGTTCAACACACTGCACCACTCGCCCAATTATCATTAAAGCTGGGGCTTGGATGCCTGCTAAAGCGACTTGTTTGGTCGCTTGTTGTAAATCGGTTACCAACACCCGTTGATTAGCGCGTGTTCCGTTTTCGATCACCGCCATCGGTGTATTAGGATTCATACCATGTTCAATTAACTGGCGCGTGATGATCTCAATGTTACTCAACCCCATATAAATCACCAAGGTTTGATTAGGGTCAACTAAGCAGTTCCAATCCAAATCCACGATACCTTGACGCGTATGACCGGTAACAAACTTGACCGATTGCGCAAACTCACGATGGGTCAAGGGAATACCGGTTGAAGCGGCAATGCCAGAGGCCGATGAAATCCCTGGCACCACCGTACAAGCCACACCCTGCTCACGCAACAAGGCTTGTTCTTCGGCACCCCGGCCAAAAATAGTGGGGTCGCCCCCCTTTAAGCGAATCACCTTTTTGCCTTGCTTCGCCAAATCCACCAGCAACTGATTAATTTGCTCTTGCGGCAAGGTGTGATTCGACATAGCCTTGCCGACATAGATACGTTCGGCTTCACGCCGCGTTAAGTTGATAATATCCTCCGACACCAAACGGTCATACACAATCACATCAGCGGTTTGCAAAATTCGCAGGGCTTTAATGGTTAACAAATCAGGGTCGCCGGGCCCCGCGCCAACCAAAAACACTTCACCGGTTGGCGTGGCATGCCCTGCAAAGGCTTGGGCGCAAATCTGTCTAGCCTCATCCCAACGGCCTTCTAAGGCGGTTTGATAAAATGCACTGTTTAATAGATTTTGCCAAAAATGCTTGCGCTCCTCTTCCTCAATCAGCGGATTGTATTGCTGACGTAATTGGCGCAGTAATAGCGCCACTTCACCCAATCGCGTTGGTAAGGCTTGCTCTAATTGCACCCGCAAGTGCCGTGCAAACGTGGGTGAACGCCCGCCCGTAGACACCGCCACCGTAATCGGGCCGCGTTGTAAAATACTGGGCAGAATGTAATCGCACAACTCGGTTTGGTCGGCGATATTCACCGCGATGCCTAGCTCGGTAGTGGCGGCGTACACCGCTTCATTGACCGCTTGATCATCGGTGGCGGCTAATACTAACTTCGCACCAACCAGTAAACTAGGTTCAAAAACGCAAGGCTGCCAGCTCACCAGGCCTGCTTGATGCATCCGTGCCATTTCGCCCTTTAGTTCGGGTGAGATGATTTCAACCTTGGCACCCGATTGGATAAATAAATCCGACTTGCGCGCGGCAATCGTACCGCCACCAATCACACAGACTTTTTCGCCTTTTAAACGCATAAATATCGGTAAATAATCCATCTCAGCCTCCTTGGGCGATCAACGCTTTTAATTCTGGAATACACGAGCCACAGTTAGTCCCCGCGCAGGTTTTTTCACCCAGCGCGTCCACCGACTGAACGCCTTGTTTAATCAATGATTGCAAGGTTTTCTCACCCACCTGAAAACAACTGCAAATCATCGCACCGACATCGGGTTGGTCTATCGCCATTCCCGTTAGCAAACCATAGCGTTCAGCCGTTGTCAGACTCTCACGTTTAAACAAGCTACTCACCCAGTCCAATGGCGCTTGTAACAGGCTATTGGGTGCGACAAACAACACCGCTTGCAGTTGATTTTCGCTATTAAACCACGCAAAACGATAGACATCGGCTTGGTCATCGTCATAACGCAAACTGGGTTGTTCTGTCCAGCCTGCCTGTTGCTGCCAAGCTGAGAATTCAAAGACATGGGCTCCCGCCAAATGCCAAAGCTGGCAAACCGATTGCTGTACGTTGACCCAATAATCGTCAGCCGCTTGCCAATCGCTATCTCGCGTCCAAAACGCCGCCCGATAGCGAGCAGACCAAGGCCCAACATTGACTACCGCATGTTTAGATTCTGGTTGCCCAGACAAAGGATCAGTATGAGAGGGAATAAGAGCATCAATCCGTCCGTGGCTGGCATAAACGCCGGTCCAATGCATCGGTGCAAACACCTGCCCCCTAACCAGACCTGCATCCTGTTCAACTGGCATAATCACCTGACCCAGTCGTGACTGCACCCAGGCCAAATCATCCTGAGATAATCCAATCTGCTTGGCATCGTCAGGATGCATACTCAAACGCGGTTGATCCCGATGTTGCAATAAACGCTCGGTTTTAGCCGTGCGCGTCATGCTGTGCCATTGATCCCGATAGCGTCCGGTATTCAATACAAACGGATAATCAACCGACGGGGATTCTTTCGGCAACTGCGGTGTGATAGCGATGAATTTGGCGCGTCGATTGGCGGTGAAAAACTGGCCATCAGCGAACATACGAGTTTGCCCGTTTGGATAGTGCCGATTAATCGGCCATTGAATGGGTTTAAGCGCCTGATAAGCCTGCTCAGTCAGTGATTGCAAGCCCGATAAATCAAAGTCACGACGACTCAACACGCCATCGTTTTCAAACGCCGATAACGCGACATGTTCTTTAAAAATATCAAAGGGCGAGGCATAGTTAAACGCCTGTTCAAAGCCCATTTTCTGCGCCACCTGACCAATCCACCACCAATCAGGCTTGGCTTGACCGGGGGCGGGTAAAAATGCGCGCTGGCGTGAAATCGTGCGATCAGAATTGGTCACCGTGCCGTCTTTTTCACCCCAAGCGGCGGCGGGCAACAGGATATCCGCACAACGTGTGGTATCGGTATCCGCCACCGCATCAGACACCACCACGCAATCACACTTTTCTAATGCGCGTCTTACAAAATCGGCATCCGGCATCGACACCACCGGATTAGTATGCATAATCCAAATAGCTTTTATTTTTCCTGAGTCCACGGCTTGAAACAGTTCAACCGCTTTCAGCCCATTTTGCTGCGCCATATTCGGGGCTTGCCAAAATCTCGCCACACGCTCAATCGCTGCAGGATCATTAAAATCCATGTGCGCGGCCATCTGGTTTGCCAAGCCACCGACTTCTCGCCCACCCATTGCATTCGGTTGGCCGGTAATCGAAAATGGACCCGCGCCAGCTTTGCCAATCCGTCCGGTTGCTAAATGCACATTAATAATCGCATTGGATTTGTCCACCCCCGATGTCGATTGGTTCACGCCTTGAGAATAAAAACTCACCGTGCGTGGCGTGTGTGCAAACCAAGCAAAAAATGTCTCTAAATCCATCTCATTGACACCGCACGTTAGCGCAAGCTCAGTTAGACTTTCGCCTTTTGTTTTACGCGCTTGGGCTAGGGCCTGCTCAAACCCTTCGGTGTGCTGTTCGACAAACTCGTGATCAATTACATTATGATCAGCAAGATAAGCCAGCAAACCATTAAATAACAGGGCATCTGCACCAGGCTTAATCGCTAGATGCAAATCCGCCAGATCACAGGTGGCTGTTCGCCGAGGATCAATCACCACCACTTTTTTGTTCGGGTTTTCGCGTTTGGCCTGTGCCATTTTTTGATACAAAATTGGATGCGCCCAAGCCGCATTCGACCCGACCAACACCAATAAATCCGCCTGCGCCAAATCTTGATAACTGCACGGCACCGCATCAGCACCCAACGCGCGTTTATACCCCACCACTGCCGAAGCCATACACAGCCTCGAATTGGTATCAATGTTCGCGGTGCCGATAAAACCTTTAATCAACTTATTGGCGACATAATAATCTTCGGTGAGCAATTGACCTGATACATAAAACGCTAGCGCATCGGGTCCATGTTCAGCAATCACCTGGTTAAAACGCTGAGCAATATCTGAGCAGGCCTGCTCATTTGATACACTAACACCCCCAACCCTAGCTTCAACTAAACGTCCCTCCAAGCTCAAGGTTTCATGTAAAGCACTGCCTTTGACACAGAGTTTACCCTGATTGGCAGGGTGGTCTTGATCACCCCGACACAACCAGGCCTGGTTGTCAGGCTGCATCTCCACGCCACAACCCACGCCGCAATATGGACAGGTTGTTTTAACGGGGTTGGGTAGCAAGCATGGGGCTAACAAGGATGGGGTTAGCAAGTCGCGACCCATACCGCCTCCTCGCCTGACTCACCGCGAAGTTCAACCGGATAAACCGCTAGTTTTACTTCTGCGTTTTCTAAACACTCACCGCTCACCAAATCATAATGTTCTTTGTATAAGGGAGAAGCCACGACCAATCGCCCTTTGATACTTCCAACAATGCCACGCGACATCACACTGGCATGGCCAATCGGATCAAAATTATCTAACGCATAGACTTGGCCTTTAATCAGAAACAGCGCAATCGGCGTGGCGTCCAGTAATGCGGGAATACCGGCATTCTCGATTAAATCCGAAAGTTGACATACTTTTTTAAAATCTGACATGATCCGCTCCTAAACCAGTTCTAATGCAATCGATTCAAGACGCTCTTGGGCGTTAGCGGGACGCAACTGTCCACGTTCACGCACATAAACTTGGTTCGGATCACGCTGATCTGCGTTGACAAAGTTATAGAACAACTTGGTTTTTTCTGTGTCTTCGACGGCACGCTTCCAATCGCACTCATAACTGCCAATGAGCGCCTGCATTTGCTGTTCGAGCTGTTCACCAATCCCTAACGAATCGTCAATCACCACCTGACGCAAATAATCAAGCCCGCCTTCTAGGTTTTCCAACCAGGTTGAGGTACGCTGAAGGCGATCAGCGGTTTGGATATAAAACATAATAAAACGGTCGATATATTTGAACAGGGTTTCACGGTCTAACCCCACCGCGAATAAATCCGCATGGCGCGGTTTCATGCCACCATTGCCACAAACAAACAGATTCCAGCCATTTTCGGTCGAAATCACGCCGACATCCTTGGCTTGCGCCTCGGCACATTCACGGGTACAACCCGACACGCCCATTTTCATCTTATGCGGCGAACGCACGCCCTTATAGCGATTTTCTAAATCAATCGCCAGCTTCACCGAATCATCAATGCCATAACGACACCAGGTTGAACCGACACAAGACTTAACCGTGCGCAAGGCTTTGGCATAGGCTTGGCCTGATTCAAAACCACCCTCAATCAAACGCGACCAAATAACCGGTAAATCGCTTAGCTGCGCGCCAAACAACACAATCCGCTGACCGCCATTAATTTTGGTGTACAGCTGATAATCCTTGGCCACCTCACCTAATAAAATCAGCTTATCCGGTGTAATCTCACCACCTGGCACCCGTGGAATCACCGAATAGGAGCCATCTTTTTGCATATTACCGAGATAACGATCATTGGTGTCTTGCAATGGAATATTTTTCTTGTCAAACGCATAGGCATTCCATACCGAGCCTAAAATCGAGGCCACCGTCGGTTTGCAAATCTCACAGCCATCGCCTTCGCCATGGGCCGCAAGTAATTCATCAAAAGTTTGATAACCATTCACGCGCACCAAGTGATAGAGCTCTTGGCGGGTATAGGGAAAATGCTCGCAAATCGCTTTTGATACCGCGACACCGCGTTTCTCAAGTTCATTATTGACCACACTCGTGACCAACTGCGTACAGCCACCACAGCCTGTGCAGGCCTGGGTACAGGCTTTTATATCCGCTAAACAACTCGCCCCGCCATCCAATGCCGCAATCACATCGGCCTTCGACACGTCATAACACGAACACAGTTGTGCGCTCATTGGCAAGGCATCTGGCCCCATACCGACCTTCTCGCCCAAAAAAGAGGGTAAAATTAACTGCTCTGGATGCTCAGGTAACACCATATCATTGAGTTTTAACTGCAAGAGATTGCCATAATCCTCACTATCGCCGACTAATACTGCGCCGAGTAGTTTTTGACCATCCGGTGATACCACCAGTTTTTTATAAATCTCTTTTGGACCATTTTCATAAATATAAGACTTGGCCGCCTCATCACTGCCATGCGGATCACCAATAGACGCCACTTCAATGCCCAAGAGTTTTAACTTGGTGGACATATCTGCGCCTAAAAACTGAGCCGGTTTGTGGTTTAGCTGGTCCACCACCGCCTGCGCCATCGCATAACCGGGTGCGACTAGGCCATAAATCATGCCGCCATGCAAGGCACATTCGCCAATCGCATAAATATGCGGATCAGAGGTTAGACATTGATCATTAATCACAATGCCGCCGCGCGGACCTTTTTCCAGTCCCGCCACATCCGCCAACTCATCACGCGGGCGGATGCCGGCTGAAAACAAAATAAAATCGGTTTCTAAGGTTTCGCCATCAGCAAACACCAAACGATGACGTGCCTGCACACCATCCTCAATCCGCTGCGTGGCTTTAGCTGTATGCACGCCTACACCTAATTGGATGATTTTGCGCTTAAGCATCGCCGCACCGCCCTCATCTAATTGCACCGGCATTAAACGTGGCGCAAACTCAACCACATGACTTTCTAAACCTAAATCGACCAAGGCTTTAGCCGCTTCCAAACCCAACAAACCGCCCCCAATCACCACGCCGATTTTGGAGGTTTGTGCCGACGACCTCATCGCCTCTAAATCCTCAATCGTGCGATACACCAAACAAGCTTCGCGATCATTCCCCGGAATCGGCGGCACAAATGGATAAGAACCGGTGGCTAGAACCAGCACATCGTATTTTTCAACCAAACTTGCTTGGGTGGTCACGGTTTTAGCCTGCTTATCAATCGACACCACTTTTTCATTTAGGCGGATATCTATGGCATGTTCAGCATAAAAACCCACAGGAACCAGCGATAAATCCTCGGCGGTTTTGCCAGAGAAATAGGAGGACAAATGCACCCGGTCATACGCCACGCGCGATTCTTCGCCAAACACGGTGATCTGAAAACGATCAAAACCCGCAGACTTAACCAAGCGCTCCAAAAAGGCATGGCCGACCATCCCATTGCCTACTACCACTAATTTTGTTTTCATGCTGCGATCCTCTCAAAGTACGCTTGGCCAAATAACAAGGCGCTGCGCTGTTGTTCTGAAATCGGTGTTTGCTGTTGATGGAGTTCGAATAACCAATTCGCATCCTGCGTATTACCGAGCAAAATCGCACTGGCAATACGCCCCTCGACCAACACCAGCTTGCGATAAATACCCTGAGTCGGGTCTTGAAACACCAAATGATCGCCTTGTTGATTCGGCTCGCCAAACGAAAACACCTCCACACCGGACACTTTTAAGCGCGTGGCATTGGCTTGGTGAACAAAAGGCGGGTTCTGAAGACCACATAGCGTCTTGGCTAACACACTCGCTTGGCGATAAATGGGGGCAACAAGGCCAAAGGTTTGATGCTCAAACTCACAACATTCGCCCAAGGCAAATACCTGCTTAGCAGATGTTTGCATCCAACCATCGACCCAAATGCCGCGATTAACAACCAGGCCTGCTTGTTTCGCAAGTGTCGTGTTGGGCGCAATGCCCACCGCCATAACAACTGCTTTCGCTTCAATCACTTCGCCCCTATTGAGACGAACGGCTGTAACCTGTTGGGCACCTTGTATCTCATCCAACTGACGGTTGAGCACAAAGTTAATCCCTTGCTTCTGCAAGGATTTTTGTAATTGTTGACCCGCATTAAAATCGAGTTGCTGACTTAAAATACGGTCTGAGCGATGTACGACCGTGACCTGATGCCCTTGCATAGCCAACCCGTAGGCGGCCTCTAATCCCAGTAGACCGGCACCAATAACTATCACGGGGCGTCTGTCACTAGAGTCAAGTTGCTGCAAAGTCGCCGCATCAGAGCCATCACGGAAACAATGCACCTCCGCCAAATCCACCCCCGCTATCGCTAGCCGCTGCGCTTGTGAACCGGTGGCGATAACACACTGGTCATAATCCAGAACCTCACCATCGTGGGTGGTCAGGCAACAGGATTGGGTATCCAAGCTCACCACCTTGCAACCAAAACGTACCTTAATGCCCTGCTGATCAAACCAGACCTGGTTGTGACTGGTGATGTTATCCAGTGTTTTTTCACCACTTAATAGATAAGACAGCATAATTCGGTTATAGCCCGCCGTTGATTCGCCACTCAAGACCTCAATGGCATAATGCTGGGTGGCTTGGCTCTTAACCAACTCATCCAACAAACGCATGCTGGCCATCCCCAGACCAATGATAAGCAGTTTGGGTTTCATCGTCTGAGCGCTCATAACTCAACCTTCGCCTGTTTTTCATACAAGAAACTGAGCACCTGTTGGCGATAATGGTTATAGGCCGCATCCTCGGTCAAGACCACTCGATTTCTAGGTCTTGGTAGATTGATTTCGGCTATTTCACCAATCGTCGCCCCAGGGCCATTGGTCATCATCACAATTCGATCAGACAGCAGTACCGCCTCATCGACGTCATGGGTGATCATAATCACGGTATTGTTCAGCTCATTTTGGATTTCCATTAAGGAGTCCTGTAAGTGGGCGCGTGTTAAGGCATCCAAGGCACCAAACGGCTCGTCCATCAACAAGACTTTCGGTTGCATAGACAGGGCACGTGCGATACCCACACGCTGCTTCATCCCGCCTGATAGCTCATCAGGGCGTTTATGCATTGCATGATCCATATGCACCAGTTTCAAATTGTGCTCAATCCAATCTTTAACTTCGGCTTTTGAGGCTTTTTTCATCACCTGCTTCACTGCCAACTCAACATTTTGATAGGCGGTTAGCCAAGGCAAAAGGGAATGATTTTGAAACACCACCGCACGCTCAGGTCCGGGTTGATCGACTTCTTTTCCTTCTAAAATTACCCCGCCTTTGGTGGCTTGGTATAGCCCCGCGACAATATTCAACACGGTGGATTTACCACAGCCAGAGTGACCAATTAACGAAATAAACTCACCCTGTTTAATTTTTAAATTAATGTTTTGAATCGCTACAAACGGCACGGTCGGGGTTGGGAAAGCAATCTCCACATCCGTTAATTCTAAATATGCGTCCATCTTTTGTTCTCCTAAAATTAACGAAGTACCGCTGACTTATCCCAAGACACGGTTTTTTGCAATAACAGCATCAACCTATCTAAGAAGAAACCAATTAAACCTATCACCAATACCGCCACCATAATCCGCGACATAGATTCTGAGCTGCCATTTTGGAATTGATCCCAAATAAATTTACCCAGGCCTGGTGATTGAGAGAGCATTTCGGCCGCAATCAACACCATCCATGCAATACCCAGCGAAATGCGCAAGCCCGTAAATATCATCGGAATCGCAGAAGGAATAAGGATTTTGGTGACATGGGTCCACGCATTCAGATTCAGCACCTTTGACACATTGAGTAAATCCTTACTGACCGTCGCCACCCCAACGGCGGTATTGATAATGGTTGACCAAATTGAACTTAACAACACGGTAATCGCCGAGACAATAAACGCGGTTTGAAACATTGGGCTTTCGCTGATATACAACGCACTCACCACCAGTGTGACCAGAGGCAACCAAGCCAAGGGAGAAACCGGTTTAAACAGCTGAATAATTGGGTTCACCGCACGATACAAACCATCTGACATACCGATTAAAATACCAATCGGAATCGCAATCAACGATCCAATCACAAACGCCGTAAACACCGTAAACAACGACGTTTTAATCTGGTCAAAAAACGTCGGTGCACCGGTATAGGGGCGAATAGTGGAGACAAAATCAGGGTCTTGCGCCATTCTGGCTTCATTTCTTGCTTGTTGACGTTCAAAAAACGCCTGCGCTTTTTCTTTTTCAGCTTGGTGCTCGTCCACCAAATTGGTGAACTGGTTATAAACCTCAACTGGACCGGGGAAATTACCCAGCGAGGTTTCAATATTTTTGGCCGCACCTGACCACACCATCATAAATACTAATAAACCCACGACAGGCAACCCAAGCTGTCTGAATATTAATGTGGCGTTATCTTTTGGGTTAACACCCTTCACCAAAGCCACATAAGGCTCTAAAAAAACAGGAAGTTTCATTTTCTAATCCTTTAGGGCAAGCGCACTTGCCCTGTGTGTTAAACCTTATCCGCGCCTTTTAACCCTATCTCAAACTGTTTGAGATAGTCGTTTGGCTTACGGCCGTCATAGGTCACACCGTCAATAAATTCATTGGTTGCCGGTTTAAAGCCAGTTTCTTTGCCAAAATCAACAAACTCGCTCGGTTTAAACTTACCTTCACGGACCAGTTCCTTGGCAGCGAGTTGATAGATATCTGGACGATAAACCTGCTGAGCGACCTGGTGATACCATTCATCCGACTTCGCTTCACTGATTTGACCCCATCGACGCATTTGGGTTAAAAACCAAATCGCATCAGAATAAAATGGGTAGGTCGCATGATTTCTAAAGAAAATATTGAAATCTGGTTCGGAACGCTGATCGCCTTTTTCATACTCAAAGGTACCGGTCATCGAATTCGCTATCACGGCTTCATCTGCGCCAACATAAATCGGTCTAGCCAAAATCTTCACGGCTTCTTTACGGTTTGCATTATTATTTTCATCCAACCAACGCGCGGCTTTTAACAAGGCTTTTACCATTCGAATCGTGGTATTAGGGTATTTATCATAGAAATCTTTGCGCATACCAAACACTTTTTCAGGGTTATTGCGCCAAATATTGTTGTTTGAAATCACCGGTACACCGATTCCTCTAAATACCGCCTGTTGGTTCCAAGGCTCACCCACACAATAGCCATGAATCGTGCCCGCATCCATCGTCGCCGGCATTTGTGGAGGGGGTGTTACCGACAACTGCGCTTGTGCCTGAATTAATCCACTGGTATCCCCGCGCTCAGGCGCATAAAATCCAGGATGAATGCCCGAAGCCGCCAACCAATAACGCAACTCATAGTTGTGAGTGGAAACGGGGAAAACCATCCCCATTTTGAAGGCTTCACCTTTAGCATTCATCTCATCAATCACCGGCTTTAAGGCCGAAGCACTGATTGGATGAATCGGTTTTCCAGCTTCATCCAACTTAACATAGGGGCGCATCCCCTCCCAAACACGGTTAGAAACCGTAATCGCATTACCATTCAAATCCATCGAAAAAGGGGTCATCAATTCAGCGTTATTACCATAACCAATCGTTGCCGCAATCGCTTGACCGGGTAACATATGCGCGCCATCCAGTGCGCCTGACACCACGCCATCCACCAACACACGCCAGTTGGCTTGCGCTTCTAACGTGACATACAGCCCTTCTTCTTCAAAATACCCCTTCTCATAAGCAATCGCTAAGGGCGCCATGTCCGTTAATTTGATAAATCCAAGTTTAATTTCTTCTTTTTCCGGCCAACCCACCTTGGCATGCGCCAGCGTTGAAAAACCCATCGTACCTGATGCGCCAATAACCCCTGCTATCGCCGCTTTTAATAAATTACGTCTCGAAATTTTGTTTTGCTCAGTCATTTCATTCACCTTTTTGAACCATAAAAAAAGGCGTCGCATCTCCCCTGACAGGTATCAGAGAAAATGGACGCCTTTGTCCGTAACAGTATGATAAGTATCAAGTCGGCACTGACTTAATTAAAAACATTAAAACAAATAACATGCCAAAAAATATAAAAAAATTATAACCACTTGATTATTAACTATTTAAAAAAATAAAAGCCTATAACAAAACCAGCATAATCTCCGCCAAACTGAACCTTAATGCACCATTTAATTTCACTAATGCACCAAAATTATAAAATTGTTTTAGCAATTTCAACCAATTTACGGCCTGACTTCATCGCTTGTGCCTGCAAAAACTGGTGCGCCTGCTCCTCACTCAAACCTTTAGCAAACATTAGCTTTGATTTTGCCTGCTCAATAAAGCGCCGATCCAACAAGGCCTGTTTAGCCAACACCAGTTCAGACTCCATTTCAGCCATTCGCTGTGATTGTGCCTGAAAGCGCTGCAACAATATCTTTGAAACCCCTTGCAACTTAACGACACTCTCACTTAACAAGGTTTTATCATCATTAAACAACTCCTCTAGCAGTGCCACCGAGCCCTTGCTTACTGGCTGGGTCTCCTGCAGCCGCCTTGCACTTACGACCTGCAATTGATCAATTAACTCATTTTCCAATTTCTGAAACCCATCAATCCGAATCGTCATCAACTCAAACCAAGCTTCAGCCTTATCAAAGTCCGCCCGCTTATGGAAAAAAAAGTTCTGACGCCATATTTCCAGCTCTTTGCGATAGGCTTGCGCTTTTAAATGCGCTAATTTTTTTAACTGCTCCTCAGTGGCAAAGCCTTTAAAAATAGAAAACGCGGTAGCCTGCTGCAAAACACGCGCCTCCAACCAAGGGCAAAGGGATTTTGCATTGCCTGTTGAACCCAAAATCGCCACACCAATGGCACGCTCCTGACCCGCCGCCTCCTTAGCCTGCATAAAATTAAACAAGGTTAACATGGCTTTTGCAATCTCGGCATCAGGCGCCTGCTCCGCCATTTCAAACACATAATTAAACACGCCATTAATCACATCACTAAATTGATAAATCGCCTCAACAGGCTGAATAGACAATTGATCAATTTTTTCTCGTAGCACGCCAATCTGCTCAAACTGCTGCAACAAACCAGCCAAACGCATATACACGCCATTCGTTAAACTATACCGCTGATCAAGCCAAAGGCTTAATACTTGCTTTAAGCTATTCACATCCTGAATATAGCTCGCGCGATAAACACTGATTTTTTCTTGATAACCCTTAGCGCCACCTGCCGTTAAATGCAACACACTCGCGCCACGCTCAAGTTGTAAATCATGCACCAACTTTTGAAGCAACCGAACCAACTCGGCGACTGAAAACAAAAATTCAAGCGACTGAACTTCAGACTCACGACTTAGGATCAACAGCTTGGCTATCTCTCGCTGAAAATTCATACCACCCCTTTAATCACCTATACAAACGAAACACGCTATTTAACCCGAATATTTCATAACTTCACGCGCCCTCGCTGGTCTATTGATTCCCCAGCACTTTTTTCTCAGTCGGCTGTATGAATAACTACAGCGCTCCTTCGAAAAAAGCACTGGAAAACCAATATCCTGCGCGATCATCACGCGAATTTATGAAATATCCGAGTTAAGCAAAAAACATGCAAATAATTTAAACATTAATCTATTCAGAATAAAAATTAAAAATTAAGCCTAATACCATAAACCAATAATTACAAACGACACAACAGCACTACAACAGTGCAAATTGCACCCATACCACTCGACACCCAACACCATTCAAAAGGAATTGAATAAAAAGCACCAAAAACCAAAAACCCGCCAGCACAACCCATTGAAATTAAAATTATTTATCCTAATGTACAATATAATTGCTATAGCTAGACCATTAACCAATAAAAAGGCTTTTTTCGACTCATGTATCAAATAAATTCACACTACCAGCCTATTGTCAGCTTAGCGCATAGACGCGTTGTAGGCTATGAAGCACTGCTACGTGCTCAAAAATCTGATGGACAACCCTGCTCACCCCTCGACGCATTTGCCGAAGCAGATCGTAAAGGATGTCTTGAAAAATTTGATCGCGGATGTTTAATCAGTCACATTAAAAAATATACAACAATTCAAAACGAAGATAAATGGCTTTTTGTTAACATCAATAGCGCCACCATCAACCCTGAAAATCTTCGCGCCAACCTAGTCAACCACCAGCTTAAAAAGCTCGGATTCTCGCCACACAACATTGTGCTTGAAATTTTAGAGGATGGTGCAAAAAGCACGCAACAACTTAAAACATTTG
The DNA here is from genome assembly GCF_000934765.1 of Thiomicrospira microaerophila. Classification (GTDB taxonomy): domain Bacteria; phylum Pseudomonadota; class Gammaproteobacteria; order Thiomicrospirales; family Thiomicrospiraceae; genus Thiomicrospira; species Thiomicrospira microaerophila. Next base: position 6,054 of record NZ_JYNN01000032.1, on the reverse strand, counting down.
TCGACTACTACCGCAAACTTGGGTTTCTAATCGCGATTGATGACCTTGGAACCGGGCATTCTAATTTTGACCGCATTTGGGAACTTAAGCCTAACATCGTCAAACTTGACCGCTCGATGCTTGTAAACGCACGCAATGATAGCGCTAGACAACGCTGGCTAACACGCTGCATAGCTTTATTGCGCGAAACGGGTGCCATTATTTTAGTCGAAGGTGTCGAAACACAAGATGATGCACTATTAACCCTTGATGCCGATGCCGACCTAGCACAAGGCTATTTTTTCGCCAAACCCAACCCCACTGGCTGCCATGACCAGGCCTGGCTGTTAAACGAGCTGCACATGCTACATCATCGCAGTTTATATGACCAAACAGAGAGGCAACGCGGCCACACACACAAAAAACTGGCGATTAAGCATATGCTACTTGATGCATCTAAGGCTGTCGCCCAAGGAATCGAATTTCAACTCGCTACCAGTGAGCTTTTGCAACACTGTGCGGTAGAACGCATTTACCTACTCAACACCGAAGGTATTCAAACAATAGAAAGCCTAACACCTGAACACTCACAAACGCTTTCACCAAAAACCTATGCGCCACTCAGTCGTAGCGATGGTGCTCTCTGGGCCAGACGCGCCTACTTTAGGAACGCGATGGAGCATCCTGAACAAGTACAAATTTCCACACCCTATATAGGCCTACCTAATGCCAATTTAAACATTACCCTATCCAAAGCGATTTACCGCACCTTTTCAGGCGAAAAAAATGTGTTATGCGTTGACATTAACGCTCAATATTTAAATGAATGATAGAATATCAGGTTCAAAATCTATCAATATTGAGCCAGGAACGGGGAATGCAACAAAATACCAATCATAAAGCTTTTATAAACTACCTACCCAAGGTAAAAAACTACCTTGAACAACTTGAAGAACAAAACATGTGGTGGACAACGGTTGCCATGGTTGGAAAAATCAACAGTGAAGCCTTTCACCCACAACTGCTTGCGTCAATTGTTGAAACTCAAAAAGAGTTTCAACAATTGAGAGACATGATGATCGACTCGCTCATTAATCGTTACCTCAATCAAGCTCGTAGCGATATTAAAATTAAGACTCAAGTAACCATAGACTTAATTATAAGAAACCTGTTTGAACGAACAGCAGATGTTGGCTTTTTAGCCACTGATGATGACATCATCACGTTTATGAGCCAAGAAAACCCAACATCTGAACAGCAGCAGTTTATTGAACAACGTTTAGAGGAGTACGTGGCGAAATACAGCGTTTATGATGATATTGTTCTGGTAAAACCTAATGGTCAAATAGCGGCAAAACTTAATCAAAACAATACCTGCCTTCACTCAAATGACCCTGTGATTCGGGAAGCACTTAAAAACAATACCCCCTACCAAGAATTTTTGCGTTCCACAGATTTATTCCCTCAACATTCACGCAGCTTGGTCTATGCCAAAAGCATTGTTTTTAAACAAGGAGAACGGACTACAAATATCGGCGTTCTATGCCTAAGTTTTCAATTTGAACAAGAAATGGCCATGATTTTTGACAAGCTGAGCCTGAACTCACCAGACATCGAGCTTATGCTCTGCCACCAATCAGGTGAAGTATTGGCTAGCAGCACCCCTACTCACAATCTTATAAGTAGCGTTATTGATCATACAAATCTTACTGCTGAACCCATCAACCAAAATGATCAGTTTTGTTTTTTTGCCAAAACTAACGGTTACGAAGGATATACCGGACAGTCTTGGCTTGGACACGCCCGCCTTGTCAATCGCGCGGCCTTTAAAGAAAAAAAATTCAGCATTGAGAGCGAGTTTCACATTACACCCGACTCGCCGCTCTACCTGAAACAGTTAGAAAGAACCAACACCAAGGTCAGCACACTGTTATTAATTGTGATTCTCAACGGCAAGATTTCTTCCCTCAAACAAAATGTCGAGTATTTCTTACCCATTTTAGATAGATTTCAAGATATTAGCCAAAACATTTCTGCGATTTTTGAAGACTTCATCCATCATATTCATCAAGTACTAATTGAAACGATTAAAGATAAAGTAAGTTTTAGCGCCGCTCTAGCTGCCAACATTATGGACCGAAACCTCTACGAACGAGCAAATGATTGCCGTTGGTGGGCATTAAACTCAAGCTTTCAACAAATATTAAGCCATTACCACCAACACAATCAACTGACACAAGCACAACAAAACTCCCTTGAAAAAAGTTTGCAGTATATAAACAGTTTATACACCGTATACACCAACATCCTAATTTACAACCAAAACGGCGATATTTTGGCGATTTCAAATCCCAAAGAATCCGAACTCATCGGACAGCGCCTAAGTCAGGCTCAGGATGTGAAACGCTGTATTGCGCTTCAAAACACTCAAGATTATGTCGTATCCAATTTTGAGCCTACCCCTCTATACAACAATCGACCCACTTATATTTATCATGCTCCAATCAAAAACTGGCAAAACTCTACGAAAAATGTTGGCGGTATTGCATTGGTATTTGACAGCGAACCACAGTTTAACGCTATGCTAAAAGACAGCGAACCGACTTACCGTACCAGCATTATTCAAGAACAATCCTTCAACCTTATTGTTCACCCAAATGGTACGATTATTTCATCCACAAACGACCAATTATCGCCTGGTCAATCGCTAGCGCTTCCCAGTAAATTGTCCGATTCTAATCTTACTGGCACGGGGATAATTCCTTGGCTGCATAATAACAAAAAATATGTAGTCGGCTTCAGTGTCACCGCAGGATATCGCGAATATAAAAAAACAGATAGCTATGCCAACCCATTAATTAGTTTGAGCTTTACACCCATATAGCATTTCACTTACAGCATAGTTTTCAATATAGCGACAATTTATCATTACAAGGATTGCAATCTGTCAAGGGCACCTTCACACACAAGAACATAACAACTACTCTTTATTTCTTAGCGCATAAAAAAGCCCGGGCTTTATAACCCGGGCCATTTTTTTGATTAAAAATTTAACGCTTAGTTTATTCGATGAATAAGCTTAGGTTTTTGCGTTATTACTTTAAAGAAATCCAAATCTTGTTTAAGCTGGACAGCTTGATCTTTTAGACTCTCAGCTGCGGCGCTAGTTTGTTCAACATATGCGGCGTTCTGCTGGGTTATGCTGTCTATTTCATTAATTGCCGTCTCAACTTGTGAAATAGTATTGGATTGCTCGGTGCTAATTTGTGAAATCCGTTTGATACTACCGGACACCTCTATCATTGCCTGATCAACCCCTTTTAGTAGCTCTCCAGATTCAGCCGCCAACCTAGTTCCTTGATTAATTTGTGCCGTGCTGTTATCAATTAACTGTTTAATGTCTTTGGCGGCTTCAGCGGATTTTTGCGACAAGGCCCGAACTTCACCCGCGACCACGGCAAAACCACGACCATGTTCACCAGCACGAGCTGCCTCGACCGCTGCATTTAAGGCCAGCAGATTGGTCTGGAACGCGATGCCATCAATCAGACTAACAATTTCCGCTATTTTCTCACTCGATGCTTGAATTTTACGCATTGCTTCTATAGTTTGATTCATTGCTTCTGTAGACTTCACTACTTGATCTTGAACCTTCTCAGCCATTTGGGCTGTTTGCCCTCGGCGTTGTGACGATATTTTGAGTGCTTCACTCATTTGCCTAATAGAAGCAGAACTTTGCTCAGTCGCCGCTGCCTGTTCTTGTACCCGCTGGCTTAAATGTTCGGATGCACTATTAACCTCATCAGCCGCTGAGCTGACCATATTACTAGCTTGAGTCGCCCCACTAATGACCTCGACCAATTTATCAGCGTTTTGATTTATCGCATTACCAACTATAGCAAGCTGACCATGATACTGATGCTCAATGCGCTCAGACAAATCCCCTTGAGATTGAGCGAGGGTCAAACGCGTTATATCAACAACAGCTTGTGATAGGTTATGCATCGCTTGGTTAATACCGCTTTTCAATTCGGCTAACGCACCCTGTGCTTCTAGATCTATGCGCTGATCAAACTCCCCATGGTTAAGGGCATCCATTGAGGTTAAGATAGCACCAATGGTTTGATCAAGACTTGACATGGCACTACTCGCGTTATCGATCATTTGCTTATAATCCCCCTTTAGGTTCAAACTAGAACGATAGCTAAAGTTACCTGATTTTAATGCGTTCAAGGTGGCATTTAGCTCGACCATGGCTTGACTCATTTCATCCATTGAGAGATTAACCCCGTCTTTCATTGTGGCTAAATCACCCTTTAGATCTGATTCGATACGCTGATCAAACTGACCTTGAGCCATTGCACTCACAACTCGATTCGTCTCTGTTACCGCTTTATTCATATTTCCAAGCATTGTGCTGAACACCCGCCCCATGGTATCAATTTCATCACTTCTCTCAAACTGGATATGCGTTTCTAACCTGCCTGAACGATCGACCTGAATCATACTATCGGCTAAACGTTTAACACGTTGACGAATCGAAGCGGCGGTTAAAAGCATCAAAACAATAAATACCAGTGCGAGTAAAGCAAAACTAAAAGTAGTTTGTTTAACAGGTGTAGCAATGGCTTGTTCAAGACTCGCCAACGGAATACTAGCCGACAGAACACCGCGCACATCACCGATTTTCCAGTCGGTTTTAGGGGAGTCAGGGTGTGAATTATGACAAGCTACACAAGAAGCCTGACTCATTAAATCTGGCACAGCTAAGCGAAAAAAGGGTGAACCATTAATCGTTTCAACTTGAATATAGGGTTGATCGGGGTTTTTGGCGAGCTGAGCTAAAGCCTGTTTTTCAAACTCATCCAACTTTACTGCCCCTCTAAACTTAAAAGGCTGATCACTGAACAGTTTGACCTGACCTAAATCTCCCCCTTGCGCGGCACTCATTTCGCCCAGCGCTATCATCACATTAGCGGCGAGCGGTAGATTTGTCGGATGCGTTTTGTAGTTATGACTTAGTGCCAATCCGGCCTGGGTCGCCTTTGGTACGACTTCATCAACATAGAATGTGCGTGAGTTCTTCGCCATTGCGATCATGCTAAGCGCCGCATTTTCACCCGCTGCATGCAAAGCATCATTTTTTAATGCCTGCATACGGTCGAACGAAATAAGCGACCCAATAACAATTAAAAAACCCAAAGGCAACAGAATCTTGGAAAACAGGGATAAATCTAAATATCGATAATAAAGTGTTTTCATGGCTATATAACTCCTTAATAAGCTCATCACTTATTAAGCACTTACAATGCAAGGTTTTTATAGCCTTTACTATTCAATAAGTTAATAGACACATAAAACTGTCTAATCAACAAAGGTGCAACATATTCGTGCAATTTGATTCAGCATCAATCAGGTATTAAAAATTTGAGTTGACCCGCATGTTTCATAAATTCGCGTGATGATCGCGCAGGATATTGGTTTCCCAGTGCTTTTTTCGAAGGAGCGCTGTAGTTATTCATACAGACGACTGAGAAAAATGTGCTGGGGAATCAATAAACAAGCGAGGGCGCGTGAACTTTATGAAATATGCGGGTAAATAGAGTCCGCTCAAAAAATCAGCGAACAAAAAATCGGATAATTCGAACTCAGCGCCAATTTGTTTTTTTCATGCGCTAACTCTTTTTGGTGATGGCGTAATTCTGTGTTTTTGGATTCGATAGAAGCCATAAATAGCCTATAGGGCGAGAATAGCCCGCTGTTTTGGTAAAAATAGCGCCAAAAAAAGGCCTTCAACAGCACCAATAGGTTCATCACCAAGAAGATTGCGTTTATCCAAGCCACGCTGGTGTTGGCGCGCTTGGTTGGAACGCGGTTTAAACCATAGTATTGCTTGGCTTGACCGAATTTGCCTTCAATCGGAATGCGTTGTCGATAATCGGCTTGACGCTGTTGTTTTTGTTGTTTGTGCTCAAGTGGATCGAGCTTGGGTGGACGTCCTAAGGGTTTAGCACCAAAACGTATCCCCATCGCTTTGAGGGCGCGCCGGTTGTGTTGGCTGCCATAGGCGGGATC
>NZ_JYNN01000031.1 GCF_000934765.1 Thiomicrospira microaerophila | reverse complement strand
TATTGATTTAAATCACCAGATTCACCAAACACAATGCCCACTGAACCCTCTTTAATAAATTGAATCGCCAACGTCGTGAGTAAATCACTCACATCCAATTCGCTAGACTGATTAACCAGCAGGTTAAGCTTGCCGGCCACAAAGGTCAAAAAAAAGTCATCCACGCGGCTGGATTCAAAATAGGGTTGGCTGTGCGGATGGTGAATGGCATGATCAATCTGATTCATGGCAAGTTGAATATAGTGATCCAGGCTATTAAAGGATTGGGTTTTCACGTTCATGTTCTCGATTAAATAATCATCTATAAAAGGCTGGTTTAAAGCAAATAATGGGTGTTTTAATAATTCAAAAGCAATGTATTTAAACAATGTTTTTTGTCAAATTAAAGCAGTGATTTTTGCTGTGGATTCCAGTAGGTTAAATCCACACATGCTTTGCCCAAACCTAATTTGCGCAGCCATTTAGCCGCCGCATCCAGTGTACGCCATGCACGTGGATTGCCATCCGTTGTTTCAATCACATATCGATTACTTGTGGCTTCGATGTGGATATGAAAAACAGCACCTTGGGCGATAAGATGGGCTTTTTTAATCGCATTCTCATTGATTAAGAGCCTTAAAGATTTTTCATTCATCGGCATTATCCTGAACAATATCGTTAAATAACTGCCCTTGATCAGGGATGACAATGCCAACCTGTTCACAGTGCTGTCGGATGAGCACTTCAATCATATTCGCAACGCTACGCTGGTCACGTTGCGCCGCCATTTGAATGGCCTCTTTAATGCTAGGTTCTACGCGTAGGTTAAGCGTTGTTGTTTTTCTTGGTGGCATAGGGATAAGTAGTGTGTTGTGGTATGCGTTACAATGTATCATATAATGCTGAAAACAAAAACATGAAAAACGAAGTTTAGCGTTAAACCCACCAATATCATGTCATACGTCAAGTATTATTTTTTAGAACAGCCACGTGTCGATTAATAATTGTAGGTATGACCCTATAGCATGCTTTTAGGGTGGATAAAAAGGCAGGTAGGTTAAATAACACAAGTGTTTCACTGCGCTTGCCAGCACCTCAGTAGATAAGAGGGCAGTGGTTTATAGCACAAAGCCCAGACTGTTATTCGGGTTGATGAAAACCTGCGATAAACACTCAATAGCCCCGGCACTGTCAGATTTTTTGAGTGCTGGTAGTCATTTAAAAACCGTATAAAATTTATTACGGAGTAATAAATACGCTCGGTGTGCTTATTAAGTCAGATTCTATGTGCTAGAATTCATCTTGAAAATGAACACTCAGCGCGTTGCCAAACCGTTATAAATCAACAAAGTTCTCGGTGCAATGTTAAAAAAACAGCCTATTATTACATATTATTGAGTCTTACACATGGCATGGAAAAACCTCTCACAGAACACACTCGCTTACGCATTTATCTGCCATCATCTGGCACTCAATGAATTAGATGTGGTTGAAGAACTAATTGACTGGTCAGCGTGTGAAGCCTTAATGCTCAACATCCATAGCAATCCAATGGGTGAGCGTGCCTTTCCACCGCTACTTATGTTCAAGATTCTACTATTACAAATCTGGTACAGCCTAAGTGATCCATCCTGTGAAAAACAACTGGCTCGCGATTTATTATTTTGTCGCCTTGTCCAGCTCAGCTTAACCGATAGCGTACCTGATCACTCTACCATCTGGCGTTTTCGCCAACGTCTACAAAAAGACAACCTATTGGATGCCCTATTTGAAAACATCAATAATCAGCTGCGCCAACAAGGCTTGATCATGAAAGCCGGTGAAGTCAGTATTATTGATGCCAGTGTTATCCAAGCCAAAAACAACCGCCTCAACAAAAACGCGGCGGGATCAAGCCACGACACCCAAATCTTCGAGACCCCATTAACGGGCAGCGAAAAAGTAGTGTATGCCAATAGTGCCTACAAAAGCCAAGTGCACGAGAAACTACTCAAAACCAAGCGGATTAAAAATGACCCCCTGCACTGTGCCTACCGCAATACCCCGCTCACCGAACAACAAAAACAACACAACCGATTGGCCTCCGAAGTACGCTACATCGTGGAGCGCACCTTTGGTGTATTAAAACAGCACTATGGAATGGCACAAGCCCGCTATAACGGACTCAAGCGCAATGCGGCAAAATTAACACTCATGTGTATCGGATACAACCTAAAATGCGCAATAAACATACAACTGAGCTAAGGCTCAAGGGGTGCGTGTATCTAAAAAGCAGGATATACGCACAAAATTGCAAAAAAGTGACGTAAAACAACGAAAAAATTGCAAGGATACTATTTACAACGTCATATTTTGAAGTTCAACTATTGAGAATAGAGTAACTTTGAAAAAAAGGGCTCGAATTGTTAATTTCTGTGATGTTCAAGCGTCTATCTAATTGAATCACACAGAAGTTCAAATCATGAAAAGCACGAAAACTTACAAATAATGCTTGAGAATAGGTTGCAGAACCAGAGTTAATTAATAAGTGTCGCGCCAAGGTAAGGGGGATTCAGTTTATTATATCGTTGAATAATTGGCTCGTAGACTGGATTAAGCATAGTAAATAGCCTGTTAGGTTTGATTTGTTTGAATTGCGGCTGTTCGAGAGAAGAGGGAAGTTGCAGCGGAACAATGCTCTTATAAATTCGGAGTGGTTAGCATGAAAAAGTTATTAATGTCATGGATTGGAGAGGCTGACTTAAAGCAATTTGAGTCGGGTAACGTTGGACCTGTTGAAAGTTTTATCGATCAAGTAGCGGAATGGAATGATAAGATTTTTATTCTTTATGCTTATCCGACTGAAAGGGTACATCCCTTTTTGTTGCATTTATCTAAAGTAGCGAAGCATAAACTTATACAGCCTGTCGAAATCGGTCTTAATGATCCTACCTCTTATGCCGAGGTTTTTCCTATAGTCGACAAGCTACTTGAGAGTGTTCGGCATACAGCAGAGCATAAATCAGCCCAGCTTAATATTTTTCTTAGCCCCGGTACTCCAACTATGCAAGCTGTTTGGGTTTTGCTGTCAAAAACCAAATATCCAGCGGTATGCTGGTCTGGTTATAAGAGTCGATGTTCCGTTGTGGAATTACCGTTTCATATCGAGCTTGAGTACTTGGAGCAAGCGAATGAACAGGTGGATATTTCACTTGAAAATGCGCTGGAAGATAAAGCTTTTATTAAAAACTTTGAAACGATTGTTGGTGAAAGCCCCATTATTAAAACTCAAATTCAGCGTGCAAAGCAATTGGCCAAAAGAGCAGTGTCGGTTTTGATTTTAGGCCCAACGGGTTCAGGGAAAGAAGTATTTGCTCAAGCTATACATAATGCCAGTGCTCAAAGCAAAGGTGAGTTTGTTGCGGTTAATTGCGGTGCGCTTCCAAGTGAACTTGCTGAATCGATTTTGTTTGGGCATGTTAAAGGTGCTTTCACCGGTGCAGTGAATGACCAAGCAGGATTAATTAAACAAGCAGATCATGGCACCTTGTTCCTTGATGAAATAGGCGAATTACCGCTTAATCTGCAGGTTAAATTGTTAAGGGTTTTGCAAGAAAAGACATTTCGTCCGCTGGGAGCTAAAAAAGATGAGGTTAGTCAGTTTAGATTGATTGCGGCAACCCATCAGGATTTGATGGAGCAGGTGGAGATAGGCGCTTTTAGAGAAGACTTGTTTTACAGAATAGCAATCGGAATATTAAAACTGCCGTCTTTGGTCGAGAGAGAAGATGATTCTGTGTTGATTGCTGAGTGGTTACTGAAACAAATTAATTTGGAGCTTGCCGACCAGCCCGGATATGTTAGTAAAAAATTTAACCAAAATGTAAAAAAAATTATTAGAAATCACTCTTGGTTGGGCAATGTTAGAGAGTTACGTGCCACTGTTTTACGAATTTGTGCCTGGTCTGAAAAAAAAGAAATTAACGCTGAGGACTTTGAGCAAGCGATTTTGGTTCGTAAGTCCAAATCACGCAGTTGGTTCGAAAGTAATACATCTCAAGGTATTGATTTAGAATTAATATTGAATGATGTTCAAAAGTTTTATATTAAGGAAGCATCCCGTATAACAGCGGGACAAATTACTAAAATGGCAGCATTGTTAGGCTTTAAAAACCACCAAACTTTAAAAAAGAGAATGGAAAATCTCGGTCTGTAGTAAATATTGGCACGGCTGTCGCTATATTGTTTTTACTACATGATGCTAAGGATATGAAGATGGGAGATTTTGATGATGGGTACGCCAAGGGGTTATGGGGTTCCGATGGCATACCTTATTGGATGGATATACCTGACGGAATCGATGACGATGACTGTGACTATTCCTCCCGATCAAAATCAAACACCAGAAAAGGAGCGTCCCGAATGAGTAAAACGAAAAGATACACTCGTAGCGAGCAGATGGCTTATGACGAGGGTTATCGTGCGGTATATGATGATAACGCCTATAACGGGCGCTACTTTATGAAAGACGATAAAATCTGGATTCACAACTTGGATGCTCTTAAGGCGAAGCTTTCGATATACGATGAAGATGAGCTTGAAGAAATGGGTTATGACGTTCGTGGTTATTATTGTTATACCCCAGACCAGCAATAGCGTTGATCGTTATAAAATTCCATGCAGATAAAACAATTAAATAAAGAGTGCTATAGATTATGAAATTAAAAAAACTAACCCTTGAAAACTTTCGTAGCTTTAAAGGAAAGCATGAGATTGAATTCTCTCCAATTACTCTACTGTTTGGAGGTAACAGTGTTGGTAAGTCGTCGATTACCAAAGCTATTCATCATTTCGATTCACTCTCTGAAAAGGATGTTTTTCATGGCGAGAATTCCGTGACAGTAGCTTTGCAATTTGAGGGTGAAATGTCAAAAAAATTTGCATTTTTCGATTTAGAACAATTTCAACCGGTTGAACTATTATCTAAAGATAAAAAATATTTTAGCTTTGTTGAGGATTTTATTTCACATACCTTCGCTATAGAAAAAATCAACAAAAAACAGTTTGGAAACCATGTCGAGGATTACCGCTCTGACTCTGACTCAGTTTCTTATAACCTGAATGAACAATGGCTTTGCAAAATGGTCGATGGACCTAATTTTAAGGATTGTTTATTAAAGTTTAATAGCGATCATGAGTTAATTTTGCGTCTCGGCCTTGAGAGCCAGCTGATCAATTTAAATAAACGCTTTTCTAGTCTTGAAGGGGAGTCTAGTGGTTATGTCAATTATTTAATCAATACACTTATTGAGTGCGATAATGCTGATGGTGAATCAACATATACGCAATTAAAGTATATTGCTAAGAAGATTGCTTATGAAAATGAAAAGTTAAGATATCCAATATTAGAACTGTCTAGCATTATTCTGATTTTGCGGGCAGTGAATAAAGCGGTCATAAGTTATTCAAAACTGGAACACTTAGGGCCACTTCGTAAACTTCCTGATATTGCATCAAAAACATCATATCCCTTAGAATTAAATGTTAAGAGAGATGGTTATTTCTTTAAACTAGGAGATAGGGAACGTGCCAAATCTTATTCTGGTGAATCTGCGTGGGAGTCACTCACTTTACCCCCACTCGATCTATCTACAGATATAGATGTGTTATCTCAAGTCAATGACTGGTTGATTAATTGGTTTAATACACCGTATCAAATTAAGTTTATTGAAACCTATAGCTATGAAATTGATAGCGAAGAAAAGCGTGTCAAATTGAAAAACGGCCAAGTGTCTAAAGAGGATTTGGTGGGCTTAGAAAAAAAGGTACGTTTTTTAAATATTCAAAACGGTAGTACTACATCGGCTTCAGAGATTGGTGTTGGCATTTCTCAACTGACTCCGGTGATTGTACATGCGCTGGATAGCGAACGATTTAGTGTTGAACAACCAGAACTACATATTCATCCGCGCATGCAATCCATCGTAGCAGATTTGTTTGTTTTTGAAGGCTTGTACCAAACAGCTGGTAATGAAAGAGGTGCCGTCAGAATCAGCACAAAAAACCTTGATGGCTCAATGGCAGAAAGACATTTTGATCGCAAAGAGGCAGGAACTGAGAGTTTTATTCTGATTGAAACTCACAGTGAGCATTTAATGTTGCGCTTATTGAAACGTATGCGTGAAGAGATTCTAAAGCCTGATGATTTAGCAATCTATTATTTTGATAATGATTGTGGTCAAACCAAGGTCACCAAAATCGGGGTAGACCAAGAGGGTGAGTTCACTACGCCGTGGCCACAAGGCTTTTTTGAGGAACGGTTAGAGGAGCTTTTCTAATGCTCTTAAAAGAATATACGCTCGATCCAGATTTGTTTGCGCAGCCTGATTTAATAAAAATCTTCATAAGGGACTTTGGCATGGATAAAGGGCGTGTATTGTCGCTTGTCCCCAAAAGTTGGTTGCGTCTTGCCGCTGATCAACTCAATAAAACGAGCAATTCTGTAAACCGCAAGGAAGCTGAAATTATTATTTCAACTTTGCAAAAATGGAAAATGCAGGGTATAGCAATTCGTTCGCCGTCTCGAAAAAGTGTGGAATATATGACCCCATGGATTCAGTATGTTGAGGGTTTTAAAACTAATCCATTTGATGGTGTCCTCACGCAAAAGGAATCAGAGAAATCGTTAAAGCCTGACACTATTTGGCTTGAACCGCCTCAGTGGCAGGTGGATTCATCAGCAACGGTTCCGTTATTGGCATCGAAGTTTTTACCTTACCTTCATCGCTTATTTTCCGTTAGTGAACAGATAAATATTATTGACCCGTACTTCAATTTAGAAGACAGCAAATATTGGCCATTCTGGGAAGGTCTAGCTCAATTGGTTGTCCAGCATGACCATATCAAAAAAATTGTTTTTATTACAGCTGATCACAAGGCACCTAATCAAATCTTAGGACGCAGCCAGGAACGTTTGGCGATGATTAAAAACCTAGAGGTTTATATTGCTCGTGCGGATCAAGTGGAGGGTGGAATGCATGATCGTTTTATTCTAAGCGATGTTGCGGGTTTTAGTTTCTCAAATAGTTTTCAAGAAAAACCGGATGAGTTGGTTGAAATTGCGCGATTAGGCAGTAAGTCGTATCAATGCCGTGTAAATCAGTTTGTAAATTCATTGCACAAATTTCAATTGTTAACCATTTAAAGTCAGGAAACGTTGTAGATGGAAGAGTTGTTAGTGATTACATTTTGGGGCTCCATTATATTTGGCGGTCTTAGATTTTTGTATAACACTTTTCTTAAGGATACCGGTTCTTCCAAGTTACATGATTCGGCAAGGCGTAACTTTTCTCCAACGTCTTCGCGTTCAACGTATGGAGAATTTGATGCTCTTTTAGAGGATAACTCAAAATCAAAAAGGGATACAAAAAGGAACTACTTAACAAATTCAGATGTTAGTGTTTTTCGTGATTATGAGTATAGTTATGACCGTGTAAAAAAGAAAAATACTGAGTTGTCTGATCATTCTGCCGAGGTTTGGCGGCGGATGGGATACCGAGTAAAGTCTGGTGAAGCTTATGCCTATCGTTTTTATGGAAGGGAGATTTATACCCCTGATCAGGTTGTTAGTATTAATGACTACACAGGCCTCACTAGAAATCAAAAAAGGGTTAAGGTGTTAGGTTCTACATTGGTAGCAAAAACAGGTTCAAAAGCGGCGGCTAAAACATTATTGATCGAGCATTATGGCTTTAAAGAGTCTACCGCCAAGTATGCGACCGGTTATAAGGGTTATTATGACTTTTAAAAAAGCCACCGTGTTCGAGATTTATTTTAGTATTAAAAAGAGAGTATATGAAGAAAACTTAATATTGAAGATTTTTTTTGTAGCATCACACATAGCGATTTAAGAACATGGTCACTCTAGGTTTAATCATTTCAGCGCCTATTTTTGCTATTCCAACATCTGGGTTATAGCTGCTTGTTTTAGCGATTTATGTATTTTTTAAGTTTGAAAGAAATCTCTCCATAATTCAAAAATCTATTATTGGTTAAGCTTATAGTAATATTCAGTATGACGATGTGATTTCGTATGTGCAAGGTGTAAACCGAATAAAAAGTGCTCAAGGTAATTGGGTAACTTCAATTTTTTACTCACAGGACTTGTTAAGTAGTTATATAAATTATTTAAGTTTAAATAGCTTATGTATTCCGGCTTATTGTATTCAAGTAATAGAGGGCGAAATGAAACTCGAAAAGTGGATGGCTGTCCTGATGGAATGGGCTGCAAGTTCAAGTATACAATTTTATGCTAGAAGTGAGCAAAGACTTGATGAATTCGCCCAATGTCATGGTTCACCAACGAGCGTTGAAGAATTATTAAGTTTTGAGGTTCTTGATTTACGCAGGATTAACTCGGGTGACTATCCTGCTGAGCTGTCGAATTTGAAGCAACTCAAAGAGGTGTATCTTAGTGACAGTGTTCCATTAGAAGCCCTGCCTGATTTTATCTTTTTGTTGCCTAATTTAAAGAAATTATCGTTTAAGAAATCGTTTTGTCATGTATTACCTGAAAAGCTCGCCTTATTGACGTCCTTAGAGCAGCTTGAAATTCTGATGTCTGTTTTTCAGGATTATAGAATAACGGGTAGGAGATTGGATTATCGATTTCGTTATACATCCAGTCAGGCTGACATACCATTAACAGCAAAAACCATATGTTTTGAAAACCTTCCAAAACATATGATGCAAAAAAAATATTTAGCTGATGTTGAGGTGGTGTATCATTCTTTTATAAGGGGTGGATTAGAACAATGTGATGTCGATTTTATTATGGAAATTTCTCCAGTCACTTCTTTAATATTGAGTACTGATACCGACACATTGCCAGAATTTGTAACCAAACTACCCTTCTTGCGATCTCTCAATGTTCTGCTGTGTGATAACCTTAGCTCCCTTCCCTCAAGCATTTCCAACTTGAAAAATTTAGAGTATCTTGATATTTCAACTTGCCCAATTAAACAGCTACCTCTTGAGATAGTTCAGCTCCGAAAATTAAAAAGCTTAATAGCTTTGAGAACTGATTTAGTCTCGTTGCCAGATGAGATTGGATTGCTCACAGAATTAGAGTCGGTTGAGTTTTCTCAAACAAAGTTGACTTATTTACCCGATTCGGTGGGTGCATGGAAAAAACTAAAGAAATTGCGTTTATCCCAATCAAATATAAGTGTACTTCCTCATACAATTGGACAATGTTCTAGTTTAGAGGTGCTGGATTTAAGCGGCAATAGAATTAAATTTATACCCGATCAGATTGGTGATTTGACATCCTTAGAAATACTTGATATATCTGATAATAAAATCAAAAAAATACCTAACAGTATAAGTCAACTTGAACGGCTTAAATATCTCTATCTCAATGATAACGATGTATATGAGTGGCCAGAATCACTTAGGCCGCTAACAGGATTGATAGAACTTGCATTGGGGAGAAATAAAATCAAAAAATTCCCTGCTTCTTGAAGGATAAACAGCTTTGTATATTTGTATCTATCTCAAAACCTTGGTGACTTTATCATCGCTTGAAATGTGCTTACCCCCAACTGACAAAGATTGCATTTATCAGAAAATTAGCCAAACATCTGAAGTTAATTTGTTAAAAGCTAGTCGCTAATGGGCGGTTTAATGACCTAGCTTCTTTGACTCGATAACATGCATTTTGAATTTAAAGAAAATGAATGTTGGTGTATAATCTGATTACCTTTTTAGCATAATGGAATTGGCGTAAGTATATAAATTATACAACGAAAGTTAATTTATTTTGCAAGGCATTGAAAGTGTACTAATTTATTTTTTAAATAGCGATCTTATTGCTCATTATTACGCTTTGAATAACTGCGTTATATATCGACCAAAATTATAAATGTAGTTTATCAAAAGCGGTCCAGTTTCTTCTTTAGGAAGACTGAAAAATTTATTGTTTAGATATTATCTAAACTCGAATAAGTGTTGTTAGCAGGAGTAAACATGGCAAAACTCGAATTCAACCACCGCACCTTGCCCCAAGGCTATCAATTGGGCGATTATGTAATTGAAGACCTACTCGGGCAGGGTGGGTTTGGTATTGCGTATCTAGCTAAAGACTTGCATCTGCATAATCATGTGGTGATTAAAGAGTATTTCCCGAATGAGATTGTGAGTCGTGATGGTCAAACGGTTGCGCCATTTGGTACTAGTGGTCAAGATGACTTTGAGCGGGGAATGCAACGTTTTGTCGAAGAGGGACGTGCATTAGCGAGGTTTAACCATCCTGCCGTAGTGCGTATTCTTAAATACTTCCAGCAAAACAATACCGCCTATTTGGTGATGGAGTTTATTGATGGTGAACCTTTAGACCAGTACCTCAAACGCAAAGGAACCTTGACGCCGGAAGTGGTTGAACATTTAGCCAGTGAGCTGCTTGATGGTCTTACCGTAGTTCACCAACATGGTCTGATACACCGCGACATTAAACCCGCTAATATTATGCTGCGTCCCGGTGGTAAACCGGTATTGATTGACTTTGGAGCCGCCAAAGATGCTCTGGCAGAAAAAAGCCATTCGGTGGTTGTGACGGCAGGCTATGGCGCCTTGGAGCAATACAGCTCCAAATCCCAACTCACTCCAGCGAGCGACCTTTATGCCCTTGGCGGCACACTCTATAAATGCCTTACTGGAGATGCTCCGGAAGAAGCGACATCTCGCGTTATTGATGACGAACACACACTGCTATGTGAACTGTCTATTGCGAAAGACTGCTCACCAGAGCTGGTTGCATTGATCGATCAGTGTATGGAAATCAGGCAAACTGAACGACCAAGGGATGCTAAAGAGGCAAAAGGAATATTAACTCAGAAGCAGACAATGGCGAGGTCGGCACTTCAAGATTTAAGTCCACTGATAGTAATGATCGACATGGCGGGGCGTAATGGCAAAATTTTACAAGAAGAGCTCAATTACATAACAGAAAAAGCCCAGCATTTTGGCATTGACCGCCAAACAATACAAGCAACAATAGAAAAAACTGTGCGAACCAAAAACTGGATTATCGAATCCGTAGAACGTCCTCAGTCTAGCCAAATAAATTCACCCATAAACCCCATCAACAATCAAGTGGATTCGCCACCAGTAATTGATGGAAGATATCTTGATCATCATGATGGAACCGCAACGGATATACAGACAGGACTGATGTGGCAACGAATTAGCGTAGGGCAAAGTTGGAATGGTCAAACACCAATCGGTAACGCTAAAGAATATGGCTGGGAAACAGCGTGCGAGTTAGGTAAGAAGAATGTGTTTTTTAGTTCAGGAGCAGATAAGCACTGGAAATATGCCATCACTTATGCTGGTCACAATGATTGGCGATTGCCAACGATAGATGAACTCCGTACTTTAGTCTGTCGTAGTTCAGGGCGCAAGCACCCACGCCTATCTGTCGAAGCGTTCCCACGCACACCCTCTGATTTTTATTGGTCGGCCACGTCCAATGCCAATAATAGCAAATTTGCGTGGGGTGTCCATTTTGCCGATGGCGTCGCAAGCAGTGGCTATAGTTGCCACCTAGAAAAGTATGTGCGTCTTGTGCGCAGCGGACAGTAACCTTGGCCGCGTAGCGGCTTTTGCAATAAGAATTTGAAAGGAAAACCATGGCTAAACTCGAATTTAACCACCGCACCTTACCTCAAGGCTATCAACTTGGGGATTATGTAGTCGAGGACCTTCTCGGGCAGGGTGGATTTGGTATTGCATATTTAGCCAAAGATATTCATCTTCATAATCATGTGGTGATTAAGGAGTATTTTCCGAATGAGATTGTGAGTCGTGATGGTCAAACGGTTACGCCTTTTGGCACTAGTGGTCAAGATGACTTTGAGCGGGGAATGCAACGGTTTGTTGAAGAGGGTAGAGCATTAGCGAGATTTAACCATCCAGCTGTGGTGCGTATTCTTAAATACTTCCAACAAAACAACACCGCTTACTTGGTGATGGAATTTATCGATGGTGAACCACTTGACCAGTACCTTAAAAGAAAAGGAACCCTAACTCCAGAAGTTGTTGAACATTTAGCCAATGAGCTGCTTGATGGTCTAGCTATAGTTCACCAACATGGCCTGATTCATCGCGACATTAAACCGGCCAATATTATGCTGCGCCCAGGTGGTAAACCGGTATTGATTGATTTTGGTGCAGCCAAAGACGCTTTAGCAGAGAAAAGCCATTCTGTGGTTGTGACGGCAGGCTATGGGGCGTTGGAGCAATACAGCTCTAAATCTCAGCTGACACCAGCCACGGATTTGTATGCGCTGGGTGGTACGCTCTATAAATGCCTAACGGGGCAAACACCTGAAGAATCAAGCTCTCGTATAATTCAAGACGACCATCCTGTTATCAGTAGTCTTTCAATAGCAAAAAGTTGTTCAACGGGGCTTGTAGCCCTCATTGATCAATCAATGCATATTAAGCAAAAGGATAGGCTTCAAAGTGCGATGGCAGCAAAAAACACATTAATTAAAACTAAAGTTGTGGAAGAAAAAAAAGCAATACGGACAGAAGCAAATAAAGAGTACTTGATCGCAGGTATGATTGAGATGGCCTCTAGTACAGGATCAATTACCCATGAAGAGATCGATTTCATTGTTCAAAAAGCTAAAGCACATCATGTCGATATTGCCTTTGTTAAGTCACTTATAAACAAAATGGTTTCAGAGCATGGGTTAAAAATATTAGAGTCTAAAAGAGACGATGAATCTTCAGATAAAGTTGCGCAACAATCTAAGCTGAATACAAATGCTAAGTTAAATAAACCATATCAACCTGAACCAAAAATTAATATTGAAATTGACTATACATGGACAACCAACTTATGGAGATGGGCTGATCAAATGAATATTCCAAAGTACCAGTGCAATTTTGATACGGGAAAATGGGTTGGAATGCCACGAACTAGAGCAGATTTAATTTCATTGAAAGAGTTAGACTTATCAAATATTAAACTCAATACACTGCCGAAAGAATTAATGGAGTTAACTTCTCTTGAGTATCTCAATTTATACAAGTGTAACCTTCGAAGTATTCCACCGCTAATATCAAATCTCAAAAAACTCAAATCACTTAATCTTAACGATAACAATCTTGTCAGCTTACCGAATGAGATAGGAGAACTGTCTCAATTACAAACGTTAATGCTCAGGGGTAATGCAGGACTCAGTAGTTTGCCTCAAAGCTTGTTTAAGTTGACAGCCCTAGAAAAGTTAGTTATGGATGGGTTTTTAAGTTACAGATACAATAGTTTACGTAAATATTCTGGGAAATAAGGGTGCAAAAAAACAGATGCAATGTTATCCAAAGTCTTTCGTTCATTGTTGGTATTTCTCTAACAGCGGTATCTCTGGATTTTGGTATCAAAATGAGGTTTTCTAATGGCTGTTAATATTTTGCAAGCAACCCTAGTTATACTTTTTATTATCTTAGTGGTTTACTTTTTTTCCTTAAAACGAAAAATAAATGAAAGGCACTCAGATAGTAGCGCTACTGTTGGCTTAGGCGGATGGCTAATAATCGTTGGCTTGGGTGTTGTCATTACGCCTTTATATACACTAATTCACTTTATTGAATCCAATAAGGTATTCCTTGAAGATGGTGTTTGGGAATTATTAACCATTGAGGGTTCAGAGTATTATGTAGAAGGTATTAAAGGGCTCTTAATATTTGAAACCTTGCTGAATATAGGATTAATCAGTGCTCATACCTGGTTAATTTATCTATTCTTTTCTAAAAACTATAGATTTCCGGTTGTTTTCATCATTCTTTGGACGTTACCGTTTGTGTATCTACCAGCATATGCTTGGTATGCTGCTGAGGTTCTGCAGTTAGAAGATGTCTTCGACTCAGATACAGTTTCAGCGATATTAAAGTCAGTTATCTATGCCTTGATATGGATACCCTATATGGTTTTGTCAGAAAGAGTACGGCAGACATTTGTTAATGGTAAAGCAAGCACCCCGGTTTCTATAAAACAAATAGAAAGTGAGACACACGTTGACACCAACATTATGAATGAGATTCAAAATCCTTTGCCTGAAAGTGACGTTTTGATTGAGCCAAGTAGGGAATTAAACATTACAAAACCTGAATTTAATCATCAAACGCTATCGCGCGGATATCAAATTGAAGACTACGTTATTGAAGATCTACTCGGGCAGGGTGGTTTTGGTATTGCGTATTTAGCTAGGGATCTGTATTTGCAGAATCATGTGGTGATTAAAGAATATTTTCCGAATGACATTGTCAGTCGTGATGGACAAACTGTTGCACCATTTGGCACAACAGGATTAGATGAGTTTGAACGCGGAATGCAAAGGTTTGTTGAGGAGGGGCGAGCGTTAGCTCGATTCAACCATCCATCAGTAGCGCGTATTTTAAAATACATTCAGAAAAATAATACCGCTTATTTGGTGATGGAATTTATTGATGGTGAATCACTTGAGCATTACTTAAAACGTAAACACACAATAGAGCCTAGTGTAGTTGAACACCTTGCTAAAGAACTACTCGACGGCCTAGAGGTTGTCCATCAACATGGTTTAATTCATCGTGATATTAAACCAGCTAATATTATGTTGCGCCCTGGTGGAAAACCAGTCTTGATCGATTTTGGTGCCGCTAAGGATGCATTAGTTGATAAAAGTCATTCTATTGTGATCACTCCTGGTTATGGTGCGCTAGAACAGTACAGTTCAAAATCGCCACTATCTGCCTCCACAGATTTGTATGCACTTGGGGGTACTCTTTACAAGTGCTTAACTGGTAAAACCCCAGAAGAAGCAACGGCAAGGGCGATGGATGATGAGCATACGCCAATTAGCAAATGTCCGATAGCCGATTACTGTTCATCAGGCTTAACTGAGCTTATAGATAAATGTTTGCAGATTAAGCAAGCAGAAAGACCTCAAAATGCAAAAGAAGCAAAAGACATGTTAATTAATAGTATTTATCAAAACCTTTAGAGAAAAATAGATGGCAAAACTTGAATTCAACCACCGCACCTTACCGCAAGGCTATCAACTAGGCGATTATGTAATTGAAGACCTGCTCGGTCAGGGTGGGTTTGGCATTGCGTATTTAGCTAAGGATATTCACCTTCACAATCATGTGGTGATTAAAGAGTATTTCCCAACAGAATTAGTTACACGTGATGGTCAAACCGTGTCACCATTCGGTACCACAGGCCAAGATGACTTTGAACGTGGAATGCAACGGTTTGTTGAAGAGGGGCGTGCTCTAGCACGGTTTAATCATCCAGCGGTCGTCCGTATTCTTAAATACTTCCAACAAAACAATACCGCCTACTTGGTGATGGAATTTATTGATGGCGAAGCTTTAGACCAATACCTCAAACGCAAAGGCACGCTAACACCGGAAGTGGTCGAGCACTTAGCCAGTGAGTTACTGGACGGTCTAGCCGTAGTTCATCAACATGGATTGATTCATCGCGACATCAAACCCGCCAACATCATGCTGCGTCCCGGTGGTAAACCGGTATTGATTGATTTTGGTGCAGCGAAAGATGCGCTTGCAGAGAAAAGCCATTCTGTGGTGGTGACGGCAGGCTATGGGGCGTTGGAGCAATACAGCTCCAAATCTCAGCTTACGCCAGCTACGGATTTGTATGCGCTTGGTGGTACGCTTTACAAGTGTCTGACAGCTCAAACACCTGAAGAAGCAACATCTAGAGTCATTGATGATGAGCACATACCTATTAGTCAGCTACCAATCGCGAAGCAATGTTCACCAGGCCTGGTTGAATTAATTGATCAGTGTATGGAGATCAAACAAAAGGATCGACCAGCTCACGCCAAGGATGCCATGCTCATCCTTGATAAAGCCTCATATCAAAAAAATATCACGCACAAAGACTACTCTGTCTTAGAAGCCATGATTGAGATGGCTGGAGAGGATGGCGTGATTACGCAAAAAGAAACGGACTTTATTCTTAAAAAAGCAAAGCAACTTCAATTCCAGCCAGATGAAGTCCAAAGTCTTATTCAAAAAATAGCAAAACAAAACAACTGGAAGATTGAAACGGACGCCACACAGGGTCAACCTATGCAATCACCGTTACAAACCAAACTTATTGCAAAGCGTTATATTGATAATCAAGATGGGACCGTAACCGATAAAAAAACCAACCTAATCTGGATGCGTTGTAGTTTAGGTCAAGCATGGAACGGACATACTTGTGTTGATCAGCCTAACGTATACGACTGGCAAGAAGCACTGGATATTTCAGAACAAACTACCTATGCAGGATCGAGAGATTGGCGAGTGCCTACTATTGAGGAATTACGCAGTATTGTAGAAGCAAACAACAATCCGGCTATTTGTAGTGAAGCATTTCCAAATACCCACCCAGGTTTCTATTGGTCGGCCTCGCCCTATGCGAACTATAGTAGCTATGCGTGGGGTGTCGGTTTCCATGATGGCAGCGACTACTACAATTATCGCCTCAACGGCAGTCATGTGCGCCTCGTGCGCAGCGGACAGTAACTTTGGCCGCGTAGCGGCTTTTGTAATAAGAATTTAACAGGAAAATAGATGGCAAAACTCGAATTCAACCACCGCACCTTACCCCAAGGTTATCAGCTTGGGGATTATGTGATTGAAGACCTACTCGGACAGGGTGGGTTTGGGATTGCGTATTTGGCAAAAGACATGCATCTGCATAACCATGTGGTGATAAAAGAGTATTTCCCGAATGATATTGTCAGCCGTGATGGTCAAACGGTGGCACCGTTTGGCACCACGGGACAAGATGACTTTGAGCGCGGTATGCAGCGGTTTGTTGAAGAGGGTCGTGCTTTAGCACGGTTTAATCATCCTGCGGTCGTCCGTATTCTTAAATACTTCCAACAAAACAACACCGCCTACTTGGTGATGGAGTTTATCGATGGTGAGCCGCTCGACCAGTACCTCAAACGCAAAGGAACGTTGACGCCTGAAGTGGTTGAACATTTAGCCAGTGAACTGTTAGACGGTTTAGCCGTAGTTCATCAACATGGATTGATTCATCGCGACATTAAACCGGCCAATATCATGCTGCGCCCCGGCGGTAAACCGGTATTGATCGACTTTGGAGCGGCCAAAGACGCCTTGGCAGAGAAAAGCCATTCGGTGATGGTGACTTCAGGATATGGAGCACTAGAACAATACAGCTCCAAATCTCAGCTGACACCAGCCACAGACCTCTATGCGCTTGGCGGCACGCTCTACAAATGCCTAACCGGTAAAACGCCAGAAGAAGCAACAGCACGAGTGATTGATGACGAGCACATACCACTAAGGCAATTACGCATAGCGAAAGACTGTTCACCAGGCCTGGTTGAATTAATTGATCAGTGTATGGAGATTAAACAAGTTGATCGGCCACAGGATGCTAAAGAGGCGAAAGCTTTTTTAGTTTCTATATATTCAAAAAACCAAAATACTAATCATCAATCATCAAATCTTGAACAAACGGAAAGCTTAGATTTTCCTGTTAGTCAAAACATTCATGAAAGCTCAAATAATCAACGAGAATGGGAAATTGCCCTTCAGTACTACCCGAATCTTAAGAATATTGAGTTGAGATTGGCGTTATTTTCAGATGAGCTTGCTATACATTTCCGAAATGAATTACTTGATAAGAAAAACTTTAAACAAGCTAGTCAAGTCGCTGAAAAACTTGAAAACATGTTTCTACAAAATAAGTTTGGAAAACAATCTAAGTTAGTTCAATTAGCCCGTTACCTTTATTTGTCAAAAAAACAACAGGTTATAAGTGAACTGACACAAACCTTATCTACACTTGGGGAAGATGTCGATTATGAATTGGTTTGTAAGAACTTAATTAGCAAGCATATGCTAAATGAGTCGGATGTTTATCAAGAACCAATTTATTTCGATGACCCGATAAAGAATGATTTAGCCGATGCAAATTCGTGGGGTGGAGATCGTGAATTAACGAGTTTTGTGAGGTGGCTGTTGCGCAATGAGTATTATTTTGCAGTCAAAAAACTCCGCGATGTGAATAACCAATATGGCGGTGGATTATCCGCACAAAATAAAATAGAGAAAATTAAAAGGGAGTTCTGTAACCCCAGATTTCAAGGAGGTTCTCTTCAAAAAATCCTTAGTGGTGAGGAAGATTTTGGTGCTGAAGATAGTTCAATGCCCACTTTTCTCTGGGCTTTTATCTCCTTAACAATATTACTTTTCATTTATTTTGAGATAACTTGAGTTAGTGAGCGTATTTATGAGTTTATTAAAAAAGATCTATGACTTATTTTTTACATTGATTGGACTTGCCTTTGTTGGGTTTATTGTTTGGGCGGTGATCATATCAGGCAATGATAATGCAGCGGAGGTTGGAACCGTTCCAGAGCCAGAGTTTTCTCAACCAGCTCAGGTTCTTCCACAAACGGGTGCTGGCTCTAAGAGTTTTAATAATGCTGTAGCCCCCCTTGAAATAAAAACCTCAAGAAATGGCGGCTACCATTACTTTGTGAAAATTGTAGATGCCTATACTGATAGAGAGTTAGGTCGTTTTTTTATCCGATCAGGTGAAACCTTGGATATAGAGGTTCCGCTTGGTAGTTATGAAATTAGATATGCCTCCGGAAAAACATGGTACGGAGTTGACCATTTATTTGGTCCAGATACAATCTATAGCAAAGCGGATTCAATCTTTCATTTTACATACAATGGTTATCAATATAGCGGCTATACCGTAGAGTTGATAATGCAACAGCATGGAAATTTGAGCACATCAAGATTGAATGCTAGTCAATGGTAGTTTACTTGTTGTACAGCAGACAGTGATTTGTGTCGCGCAGCGGCTTTTCAATAAGAATTTAACAGGAAAATAGATGGCAAAACTTGAATTTAACCACCGCACACTACCCCAAGGCTATCAATTGGGCGATTATGTAATCGAAGACTTGCTCGGGCAGGGTGGGTTTGGGATTGCATATTTAGCCAAAGACATTCATCTGCATAACCATGTGGTGATTAAAGAGTATTTCCCGAATGAGATTGTGAGTCGTGATGGACAAACCGTGGCGGCCTTTGGCACTAGTGGCCAAGATGACTTTGAGCGGGGAATGCAACGGTTTGTTGAAGAGGGTAGAGCGCTAGCCCGTTTTAACCATCCAGCGGTAGTTCGAATTCTCAAATACTTTCAACAAAACAACACGGCCTACTTGGTGATGGAATTCATTGATGGTGAACCTTTAGACCAATACCTCAAACGCAAAGAAACGCTGATGCCTGAGGTGGTGGAGCATTTAGCTATCGAGCTATTGGATGGTCTTGCCGTAGTACATCAACACGGGTTGATTCACCGAGACATCAAGCCAGCCAATATTATGCTGCGCCCAGGTGGTAAACCGGTATTGATTGACTTTGGAGCCGCCAAAGATGCGCTGGCAGAAAAAAGCCATTCGGTGGTTGTGACGGCAGGCTATGGTGCCTTGGAGCAATACAGCTCTAAATCTCAGCTGACACCAGCCACAGACCTCTATGCTCTTGGCGGCACGCTCTACAAATGCCTTACTGGAGAAACTCCGGAAGAAGCCACATCACGTGTCATTGATGATGAGCACACACCACTAACTGAATTACGAATAGCTAAAGACTGTTCACCAGGTCTGGTTGAATTAATTGATCAGTGTATGGAGATTAAGCAAGCCGACAGACCTGTTGATGCGCAATCCGCAAAAGCATTGTTAGCACAGCCAAAACAAAATTTAGAACCTGAAAATAATACTGTTAAGCAAAATCAAGCCATTACTGCACTACAGGGCATGATCGAAATGGCGGGTAGTGACGGGGTGATTACCCAAAAAGAAATCGCGTTTATTATAGAAAAAGGCATTGGGCTAGGTTTAGATGAACAAACAGTAACATCGGCAATCTTAGAAATAGCAGAATATAAAAATTGGATAGTTGAACAAGAGGAGCCTGAGGCAGCCTGGTCAGTGTCAGGTTACGCGAAGGATGAGCCGACTAAGGCACCTGCTAAACAATCAAACAGTAAGCCTCTTATTTCCTTTCTTCTTTTTTTGATCGTGGCACTTATTTTGGTTATAACAGTTATTGGCATTTTAATTATTACGTCTGCAGATGAACCATTAATTGCCCACTCAGTTAATCCCTCAGTAACGCCAGACACAAAGCTTGCGCAACCCCAATCCTCAAATCAAACACCCTTGAACGCTGGACGCTATCGTGATAATCGTGATGGCACAGTGACTGACATTAAAACCAATCTAACCTGGATGCGTTGTAGTTTGGGTCAAACATGGAATGGTATGACTTGCACCAGCGAGGCCGACAACTATACCTGGCAACAAGCTATGGATAGAGCCAAACAAACCCGTTTTGCCGCAAAAGCGGATTGGCGTTTGCCAACAGTCGATGAGTTACACGGATTGGTAAATTGCAGTTCGGGACAACAGAGAGAACGTCGTGTTGGAAGTGATGGTCGGCAAGTTAGGGTTGGTGATAATTGGTTAGATGGTCGGTGTGAAGGCAGTTATAGTCGACCAACGATTGTCTCTGAGGCATTTCCAAATACACCAGAATTGTTTTATTGGTCGGCCTCGCCCCTTGCCAATTATAGTAGCTATGCGTGGGGTGTCAATTTCAATGATGGCTACGGCAACAGCAGTTTTTATCGCAACGGCAGCGGTCATGTGCGTCTTGTGCGCAGCGGACAGTAACTTTGGCCGCGTAGCGGCTTTTGTCTAGGCTTTAGATATCTGAAAAATTTTTATAAAGGATACAGTATGACAGATTACACAAAGATAAAGATAGGGCGGCATCATGGCGAAGATGTCGATTTAAAAATTGATAATGACACTGTAAGCCGGGTCCATGCGCAAGCTTGGTATGAACCTGCATTAGAAATGGTGGTAGTCAAGGACTTAGGTAGCGTAAATGGCACCGAACCCGCCGGTCAAGCTGAACTTGCGGGTGACACGATTCGTGTTGGCTTGGAGGGGAGCGTGGTTTTAGGTGAAGTCGAACTCAGTTATGACCAGCTTAAAGCCAGTATCGATGCAAAGGTTGCGCACTCGGATCAATTAACCCGCGCACAACAAAAAGAGGTTGATAAAAAACGTTTCAGATCAATATCTCTCATATCACTAGTGGTCGTGGCCATGCTCTCAGTTGCGGGCTATTTTTATTACACGCTCTCGGCCAATAAACAAGCCGTAGAAGCATCCGTAGATGAGTTATCCAGAGCGTTACACGAAGCCGAAGAGCTTATGCGAAATCCGCCTCAAATTGTGGTTGAGCTCAATCAAGAAATGGTCAGCGGATTTCTAGTGTATTCCGATGGCACTGCCACCGATACACGGACCGGTTTAATGTGGAGTCGATGCTTATTAGGTCAAAACTGGCAATCGGCTACTAAAACGTGCGAAGGGTCGCCTTCGACCTACAAAGGTGATCGAACACAAGGCGCGGCGACTATCGCTAATCAAGCGGCATTGCTTGATAAAAGCGACTGGCGAGTGCCTAGCCGAACAGAGCTGTTAACACTGGTGCAGGGTGTGGAGTCCACGGTCTTTCAAACTGTCCTACCCAATGATCCAATGGGATTTGTATGGTCCAGCACGCCCCATCGTGAAGCAGACTCCCATTGGAATGTGAACTTTGCCGATGGTAAGGTGTATTGGAATAACAACGAATTTTTAAGATATGTAAGACTCGTTCGAGATTTAAACTAAAAGGAGACAACAATGTCAGATAACGCCGATGTAACAAGACGAATCGTAAGAGAAACCAAAAGCCCGATTGATGATATTGAAACGCATAAAATGGGTGCTAACCCTAGTTATGGGGATCAAAGCTACACATCAGACACAACCAGCTTTATTGATGATATTGCTAACCGCAGCCCCGTCAGAAACTTTGGTGCGGATGACGCTACAGACCATATCAGTGCATTAAATAAGCCAGCGAAGCCTTATCAGGAAGATGAAGCAACGCGTATCTTTAGACCCAATGCCGCGCCTAAAGCTGAAAGCGCCGCACCCGTTGAAAGTGATCATATGCGAGATCCTGTTGTCGGCTGGGTGGTGGTGGTTGATGGTCCAGGTAAAGGGGCGGCCTTAGCGTTGGGTTACGGTATGAATACGATTGGTCGAGCGAATTGCCGGGTTAATCTAAATTTTGGTGATTTGGATATTTCGCGCGAACCACATGCCAGCATTACCTATGACCCACGTGGACGCGTGTTTTATGTCAACCATGGCGGTGGTAAGAACCTCACCTATCTTAACGATGCACCGGTACTTCAACCAGCGGTACTCAATGGCGGTGAAGTGATTAATCTGGGTGAAACAGCCCTAAAGTTCGTGCCTTTTTGTGGCAAGGAATTTGATTGGCAGGATGGGAAATAACAACTTTTCTAACAGGACATCTGAGATAAGCTTTTTCGGATGTCCTGGAGAGTGAAATGGACATGACTATGACAGAAACAAAACGGCTTCACTATTTTGCTAGCGCGCTTGGACTAAGCTTTGTGTTCTTATTTTTAGCTTGGGCTCTGCTACCTCAAAGCCAGCTTTTTACTATTTTGTTTGGCCAGGGGACGGATAGCTATCCCTTCACGATGCATAACCTGATGTGGATCGTTTTGTTTGTAGGCTTTGCGGAATTGCTCTATCGGTTTCATGTCACAATTAACAATCAAAAACAATTAGCGAGTCACCTTTTGCCTGAAGATGACCATACGATATTAACAGCTAAAGACTTAGGCCCTTATTACCAAAAATTAAAAGCTCAAGCCCATTTACCCATGTTCTTACCCAAATTAGTGTTACGGGTTGTCACTCAATTTCAGACATCAAAATCGGTGGAGCAAGCGCAAAACCTATTGAATGCGAGTCTGGAGTTAGTGCAGCATGAGATTGATTTGAAATACAGTATGGCGCGCTACATCATGTGGCTGATCCCAACCCTAGGTTTTATAGGTACGGTGTTGGGCATTTCAGCGGCCCTCGTGCATGCCGGTAGCGTGTCGCCTCAGGATGAAAATCTATTAACGGAGGTCACACTTCAGTTAGGCGTGGCTTTTCATACCACCTTACTGGCATTATTCATGTCAGGCGTACTAATGTTTATCTTGCATGTTATTCAGTCTATGGAGGAGCGTGTTTTAAATCAAGCCGGTCAATACTGTCTCGATAATTTGATTAATCGACTCTACAACGAGAAAGAACACGATGCAGGTTGAAATCAAGTCGCCATTCTTTCTATCTAGCAACCTGTTTTGGCTTATTTGCCTAGTTGGTATTCACTTTATTTTTATCAGTACAGCCAACGCCATTGGGTTTAATGTAGCTCAAACAGATTCAAAAGTTGTCAGAATCGTTCTTGCACATGCTGAGCACGGTGTAATTACAGGTTCGGGGGTATTTGTAACGCAAAATGGCTATATTTTAACCAATCATCATGTTGTCCAGTTCAATGATGATGACGATGTTGAGCTAGGGCGTATGGTGCTTGTTTTTCAAAAAGGTATCGATGGCTCACGGGATGTGATCGATGGTGTGGTGATAGCGATTGATAGACATACTGACTTGGCGTTAGTGAAGATCAATAAAACAGGTCTAGCACATATCCATCTTTCTCATTCTGCGCCATTAAAAGCCAGCACAGTTTATGCATTAGGCTTTCCAGTTGTCGCGGATGAAGTTGCAGGGAGCATGGTAAGAGATCTCGATCATGTCCCATTAAATTTTATTGAGCCGACTCTAACCCAAGGCATTATTAGTCGTGAAATAAGTTCTGCCCTAACCCGCACCACTCAAGATCGTAGCTGGTATCAACATAGCGCCGCTATTCATGCGGGCAATAGTGGAGGCCCGCTAATAAACCACTGTGGACAGCTGGTGGGAATAAACACCTTTGTGCATAGAGAGGGTGCGGCGGCCATGTATTTTGCCAGCAGTTTAACCTATGTAGCCAAGTTTCTAAGCGAGTCTGGGGTAAGCTTTAATCAAGCTGATGCACCCTGTAGTCACGCCACACTCAATCAAAGTCTAACAGGACTACCAATGTGGTTCATGATTGTATTGAGCCTACTGGTGTTGTTGACACTTACCCTAGCTATTAAAAAGCCTAAAGTTATCAAAGAGCGGGTGGTTGAGCGCTACAGTCAATGGCGTCGTCGCTCAGATGAATCCGCACCCCAAGCCCCGCCCCAACCAGCGGCTGTTATAAAGAGCTCACCCAAAATAAGTGAGGGATGGCAATTGAACAACCCCATAGACAACACGACGTTTTATCGTTTTGGGAATCTTTCAACCGGCTCCAGTTGGGTTATTGGACGTGACCCATCGATGTCGGATATCTGTTTTGGCGACCGTACGGTATCCAGAGCACACCTAATCATCAGCTATGAGCATGAAGGATTTCATGTTGAAGACATGAACACCACTAACGGTACACGCATCAATGGTCGGCTGCTCAAACCCTTTAAGCCGGTTGCTATCGAGCAGAACACACGTATCCAACTTGGAAGTGTCGAGTTGGTATTAACTAGGGCGGCTCGATGAAAAGACGTTATAGAGAATCCAGTATTTTTAATATGTCCGCGCTAGATCTGTTTGCAAGCGCGCTCGGTGCGGTGATTTTAATCATGGTCATTTTGTTGCCATACTATTTAAAAACGGCTTTTTTATCACCTGAGGACCTACATGTTCAATTGCAAATAGCGGAGAAAAAACTAAAAGAGCTTGAAGAAGCTAATCAAGAATTAACATTAAAATCCAATGCTACTTTTTTACTCATTTCGTTGAGCTGGAGTTCGGAGCCCGATATAGATTTGTTTGTTCGCGACCCGCATGGAAACTTGTTTAACTTTAATAAGCATAACCGGTTAGCAGAAGGCCAAAACCGTCGCCCACATTTTCAAGATTCTTTGGCTGAGTTAAGTGTCGATGCGACACGCGGTCCTGCTTCTGAAATTTGGATGACACCTGTCGCAGAAGTAGGGCGTTATGAGGTGTACTACAGCTATTACTCTGCAGGCACTGTCCCTGCTGTATTACAAGGGCGTATTTTTCACTCTCATGGTATCGATACGATTAAACCCATTACGCTGCGCGGCGGTTTGAATCGACGTGGCATTCATGTGGCGACGGTATATGTGAATGAGGCAGGTGAAATTAGCGTTGTTGACCATATTTAAGGTTATCGGAGAAAAAAAATGGTTAAAAGAGTTTTGATTGGAACGAGTAATGACTGTGACTATAGAATTGATGATAAAACAGTCAGTCGTCACCATGCCGATTTAATTATAAAAGGGGATGGTTCGTGTCTAATTATAGATCATCAAAGCACAAATGGAACGTTTGTGCGAGACCAGACAGCTCCATCTTCATCTGGATGGAAAAAAATAAAACAGGCGCCACTAAAAAAGAATGCGGTGATTATGCTGGGGGCTTTTGAGCTACAGATTCAAGATGTTTTGGGTTCTATTCAAACACCCGATTTAGACAAGGTGGATGCCAAGCCTAAAGCGCTCAAGAAAGCTTTACCCAAACCTGAAAAGTTTATTAGAAATGCACAGGGTCAGATCGTACCTGCAAATTAAGGATATGCAATGAAAACAAAAATAAAGCTAGTCTATGGTTCGAGTATTCATCAAGGTGCCCGCGCTTACCAAGAAGACAGCTGCTATTGGCTCGAAACAGCGAAAAGTGGTTGTATGGGTTTTGTGCTTGCAGATGGCATGGGTGGGCATGCCGCTGGTGATGTGGCTAGCCAAACACTAGTTAAAAACTACCAAGCGGTGTTCTCTCAGTTAGCACAAATTGACTCAATCACAGACGCGTTGGCGACATCATTACATAAAGCTAACCAAGAAATCAAAACACTGATTCGAGAGCAACCTGCGCTAGCAAGCATGGGGTCAACCTATCTTGCCGGTTTTGTTTGTGATAAGACACTGTATTGGATTAGTGTCGGTGACTCACCTCTTTATCTTTATTCAGGTGGCAAGCTTCGCCAAATAAACGAAGACCATTCAATGGCACCTGAGCTCAAAGAACGCGTAGCAAAAGGGGAGATTACCCAAGAACAAGCCGACACGCACCCGAATAGAAACTCGTTATATTCAGCGGTGATGGGGGATGCGATTGAGATGATTGATCACCCTAAAAAAGGGATAGCATTGGATGTTGGTGATGTAGTCATTATTGCCAGTGATGGCATCCAAACACTCAGTGAGCAAGAAATCGAAACTATTGTTAAGCATTGGCATGAGCATACCGCTGATGCCGATTTAACGAATATATTATTAGAGGCCGTCTTAAAGAAGAAAAATCCACGCCAAGATAACACCACAATTATGGCGGCGGCATTCATATCCTCAAGCACCACATCCAATCAAAACATAGAAGCTGACGCCAATGCCAATGATATGAGTTGGAGCAGCTTAATGCGCGAAGACACATCCCCAAAAAAAACATCAAGCGCCAACCCTAGAAAATCAATGTGGGCGTTGGGCCTATTAGCGCTATTGGCGCTAGGCGTGTTTAGCACGATGAGTTTGATGAAAGAAGACACATCGGCTGAAGAACACCCGCTGGCCACGCATGAAGAACTACAGCTGGGTATTGAGGTTGAGACCTCAGGGTTGAATCAACCCCAAACGCTAGATGGCCAAGTGCCATTATTGCCCGATGCTAATGATGCAAGCATCAATAAAGAGGAGGGAAGCCCAGGTGAGTTATAGTAGAGAAAACCTAAACATTGCTTCCCTGTGGAAGCGCATTTTTGCTTTTATTATCGACGTAGGTGTAGTATTCGTTGTTCTGACGCTGTTTGCCACAGTAGCTGGATTGTCTGAATACATGCTCGGTGTTGATGACTTGTGGGTAGGGGTCGCCACCCTTTTAGTGGTGCTTTTATGGCCCATACTGTATTTTTCACATATGCATAGCTCACCAAAACGCGCGACCTATGGTAAACAGCTAATGAGCATCCAGATAAAGCATCTAGATAGCGATACATTAAGCTATGGGCGTGCCTTTGGTCGAGAGTTATTCCGTTTCTTCTTTTTTTCAATTACCTACTTATTTGCCTTATTTAGTGGGAAAAATCAAACTCTACACGATATGGTGGCGAATACAGTCGTCATCAATAAACCTAGCTCAACATCCAATTTTAAACCAGCCACAAGCCCTGAGATCAAGCCGCCAGTAGAAAAGCCCTATCGACCTGTCCCGGATCCTATTGTTGAACAACCTAAAAAATCATCTGATGCGCCAGAAAAGAAGCCAATGGCACGGCCTTCAAAAACCCAATCAGATATTATTTGGATTATCTCAGGCTTCACGCATGGTGGCGAGGCGTTTCGCTTGACGCTCACCCAGCACGAATTAGAAATGGGTATTGTGATTGGCGGACGTAAAACGGATAAAACTACACACGTTGTGCCGGATGATACGGTTTCAGGTCAGCATCTAAAGCTATCCTTAAAAGCAGATAACTTACATTTAGAAGACTTGGGGAGTACGAATGGAACTTATATAGATGATCAGGTTATTAAACCTCATCGTCCCATTCAGGTTGGTATCCAATCCAGAATTCAAGTTGGTGGTTCTGAAATACAGCTTTCAAAAGGGTAGTGTATGCATAATCGAAATACCTTGCCAGTTGGCTCCAAGCTCGATAAATATCTGATCACAGGCGTGTTGGGGGTAGGTGGTTTTGGTGTTACCTATAAAGCCAAAGATGAGGCGGGTACACGTGTCGCAATTAAGGAGTATTTGCCAGCGGAGTTATCTTATAGAGATCAGAAGAGTGAATCGGTTCGGCCAAGGTCAAAATCTGATTTTGATGATTTTATGTGGGGATTGCGGCGCTTTAAGGATGAAGCCTTTTCTTTGGTGCGATTTGAACATCCTTCAATTGTAAAAGTTCAACGTTACTTTGAAACCAATAATACGGCCTATATAGTCATGCCTTTTTACCCAGGTAAGCCATTAGCCTTTTACATCAAACAAGGTGTTCTTTTTAATCCAGAAGAAGCCGAATTCATGTTTGATTATCTGATGCAGGGCTTAACTTCAGTGCATAAAACGGGGATGGTGCACCGCGATATTAAACCGGACAATATTCTACTGCTCGATAGTGGCTTTCCGCTACTACTTGATTTTGGTGCTGCACGCCAGCGATTAGGCGAGCATAGCCAGCAGATGACACGTGTACTCACACCGCCCTATGCCGCTTATGAGCAATATATATCTAAATCTCATGTGGGTTGCTGGACAGATTATTATGGGCTTTCAGCAACCTTTTATGAGTGTATTACAGGGCAAAAACCGCTAGATGGTATGGAGCGCTTTGTGGCTTTACATGATGGGGATCCTGACCCATTAGTCCCTATTCCGGATATCACACCCTACGCCCATAATGAGCGATTTATTGAAATTCTGATGAACGGTTTGGCGGTTAACCAAGAACATCGACCTAGAAGTTATGAGGAATGGAAGTCAAGAGTTAGCCGTACATCAAAAACACAGTATTTAAAATGGTAATTTAAGGTGGTATTGCACCATATAACTAACATATAGGCAGATAGCATATGAAAAATTTAATCTCCGAATTAGCCAGCGCCATCCATATTGGCGGGCGAGATGAGCAACAAGATAGTGTAAAAATACACACTTTAAACAACGCTCACTTGCTTGTTGTGGCTGATGGTATGGGTGGACATAGAGGCGGGCAGTTAGCATCTAGTATTGCCGTGGACGTAATGGTCTCGCAATTCATTAAAGAGAATGGCGTACCCCAAAATCCTCAAGATTTTTTAAAACAAACCATTCATCTGGCTAATGCAGAAATAAACCGACAAGGTGAGCAACAAAATATAAAGCCAAGGACAACCATTGTTGTGGCCATTATTATTGAGAATCAAGCTTTTTGGGCGCATGTCGGTGACAGTCGATTATATTTATTTAAAAAAGGGGTGTTTTCTGAACGCACAAGAGACCATTCCGTTGTCCAAATGCTTTTAGATACCGATCAAATTACAGAAGAAGAGATGGGAACCCATCCTGACCAAAACCGTTTGTTACAAAGTGTGGGTGGAGAAAACCCGCCTAAGGTCACCATAGGGCAATCAAGCCTAGAGA
This sequence comes from Thiomicrospira microaerophila, assembly GCF_000934765.1. Lineage (GTDB taxonomy): Bacteria > Pseudomonadota > Gammaproteobacteria > Thiomicrospirales > Thiomicrospiraceae > Thiomicrospira > Thiomicrospira microaerophila. Next base: position 915 of record NZ_JYNN01000031.1, on the reverse strand, counting down.
GTGGCGACGCTATTTTCTTGTGTTCTGATGGTTTATGGGAGCGTTTTGATATACCTGAAATGACTAAGGCCGCAAATTTAGAGGGTAAAGCGGATATTAAAACTTGGACCCAGAAAATGGTAGAAGAGGCAGCAAAAAGAGGGGGGCCTAAGGGCGATAATGTCTCTCTCGCCGTTTACAAGCACCAGACAAAAAAAATAGTGCCCTCCATGCCTAAGTCGATATTGGCTATTATCTCACTGAGCGTAATACTGATTTTAGGGATTGCAAGCTACGGGTGGATTAAACACGGAACAGGTATAGATAACTCAGATCAATCTGTGAGTTTAGAACAGCCCGCCATCGATAGTTCAATAAGTGTAGATGCACTGGAAACTGACAAGCAAGAAGACAGGCCGACTCCATGAGCAAACTCGAATTCAACCACCGCACCTTACCCCAAGGGTATCAACTTGGGGATTATGTAATCGAAGACCTACTCGGTCAGGGTGGGTTTGGTATTGCATATTTAGCCAAAGACATTCATCTACATAATAATGTCGTGATTAAAGAGTATTTCCCGAATGAGATTGTGAGTCGTGATGGTCAAACCGTGGCGGCCTTTGGCACTAGTGGCCAAGATGACTTTGAACGGGGAATGCAACGGTTTGTTGAAGAAGGGCGGGCGTTAGCGCGGTTTAATCATCCAGCCGTGGTGCGTATTCTTAAATACTTTCAACAAAACAATACCGCCTATTTGGTGATGGAGTTTATTGATGGTGAACCGCTAGACAAGTACCTCAAACGCAAAGAAACGTTGACGCCTGAAGTGGTGGAGCATTTAGCCAGTGAACTGCTTGATGGTCTTACCGTAGTACATCAACACGGGTTGATTCACCGCGACATCAAGCCAGCCAATATCATGCTGCGCCCCGG
>NZ_JYNN01000030.1 GCF_000934765.1 Thiomicrospira microaerophila | reverse complement strand
CGTTGATAGGCAAGGTGTGGAAGCGCAGTAATGTGTGAAGCTAACTTGTACTAATTACTCGTGAGGCTTAACTATACAACTCAAAAGTGACTTAACTGATGTGTAGCTTGAGATAAAAGCGAAACCAAGATACAGTATCCTATTACAAAGCAAAGATTACTTCTTAGCAAAGAATTTTAGTAAATGGCTAAAACCCATTTACAAAACCGAATTGCTTGGCGACCATAGCGAAATGGAACCACCTGATCCCTTCTCGAACTCAGAAGTGAAACGTTTCAGCGCCAATGGTAGTGTGGGGTCTCCCCATGCGAGAGTAGGTCATCGCCAAGCTCCATACATCTAAACCCCTCGTAAGAGGGGTTTTTTTTTGCCTTTGAAAAAGATGAGGTTGATTGATATTGTTTTTATTTATTGAGGATTTATGGCGCTATATATTGATATTGGTAATACGCGATTAAAATGGGCGTGCTCTGATGCTTTCTTTTTAAACACCGTATATGCTATGGAGTACAAGGGTGTAAAGCTTGAAAAGCTGGTTGAAGCCTTAACTTGCAATTCTCAAGTTTGCGATAAGGTATTTATTGCTAGTGTGTCTGATAGTGATTTTGTTTCTGGTTTATGCCGTGCTCTAAAAAACCGCTGCTCTTGTGAAGTTGTTATGCTTCAAACCGTAAAAAACTTTTTGGGTTTAACTGTTTGTTATGATGAAGCTGAATTACTCGGTGTAGACAGGTGGTTAGCGATGTTAGCTGCTTACGCACTCTATAAGCGACCTACAATTGTTGTAGATTTAGGTTCGGCGATAACATTGGACTGTATAGATGCGAATGGTCAGCACAAGGGGGGGGTAATTCTTCCAGGAATTAGTGCAATGTTAACATCCTTGTCTAATTGTAAGCGTTTAGCTGATCTTGATATTCTTTCTATTCCATTACAGTCCGAGCTTTTATTAGCTTGTAATACCGAAAGCGCTATATTAAACGGTGTACTTAGTATGGTTACACAATTTCTCGATGCCCAAGTTGATCTTCAACTGTCTCGGCTAGAAGAGCCTTATGTGTTGGTTTTAACCGGTGGTGATGCTCATTTAGTTAAGCCATATTTAAAAAGTGAATGGCTTGTAAATGAGTATTTAGTTTTGCATGGTATCGACTTAGTTGCAAATAACGAAAATTTACTTAAACTGGATATTTAGGTTCGTTTTCTTTGGTTCATAAAGTTTAGGCGCCCTCGCACGTCTATTGATTATCCTGCACTTTTTTCAGTCGGCGGCATGAGTAACAACAGGGCTCTTTCAAAAAAACACTAGGAAACCAATCTCTTGTGCGAACATCATGCAAATTTATAAAAATTAGCGTTAAAAAACAATATTTGTGTTGACATAAGTGTTTAAAGCATTATAATACCGCCACAAGCCGACATAGCACAATTGGTAGTGCAACTGATTTGTAATCAGTAGGTTGGGGGTTCGAGTCCCTCTGTCGGCACCATCATTTAATCAGTCTTAAAAATCCTTTATCTAAATTTTAAATCATAAATTTACCTCTTAGCTTTCCACTGTTATAATATTCGAGAAATTTAAAACTTGGAAAATATAATGGAAAAACACGCTAGCTACACAAAAGAAGAACTCCTTGCTTGCGGTCGAGGCGAATTATTTGGCCCCGGTAATGCGCAGTTACCAAAACCACCTATGCTTATGTTTGATCGTATCACGCATATTTCTGAAGAGGGTGGCGAATTTGGAAAGGGCTTAATTAAAGCTGAACTCGATATTACCTCCGAACTTTGGTTTTTTGATTGCCATTTTAATGAAGACCCGGTGATGCCAGGGTGTTTGGGTTTGGATGCCATGTGGCAACTGATTGGGTTTTTCTTGGGTTGGACTGGCGGCCCAGGACGTGGCCGAGCTTTGGGTTCTGGTGAGGTGAAGTTTTATGGTCAGGTTTTGCCAAAAGCCAAAAAAGTTGAATATGTAATCAATATGAAACGTGTTATTAAGAGAAAGCTTTATATGGGAATTGGCGATGCTCATCTTTATGTTGATGGTCGTGAAATTTATAGTGCCACAGATCTTAAGGTGGGATTGTTTACTAATACGGATGCATTCTAATTATGAAGCGAGTAGTGATTACTGGATTGGGTATAGTTTCGAGCCTTGGTAATGATAAAAATCAGGTAAAAGATTCGTTGTATGCAGGGAAGTCAGGCATTGTTTTTGCACCTGAATATGCTGAAAATGGTTTGCGTTCGCAGGTGCATGGAGCGGTAAAGGGGTTAAATTTTTCTGAGTTAATTCCTAGAAAACAACTTCGTTTTATGGGTGATGCCGCCGCGTATAGTTACATCGCGATGGAACAAGCTATTGCAGACTCGGGCTTAACGGATGAAATGATTTCAAACGAACGTACTGGAATTATTGCGGGTTCAGGTGGCGGCTCCAATTCGAACTCTACACAAGCGGTTGAAGTAACACGTGAAAAAGGGGTCAAGCGCGTTGGTCCTTACATGGTAACACGCACGATGGGAAGTACCGTTTCTGCATGCTTAGCAACACCGTTTAAGATTAAGGGGCTTAACTACTCGATTAGCTCGGCCTGTTCTACCAGTGCTCATTGCGTTGGTGCGGCGATGGAGCAGATTCAACTAGGTAAGCAGGATGTAGTTTTTGCTGGCGGTGGTGAAGAGCTTCACTGGACTATGTCGGTATTATTTGATGCCATGGGTGCCTTGTCGTCTAAATACAATGATACGCCTGAAAAAGCTTCTCGTACCTACGATGCGAACCGAGATGGTTTTGTTATTGCTGGCGGTGGGGGTATGGTTGTAGTGGAAGAGCTTGAGCACGCGCTTGCACGTGGTGCAAAAATTTATGCAGAAATTATTGGTTACGGTGCTAATTCAGACGGTTATGATATGGTTGCGCCTTCTGGTGAGGGTGCCGTTCGTTGTATGCGTCAAGCATTGAGTACTGTTAAAGGTGGTATTGATTATATTAACCCACACGGTACCAGTACGCCAGTTGGTGACACAAAAGAAATGGCGGCTGTTCGTGAGGTGTTTGGCAATGCGGTACCTAAAATCAGTTCAACAAAGGCTATGTCAGGTCATTCATTGGGTGCGGCCGGTGTTCACGAGCTTATTTACAGCTTAATAATGATGGAGCATGATTTTATAGCCCCTTCTATTAATATTGAAACATTGGATGCCGATTGTGAAGGTATGCCGATTGTTACAGAGACAATCGATAATGCAGGATTGAATCGAATAATGAGCAACAGCTTTGGTTTTGGTGGCACGAATGCATCATTGGTGGTTGAGCGTTATAAAGGCTAGCTAGCGCTTGTTGTTTTAAAGCGGGTTAATATCTTAAAGCACTCATGCCTACGCAGAGTGCTTTTTTGTTATAAGAATTTAATTCAACGGAAATACATATGAATAAAGTTAAAGTTGGAATTGTTGGTGGAACCGGTTATACCGGTGTCGAGCTATTGCGTTTGCTAGCTAATCATCCTCAGGCTGAAGTGGTCGTCATTACTTCTCGCTCAGAAGCGGGGATGTCAGTCGCACAAATGTTTCCTAATTTACGTGGTCATTTTGACTTGTGTTTTTCTGAGCCGGATATGGCGCAGTTAAAGCGGTGTGATCTGGTGTTTTTTGCCACGCCACACGGAGTAGCAATGAGTTTAACGCCAGAACTGATAGAGGCTGGTGTAAGAGTGATCGATTTGGCTGCGGATTTTCGTCTTACGGATATGGCTGTTTTTGAGCAGTGGTATGACATGCCGCATAGCTGCCCAGAGATTATGAAAGACGTTGTGTATGGTTTACCAGAGGTAAATCGTGACAAAATTAAGACGGCGAAGGTTATTGCCAATCCTGGGTGCTACCCTACTGCAATCCAACTTGCATTTCAGCCGCTATTAAAAGCAGGCATTATCGATACTCGTCACCTAATCGCTGATGGCAAGTCGGGTGTAAGTGGCGCAGGTCGTGGAGCCAAGGTTGCATCTTTGAGTGCAGAAACCAGTGAAAGTTTTAGAGCCTATGGTATTGATGGGCATCGTCATCAGCCTGAAATTTCGGAAGGCTTGTCTGTAATGGCGGGTGGTGGCAAGGTTAACCTAACCTTTGTACCGCACCTTGTGCCGATGATTCGTGGTATTGAAGCAACGATTTATGCGAAGTTAACAGCGGATTGGTCACAGTCGCAGTTGCAGGACCTGTTTGAAACGCAGTATGCTGATGAGAAGTTTGTGGATGTGATGCCTGCTGGCTCACAGCCAGATACCCGGATGGTAAAAGGCTCAAATATGTGTCGTATGGCGGTTTATCGTCCAGTTGGCGGCGATGTGGTTGTTGTTACATCCGTTATTGACAACCTAGTAAAAGGTGCATCAGGCCAAGCGGTACAGAATATGAATTTAATGTTCGGGTTGGATGAGGATTGTGGTCTTAAGCAGGTTGCGTTGTTACCTTAGTTTTGCACTACTAGTTCACCAAAATTTTTAGCGTGGCACTTTTAGTTTATAATATTTAGAAAATAATAAGCTGTGGCTTTTATACACAGCTATTCACTCGGCTACAAAAGAAGGGAGAAAGTCATGTCTGAAATGTTGAATCCAGTAACCTTTACTGAAGCGGCGGCTTTGAAAGTAAGCGGTCTAATCGATGATGAAGGAAATGCAGCGCTTAAGTTACGCGTCTATATCAGTGGCGGTGGCTGTTCAGGCTTCCAATATGGTTTTACCTTTGATGAGGCGCAAGCAGAGGATGATACGGCTGTTGAAAAAAATGGCGTGACACTGCTTATTGATCCAATGAGCTTTCAGTATCTTGTTGGTGCAAAAATTGATTATCTTGAAGATTTGCAAGGTGCGCGATTTGTTATAGAAAACCCGAATGCAACCACAACTTGCGGCTGTGGTTCTTCATTTAGTGTTTAATCAGTGTTAAGGATCTAAAATGCAATATATTCCAGGATTGGCGGGCGTACCGGCCACCGAATCGAAAATTTCATATATCGACGGTCAAAAGGGTGTGCTTACCTATCGTGGATATGACATTATGGAGTTGGCGGAAAAGTCTTCATTTGAAGAAACAACGCTACTTCTGCTGTTTGGTGAATTGCCAACCACCTCTGAGCTAGCTGATTTCGATCAACAATTGCGCGATCATCGTCGTGTTAAATATAATATTCGTGAAATAATGAAAAACCTGCCAGAAACCACGCACCCAATGCATATGTTGCAAGTGGTGGTGGCGAGCTTGGCGAGTTTTTATCCAAGTACGGAATACATGAAGGGTGGTACTGAAAATCAGGGTTATATCAATGATGTAACCGTTAAAATCATTGCACACATGGCGACCTTGGTAGCCAGTTGGGAGCATATGCGCAATGGCTACGACCCCATCGAGCCGCGTAAAGATCTCAACTATGCTGAAAACTTTTTGTATATGGTTACCGGTGAAGAGCCAGATCCAGATTGGGCACGTTTGCTTGATGCATGTCTTATCCTTCATGCTGAACACACGATTAATGCGTCAACCTTTACCACCATGGTAACGGGCTCAACCCTTGCTAATCCCTGTTCGGTGATTTCATCGGCCATCGCGTCCTTGTCGGGTCCGCTGCATGGTGGTGCAAATCAGATGGTTATCGAAATGCTAGAAAAGATCGGACGCCCTGAAAATGCTCGGGCATATATTGAGGATAGGTTGGCAAATAAAAAAGTCATTTGGGGAATGGGGCACAGAGAGTATAAAACCAAAGACCCTCGCGCGACCATTCTGCAAAAATTGTCTGAGAAGTTGCTTACGAAAAAATCGAAAAGTGGTGAGCTTAGCGTGATGTTTGAAACGGCCCTAGAGGTCGAGCGTATTTGTGAGGAGCTGTTAGGTCATAAGGGTGTTTATCCAAACGTCGATTTTTATTCTGGTATTTTGTATAAAGAAATGGGTTTTGATCCCAAAATGTTTACTTCAATTTTTGCCGTTGCGCGTTCGGCAGGGTGGATGGCACACTGGCGTGAACAGTTGCAAAACAACAAAATTTTTCGACCAACACAGGTTTATACCGGTGCAGGCAACTCTTGTTACCTGCCATTGGATCAGCGTGGACAGGGTATTGGCGGTATTTTAAACCCTAGTCAGTCGTAACACTTTGTAAAATAATGCCATGCTTGATTTAAAGTGCTTGTAAGTGTGGCGTAATTTATTTATAATTCTCTGTCTAATTAATCCTTCCCCTCTTATTGCCCGTTAAACAGTAAGGATGTGAGTTTGGTATAGTGCCAAACGAACGATTTAGGATTATTAACTTAATTAGGATTTTTGAAATGGGAACATTTGTAGCAAAACCAGCAGAAGTAAAACGCGACTGGTTCGTTGTTGACGCTGAAGGCAAAACATTAGGTCGTTTAGCGGCTGAAGTTGCATTGCGTTTACGTGGTAAGCATAAGCCAGAATTTACGCCACACGTTGATTGTGGTGACTATATCGTTATTGTTAATGCTGAAAAAATTGGCGTAACGGGTAACAAGCGTAAAAATAAAATGTATCACCGCTATACAGGTTATGTAGGTAACCTAAAGTCTATGTCATTTGAGAAGTTGATTGAGTCTAAGCCTGAGCGTGTACTTGAGTTAGCTATTAAGGGTATGTTGCCACGTGGTCCTTTAGGCCGTGACATGTATCGCAAGTTGAAAGTATATGCGGGTGCTGAGCATCCACATACTGCACAACAACCACAAACACTAGCGCTGTAAGGGGAAGATTACTATGGCAACAGAACAATATTACGGAACAGGTCGTCGTAAAAGCTCAGTAGCACGTGTTTTCTTACGCGCAGGCTCTGGAAAAATGACGGTAAATGGTCGCGAAATCAATCAGTATTTTGCGCGTGAAACAGATTTGATGGTTATTAACCAGCCAATCGAAGCTACGCAAAGTGAAGGCAAGTTTGACGCTTACATCACTGTCGCTGGTGGTGGTACAACAGGTCAAGCTGGTGCCATTCGTCACGGTATTGCGCGTGCATTGGTTTGTTATGAAGAGGGCAATCGTCCAGCATTACGTTCACGTGAGTTATTAACACGTGATGCGCGTAAAGTTGAGCGTAAAAAAGTCGGTCTTCGCAAAGCACGTCGTCGTCCGCAGTTCTCAAAACGTTAATTTTTATTACCGTTCACCAAAAAACCCGCCTTGGCGGGTTTTTTGGTTTCTAGCTTAAGGCAAACTATTTTCGATTTAATTGTAATTGTATATTCTCAACAGGTGATTGAGTTGCTAAAATGCCATTAATATTAAATAACAGGACTAAGAATGAAAAAGTTTACCTTAAGAAATGAGTTGTTATTACAGTTGGTTGAGTCGGCACAAGAAGGTATTGTAGTAGCCGAAAAGGAGGGGGAGGATACGATTCTTGTTTATGTGAACCCTGCTTTTGAATCATTAACAGGTTATTCGTCTGATGATATCTTGTATCAAGATTGTCGTTTTTTGCAGGGTGAGGATACAGATCAAGCGGCTGTAAAAATTATTCGTAAAGCGATTGAATCACATGATCCCGTAAGGACAATTTTAAAGAACTATCGAAAAGATGGTTCTGTTTTTTGGAACGAGCTAAGTGTCACACCCTTTTATGATGAGCTGGATAAGATTACTTATTACATTGGTATTCAGAAAGATGTCACCGCGCAAGTTAACTTGGCGATGGAGCTAGAGGCGGCGCATGCCGAGATTGCAAGACTCAAGGCCGAGCAATCAAAAAACAACGCCTAGCCTCCTAGACCCTATAATGGCTGCAACCACTGCGATCTGGCACGTAGCTCACAATTTACGCTGGGTGGACTTTCTTCACCAATACATTCATCACCGAAAACCCAGCTCTTAATGCTTGAAAAGTGTTTTATATAAGCCGCCCATTCTTGATGGTTTGACTGTTGATTGTCTATCAGTATAAAACCATAAAGCGCTAGCTTTTCATGAAGCTCTTTAATATTCTCAAGGGGAATACTTTGGTCGAGCACCAAGGGCTGATACCCTTGTTCAAAGCAAAACAAGCCGATATATTTTGAGTACCAATTTGGCGTTGAGGGTGTGGCTTGAATAAAGATTATGCGTCCTAAAAAGCGCGCAGACTGTTGAAATTGGTGTAGTCGTACTTGAAAGCGTTGTGTTATACGCGTTTGCCATAAATTGATGGCTAAAAATTCACTCTTTTGAAGTGCGTTCTCAATGGTTTCGAGTAAGGGGAGGAGCGGTGCAAGCGAGTAGTCGGCAAATAGACGATCTATACAGCGCTCTAGTTGAAACAAATCCATGTCGTTTACAGCACGAATAGTTGCTTTTGTCAGATCGGATTGGTTTTCTTCGGGTTGAGTTTGCGTGTTGCTAATCGGGGACTCAGACAGCACTGTTTTCACACGGCTAATCGGAATACCTTCATCCATCAACTTTAAGGCTTGATTCAAATAATCAATATGATCCTGGGTATAAAGTCGATGGCCTGAATCGGTGCGAACCGGTTCAATCAAGTCATAGCGACGTTCCCATGCACGCAAGGTGATAGGTTTAATACCAGTGAGGCGGGATACCTCTCTGATCGGGAATAGGGCGTTGGGATCTAGTTGTTTCATAATTTTGCCATAATACTCTAAACAGTAAAATTTTCAACTGTAACGTTTACGTATAGCTTTTGTTAGCCTGTACGCGTTGCAGATGGTTTGCTCGACTTTGTTGCAAATCAAACAAGGGTTTGGGGTAGTGCTGGCCTAGCTTAAAGCCGTACTGCTCAAGACTTGCGCTATGCAGCCAAGGCGCATGACAATATTTAGCCGGTAGGGATTTTAATTCAGGTAGCCAGTGTTTGATATATTCCGCATTCGCATCAAATTTTTCACTTTGAACCACCGGGTTAAATAATCGATAATAGGGGGCCGCATCGACACCACAACCTGCTACCCATTGCCACCCCATAGCATTGTTCGCGGGGTCTGAATCAATCAGAGTATCTGCAAACCAAGCTTGCCCCTCACGCCAAGACAGATTTGCATTTTTGGTTAACCAAGAAGCGACCAGCATTCGAATCCGGTTGTGCATCCAGCCTGTTTGCCAAAGTTCACGCATGCCAGCATCGATAATCGGTACGCCGGTTTCGCCACGTTGCCACGCACTTAACCAGGTGGCGTTGTTATCCCAAGGAAAAGCCGCAAATTTAGTTTGGAAAGCTTGGGTTTCAATCTGTGGGTGAAATTGAAGCAGATAGCGACCAAACTCACGCCAAGCTAGTTGACGAATAAAAATATCGAGTGAATGGATTTGAAAATCTGGATTTGACTTAGCCGATTGCAAGTGATAAAGCAATTGGCGCATGGATATTTCACCAAACTGCAAGTGAGTTGAGAGTTTACTGGTAGCCGGTTCGGATGGAAAGTCGCGTGCTTCTGGATAGTCATTGCTGGCTTGTTGTAAAAAAGCATGGAAGCGCGCTTGTGCGGCTTTCTCACCTATACCAAGCTGGTTAGGCTCTGAACGCCAGTGCGCAAGCATTTGTTGCGCCCAAGGTTGTTGCGATATGTTAACTAAAGTTTTCGGAAGCTGGCTAGGCTGCGCGAGTTTAGCGGCGCTAAGTTCAGTGGGCGCATTCGTCGGTAGTGCAACCTGATTAAAGAGTGTCAGCAGCTTTTTGTAAAAAGGGGTAAACACCGAGTAGATGCCGCCTTTTTGTGACAGTACCATTTCTGAGGGCAACCAGGCCTGGTCATAGGGTGTGAGTGCAATCTGGTGCGTCTTGCAAATTTCTAATGCCAGCTGTTGCTGTTGCTGAAAGGCTTCTCCTACCTCATAATGATAAGAAACCTGGCCAATCTGATAGTCTTGCACCAACTTTTCAAAGCACTGAGCAAAGTCGCCCTCTAGCATCAGTAAATCACCGCCTTTCTTGGCAATCGATTGTTGCAGGTCAGTTAGGCTATGGGCTAACCAAGCGGCGTTGGCTTCACCTAAAATACGTTTTGGGTCATGAATATAAGCAATGACCAGTTTGTGTTGGCGCTGCAGTGCACGAAAGAGCGGCGCATGATCAGCCAGTCTTAAATCACGTTGTAACCATATTAAGTGTGTCATAGATTTTCCAATAAGTTGGCTTTAAGCGTGTTTGATAACGGGTCATCCCCCAGCCATATGCCAAAGTACACGGCTTTAAACTCGGGCTCTGTAATGGTAATAAGTGTTTGTTGGTTTAGCATTAAGCGCGTGCCTTGCTCAGGAATGTGTTGCAGAACATAGCAATCGCCTTTTTCAACAGGGCGATAAGCTTGATGTAGCTGCTCGACGGCATCGCGTAACGCTTCGCTCATGGGCTGTTTGTCGAGGACATGGTTGGCGCCATCAATAAAGTTTTCAGCGGTTAGACGCCGTGTGTAGCACAGGGTTAGTTTTAATGGGGTATCGTCAGCTAGCAAGCTATCCGCGCGGATACCGCTTGGTGCGCTCAGTGTCGCATCGTAGAGTTTAAACAGCCCCCAGCGCGCAGTACCTTCCCCCAGTGTTTGCCAGCTTGTTTGTGCTTGCAGGATAAGGGGTAAAAATAACCCAATTACTAAAATCCAAGGTTTCATAACTAATCGCCAGTCGTGCGATGGTCGAGTTTACTAAATGCCAAGGTGACCTCACCAACTTTAAAGCCCCACTTTTTGACCATCGCGCGATTGAGCAATACACCATCGGGTTGTAAAAACATCCAGTCGTCAAACTGAACATGAATCGAGCGGTTGCCATAGGGTAAATCAAGGGTATAGCGCCAGTTGAACACCGCACCTGCGGTTTGGCCATGTGCCTTACCTATTACATCGCCCGCTGTTCCTTGGTATTGATTGGGTGCGGTGCGTTCAATCACCCAGATTCTCTGTTCAGTTTCACCGTCATCATAGACAAATTGCTCGTCAAGTGTGAGCGTGTTGCCCTCAATGGTTCCAGTTATATCGACGTAGAAACGACGCTTGAGCTCACCGCTGCGAGTCTGAAATTGTCCCCATGCATAGGTTTTACCTTCAAAGTAGTCAAACAAGTCCAGTGCTGGCTGTGTGTGTGCGTAGTGTTCAACTTTCATGTTGCTACATCCTGTTAAGACTAAAGTGAATAGTAAAGCACTTAAAAAATAGGCTTTTTTCAACCAGGCCTGGCGGTTAATAGCCGAGTTATTAACCATGTTTTTTCACCAGTGTAATTTGAACGACATCGGTGCGCTGAGTTTCAAAACCGACGCGACAATAATCTAAATAATAATGCCAGATACGTTGAAAGCGTGCGTCATAGCCAAGTTTTTCGAGTTCATTGCGGTGCGCGTCAAAGTTTTCACGCCATTGCCAAAGTGTATGGGCATAATCTTGACCAAAATTCAGTTGATTGCTGATTTCAAAACCGTACTCGGCGGCCATTTCCCTCAGCTGAGTTTTTGATGGCAGTAGCCCACCGGGGAAAATATAGGTTTGAATAAAGTCCACACCATTTTGATAGCTCTCGGCGTAAGCTTCGTCAATCGTGATAATTTGCAATACCGCTTTGCCATCGTTTTTGAGTAGTTTTTGAAGTTGCGAAAAGTAGCTGTGCCAATATTCCTTGCCCACCGCTTCAAACATTTCAATGCTCACGATATGGTCAAACTGCCCGTCAATATGCCGATAATCGGTCAAGCTTAGGTTGGTTTTGTCACTCAGCCCAGCCTGTTTTAGGCGATGTTTAGCAAACTCCAGCTGTTCGCGCGATAGGGTGACGCCGGATACCTGTGCACCTAATTGTGCGGCTTGTTCAGCAAAACCACCCCAGCCACAACCAATTTCAAGAATATGATCGCCAGCTTGAAAATCAAGCTCGTGCAAAATGCGTTGGTATTTGGCGGTTTGACCCGATTCCAGATCAGTCGGGTTATCCGCATACAACGCACTTGAATAGCTCATGGTCTCATCAAGCCAAAGTTGATAAAAATCGTTGCCCAAATCATAGTGTGCTGAAATATTATTTCGGCTGTTTTCAACGGAGTTATGGTTGGCGCGATGTTTAGCCAAGAATCGGCGATAAAACCAATTCTTGCCTTTGAGTGTATCGCTCAATGCGCGTTCGTTTGCCGCGCCTAGGCGCAATAAACTGTGCAGGCAAGGGGTGGCAATGAGTCCGTCTGCATAGGCCTTGGCAAAACCAAGCTCACCTTGCATCAACAGCCCCCAGCTAAAACGCAGCGGATTCAAAATCATTAATTCCGCATGAAGGCCGGGTTGTTTACCATTAAATCGGCGCTGGTGCTCGCCGAGTTGGACGGTAAGCGAGCCGACTTCGATCTGCTCAAACGGTAACCAATTTAATAGGTATTCGCCATAAAATGGTACCCGCGATGGGTTAACGGATTCAATGTTGTCGAGTAGTTTGGGTTGTGATTTGGTTAACATAGCTTCATCTCCGAATGACTATAATTGACGGATTCAAGGTGTTTGGGGGTGCGATGAAACTGGCCGCCTTTGAGCCAAATTTTTAATGCCCACCAGTGAATAAGACTGATTACTTTCAGTGCGCGCCATGGCGCGAAGCCTAAAAGTTTTAGTAGCGTAGAATGGTTAAGTGGTTGCTGTCGGCCAGATTGACTGGCATAAAAAAAGGGTTTGCCATCTCGGGTTTCCTTGATGTAGGTAAACACCTGATCTCCCGGACGTTTTAAACGAAAATGGTAGCGTGCTTGCATATCGATGAAAGGCGATACATGAAACACCTTGTCAGCCTCGGCTTTAATGGAGGTGGGTGCTAGGCCGTCTTTGGGTTTAAGAATATAGTGGTGCCATTGGCCGAAGGTATTGCTCACCTCGGCAATCACCGCTATAACGCGATTTTGGGCGTCATAAGCGTACCAAACCGCTAGCGGATTAAAGCTATAGCCCAAAATGCGCGGATAACACAGCAATTCGACACGCGCAGGTCTTGCGATGCCATAATCCGCTAAAAATCCATCAACCCAAGTGCGCCAAGGCGTGCCGTCGCGCGGGCCATGATCTTTAAATCGCAAGCTAACCCAGTTAAAGCGATTCAGGCTTAATAACGGATTCTGTTTGGCTTCCTGTTCTATTTGATCGATATCCACCTTGATGCTCACGGTGTCGTAAACAAATTTATAGGCCACAGGCTGTTCGCGTTCATGCATCACTTGACCAAAATACAAACAAGAGCTCATCTTAACGTTCCCAAGGCAAGGCGATTTGCCATTTACGTGCAATATTGACCGCACTGGCCAAGCCATCCTCATGAAAACCGTAGCCAGTATAAGCGCCAGCAAACCAACAATTTTTATGGCCTTGAAGTTGATGCAGCTCGGCTTGGGCCTGCATCGCGCCACGATCGAACACCGGATGCATATAATCAATTGTCTGAATCACCTTGTCAGCAGCAGGTTGATGAGTCGGGTTAAGGGTCACAAATACATCGGTGGCGATATTCAGCGGTTGCAATTGATTCATCCAGTAGCTGACCGCCACGGCACGCTCTGCCGCAACGCTTTGCCCGCTTAAATAATTCCACGAGGCCCAAGCAGATTTGCGCGTGGGCATTTGGTTGGTATCGGTGTGCAACCAGGCCTGGTTGAACTGATATTTAAAGTTTGCTAAAAGCGCAAAACCAAATGGTTTGAGTAGTGCATAGCTTTCATCGCCGTGGCAGGCAAACACCACTTGATCAAACTGATGACGCTGGCCATCGGCACTAATCAGTTGTGTGGTTTCGCTATCTACGGCCGGTAAATACACATCAGTGATGCCGCTTTGATATACGTGAAACGCATCTTTAGCAATGATTTTATCTATATAACTTTGGGCACCATTAACCAGTGTTTGCCACTGGGGGCGCTCATTTACGTTTAACAAACCGTGGTTTTCAAAGAACTGCAAAAAGCTATTAGCTGGAAATTGCAACATGGTTTCGGTCGGGCAAGACCAGATAGCAGCAGCCATCGGTAACAGGTAATCGCGTTGCATCGTTTCACCAAAACCATGCATAGCTAAATAATCGCCAAGCGACAAATCGGGAGACAAGCCCTGCGCAAGATCAGCTTTGCCTAGCTTGTTAAACCGCAAAATATCGAAAATCATGCGCCAGTGTTTAGGTGAAAAAAGATTGCGCCTCTGGGCAAACATCGTATTCAGGTTATTACCCGCATACTCCAGTTTACCCTGATCAATTGAAACCGCAAAGCTCATGTCGGTTGGATGGGTTTGAACATTCAGGTGTGCCAACATCGCTTTTAGAAAAGGGTAATTGGGTTCGTTGTAAACAATAAACCCGGTGTCAATGGCGGTGGTTTCGCCATTTATTTCTGTATTGATCGTGTTGGTATGGCCACCGAGTTTAGGGTTTTTTTCAAACAAGGTGACATCGTGTTGCTGACTTAAAAACCAAGCGGAGGCCAGACCGCTAATGCCGCTGCCGACCACCGCTACTTTATATTTTTTTGAGGGATTAAACATTAAGCTGTCCTTGCGCTGTAGTTTGTTATATTATATTTATACATAAATTGTACGATTAAGCAAGGGTTGCGTGATGAAAAACTTATACAAGAGGGTAAATCCTGTGACGATTTGGATGGTGGGCGCCTCCCAAGGTATCGGGTTGGAATTGACCAAGCGTTGGCTAGAACAGGGGCATCGCGTCATTGCCAGCGCGCGCCAAGCCGAATCTTCAAGTGAATTGGCCGTCTTATCCAAGCGTTATGCAAATTTGAAATGTTTGAATCTTGATGTCACCGATGAGCAGGATTGTCAGCAAAAAGCCAACCAGGCCTGGTTGCTATTTTCGGGTATTGATATCTGGTTTTACAATGTTGGGGCCTACCAGCCGATGACGATAGCGCAGTGGTGCACAGAGGATTTTGTTAAGATGAACCAAGCTAACTATCTTGGTGCGGTGTCGTTGATGGTTGCCCTGCAACCGATGTTTGCTAAACAGGGCTCTGGGCGCTGGATTTGGAATGCCAGTCTCGCCAGCTATTTTGGCTTACCCTATGGCGGTGGCTATTCCGCACCTAAAGCGGCGCTGGTCAATTTGGCTGAATCGCTGCAGCCGGAGTTGGCACAGCAAAATGTTCAGTTACAAATTATCAATCACGGTTTTGTTAAAACCCGCTTAACCGCAAAAAACGACTTCAGCATGCCAGGCCTGGTGGAGCCGGCTCAAGCCGCTGCGCTGATTGACCAAGGCATGCAGCGCCAAAACTTTGAAATCCGCTTTCCGTTTAAACTACGGATTTTCCTCAGTGCGCTCAAAACCATGCCGTATAGTTGGGCGCTGGCGATAACGCGCCGTATGCTCAAATCTTAAACCTATATAACTAATACCGAGAAGTCTAGAATCTATTATGAATACTATTGACCAAACCCTTGCTATTTACAAAGACCTATTTGAAAACCTAAAACCCGATCATCTGCGTGATGAATTCGCTAAGGTTTATGAGCGAAATATTTACTTTAAAGACCCGTTTAACGAAGTGCGTGGCATCGGTGATGTCAGCAAGCTGTTTAAGCATATGTTCGATACGCTGCATGAACCGCAATTTCGAATCCATGCGATGGCAGGGCAAGACAAGACCGGCTTTTTAGAGTGGCGGTTTTACTTTAAACGTAAAGCGGACTCGCCAACGCTACAAATTAACGGCATGAGCAAAATCCTCATCAACGACGCAGGCAAGGTCATTGTACACATTGACTACTGGGATTCTGGCGAATACGTGCTGCGCAAGGTGCCGCTGATCGGTGCGATTAACAACTGGATTGCCCATCAACTCAAAGCGAAATAAACCATGAAGACCGCGCGCGTCTGGACCCAGCCGCTGATTTACGGACTGCCTGCCTGGCCGCTGGCGATGCTGGGTATACCGCTTTATATCTACCTGCCCAATTACTATCACCAAATGGGGGTGGAACTTGCGCTGGTGGGGGTGATGTTGTTGTTAGCGCGGGTCACCGATGTGATCACGGATCCTCTGATTGGGTTGTGGCGTGATCGACTCTCAGCCAACGCGCGTAAACTCATGATCCTTGTCGGTTGGGCGCTATTATTGCTCAGTCTATGGCAGCTGCTACTGCCTGAACAAGCCAGCGCCTCGCATTTGTTGGTTTGGGCATTGTTGGTGTATCTCGCTTGGAGTTTGATCATGATTCCATACCAAGCGATGACCGCCGAAGTCACGCGCCAGTATCATCGTAAAACCCAGTTTACCGCCAGCCGTGAAGCCTTGGCCATTCTGGGGGTGGTGAGTGTGTTGCTCTTGCCGGTGATACTGGATCTTGCCCCAGATGGCCGAGATTTTTTTAGCCATTTGTTTCCTATTATTGCGCTGAGTCTTACGCTGTTTCTAGGCTTAATGCTATGGCGGTTGCGCTTGCCTGTTATCGCTAAAAAACAACCAGAAAAAGGCGTTTTTAACAACCAGGCCTGGTTGTTGATCTGGCGTGATTCGGCTTCTCGTCAATTATTGCCGGCCTATTTTCTTAATAGTCTTGCCAATGCCTTGCCCGCCACCTTGTTTATTCTGTTCGTTGAACACTATCTAGAATTATCGGCACAAACCGGTATTTTATTGCTGGCCTTTTTCATCGCGGGTGTGCTCGCTTTACCGGGTTGGATTTGGTTAGCCAAACGCTTGGGCAAATACACCGCCTGGCGCGGCTCGATGCTATTGGCTTGCTTAAGCTTTGTTTGGGTGTTTACGCTAGAATCAGGCGACTTTACTGGGTTTTTAATTATCAGCTTTATCTCTGGCCTCAGTTTGGGGGCGGATGTCGCGCTGCCTTCATCCATTCAAGCCGATATCGCCCAGCGCCTCAGCCAGCAACAGGGTGCGGTAAACGGGCTGTTGTTTGGTATTTGGGGCATGCTCACCAAGTTCGCCCTCGCGCTGGCCGTTGGCATTGCCTTCCCGATTTTAGGCTGGCTCGGCTGGGAAAACCAAAGCCAACAAAGCCTAGATGCACTGCTTTGGCTCTATGCCGGCCTGCCGGTTTTAATTAAGCTGGCCGTATTAGCTTGGCTCAGAAATGTGCTTTGAGCTGACTTATTGAGCCTTATTTGGCTCGAAATAAGCGAAGTAGGACCTTCAGGGCTTATCGGTTTCGCCCGACAGGTGTTTAGTCTGCTATATGATCTGCCCTGACGGCTTGATTGCGCCCCTGTTTTTTAGCCAGATAGAGTGCGTTGTCGGCTCGAGATATAAGGCTGTCGAGGGTATCGCCGGGTTGGTATTGTGTTACGCCAATGCTCACGGTTTGTTGTGCGTTTACTTCAAATACACTGGTGGCAATTTGGGTGCAAATGCGTTCAGCCATTTTATTCGCTTGAGCGCCGCCAATATCCGGGCATATTATTAAAAACTCTTCACCACCCCAACGTCCGATTGTGTCGTTTTTTCGAAGCTGCTGCTGCACTCGCTGGGAGAGTTGGACTAAAAGTTTATCGCCTGCAATATGGCCGTATTTATCATTTACACGCTTAAAATGATCGGCATCAATCATAAGAATGGAAAACGGCTGATTCGTTAATTGGGCTTGATTAATATAGGAGTTAATCAATTTGTCAGTGTTGTGGCGATTAAAGAGTCCTGTAAGCTTGTCGGTTTCAGCGAGTTTTTTGATATCAGCTAACGCATATTCAAGTTCACAGGTTTTCGCTGCGATAGAGCGCTCCAGCCAACTATTTCGCTCTTCAAGCTCCTTGATTGGGTAGGCTTCATCTGCGCAGTGCTCACTTGTTGGAAACGAGGCATGCACATGCCTTACCGACCACTTGTTGTGAATACAGGTCGCGGTGATGCTAAGGCGTAGATGATTGAAAGTGAGCGATTGATTGAGTATTTCGGTTTTAAGTGATAAAACACCAAGAAATAGGTATGCTTTTTCTTCAACTAAACATTGAATTTTAGACTTTTTAATTTGGTATTGAATGGGATTGGGTGCGTTGCTAAGATCTTGTTGGTAGAGTCTTAAACTCGTTTTGATATCAAAAGAAACCTCACCTGCACCTGTTCCAAAGCCAACTAGGTCATCGTGCAAAATTGCTTTTAGTTCTTTTAAGTTGCGCGCTAAAAACAAGGTATCGAGGTAATAGTGAAAAAACTGAAATGCCGACATATTGCTTTCGTTGCAGACCATTTTTAGTCACTCCACTGCGTTTTTTATTAATATTTCAAATATTTTAACTCAAAAGAATTGCGCTGATTGGTTTAATTATTTTAGTTTTTTTTGAACGCCTGCTTTATTTAACCCGGATATATCTGGGTTAAAAGGTTGGCGTCGATAGCACCCAGGCCTGGTTGGTTGTAGAATGTAAATCTTTTAAATTAATGGAGACGATGAGATGACAGGTGTAGCAGAAAATGCGGTCGAAAAACCTTTGAGTGAAGCACTGGCGTTAAAGACGGGCTCAGAGGATTTGTTTGCGCGTTTAAGTGCATTGCGTGATGGGTTCGAGTCAATCGCGCATCGACGGGCTAAGCAAGTACTTGAAGAGTTATTAGTCAAAGTAAATAAAGGGTATAAGACTTTAGATGCTATAGGGTATTTAATGGAACACGATCCTGAGCAGGCCGCCAAGTTGGCGCAGGATTTTACTGATCTGACCCCCGAAGGGTTGAGTGCGCAACGCGACCGGTTGCAGCAGCTTGAGCAAAACGCCCAAGCGCAGCTTGCGCGTTTAACACCGACTGAGGTGGATGAAGCGGATAAAGATTAAGTCTGTTTTTTGAATAACAGCAACAAAAACAACCCTAAGGCGCTGACGACAATCGCGGGGCCGGAGGGGAGGTCGGCGTAGTAGGATAGGGTTAGGCCGATGAGCACGCTGATGGTGGCTAGGATAAAGCTATAGCCGAGCATTTGTTCGGGGGTGCGGGCTAGGCGTCGTGCGCTGGCAGCCGGTAGAATCAGCAAGGATGTGATTAACAGCACGCCGACAATTTTCATCGCCACCGCAATCACTAACGCCAGCAATAGCGCCATTTGCAGTTGCAGGCGTTTGACATCAACGCCTTCAACCTGCGCCAGTTCACTATTCAATGTCAGATTGAGCAGGTCATGCCAATGGCGGCTAAAAAACCCAATCAATAACAAACCAATCACGAGCATCCATATCAAATCACTTGGATGGATGCTGAGAATGTCACCAAACAAATAGCCCAAAATATCGAGTTGAATATTGCCTTGTAAACTCAATACCACCAAGCCTGTTGCCAATGCCCCATGCGCCAGTATGCCGAGCAGGGTGTCCGAGGCGAGCTGGGCGTTGCGCCGCAGACTATGCAGACCAAATACGATTAAAAACGAGGTGATCACAATCGCCAGCGTTAAGTTAAGCTGGAGCATCAGCCCTAAGCCAATACCGAGTAGCGCGGAATGGGCGAGGGTTTCGCCAAAATAAGCTTGGCGTTGCCAAACCACAAACACTCCAAGTGGGGCGGCCAGCCAAGCAGCGAGCAGTCCACCGGCTAAGGCGAGCAGCATAAAATGATCAATCGCCATGCGCGTCTCCGTGTTGGCAGTGGGTGTGTTGGTGTTGATAGAGGGCGTGTTCGGGCAGCGTTTGGCCAAACTGGGCGATAAAACTTGGGTGGTCGCGTAGGCTTTGAACTGTGCCAGAACAGCAAATATGTTGATTAAGGCAAATGACTTGATCGGTATGTTTCATCACTAAATGCAGGTCATGGCTAATCATTAACACCGCGCACTGGCGTTTTTGTTGTTGGCTGTGAATAAGCTGGTAAATTTGGCTTTGGCTTTGGAGGTCGATGCCTTGTACCGGTTCGTCGAGCACCAATAAGTCCGGGTTACGAATGAGGGCGCGCGCCAGCAATACCTTTTGCATTTCACCACCAGATAAACCTTGAATCGGTTGGTTAAGCAGGGCGCGAATACCGAGTTCTTCTGCCATGCCTTCTAAGCCTGTGCTATGATAATTGCCCGGTTTTTGCGCGTTGCGCTTTTGCACATTGTTTAACCCAAGCTGTAAAAACCGTTTCGCGGTCAGCGGGAGCGTGGGGTCGATATGAATTTTTTGCGGCATAAAACCAATCATCAGGTTATGGTGGTGGGCGACCCTGCCTTGGGTGGGCGTTAGAATTTTAAGTAGAATTTTAATCAGGGTTGATTTGCCAGCGCCATTCGGGCCAATCAATGTGGTAATCTGATTGCGGTGCAATTGCAGGTTAATGTCTTGCAACACCGGTTTATTCGCAAATTGATGGCTGATGTTTTCAGCGTTGATAAGTAGGGTTTCATTCATGGCGATATTTTACAGGATTTAGATAATGCTTAAATCATTACAGCGTTTTATTTTTGTCGGCTTGGCGTTTGCGTTGGGTGGTCTATCAACGGCCTCCGCCCAAACGCGTGATCTGCATTTGGTGGTATCGATTCCGCCGCTTGCCGCGATGATTGCACCTTTATTGGGTGAACAAGATCGCCTTACCGTTTTGTTGGATGTGGGCGCGACGCCACATGGTTTTCAACTTAAGCCGAGCCATTTGCGCCAGTTAAATGAGGCGGATTTAGTGGTGAGTGTTGGTACAGGCGTGGATGCTTGGTTGCAACGCGCATTGCGAAATGTGAGCAGCCCGAGTTTTGTTGCGATGCAACAACCCGACCTGCTTGTGTTGCCCAAACGCGAGGGCGGTGTTTGGGATAAACACGACCATTCACACGACCATAAACATCATCATGGGCATAAGCATGCTCATAGCCAAGATCCAGCGCGGATAGATGGGCATGTGTGGCTAAGTTTGGAGAATGCGCGGCTGATTATGGATGGGGTGGCGCAACAGCTCATTGAGCTTGATCCTAGTCGCGCTGGTGAGGTGATTGCTCGTCAGCAGCAGGCTTGGGCGAGTTTGCAAGCGCGTAAAATCGTGTGGCAAGCCCAGCTTGCGCCTTATAAAGATAAGCCGTTTATTGTGATGCACGATGCGTATCAGTATTTCGAGCAGGATTTTGGTTTGCAAGCGGCGGGCACCATTCATGTTAATCCTGAAGTGCCGCCTTCGGTACGTCGGATGCAGGAATTGCGTCAAGTGATGGCGCAGCGTCATGTAGCCTGTGTATTTAAAGAACCTCAGTTTCCAGAAGGACGCTTAGAGGCGGTGGTGCGTGGTACGCAGGTCAATATTGGCTCGCTAGACCCATTAGGCTTTGATGGTGTTGTTCGCCCTTATGAAGCCTTTTATGATCGTTTGGTGCAAGATTTTGTTGCCTGTTTTAAATAACGGAATTAAGCGATGCAGAAGGTTTGTTTAATCGGTTGGCCGGGTTCAGGTAAGTCGCGGTTTTATCAATTAATTGCGCCGCAGTTACAGGCATTGAATTTGACTGTGCGTGAAGCAAATGGACTGGTGTGGGATATTCAGCAGGAGGTGCAGGAGCAGGCCTGGTTGGTATTGGATGCGCGCCAGCGCGTTGAATCGCCAGATGAACTGGCGACCTTATTGAATGCCGCCGATGCGCAGGTGCTGATGTTTTGGCAAGAGGTGTCACTGGACAACCAGGCCTGGTGGTTAAAACAGCTCAAATCTTTTGCGCCCGCTAAGCCTTATGCCTTGGTGATGCCCTCGGGTTTAGCGGATGCCGAATTGATTAAACTGGCCGCCGCGCCACTTAGCGCCCAACAACCAGATTGGCCGAGGTTGCAGCGGATGGAATTTGTGTTACCCAAGCTGGTGCTAGAACATTTCACATTTGTATTGGATGCGATGCAGCGTGATTCCACTATTCAGCTTTGGCGTGCAGTCGGGGTGGTGGAATGTTTGGAATTTGCCAACCCTGTAGCGATTGAAGCCGGACGTAACTGGGTTTATCAGTATAATGCCGGCGATGCCCAAGCGGGTTGGTTACGTTTAGAGGGCGTGGGGTTAAATCAGGCGGTGTTGTGTGAATGGCTGTCGGCCTGTTATGCGCCGGGTAACTAGACATTGACCGAATAACCGACTAAAATACTCTGAAATTATTTCGACTGCCTTGAGCGGTGTTTTTTATTGACATAACTAGACAAAAGACTTGAGATGACACAATCCACTCAGTACCAAGAGATCAACGACTTATTAAGCAAAAACAAACACTATAAAGAAGGTTTTTTCACCAAAACGCTGGTGCAAACCTTCGATAAGGGTTTGAATGAAGA
Organism: Thiomicrospira microaerophila; assembly: GCF_000934765.1. Taxonomy (GTDB): domain Bacteria; phylum Pseudomonadota; class Gammaproteobacteria; order Thiomicrospirales; family Thiomicrospiraceae; genus Thiomicrospira; species Thiomicrospira microaerophila. The sequence continues at coordinate 12,564 of NZ_JYNN01000030.1, read as the reverse complement.
TATCGTGCGTGCGATTTCGGCCAAGAAAAGCGAACCGCAATGGATGTTGGACTTTCGTTTAAAAGCCTTTAAGCATTGGCAAACGATGGTGGAACCCCATTGGGCTAAAGCCGACTATACGCCAATAGACTATCAGGATTATAGCTACTATTCCGCCCCAGAGTGCAGTAGTTGTAACCAGGCCTGCGACAAAGCAATGGATGGTAAAGATCACAGTCAGCCAAGGATGGATCCGGAAGTCGCCAAAGCCTTTGCCAGCTTGGGTGTGCCGATTGATGATAGCAACTCAGCGAACATTGCGGTGGACGCGATTTTTGATTCGGTGTCGGTATCAACCACCAAACGTGATGATCTTGCCAAGCTGGGGATTATATTCTGCTCGTTTTCAGAAGCAGTGCATGACTATCCTGAATTGGTTCAGCAGTATATCGGAACGGTCGTGCCTTACCATGATAATTTCTTTGCCGCGCTAAATTCAGCGGTCGCCTCGGATGGTACGTTTGTTTATATTCCGCCAGGTGTACGTTGCCCCATTGATTTATCAACCTATTTCCGTATCAATGAAGCCAAAACCGGCCAGTTCGAGCGCACGATTGTGATTGCCGACAAAGGCAGTTATGTTAGTTATCTTGAAGGCTGCTCGGCACCGGTACGTGATTCCTATCAGTTACATGCCGCGGTGGTTGAGGTGATTGTGCATGAAGATGCCGAAGTTAAATACTCAACCGTTCAAAACTGGTATCCGGGGGATGATGATTGCCAAGGCGGTATCTTAAACTTTGTTACCAAGCGCGGTATTTGCGAAGGCAAAAATGCCAAGTTATCTTGGACGCAAGCAGAAACCGGTTCAGCGATTACTTGGAAATACCCAAGCTGTATTTTAAAGGGCGATAACTCGATTGGTGAATTCTATTCGGTGGCGCTAACCAATCGTCGCCAGCAAGCGGATACCGGCACCAAAATGATTCATATCGGCAAAAACACCCGCAGCACCATTATTTCTAAAGGCTTATCGGCTGGGCGCAGCGACAATACCTATCGTGGGTTGGTGAAAATTCTGCCTTCAGCCGAAGGGGCGCGAAACTTTACCCAGTGTGATTCGATGTTGATTGGTGATCAGTGCGGTGCGCATACCTTCCCCTATATTGAAGTCGAAAATCCAAGCGCACAGATTGAACATGAAGCCACGACTTCACGCATTGGTGAAGACCAACTCTTCTATTGCCAGCAACGCGGTATCAGCGAGCAGGACGCGATTTCGATGATCGTAAATGGCTTCTGTAAAGAGGTCTTTAAAGAGCTGCCGCTGGAATTTGCGCAAGAAGCGGAAGAACTTTTGGCGATCAGCCTTGAAGGTTCAGTCGGTTAGCCGTCATTCAATCTTATTTTTAAACGCTAAAGCGAAGATAAACATTATGTTATTAGATATTCAAAATCTCCAAGCCCAAGTAGAAGACAAACAGATTCTTAAGGGTATTAACTTGCAGGTAAACCCGGGTGAAGTTCACGCGATTATGGGGCCCAACGGCTCAGGAAAAAGCACCCTGTCTAGCGTGCTGGCGGGTCGTGAAGACTATGAAGTCACCGAGGGTTCGGTGCAGTTCGACGGCGAAGACCTGCTTGAAATCGATGCGGAACAACGCGCACAAAAAGGTATTTTCCTCGCGTTTCAATATCCAGTAGAAATTCCGGGCGTATCGAACAAGTTGTTTATGCAAACAGCACTGAATGCCATTCGTGAGGCACGCGGTCAAGCGGCGTTGGATATGTTTGATTTTGATCAACTGGCGATGGAAAAAATGAAAGCTCTGCAGATGTCGCCGGTGATGCTCGAGCGCTCAGTGAATGTTGGCTTTTCCGGTGGCGAGAAAAAACGCAATGATATTTTCCAGATGGCGATGCTTGAGCCGAAACTATGTATCCTAGATGAAACCGATTCTGGCTTGGATATTGATGCGTTGCGCATCGTGGCGGATGGCGTCAACAATCTTCGTTCACCTGAGCGTAGTTTTATTGTGGTCACCCACTACCAACGTCTGTTGGATTACATAAAACCTGATTTTGTCCACGTGCTGTATAACGGCCAGATTATTAAGTCTGGTGGCTTTGAATTGGCGCAAGAACTAGAGGAGAAGGGGTATGACCACCTTATCCAAGCCCATGAAGAAGCTTAGTCCTGTAGCGCAAAGCGCGGTTGATTTTTATCTTGCGCAAGCCAAAGCATTAAGTGCGCGTAATGATCAGCCAGAACTGGTGGCCTTCCGTCAATCCGTAGCCGAACGCTTTGCGCAGCAAGCGTTTCCAAGTCGTCGTGACGAAGATTGGAAATACACACCGATTACGGGTTTTTTGCAAACCCATTATGCGGTTGAGGGCTTGGCAAAGATTGATGAAGCAGCGATCAAAAAACTGCTGCCACCGTTTGATGTCATGCATCTGGTGTTTATTGACGGTTATTTTAGCGAACGCTACTCGGATGACTTGAGCGAACTACCGCGTGGATTGAGTATCGAGCCGGTCAAGGATGCATTGGATTTCTCACAGGGGCATTGTGCTTTGATGACGCATGAGCAAAAAATTCAAGACGAGCCATTTGGTTGTTTGAACTCGATGCTGTTTGATGATGGTGTACTAATTACCCTTGATCCGCATTGTCAGGTTGAGCGACCGATTCTATGTAGTTTTTTACAAACGCAAGATGGTCATGCGAATACGATTCGTAATCGTGTGGTATTGGCGCACGGTGCTCAGTTGACCCTCATTCAACAGCATGTCAGCGCACAGCCCGAGTTGAATGCGTTTGATAACGTGGTGTCGGAAATCGAGTTGGCTGAACATGCGAATCTGCAACAGATTGTGCTGCAAGATCTTGCCACGCAGGGCGCGTATTTTGGTTTGCAGATGATTGATCAAGCGGAAAAGTCGGTGTTTAACTCGGTGTATGTCGGGTTGGGTGCGGCCTTATCACGTCATCAAAATGTGTTAATGATGGCGGCGGAGCACATTGAGTCCAATCAATCGAGCGCGTGCTTAGCGTCAGGCAAACAAGTTATGGATACCCGGACCCATACTGAGCACCAGGCCTGGTGGGGTGTGAGTCGTCAATTGCATAAATTGGTGTTGGATGATCAAGCCGTGGGTGTGTTTAACGGCATGATTAAGGTGCATAAAGGCGCACAAAAAACCGACGGTCAAATGGACAATAAAAACCTATTACTCTCGAAGACGGCGCAAATTGACAGCAAGCCACAATTGGAAATTTATGCCGATGATGTTAAATGCTCGCATGGTTCGGCCTCGGGACAAATCAGCGAAGAGCAGATTTTTTATCTGCGCGCACGCGGCATCAATCAAACCGATGCGCGTCGCTTAGTGACTCAAGCCTTTTTGCTCGAACCCTTGGAAGCGGTCAGTTCGCCTAAAACCCAGGCCTGGTTGGCCAACAAGCTAACGCAAAAGCTTAACGGTTAAGTTTAATATTAAGAAAGCTTCGTCATTGCGAGGAGCGCAGCGACGTGGCAATCTTTAGCCTAATTTTGCTCCCTGCTTCGTCTAGGAGCGCCCTTTAATGCAACTAGCAGGTGTTTTCATGTTCGATCATGCCGCGCTTCGAGCGCAATTCCCTATTTTACAGCTCCAAGAAAACGGTCACCCGCTGACCTATTTGGATAATGCATCGACTAGCCAAAAACCTCAGTCGGTGATTGACGCGGTTGAGCGTTATTATCGCGAACAAAATGCCAATGTGCATCGTGGTGTCTACGGCTTAAGCGAGCGTGGAACCGAAGCCTTTGAAGCCGTGCGCAAACAGGTGCAAGGTTTTTTAAATGCCCAGTCCTATAAGGAAATTATATTTACCCGTGGTGCCACGGAAGGCGTGAACCTGGTGGCGCAAAGCTGGGGGCGCAGCACACTCCAAGCCGGTGATCAAATTATCGTGTCGGAAATGGAACATCACTCAAACCTAGTGCCTTGGCAAATGCTGCGTGAGCAAATCGGCATTGACGTGGTGAAGTGGCCAATTAATGAGCGTGGTGAACTCAGTTTGGATGATCTAGCCGGCCTTCTAAACGAACGAACCAAACTGGTGGCGGTTACTCAGATGTCAAATGCGTTGGGCACAATTAACCCCGTTGCAGAGGTCATTAAAATGGCACATCAAGTTGGCGCGAAAGTACTGGTTGATGGTGCGCAGTCTACCTCGCATATGGCGGTGGATGTGCAAGCGCTAGATGTCGATTTCCTGGTGTTTTCTGGTCATAAACTTTATGCGCCAACGGGTATAGGCTGTTTGTATGCTAAACAAGAATGGTTAGAAGCCATGCCGCCCTATATGGGCGGTGGCGATATGATTTATAAAGTGAGTTTTGAGCAAACCGAATACAACGAGCTACCCTATAAGTTTGAAGCTGGCACGCCAAATATTGCGGGTGTGATTGGGCTGGGTGCGGCGATTGATTTTGTCGAGCAGCTGGGTTTTGAGCGTATTGCGCAGATCGAAGACGACCTGTTGCATTATGCCACTGAGCGGTTGAGTCAGATTGCGGGGCTGCGCATTATCGGCACCGCGCAAAACAAAGGGGCGGTGGTGTCGTTTGTGATTGAGGGCGCGCATCCGCATGATCTAGCGACCCTGTTAGATCAAGATGGCGTCGCCGTTAGAGCCAGCCATCATTGCGCGATGCCGGTGATGCTGAAATTTGATGTGCCGGCCACTGTGCGTGCATCGTTTGGCGTGTACAATAACCGTGAAGATGTCGATAGGCTGGTTGCGTCTGTTCATGAAGCCTTAGATATGTTACGCTAGATTTTTAAACTGATTTAGGAATAGAGTTATGTCGTCACAGCCGTTTGAATGGATACGTCTTGAATTGTTACCGATTGCAGGTCAAGATGGCTTGTCCCCAAAAATTATTTGGTGGAACCCTGAGCAGCGGATTCTTGAAGGCGAGGGCGCGCAAGACGTTCAAGAACTCGCCGAATCCGCCAAGCAAAAAGGCAGCCTACAAACCGGCAGTGGTGGCCATATCGAAATCACCGACCCCTTGCACCAACCCACCGAACTCGCCGCCGTACTCGCCCAGTTCTACTGGGTCATCCCCCAACCCGTATCCGCCTCCGGCGAAGATCCCGCAGCAACACCGCTCAACGCTTAATTTCCTTCGATAGTAGGTAGCGGTTTAAAACAAACGTTCCACTTTTTAGCATATAAAGGCCGTGTTATGAGTGAATATCAATATTATCAATTTGAACGCCTAGAGGGGCATTTAGATAGTCATCAGCGTCAAGCATTGCGCGAAATATCCAGTCGTGCAGATATCACCACGACGTCTTTTAGTGTTCATTATAATTATGGGGATTTAAAGGCGGCGCCTTGTGACATGATGCTCCGCTATTTTGATATAGGTTTTTTTTATGCCGAGTGGGGCGCTATTAATGTTTATATTAAATTGCCCAGGGGCTCGATACCCTGTGCGCTCCTACAGTTTGCGTCGTCTAGTTTGGATGTTAAGGAAACCGAGCAGTCGCAGTTGCTCGTATTTTCAATAGAAGATTATTTTGAGCGCTTTAGTTATTTTGACGGGGAGCAGCGGGTAGATTTTTTTCAGCATCTCGCTAGGCTGCGTAATGAGTTGATGCAGGGTGATTGGCGGATATTGTATTTTATGTGGACCCAAGCGATAGCGGAAGTGGATGCGCTTGGTGCGATACCGATGATTGATTTTGATTACAATCGCTTAACGAGTGCGCAAGCCGCTTTTGTAGATTTGTTTGGGATATCTTTGGTCTCAATGAAGGCCTTAGCGCTTACATTACAAAATCACCCGAGTCATCAAAGACGCGCGCAATCACTTCAGCTGGAAGATTGGCTTAAGTCCTTGAGTGAGGCAGACAAAAATGCGCTATTAAGCCTTGTGTTTGAGCAGGGGCAGCTCACCCGGCAGCAAGCTTTCGCGATCACCTCAACAGCGCAACGGCGCGAACCCGAAATCTATCAATATTGGCTAACTACCGCGCTGATGGCACCCTATATTGAGCAGGCTGAAGCACAGTTAAAGCAAGCGCAAGCCAAGCGCTTGGAAAAAATACAGGCCAAAGAGAAGGCTGAAAAAGAAGCGAAACTTCTCAAGGTGTATGCGCAGCGCGAACATTATTGGCGTCAAGCACAAGTTCAGGTCAGTCGCGCTTGTGCTAGTGGTTATGATCAAGCCTCTAATTACCTTCACCTGCTAGCGGAAGCTTATCCGCTCAAGCAAGATGGGCCTGCGTTTGAGGCGCGCTTTGAGCAATTTATTGACGCTAACAGGCGCCGTAGAACACTGTTAAGTCGGCTGGTTGACTTATTGCCAAAGGGTTAAAAACACTACTCAATATTCTGAACCTGTTCGCGCATTTGTTCTATGAGTACTTTGAGTTCGACGCTGGTTTGGGTGCTGCGCACGTCAATCGATTTGGCGCCGAGGGTGTTGGCTTCTCGGTTGAGTTCTTGCATTAGAAAGTCGAGTCGTCGTCCGATGGACTCGGTCTGTTCAATGACCCGCGCTACTTCATCAAGATGGGTGTGTAAACGGTCTATTTCTTCGGTAATGTCGGCTTTTTGTGCCAAAATCGCCAGTTCCATCGCCAGTCTGGATTCATCTAGGTTTTCTGTCATCTCAGCAATGCGTGATTTTAGCTTGGTTTGATGGTTGGCCAGAATCTGCGGCATCATCGGCTGTAATTCGGCTAGGTGTTGACGAATGGCCTCAAGGCGATGAGCAATCATATTCTTGAGCTGCAGACCTTCACGCTCACGCGCTTGATTAAGCTGTACAAGTGCCGATTGAAAGCTGGCGAGTAAATCCGCTTGATAATCACTTAATGGCGTGTTGGCATTTTTAAGCAGGCCTGGCCAGTTGAGGAGATCCAGCGGATTGACTTGTGTGGCTTCAGGCAGTGCCATTTGAATTTGGTTAATCGCTTGGCTGAGTTGTTGGAGTTGTTGGTCATCAATCGCGTAACTCTGTTGAGCTTGCGCGAGGTCATAGCGCAGGCCAATATCCAGTTTGCCACGATGTAATGCGCTTTTACAGGCTTCACGCAGCGGCATTTCTAGCGCACGTAGCGCATCGGGTAGCCGAAAGTTTAGTTCCAAAAAGCGCTGGTTCACCGAGCGGATTTCCCAGTGAATTTGCCCCCAATCAAAGGTTTGGCTAAGGTGGGCAGAGGCGGTCATGCTTTTCATTTATTGATCCTTGTTGATTATCTAGGCTAAGCGGTTGGGGTATAATAGCGCTCATTTTACCCGGATGTTCCATAAATTCGCGTGAACTTTATGGAATATCCGGGTTAACAGTTTAGTGATAAAGGAACAGGGATGCGTCCAAGTGGAAGAGCGCTTAGCGATTTAAGAGAGATTAAAATAACCCCCAAAGCGACCAAACATGCTGAAGGTTCCGTGTTGATTGAATTTGGTGATACGCAGGTTATTTGCACCGCCAGCGTGGAAGAGGGTGTGCCGCCGTTTTTAAAAGGCAAGGGCCAGGGCTGGTTGACGGCGGAGTATGGTATGTTGCCACGCTCAACCGGAACACGTATGCGCCGTGAAGCAAGCGCGGGTAAGCAAGGCGGGCGTACCTTAGAAATTCAGCGTTTGATTGGACGCGCGCTGCGTGCGGCTCTAGATTTAACCCAGTTGGGTGAGCGTACTATTTATATTGATTGCGATGTGATTCAAGCCGATGGCGGCACACGTACTGCCTCGATTACTGGCGGTTTTGTGGCGTTGGGTTTGGCGATTCAGCAGTTAATCGCTCAGGGTAAGTTGAGCCGCAATCCGATTGTGCATTCGATTGCGTCGGTGTCGGTTGGGGTGTACCAAGGTCAGGTGGTGGTCGATTTGGATTATGCGGAAGACGCGAATGCAGATACCGATATGAATTTGGTAATGACTGAAAAGGGTGAATTTATCGAAGTGCAAGGTACCGCCGAAGCGGCGCCGTTTAACCTTGCGCAAATGAATGAGATGATGACGCTAGGCCAGCAGGCGATTTTGCGTTTAATTGAAAAACAAAACCAAACATTGCAGACCGCTTAATCGCTGGCTGTTTAAAGGAATAATTTATGGAAACCTTGGTTTTAGCTACCAATAATAAGGGTAAGCTCAAAGAAATGCTGGCTTTGTTGCCGGGTAAGGATGTGCGACCGCAAGGCGAGTTTTTTAGTGATGAAGCGGGCGAAAACGGATTAAGTTTTATTGAGAACGCCTTGTTAAAAGCGCGTTTTGCATCGGCAAAAACCGGATTACCGGCGATTGCGGATGATTCGGGGATTGAAGTGGCGGCGCTCAATGGTGAGCCGGGTATTTATTCCGCACGCTATGCCGGTATGGGCGCTACGGATCGCCAAAACCTAAATAAGCTGTTAGAGAAAATGGATGAGGTGGAAGACGCGGATCGCCAAGCCAGTTATTATTGTGCGATGGTCTGTGTGCGCCATGCGAATGACCCGACGCCGCTGATCGGTTTGGGGCGCTGGCAGGGGCAGTTATTGCGCCATCCGCGTGGCGAAGGCGGGTTTGGTTATGATCCGATTTTTTATATCCCTGCGTTTGATTGCACGGCGGCTGAGTTAGATCCCGTTGAGAAAAACAAGGTCAGCCATCGCGCGCAGGCCTTGCGTGCCCTGATTGCACAGTTGGCCTAGTTGTTAAGCGATGTTGCACTTTAGCCAGCCTCTACCCTTATCGCTGTATATTCACTATCCTTGGTGTGTGCAAAAATGTCCCTATTGTGATTTCAACTCGCATCAAGCGAAGCAGGATTTAGCCCAGCAAGAGCGGTTGTATTTGCAAGCGCTGGTGAAGCAGTGTGAGGGGCTGTTGCCTTGGATTTGGGGGCGACCGATTTATACCGTTTTTTTCGGTGGCGGCACGCCTAGTTTGATCTCGGTGGAGGGGTTGGATTGGCTCTTGTCGCAATTGCGCGCGTTGTTGGGCTTTGGGCCTGAGATAGAAATTACCCTAGAAGCCAACCCTGGAACAGTGGATGAAGCCAAGTTTATCGGCTTTCGTCAAGCGGGTGTCAATCGCTTGTCGATGGGTATTCAAAGCTTTAATCCCCAGCACCTTAGCGCGTTAGGGCGAATTCATGATGACAACCAGGCCTGGTCGGCGATTGAAAAAGCCAAGCAAGCCGGATTTAGCAATTTTAATTGTGACTTGATGTTTGCGCTGCCTAACCAAACGCTAGATCAAGCGCTTGAGGATGTGCGGCGTTTAATCAGCGCCCAGCCAACCCATATTTCACATTATCAACTCACGCTTGAGCCGAATACGCCCTTTTATCGTCAGCCACCCGTGCTGCCGGATGAGGATTTGGCTTGGGAAATGCAACTGGCTTGCCAAGCTGAACTCAAGCAGGCGGGTTATCAGCATTACGAAGTATCGGCCTTCAGTCAAGCGGGGCGGCAGGCGCAGCATAATCTTAATTATTGGCAGTTTGGTGATTATCTGGGCTTGGGCGCGGGCGCGCATGGAAAAATCAGCTTGCCGCAAACCGGGGAGGTTTGGCGAACCCAAATGCCGGCTTCGCCAGGCGCATATTTGCAAACCATGCAACAAGCTGAACGTTCAACCCGACCTGGTCGTTGGCAGCAGGTTGATGCGGGCGAATTAGCGTTTGAATTTATGCTCAATGCGTTAAGATTACAGCAGGGTTTTGAATTGGATTTATTTAGCGCACGCACAGGCTTAGCCTTAACGGAGATTGCGCCGACGCTCAGTGCGTTAGAAGCAGAAGGCTTGATTGCGCGGCGTGACAATTGGCTGAGCGTCACCCCGCTGGGACACACTTATTTAAACACGGTGATTGAACGGTTCTTACCGCTATCCTGACAAAGGAGTATTGAAAATGGCAAACGGATTAAAGCGTCTATTCAAAATTGTATTGATCGTGGCGGTGTCGGTGCCGCTGTTTTTGTTAATCGGCTTTGTATTGGCGATAAGTTTTATGGACTTTAACAAATACAAACCGATGATAGAGCAAGAAATCAGCGCAAAAACCGGTTTAGAACTCAAAATAGATGGGGATTTAAATGCAGGTGTCTGGCCCTTGCAGCTCTCGATTGCGTCTAGTCAACTCCAGGCGGCTGATGCCGATGCTGGTGCTGGTGCTGGTGCTGGTGCCGATTCTTCGCCCGTGTTGGCGTTTGATCAGTTGAATTTACAACTTTCCTATCGCGATTTATTGTTTAACCGAAAATTACAATTAACCTCGGTGGAATGGATCAAGCCGCGTTTAGTTTTGACGCGTCAGCAAGATGGCCAGGTGAACTGGCGCAAGCAGGCGCAGAACGACACGGATTGGCATTATCGTCAGGTCGCGCAAACCACTCAAACAGCCGAAAAACAACAGGCATTGGCCGCTATTTTGGCACCCATCGCTCAGTTGGTTGCGCAGTATGATTTGAAGCTGACGCGATTTAAAATTGTCGATGGTGAGCTGATTTGGCGCGACTTGTCAGCGCATCAGGCGTTTGATATTAGCGGATTACAACTGGATGCCACACCGATTCAGTTGGCCGAGCCGATGGCGCTTAAACTTGACGCACAGGTTAAAAATGCCGACAACCAGCAAACCTTCGATATCAAGTTTGAGGGTCAGGTGGTGTTAGCTAACAACCTAGAACATCTGCTCTTGCAACAAGTGCGAGCGAGCTTGGCGATGCAATGGCCGCCAGAAACCCAGAGAGTCGCCCAGCATCTCACCTTTACACTCAAACAACTAGATTGGTCGTTAAGCCAAGGGCATTGGCAGCTTGATGGCTTTTCTTTGGACACGGAAGCCATGGCGTTTAGCTTGGATGCCAAAGCGCATCCACAGGGCGAAGATAACGAGCAGAGCAAAGATAGCGAACAAAGCCTGCAGGTTTCATTGAACATTGAGCGCGCCAATCCGCGCGCGGGGATGCGTTTGCTAGGCATGACGCCACTTAACTTCGTTGAGCAACGTGCGTTAACCGATCTGAAAGGAACGCTAAAAGCCCAGTGGGCTAACCAGGCCTGGTCATTAGAATCGATAGCCTTACAGCTCGATGATACCCAAATTCAAGGCTATTTCAGCTACCGTATAATCGAACAATTGCCGAGCTATCAGTTTGATCTTCATCTCGATCAGTTAAATATGGATTTTTATGCCTTGCGGGCGGCGGCCGCTGTTGAGAGTGAAAAGGGTGAAGCCATCAGCGAGTCAACTAGCGAGGCCACCAGCGAGTCAACCTATTTGCCGATTGCTATTCCTGTGACCACCTTGCGCGAAAGCCAAGTCAAAGGTCAGCTGGATATTGGTCAACTTCAAGCATGGCAAACTAAACTTACACAGGTCAAAATGGGCTTGAACTCAAACTATGGTCAACTGGTATTGGCGCCGTTTGATGCTAAATTGTATGCGGGGGAGTGGTTGAGCCAGCTACAAGTGGATGTTAATCATGACGCGCCCAAGTACCAATTAAAAGGTCGCATGATGCAGGTCGAGACCCAAGATTTTCTAACCGATCTTGTGGACTATAGCGCCTTAAGTGGACAGCTATCGAGTCGTTTTGATTTACGTACCCAAGGCAGTAATTTGGAGGCAATTAAATACCATTTGAATGGCTTGTTTTCAGCGGAGTTGAACAAGGGCGCGTATCGTTCATTAGACATTAACAAACTGCTCAGTGGTCAGGCCTCCCAGCCGGGTGATGCCACGCAATTCGATCAGCTACAGGTCAAAGGCGAGGCGATAAATGGTATTTATCACATACAACAAGCCGATTTACGTTCAGAACGCTTCAGCGCGCGTGCCTTTGGTCGAGTGCATATCCCACGAGCCATGATTGACAGCCAGTTACAATTCACCTACCAACAACCGCCAGCCAACCTAGCGATGCTCCAAGGTGTTCAATTACCCATTAAGCTAACAGGCCCCATCGCCGAGCCAGAGTGGCAAGTCGAACTCGCCCAACTACTCTCCCCCGACAACCTACAAAGGCTACTACGATTTTTGCGTTAAGGGCTGGTGGCCTTACCCATTAAACGCAAAATGGAAACATCCCTTGGACGCTTAGCCCGGATATTTCATAAACCCTAATTTCGCTCTCCACCCAACCGATTTTTTATGACGGTTCCCCGATTATTCGACTTTCTTTTCTATTTTTAATTTGATGAAGAGAGAAAAGCATCGACAATCCCTAAAATGCCATCTTTTTTTGTCGTTTTCTTCAAAAGCTTGGTGATTTATTCAATGAGTGGCACAAAGCACCCCTCTGAGGTGTTCAGCTTGGTTTTTTACTGGATTTTTAAGGGCTCTGGCGCGTGTTAAGCCGGTTGCGGTGGTTTGGATAGATAGAGTAGTTCACACACGCGGTGTAAAACGGCTTTGAGGGTGTAATGACTGGGGAGTTGGAGCTTGATACGATCCTTGTATTGACGCACACGCACCGCGATTTTAAACAGTTTGAGCATGAGGGTTTTGGGTTGGGCTTTGGCCAGCTGAGTGCCCTTTAAGGTGTTTTCTCGCAACGCGTGAATCAGGCTATAGGCCGCAC
>NZ_JYNN01000029.1 GCF_000934765.1 Thiomicrospira microaerophila | reverse complement strand
ATACGGCACGCCCCATGATGTAGGTTGATGAAATCAATGTGCTCAACAGGTTCAACAGGCTCAACCGGATCCGGCGTATGAATATGCACAGGCACGAGTGCAGGTGCTGCAGTGGGTGCGCAGCGCAAAAATCGCTTGCGCCAATAGGCAAATTGATCACGTGAGAGCTCATGGGTTTTGCAGTAGTCGGTCTGTGTCTGCTCACTGCGTTGCCATTGATCAAGATGTGTGCGCCAAAAAGTGGCTTTTTTGTCGAGCTGCGTTGTTTTGTTCATGATGCGTCCTTGGATTAATTGACACGCTCATGATGGCAGATTTAGGATGGGGCGACTAGTATGGGTGCGGTCGGACGCTTACTCTTAAATTATAAATCAACAAGTTATAACCAACACGCGCTCCCACATTGAACGTCATTGCCATTAAGCTTAGAAAATGCCTGTCATTGCGAGGAGCGCAGCGACGCGGCAATCTCTCAAGGGCGCGCGCAGTCTGCAAGAGATTGCCGCGGCCTTCGGCCTCGCAATGACGCGTGTTTTTTCATATTATTTAGCCCGGATACTTCATAAATTCGCGCGATGATCGCGCAGGATATTGGTTTTCCAATGTTTTTCTCGAAGAATTGCTATAGTTATTCATACAGCCGACTGAGAAAAAGCGCTGAGGAATTAATAGACAAGCCAAGTGAGTGCGCGTGAACTTTATGAATCGAAGAAGGCGAAGCTAAACATCCGGGTTAAAGATGATCTGTTACATTCATACTTTCATGTAACACACGAACAATGTGGATATCCGTTTCATCTTGCAGATAAACAATCAAATGGTGGGCGTGCTGGTGAATCCTGACTGCTGGAATGAACTCCGTTCGAAGCCAACTCATTTCTGGGTGTTCTGCTAATAATTCAAAAGTCGTCAGTAAATCATCAAGATAACTAGACGCTTTGCTTACCCCCCAGTTAACAAAGCTATAATCCCAAATAGCCTCCAAGTCTCGCTCAGCAAGCTGTGCCAGCTTATAACTGGGCACGTGCTTTCTCAAGCATTCTTTGTTTGAAAGTTTTGGGGTCAAAATTTTCCACTATGCCACTTGCCAATCCTTCATCTATCAGCGCTTGCATCACTTTAATTTTTTTTAATCTTTGTTGATCTTGACGAATCAAATTAAGAACATAATCACTGTTACTTTTATATTGACTGTTGGCTACTTGACTATTAACCCAATCGCACACAGGCCCTGGCAAAGAAATATTAATTGTTGTCATCACACGTTAACCTCTCAATTTTTAATTAATTTTAACATAAGCCGTGCCCAATAAAAAAGGCTGGGAATCCCAGCCTTTTGCGTTGTTGGCGTCCGCCTGTGTGTGACGATGTTTTGGTTGTCGACGATAATCTTTTTTAGAACGGTGACTGACCGACTTTCCACCCAATGTGGCCATCATCTCCAAAAACACAATATTACGTTGCTGTTTATGCTGCGCTTTACGTTTTGCCATGTATAATCTCCTACCATTAAGTTTAGCAATTGTATTATAAAGCTAACAAACCGCCTGTACATACTTCACCCCTTAATAAATCACAGCACTTTATGTCACAACGAAATCATTTAACAAATATTAAACTCGGTTATGGTCTGCGTGACTTTATCCAAAAAGAAGGCTATCGCCCCCAGCACCTTGGTAAAGATGTTATCGCGGGTTTGACGGTAGGCATCTTGGCGATTCCTGTGTCGATGGCACTGGCGATAGGGATTGGCATTTCGCCAATATACGGTCTCTATACCGCCATCGTGGCTGGCTTTGTCACGGCGCTATTAGGTGGGTCACGCTTTAGTGTAGCAGGCCCAACCGCATCGCTCGTTATTCTGCTGATTCCCGTCAACGAAGCCTACGGTCTACTGGGTATTACACTTGTGTCTTTCTTGACCGGTTTGCTGCTTATTTTTATGGCGCATTATCGGTTTGGACGTTGGATTGAGTACATTCCTGAAACCATTACCCTTGGTTTTACCACCGGAATTGCGACGATTATTATTCTTTTACAGACCAACTTCTTTTTTGGACTGGGACTAGAAAACCTGCCGACTCAATTTTTAGAGCGCATGCGCGTGATGCTGCAAGCGCTGGTTAGCGATATTCATTGGCCATCAACACTGATTGGCATCGGCACACTCGCATTTATGATTGGATGGAAAAAACTCAAGGTTCGATTTCCTGGACACCTACCCAGCCTGATTATTGCCGCGTTTATTGCTTTTTACTGGAATCAACAGGGCGCGCAAATCGTTACCATTGGCGAGCTATTTGGCGAAATTCCTCACCACTTACCGCCCTTTCAAATACCTGAAGTGGTACAACAACTTATCCAGCTTGATCTGGCTTCAGCCTGGACGCTGCTGATCTTCATACTGCCGATCGGTGTCACCCTTGCACTATTGATTGCGATGGAGTCGTTATTTTGCGCTACCGTGCTCGATAACCAAGCGCAAACCCGACATTCACCGAATAGTGAGTTACAAGGTCAAGGCTTTGGCAACATCGCTTCAGCCTTGTTTGGCGGTTTTGCCTCTAGCGGTGCAATAGCGCGCTCGGTTACCAATCTACGGGCGGGTGCCGTTTCGCCGGTGGCCTCTATGGTGCATGCGCTGATGGTGCTGTTTGCTATTTATTTTTTAGCCGGGTTGCTAGAACATATTCCACTCGCCGCTATGTCCGCGTTGTTAATTGTTGTCGCGTGGAACATGAGCGCGTTTCCGCGTGCGATTACATTGATCCGTAGCGCTGAAAAAAGCGATCTATTGGTTTATCTCGCCTGCTTTAGTTTAATCTTACTGGTTGATATTGTGTATGCCGTGATTACCGGCATGGTGCTAGCCTCGGTGCTGTTTATTAAAGACATCGCTGAAATGACTAGGCTACAAAATATCGCCGATCACAAGCGTTACAAATCAATCGAACTGCCCGATAACTGGATGATGTATCGCATTCAAGGCCCGTTATTTTTTGCCGCCGCCGATCGTATTTTTGCTGAACTCATCGATGAAATACCCGATAAAAAAGGCATCATTATTCAAATGGATGCGGTAACGATTCTTGATTCGGGCGGACTTTCGGCCTTGCGCCGATTTGTTGCCAGCGCGCATCAACAAGGTGTTGCTGTTTATCTAAGTGAACTACAATTCCAACCACTGCGCACTTTAGCAAGGTATGGGTTAGATAAATTTGATGCCAACTTCCAACTTTTTGCCAGCTTAGAAGAAGCACAAAACGCCATTTCAGCCTCCCAACCGGATGCCGATTAGGCTACACATTTTTCAACCAGGCCGATTTACTGATAAGTCTTGTTTATATCCCAGTAAAAACCTCAAGCTTTTCTTTATGGCCTAACTGATAGAGAATAACTAAAAATTTTAACAAGAGAAATAAAATGGAAATTACAATTTGGTCTGGCTGGTTCGCGGGCATTGCAATAGGTTTATTTGTTACGCTGCATTTTTGGCTGCTCGGCAAGCCCGCTGGCTGCTCAACGGGTTATGGCAACCTATGTGGCCTAGTCTGTAAACGCGTTAAGTTTTTTCGGATGGGCGAATACACCGACCTTAACAACTCAAAACTCTGGTTTTTGATCGGTATTCCACTCGGTGGCCTTATTTCAGCACTCACCTCGGTGGACAGCTGGCATTTAAGTTTTGACATGGGTATGTATGAGGCAGTATTACCACAAACCTACTCCGCTAAAGCGATCTGGTTGATTTTTGGCGGCATGTTACTCGGTTTTGGCGCACGCTTAGCCGGTGCTTGCACCACAGGACACGCCCTCGTTGGCGGCGCTATGCTTAATCCCGCCAGTCTGTTGGCGGGTGCGGTTTTCTTTTGTAGTGCGCTGATTACCACTCATCTTTTATTTGGATTCTAAATCATGACCATGACAAAAAAAGTAAATATCATCGCGCTCGGCATGGGCGCCTTATTTGGATTTTTGATGAGCCGTGCAGGAGCAACCACCTATGACTTTCATGCACAAATGTTTTTGTTTCAAGATTTTCAATTGATGGAAGTCATTGTCACGGCGGTCGTCGTCGCGATGATGGGCGTCTTTACACTCAAATATTTTCGCATCAACGCCGTCGTCACCAAAACACCTGTCGATTTTGTAAAAAAACCCTATCAACAAGGGCTCGTATTGGGTGCGATGCTGTTTGGTATCGGCTGGGGAATGACCGCCGCTTGCCCTGGCACGATACCCGCCATGATAGCGGAAGGAAAAATCGGCGCTATTTTCACCTTTGTTGGCTTACTGCTAGGCACGATGGCTTATGGCGTTCTGCAAACCTACATGCATCACGAACACCCTAAAAACTAACTAAGCGCGGCCTGCTTGCGTTCCGTCCAACTAGAACTCACACACTTCATCGTCAGGACTTTCAACCACTTTTAAACCGCATGCCGTGGTTTCAACGCGGCGGGTTTGTTGATTTTCACAATCCGGCCGCGTTGTGAAAATCACGTTTTCTTCAAGAGGCCGTTGACCAGCGTCAGTCGGCATTTGTTTGATATTTAATTGATTTGTCATCATCTTTTTCTCAAGTTTATTTTATTTTCCAGTATAATCCCTTCTTTTTGAACGTTTCTACAGGTTTTTTTCTTCATGACCACCGATCATATTCGTAATATCGCTATAATTGCCCACGTTGACCACGGTAAAACCACCCTTGTTGACAAACTACTCCGCCAATCAGGCACCCTTGATGAACGTAAAGATCAAGGCGAACGTGTTATGGACTCTAACGACCAAGAGAAAGAGCGCGGAATTACTATCTTATCAAAAAATACGGCTGTAGACTGGAATGGCTACCGTATCAACATCGTTGACACCCCTGGCCACGCCGACTTCGGTGGTGAAGTAGAACGTATTTTATCCATGGTTGACTCTGTATTGCTATTAGTTGATGCCGTTGAAGGCCCGATGCCACAAACACGCTTTGTAACCCAAAAAGCCCTACAGCGCGGATTAAAGCCGATTGTTGTTGTCAATAAGGTTGACCGCGATGCAGCACGTCCTGACTGGGTTGTCGATCAAACCTTTGACTTGTTTGATCGTTTAGGTGCAACCGATGAACAAATGGACTTCCCGATTTTGTTTGCCTCTGGCTTTAATGGCTATGCTGGCTATGACGCAGATGTTCGCTCCGGCGACATGACCGCTATTTTTCAAACTATCGTTGATAAAGTACCCGCACCCGATGTTGACCTAGGTGGCCCATTCCAGCTACAGTGTATATCACTCGCTTATGACACCTACAAGGGCGTTATTGGCACGGGGCGCATCAAACGTGGTGCGGTTCAAACAGGCATGTCTGTCGCGGTTGTCGACAAAGATGGCAAAAAACGTAACGCCAAAATCGCTGAATTATTTGGCTTTAAAGGTCTTGATCGTGTCAATATTTCTGAAGCGCATGCCGGTGACATTGTCGCCTTTAGTGGTTTAGATCCACTGACTATTTCAGACACACTATGTGACCCAAACCACCCTGAAGCCCTACCGGCGCTTTCAGTTGATCAACCAACTGTCAGCATGACCTTCCAAGTGAATAACTCGCCGTTTGTGGGTCAAGAAGGTAAGTTACTCACTTCACGCCAAATTCGTGAGCGCTTAGACAAAGAGTTGTTGACCAACGTAGCCTTGCGTGTTGAAGACACGGAAGACGCAAATAAATTCCGAGTATCCGGTCGTGGCGAATTACATTTGTCGGTATTAATCGAAAACATGCGTCGTGAAGGGTTTGAGCTAGGTGTTTCACGTCCAGAAGTTATTTTCCGTGAGATTGATGGCGAAATTTGTGAGCCTTATGAAACCCTAACCGTTGATGTACCTGAAGAAAACCAAGGTACTGTGATGGAGCAGCTTGGCATGCGTAAAGCGATCATGAGCGACATGGTGCCAGATGGCCAAGGTCGTGTACGTATTGATTTCACCGTTCCTTCACGCGGCTTGATTGGTTACCGTAGTGAGTTCTTGACCGCTACACAGGGTAACGGATTAATTTTTAGCAGTTTCTCTCATTACGGCCCTCGATTTGATGGCAGTGTTGGTGAGCGCACCCGTGGTGTATTGATTGCCATGAGCACAGGTAAAGCACTCGGCTTTGCACTATTTAACCTACAAGAACGTGGCCGCTTATTCATCGGGCACGGCGATGAAGTATATGAAGGCCAGGTCATCGGTTTACACAGTCGTGAGAATGATCTGACCGTAAACCCTCTGAAAGGCAAGCAACTCACCAACATGCGCGCCTCCGGTACGGATGAAGCGATCGTACTAACCCCCCCTGTTCGCTTTACATTAGAACAAGCGCTTGAGTTTATCGATGAGGATGAGTTGGTTGAAGTGACCCCTCTATCTGTTCGCATTCGTAAAAAGCACTTAACTGAAAACGAACGTAAACGTAACAGCCGTTCATCAAAAGCCTAAGGACGACCCATGCTATCACTCTACCCGCCGATTGAGCCCTACCACACTGGCTTTATCGATGTAGGTGACGGCCATCAGATTTATTATGAACTATCAGGCAACCCAAAAGGTCAGCCTGTGCTGTTTATACATGGTGGTCCAGGTGGCGGGTGCACAGCCGAGCACCGTCGTTTTTTTGACCCTCATGCTTATCAAATTATCTTATTTGATCAACGCGGCGCCGGACGATCACGTCCTCATGCCGAGCTCCATCATAATACGACCACGCATTTAGTTAATGATATTGAACAACTTCGACATCATCTACAAATCGAACGCTGGCTATTGTTTGGTGGCTCCTGGGGCTCAACACTTTCCCTACTTTACGCACAAAGTTATCCACAACATGTTAAGGGCTTAATTTTACGCGGTATCTTTTTATGTCGAGATCAAGACATAGACTGGTTTTATCAAAAAGGCGCGAGTGAATTTTTTCCGGATCACTGGCAAGACTTTATCGCTCCTATTGCAAAACATGAGCGCCAAGCCCTTGTGCAAGCCTACTACAGCCAACTAACAGGTCAAGACGAAGTCGCACGTATGCGCGCAGCCGAAGCCTGGTCCACCTGGGAAGGACGCACCTCAAACTTAAAAACCGATCCCGCTACCGTGTCTTATTTTGCGGATCCTCACCATGCATTAGCCATGGCGCGGATTGAATGCCACTACTTTATCCACAAGGCATTCATTGCCCCTAATCAAGTCCTAGAACAGGCTGAAAAACTTGCTTCGATTCCTTGTACCATCATACACGGACGCTATGATATGGTTTGCCCCGTTAACCAAGCTTTCGCATTAAAACAGGCACTCCCAAATGCTGAACTGGTGATATGCCCGAAAAGTGGACACTCTGCTTTTGAAGCCGAAATAATGCATGCACTCATCTGTGCCACGCAACGCTTTTCTAGTCTTAGCTAAGATAACTATTTAACTTTATACTGATACCCTATAGAATAAAACTATATTAAATAAAGCGGACACACTATGGATCAGCAGCCAAATAAAATCCTCGTTGTTGACGATGACCCTATTACACGCATCACGCTAACTAAGGTTTTGGAGCGCTCTGGCTTTGAAATTTTTCAAGCCGATAACGGGCGTGCCGGTCTTAATCAATTCATCAAGCAACATCCGCAACTGGTGTTAATGGATGCATTAATGCCAGAAATGAATGGCTATGAAGCCATTACAGCGATTCGTAACTATGAAAAAGATCGTGCCGTACCGATACTGATGCTCACTTCACTCGATGACATGGAGTCGGTGGATAAGGCATTTGAAGTAGGGGCAACCGACTTTGTCACCAAGCCAATCAACTGGTCGCTACTCAGCCAACGGGTGCGCTATGCGATACGTACCAGTCAAATTGAGGATGATTTACGGCGTAGCAAGGCACAACTGGCCTACGCGCAGAAGCTGGCTAAGTTGGGTTATTGGGAATGGGATGTCATCAATGATGTCGTCACGGGCTCCGACTCGGCTTTTAAGCTGTTTAACATTCCCAATCAAAGCCATATTAGCATGGAACGTTTTTTGTCCAGCGTTTTGTCGCAAGACTTAACACTTTTGCATCAAACCATCAGTGAAGCGGCACGTGGACAATCGCACCTTGAAGTCAGTTTTCGCGTACAAAACGCGCACAACATCATTACCCACATCGAATGTCTAGGAGAAGTTCACTACAGTCAAGACCAGCAAATGCAGCGCATTGTTGGCTCCGCGCAGGATATTACTCGCCTCCACAAAGCAGAGAGCATGATTGACTATCAATCACGCCATGATAACCTTACCGAACTAGCGAATCGTACCTATTTCTCAGAGGAATTAAACCGCCACTGTCAGCAAGCGACACAACAAACCAGTGCTGTCATTATTTTTGATATAGACCGCTTTAAAACGATTAACGACAACCTAGGTCAAACCCAAGGCGATAACCTATTAATTGCGCTAGCGCAGCGCATCCGGCGCATTACCCGTGATGGGGATTTTATCGCGCGCTTAGGCAGTGATGAGTTTGCCATTTTAATACGCACTTATAAAGATACCAATGAGCTCAATCAACTCGTCAATCGCTTCTATCAAGATCTTAAACAACCTTTTGTCGTCGATGAACAAGAGCTCTTCTTAACCTACAGCATGGGCATTACTATTTTCCCGGAGGATGCGCAAGACGCTGATAGCAGCCTGCAAAAAGCGAATATTGCACGTGGTCAAGCCAAACAGATGGGGGGTAATCAATCTCTCTTTTATCGCACAGAGATGAATGCGCAGGCGAAACAACAGCTTTTACTCGAAAACGACCTGCGTCGTGCACTCACTCTCAACCAAATCGAAGTATTCTTTCAACCCCAGGTTGACTGTCAAACCCTTCGGCCCATCGGCGCTGAAGCTTTGGTGCGCTGGATTCACCCCGATATTGGCATGGTATCCCCGGTCACCTTTATCCCGCTTGCTGAAAGCACTGGGTTGATTGTTGAGATAGGCCGCTATGTCATGCAAGAATCTGTGCGTCAGCTAGAAAAATGGCATGCGCAAGGGTTTGATCATATGCGTGTAGGTATTAACCTCTCGGCACGCCAATTTTCACTCACCGACCTGGTGTTGGATGTTGAACAGCTTCTTAGCCACACGTCTATACCGCCCAAGTATATTGACCTCGAAATCACTGAGAGCTTTGCCATGAGTAATGCTGATCATAACATAGGCATCCTCAATAGCCTTAAAGCCATGGGGGTATCTATTTCGATTGATGATTTTGGAACAGGCTACTCCTCTCTCGCTTATTTACACAAATTTCCGATTGATACGATCAAAATTGACCGCTCCTTTATTCTTAACTTAACCACCAAAGAAGGCCAGTCGATTGCCAAAACGATCATCGCAATGGCCGATGCGCTTGATCTTGAGGTGATCGCTGAGGGTATTGAAGATGAAGAACAGCTTAGATTTTTACAAGAAAAAAATTGCGATATACTGCAAGGCTTTAAGTTTGGCAAACCGATGCCAGCAAACGACTTTATCGCCTACTTAAATCAATTCAAATTACCCACAGGAGCCACTCCATGAGCCAAATTCTAGACTATGATAACCTCAACATGCTAAAAGAAGTCATTGGCGATGACCTAAAGTCCATCCTAGAAAGCTTTAACGAAATAACGCCGACGGTGATTGACCAGCTTGAGCAGGCCATTGCACAACAAGATGCCCCTGAAGTGCGCCATCACGCACACACACTCAAAGGCAGCGCGGCGAATGTCGGTGCTATCGCACTGCCTTCACTGTGCCTTGAGATGGAGAACATGGGCCGCGCCGGTGACATCACGCACGCTGCAGACTTATTTGCACAAATAAAAGACAGCTACCGCACCTTATCCGATGCGGTGAACCAATATATTACAACTGAGTTTTAACGCCTTTATTACATTATTAAATCGAGAACGCTATGCAATACCAAGTTACGGATGAAGAAGCGCAACGCGCCAAAAACCCGCACCACATTTACAATCTAAATATTTTACTGACCCACTTATTTTTATCCTTAACGGTGCTAAAAACGACTGGCAACCCCGCCATGTTTATTTTGATTCCCGCCATATCCATGGCTGTACTGGGGTTTATCTACTATAAAGCCCAACAAAAAATAAAACACGACACCTGGTTTGTCGCCGCACACTGGATGCTTGCTTGGCGTCGTGGTCGCATTTTAATTGCCAGCTATATCGTTGGCTTAACACTCGTGGCCATTTATAGCCTAGTACAGTGGATGCTGCCAGGTGGCTTAAGCATGAATAACTTTTCGGATGACGGCGGCTCCACGCCTATTTTTCAAATTATCACCATGTTCTTTGGTGGCGCCATCGTCTTTTTTACCGTACTGATTACCTTTTTACAAACCGGCATTTCTGTCTATGACTGCAGCAAGGGGATTATTGACAAAAAGATGATTAACTATGTTCCGCGTGGTCAAAACGCCAATACTGAACTCGGCGAATTTGATGACCATCCCGCTGCCCAGAAACCGTCTACTGAACAAAATAAAGAAGACCGCCCAACATGATAAAAATTCGTCCCCTCTACTGGGTTATTATAATCAGCCTTGCTCTTTTTATCGGCTTAATGACCTTGGCGCCTAAAGAACAAGGATTCAATACGGCTCATCTGCCCTGGAATGCCCAGTATGACGACCAAGGGCGTCTGCATGCTCTAGGCGTCGTAATGAACGAGTCGACACTCAAGGATTTAATTGCGCTTTATGGACGCGATATTGAAGTGAAGCTGTTTGAAATGCCCGGTGGTGAACGCTCCGCAGAAGCCTATATCCACTCCGCCTATATAGGCTCCATCCACGGCTCGCTGGTCATCAAACTGGCTATGACGGATGAGATGTTAGATCGTTACTATGACCGAGGGGCACGCACCACCATTTCAAAACAGGGCGCGCGCGAAGTTCAGCTCAACAACGAAGACACCTTGGCCTTATTCAACTATCCAATTAATGAAGTGACCTTAGTGCCACGTCGCCGCTTAACCGAAGTCGCCATCGAAAAACGTTTTGGGCCGCCCGATCGAATTAACCTCACCCAAGACGATATAAAAAGCTTGTATTATGACGACAAAGGCTTGGAGTTAATTTTAATTGACAAGGGAAATGATATATTACGTTACCGAGCCAATTCGACAGGCTCTTAGGCCGAGTCTTTAACTTGCAATAACCGACTGAGTAAACTGCATCGCTTGTAAATAACAAGCTGACAAGTCCGTTGCTGAGCACCGCTGAGGAAGCTCAAAGTCGGTTCTACCCTGCTCAAACCCTTTGACGGACTGTAAAATTACACCAGGGGTATTTCCACCCTTTAGCAAAGCGGTAATAATTTGTTCATCCAGATTGAGTTTCGCCAGCAAACTTTCAAGCGTTTGATCCATCAACGCATCAAAAGTAGAAAACAATCCAACCGTAAAATACAGCTCTTTAGGGTGTAAACTGAGTTTTTGCGCGACGAGCTCACAATATTTAGCACGCATTAATGTTGTTTGATAAAGCTCATCAGGTTTATCATCAATACCCGACAAAACCAGCATACTCGCCCAGCTCTTTAATCGCGTTAAGCCAAAGCGCACCACGGCATCATGCACAGAACTGATTTTATGATTTCCCTCAAGATTTTGAGCTAAAAACTTCAAGAGCTTTTGACTTAATGACACATCCCTTGAAATAATATTACTCAGCTTTTGCATATCCACGTCAGGATCATATACACTCGCTAACAAGCTCAGTACACTTGCCTTATTGGTCGGCAAACGCTGCCCCTGAATAATAACGGGCTTGGCAAAAAAATATCCCTGAAAATAATCAAAACCTATTTTGCGACAAAACTCAAAATGCTCACGGGTTTCTACTTTTTCCGCCAACAACTTAACGCCCTTTTCTTTTAAGCGCTTAACATGCTCGACAAGCTGACGTGGGCCGACTCTAAGAATATCAACTTTAATAATATCCGCTAACGACTCCAATGCTTCTAGCTTTGGATTAAACACATAATCATCCAATGCAATCACATAGCCACTTTCACGCAGTTTTTTGACCGCACTCAATAGATTTGGCGTCACGTTCACATCTTCAAGAATTTCAATAATAACCTTGCTTTTAGGAAAGAAAGGTTGATACTCTCGAAGCAACAGACCTTCGGTAAAATTAATAAAAACCTTGTGATCGCCGGCTATATCCTTAATTCCAATATCACCAAACGCATGCAACATCACCTGCGCAGAAGCGCTATCACCACCAATGATCACCGCATGATTGTCCTCACGGTTAGCACGGAACAACAACTCATACGCAAAGGTTTTTAGGTTTGCATTGAATACAGGCTGTCGCCCGACATATACATCGATCATTTTGGTCATAACGTTTCAGCATCTTTACAAGTTAATTAGCTAATTTTAACAGAGTTTTTGTTATACAGGTTTAAACTCTTGTGGCATTTCGACTTCCCCATCACCAAACAAGAACTTTTGCATTTCTTCTTGCAAAAAACTGCGCGCCTTAGGGTCAAGGCTCGATAGGCGATATTCATTAATTAAAATAGTTTGCTGAGCCAGCCATTGCTTCCAAGCTTCCTTCGATACCGTGTCATATACCTTCTTGCCTAGCTCGCCTGGAAAAGGGGCAAACTCCAAACCCTCCATTTCTTCTTTAATTTTTACGCACTGTACTTTTCTTGACATGTTATTTCTCCGAAGTGATGTTGTTAATTTACAAATGTAGCGCTAACTTACTTATTATTATTTTGATCGGCGCGGGCAAACCTTGGGATAAAGCTTGCGCCGGTGTCATCCAATAAATAGCCTCGGCGGTTTCTTCTACCGCTCGATGTTTTTTAGCTTCAACCGGAAACAGCTCCAAATGATAATGACTAAAGCTGTGCCGCACCATTGGCCATTCTAGCAAAGAATCTAAATCGACCCCAGACAATAGGAGCTGATTTTTGTCACTAAATTCTGGCAAACTATAAAGCCCACCCCAAACCCCACTATTAGGGCGCTTTACCAATGCCACTTTTCCCGCATGATCCTGCGTAATTAACAACCAGGCCTGGTGAGTGGGGAGCGTTTTTTTAGGCTTAGGCGTAGGAAACTGCGCCACCGTATTTTTTAAATAAGCCTGGCAGGCTAAATTAAGTGGACAAATATTACAACTAGGCTTGGTACGCCGACATAAGGTGGCCCCTAAGTCCATCATCGCTTGGGTGTAATCCGCTAAACGCGCTTTTGGCAGCAGACCTTCCGCTTTTTCCCAAAGAAGATTTTCAACATGCTTGTGACCAGGCCAGCCCTCAATCGCATAAAATCGAGTTAGCACGCGCTTTACATTGCCATCCAAAATAGCAAAGGCCTGGCCATGTGCCTGCGCTAAAATAGCACCTGCTGTCGAGCGCCCGATACCGGGCAAAGCGAGCAGTTGCGCATAGTTTGCAGGCTGCACACCATTATGCAACGCAACAACCTGCTGTGCAGCACGATGTAAATTGCGCCCCCTTGCGTAATAACCCAAGCCGGCCCAGTGCGCCAAAACGGTCTCTTGGTCGGCACGAGCCAGCGCGTCCAGCGTCGGAAACGCCGCCATAAAGCGGATAAAATAGGGAATCACCGTTTGCACTTGAGTTTGTTGCAACATAATTTCTGACACCCAAACCTGATAGGCGGTACGCGGGTGCTGCCAGGGTAAATCATGGCGACCATGCACGTCAAACCAAGCCAAGAGCACATCCGAAAACAAAAATGTATCGCGGCTTAATGCACCGTTTTGTTTAGTCATCCTCAGCCGCAAAATCGTTTTTTAATTTAACGTAATGTTCGGCAGAATATTTAAAAAACGCCTTCTCCTGGTCTGTTAGCGCGCGCAGTTGCTTAACCGGTGAACCGACATACAAATAGCCGCTTTCCAATAGCTTGCCAGCTGGCACGAGGCTATTGGCACCGATCAGCACATGCTTTTTCACATGCGCATTATCCAACACCACCGCCCCCATACCAATCAAACATTCATCCTCGATAATGCAGCCATGCAACACCGCATTATGGCCAACTGTCACATCCGCACCTACAATAGTTTTCGAGCCTTTCGAGCGCGCCGACTCATGAGTGGTATGCACCACCGCACCATCTTGAATGTTTGAGCGGGCACCAATTTTGATGTCATTCACATCGCCACGTAGCACCGCACAAGGCCAAATACCAACATCCTCCGACAGTTCGCAACGCCCTATCACCTGAGCGCTTTGATCCACCCAGGCACTCTCTGCCAACTTAGGCACAACACCTTTATACTTTCTGATAGCCACTTAAGCCTACTCCTGCTAAGCCTTCAGCTTGAAGGTGTAAATCCATTTGTGGGAACGGAATGACAATATTGTTTTCATCAAACGTGAGCTTTACTCTTTCAATATAGTCAAAACGTACCGGCCAATAATCCGCCGTATTGACCCAAATTCTAACGGTAAAATTAACGCTGCTGTCCGCTAACTCAGACACCACAACAAGCGGCGCGGGGTCTTTTAATGCTCGCTCCTCCTGCTCAATCAGATCTTGCAACAGGGTCTTCGCGAGACGTAAATCACTGTCATAATGAATACCAAATACCAAATCAATCCGTCGTGTCGGCTTGGTTGAGTAATTAATTAACGAGGACTTATAAAGCTGCCCATTTGGGATAACGACCTGACGGTTATCGCCGGTTCTTAACTCACAGTTAAGCAAGCTGACTTTTTCTACCACCCCCATTTGACCACTCACTTCTACAAAGTCCCCCACTTTGAATGGCTGGGTGATAATTAACATTACTCCAGATGCAAAATTGTTCAACGAATCCTTAAGTGCCAAGCCCACGGCTAAACTCGCCGCGGCCAGTATCGCCACTAGGGATGTAGTATCAAAACCAAGGTGACCGAGTATCGCCACCACCAGAATAACATACAGCAAGGCACGCCCAACAGAGGTCACAAAACCAATCAAAATTGGTTGGACCTTCATCTTCTCCATCACGGTTTTAACCACTCTTTCCAACCAGCCTATCGCCACTTTACCGATAATAAAGATAACAACCGCCAGCGCGATATTAATACTATAGGGCACCACATAGGTGGAAACTAAATGCTCAAAATCCATCTAACAACTCCTTTGAATCAATGACTCGATTAGAAAACAATGCAATCACTGTATAAAAATCCACTAGTAATGTAAAATAGTATTTCCGATAAACTTTAAATTCTAGGAAATTTCATGGCTCGTGTCACAGTTGAAGATTGCTTAACGCATGTAGAAAATCGTTTTGAACTTGTTTTGGTTGCCTCTAAGCGTGCGCGCCAATTAGGCAATGGTGCAGAACCCACCATTGCTTGGGAAAATGACAAGCCAACGGTTGTCGCACTGCGTGAACTCGCAGGACAAAAAATTACGCCCTCCGTTATACTTGCTGACCCAGATACCCCGCCGTTTTTCAACTAGTTTAGTATTAAGGGCCGGCAGCATGTCTACACCTAATTCGCTAGAGGGTTTATTAGCAAAATCGTCTGCGTACCTATCTGATACGCACGTACAACAGATAGTCGCGGCCTACGATTTTGGTGCACTCGCCCACGCAGGCCAAACGCGTAAAGCGGGCGGCGCCTATATTTGGCACCCTGTAGCGGTAGCTGAAATTCTCGCCGAAATCCAACTGGATCATGAAAGTCTAATTGCGGCTATTTTACATGACGTAATCGAAGACACCCCCTATACCAAGCAAGATATCATTGATCGATTTGGCCAATCCGTCGCTGAAATTATTGATGGTGTTACTAAGCTGGGAAAAATTGAGTTTAATACACCTCAAGAAGCACAGGCTGAAAGCTTTCGCAAAATGATGCTGGCGATGTCGCGTGATATCCGCGTCATTCTGATTAAGCTCGCTGATCGCCTTCATAACATGCGTACGCTTGGCGTCATGCGCCCTGAAAAACAACGTCGCATCGCCCGTGAAACCCTCGATATTTATGCGCCGATTGCCGCACGTCTGGGCATCAATGCCATTCGCATCGAACTTGAAGACCTTGGCTTTAAAGCCTACTACCCTCGGCGCTTTGCCACCTTAGAGCAGGCGGTAAAAAAAGCACGCGGCAACCGCAAAGAAATCGTTGAGCAAATTACCGAAGCAATTCAAACGCGCATCAATCAAGAGGGTTTTAAAGCAGAAGTGGTTGGACGCGAAAAACATGTCTACAGTCTTTACAAAAAAATGAAAAAGAAACGCTTTTCATTTGATGAGGTTTTAGATATTTTTGCGTTTCGAGTGATTGTTGAGCAGGCCGAAGATTGTTATCGCATGCTCGGGTTAGTTCACTCGCTCTACAAGCCTCTGCCCGGTAAATTTAAAGACTATATTGCCATTCCCAAGGCCAATGGCTATCAGTCATTACACACCCTACTTTTTGGTCCGTATGGTGTGCATATTGAAATACAAATTCGCAGTGAAATGATGCATGAAGTCTCCGAGCACGGTATCGCCGCGCATTGGCAATATAAACAAACGGATGCTGGCACACAAGCCAGTGCGGTCGACGTGCGGGCGCAAGAATGGGTTCGCAATCTGCTTGAGATTCAGCAAAGCGCGGGGAACTCACTCGACTTTTTAGAAAATGTCAAAATTGACTTATTCCCTGATGTCATCTATGTTTTTACCCCACAAGGCGATATTGTCACGCTGCCTAAAAACGCCACAGCCGTCGATTTTGCCTATGCCGTCCATACCAATCTCGGTCATGCCTGCGTCGGTTGTCGCATCGATCGTCAGCTAATGCCTTTGCGCAGTGTACTGGAAAGCGGTCAAACGGTAGATATCATTAAATCTAAAGAAACCCAACCTAACCCAACTTGGCTTAACTTTGTCACCACCGCTAAAGCACGCTCACAAATTCGCCATTTCTTAAAAAACCAACACTCACGTTCTGCCCACGATCTGGGTCAACGCTTGTTAACGAAAGCGATGCGTGTACATAACATGGCTTACTCGGGTCTCAGTGAAGACATCATTACAAAGCTCGTTGGCGAACTAAAACTGACCGATTGGAATCAGCTACTTGAAGAAATTGGATTGGGTGAGCGCATGGCCGGTTTAGTCGCCAAACAAATCCACGATTCCCTGCTCGGCAAAGATGACCATATCCCCCATGCAACGGATGCCAATGGCCATCACCAACCGCTTGCAATTTCAGGTACCGAAGGATTAGTGGTGAACTATGCAAACTGTTGCCACCCCATTCCTGGTGATGACATTATTGGCTTTATTTCTAGCGGCAAGGGGCTGGTTATTCATCGCCAAAGCTGCAAAAACGTCAAGCACTATTCAAACCAGCCGGAAAAATGGCTTGATGTAGACTGGGATCCGAGCAGCGAAGAACTCTTTGCGGTTGAAATTCAAGTCGAAACCAAAAATCAACGCGGTGCGCTTGCATTAATTGCATCTGAAATTGCCAACACCAAAACCGATATCGACCGTGTTCGCTCTGAGGACAAGGATGAAACCTTTAGCTTGATGAACTTTGTTGTCTTAGTTCGCAATGCAGATCATTTAGATGAGCTCTTGCGCCATCTGCGACGCATTCCGATTATTGACAAGGCTTATCGTATTGAAAACATTAACCATTAAACAGGTTTACCCCATAAAATCACACATCAAAGGATAAGAGTATGCGACAAATCATCTCCACACCCAATGCACCCGCCGCGATAGGCACCTACTCACAAGCGGTACGCATCGGCGACACAGTCTATCTTTCAGGTCAAATCGCACTCATACCCGAAACAATGGAACTCGCACAGGGTGAGATTAGTGTGCGTATTCATCAAGTATTTAAGAACCTTAGCGCGGTGTGTGAAGCGGCAGGGGGCAGCCTACAAGATATTGCAAAGCTTAATATCTTCTTAACTGATATGAGCCATTTTGCCACTGTTAACGAAATCATGGCGCAGTATTTTCAACAGCCCTATCCGGCGCGTGCGGCCGTTGCGGTTAAGCAATTGCCCAAGGACACCGATGTTGAAATGGATGGCGTGATGGTTGTCTCAAGCTATTAAGCCACGCGCCCACCATGCTTGATCAAATGCATGTCACTGGCCTTAAAGGGGTCGGTGACAAACAAGCTGAAAAACTGGCCAAGCTTGGCTTGCATGTCGTTCAAGACCTACTGTTTCACCTGCCCCACCGCTATCAAGACAAAACCAAAATCACCCCGCTTGACCAGGCGATTATCGGTCAAGAAGTGTTGATTGAAGCACAAATCAAAAACCAACGCTTAACCCAAGGTCGTCGCCCCACCCTACTGGTTGAACTTGAAGACAGCACGGGGCAGTCGCTGGCGCTGCGTTTTTTTCACTTCCAACCCACCCAGGTACGTAAATTTAAACGCGGCGATTCGGTTCGCGCCTTTGGCGAACTTCGCACGGGGCTGAATGGTCTAGAAATCGTTCACCCTCACTACAGCGTATTCAGCTTTGACCCCCCGCCTCTCGATAATACTCTAACGCCTGTTTATCCGACCACCGAAGGTTTGGGACAGGCCAGTCTGGTTAAACTCATTAAACAAGCGATTGCGCTGTTAAAACAATATCCGCTTGCCGAAGGACTCAACCAGGCCTGGTTACAAAACTGGCAATTACCGCCGATTAATCAAGCGCTAATCACGCTCCATCAACCGCAACCTAGCGATGATCTGGGTCAAATCCAACGCTTTGAACATCCGGCGCAAGCGCGCTTAATTGTTGAAGAACTCATTACCCAACAACTCGCGTTACAATTAATGCGCCAACAACAAGTACAGCGCTTAGCCCCCGCCTTAGCGATTAGCCGAACCGCAAAAACCTTGCTTGCTAGCCTGCCGTTTTCCCTAACCTCCGCACAGCAACGGGTATGGCAAGAGATTGTCAATGACCTCAAGCAAACCCAGCCGATGCAACGCTTAGTGCAGGGCGATGTCGGATCGGGTAAAACCATTATCGCCGCCCTCGCCGCGCTACAGGCGGCCGACATGGATTATCAAGTCGCGATTATGGCACCGACTGAAATCCTCGCTGAACAACACCGCAACCATTTTGCCGAATGGCTAGCGCCGCTAAATATCGAGATGGCATGGTTAAACGGACGGCTAAAAGCCGCTGAAAAACGCGAAATGCTGGCTAAAATAGCCTCCGGTGAAGCCAAAATTGCTGTCGGCACCCACGCGCTGTTTCAAGACAGTGTTGAATTTAATCGACTCGGGCTAGTGATTATTGATGAACAACACCGTTTTGGTGTCCATCAACGCCTAACGCTCAATCAAAAAGCCCAATCCGATCAAATTAAAAACTTCGCCCCCCATCAACTCACCATGACGGCTACCCCGATTCCACGCACCCTTGCGATGACCGCCTATGGCGACTTAGATATATCTGTGATTGATGAGTTACCACCGGGGCGCTTACCGGTTGATACCGCCGTGCTGGGCAATCAAAAACGTCAAGAGGTGATGGCGCACCTTTATCATGCCTGCAAAGAAGGCGTGCAGGCCTATTGGGTCTGCCCGCTGATTGATGAATCCGAACTGCTCGATGCCCAAGCCGCGCAAACTACCTTCGATGAATTCAACCAGCTTTGGCCTGATATGCGTGTTGGATTGGTTCACGGGCGCTTAAAAGCGGCCGAAAAGGAATTGATCATGCAGCAATTTAAAGCCCATCAAATAGACCTGCTGGTGGCCACCACGGTGATTGAAGTGGGTGTCAATGTTCCCAATGCCAGCTTAATGATTATCGAAAATGCCGAACGCCTTGGTTTATCACAACTCCACCAATTACGCGGTCGGGTTGGACGGGGTGCGAAAAAAAGCCATTGCGTGCTGCTTTATCAAGCGCCACTCTCCGCCACCGCCAAAGCACGCCTGCAGATTATGCGCCAAACCAACGATGGCTTTGTGATCGCCGAAGAAGACTTACGGATTCGCGGCCCAGGCGAAGTACTCGGCACCCGCCAAACCGGCGGCATCAGTTTACGCATCGCCGACATTCAGCGCGACGAAGCTTGGATAGAGCCGGCGCAACAAGCTGCTGCTCAAATGCTAAACCAAGCCAAATTGCCATCAAAAGGCACGACAGGTCTGGTTGCATTACTCCAACAACGCTGGATTGGCGAAAAGGTCGAATACAAACATGCCTAGGTTCCAGTCAAAACGCTGGTATCCCGCCTCACTGATTGGACGCCTAACGTGCCACACCGACCACCAGGCCTGGTTGCTAGATAAAGGCTCACTCACCAAAAAACTGCGCCAACACTGCCCATTGATTCGCGTAGAGGTCATCCATGAAGGTTTTGGCCAATTATTTTTTGATGAAGCCCAAGCGCTCAACCTTCCAGCACATCATCAAGCGTGGATTAGACAAGTTAAACTGATTTGCCAAGATCAGCCGCTGATTTATGCGCGCAGCGTCATTCCCAACTTTAGCATCCAAAACCCTTGGTGGCGTCTAAAAAAACTCGGGCAACAACCCCTCGGTGAAGTTTTGTTTAGTCAACCGTATTTAGCACGCACTGAATTTGAGTTTTGCCAAGCAAACTGGCTAAGCTCCAAAACGCTCGCTCGCCGCTGTGTCTTTTCACAACACCAAGCGCCCTTGATGTTAACCGAGGTCTTTTTGCAATATCCCACACAAAAAACCACTAGCTAAAGCCATCTTCTTACCCTAGAATTAAGCTAACACATACACTTATCGGTACTTTATGACAAGTATTAAGGCGTTCACTCAGATTTTAATAACCTTAGGTTTATTTGCAGCCAGCGCCACGCATGCCCAAACCCCGTCCACCCAAACCAACGGTTTACTCGAAGACAGCGAAAAAGTTCAGCAAGGTCTTATCTGGCTCGGCGGGCATATTGACACCCTCACCCATCGCATCGATAACTTTTTTGCCCCTGAACAGCATGTTGACGCAGGTAAAGCACAATTAAAACTCAGTCTAAACCAAACACAATCCAAACACTACCCGGCCGACACCAAAGTCCAGCTCAACATCTATGCCAGACTACCCAGGATAGAGGAGCGCTTTAATTTGTATATTGAGACCTTCTCAAGCCGAGAAGAGCAAGAACAGGACACCCAAAAGCAAGCGGCCAGCAAACCATCAGAGGATCAATTTATCGGTCTTGCATCGGTATTTTCAGTTTCAGATCATACCAGCTGGAAAAACCGCGTCGGCAGCCGAATGAACAGCGGTAAATTTGACCCCTACATTACTAGCCATCTACGTTTTGAAAATAAGGTCGACCAAAACTGGTTTGTGAATTTGGAGCCTGGCGTGTTTTGGCAAAAAGTTGAAGGGGCTGGACAAGATATTCAACTCAATCTCGCTCACCGCTACACTGAAAAGGATTTTTTGCGCCTTAGTAGTCAAGCAGTCAAATACAATCGAAAAGAATACTATGAACTCCAGCAAAGCTTTGAATGGCTCCACCGCTTCTCTGACCGCAACCGACTCAGCTACCAACTCGGACGGCGTTGGCATTGGGAACAAACCGAACAGTTTACGATTCAAGACAGCTATGCGCAAATCAACTGGCGTCACCGCCTGTACAAACATTGGCTGTTTCTCAGCATCACCCCAGGCGTACACGAGCCAATAGATTTAGGTTACCAAACCAACCCCTACCTCCACATCGGACTCGAAGCCTTTAGTCGTGACACACAGCTATAACGACGGCATAACCCGGATATTTCATAAAGTTCACGCGCCCTCGCTTGTCTATTGATTCCCCAGCACTTTTTTCTCAGTCGGCTGTATGAATAACTACAGCGCTCCTTCGAAAAAAGCACTGGGAAACCAATATCCTGCGCGATCATCACGCGAATTTATGAAACATCCGGGCTAAAACACGGCTTTATTTTTCTTAACAATTAGCTCATAAGCCTCTTCCATCGCGCTGATAAACGAATTATCGCGTGACCAAAAAGCAGGATAATCGCCCGCTTTTTTGATTAATACACTAGCGGCTTGCGTTTGAACAGGCATATCCATCACGGGTAAAGGGTGCGCACCCTGCCAAAAATCTTTTAAATCACCCATTTCAAATGATGAACAAACAGGTGTAGACCTAGATATCGGCGCACTATAACGATGTGTTTGATAAACCACAGGGACTTTTTGATCTGTCATTTGATCAAGTAACGCCTGACCTAAAGGCGACTGCGCCAATTTCGCTTGCAGTTTTTCCACATCCATGCCGCGCAACTGAAACAACAATAGCGGATTACGGTCGAGCAACGATGCCATCTTATAATACACACCCGCCACATGCTTGCAGGGCGAAGCATAATCCGGGCAGGAGCACTGACTGATTAGATCGCTTGGTTTTTTAGGCAACAACTGCAACGACTGTTTAGCAAAAATTGCTTCAATCTGATTCGGCATTTCGCCCAGCATCAACTGTGACAAACACGCGGCATTCTCACTGATCGCATCAATAAGGCTAGCCCACTGCTTATCCGAAAATGGCGCAAGTTGCACCTGCGTTTTGTATTTAGGCGCTTCATACACCCCAAAATAAGGATTCGCATTGCCAAGCACAGTCGCGCTCACCTTTGAACCCGCTATATCAAAACTCAATAGGCGATGAGGACCCGCATAAGCGCGTCCACGCTTTAAACGCCCCTCGTCCATACTGTCTTCGAGCACCGTTAGAAATCGCTCACCCCACCAAGTGCGTGTTATTTTTGCCATGTGTTAGGCCTCCATAATTGTCGCGCGGTTAAGCTCAATCAGCTGCGCAAAAGCCGCATTATCCATTTCCGTCAGCCAGTTTTCATCAGTCCCCACAATACTATCCGCCAGCGCTTGCTTGTCGGTAATCATTTGATCAATACGCTCTTCGAGCGTACCCAAAGTCACCATTTTATGCGCGAATACCGTTTTTTGCTGTCCGATACGATAGGCACGGTCTGTTGCTTGGTTTTCAACCGCTGGGTTCCACCAACGATCAAAATGAAACACATGATTCGCTCGCGTGAGGGTAATCCCAACACCACCGGCCTTTAACGACAATATAAAAATACCCGGCGGTGAATCCGGATCTTGAAAGCGCTCAATCATCTGCTCACGATGCTTACGGCTCGTGCCACCATGCAAATAATACACCGGACAAACATGTTGCTCGCGCAGTGTTTTAGCCAGTTGATCACCCACCTCTGTAAATTGAGTAAACACCAACACACTGTCATCGCCTGCTAACGCTTCCTCCAACATTTCATTCAAGCGTGTCAGCTTGTGTGAACGCGCTGAACTGAAAGCACTGCCATCTTGCAAAAACTGTGCGGGATGGTTGCATACCTGTTTAAGCCTCATCAAGGTTGACAAGATTAGACCTTTTCGCGCCATACCCTCTGCGTCTTCAAGCTTGCGCTTCACCTCATCAACGACCGCTTGATAAAGGGTCGCCTGTTCCTGGGTTAAATTGCAATAAAGTTTTTGTTCAAGCTTATCCGGCAGGTCACTAATGATTGACTTATCTGTTTTAAGACGACGCAAAATAAATGGCTGCACCAACCGCTGGAGTTGTTTGGCGTGTTGCGGGCTACCATCACGCTGAATCGGTGTTTCATAAGCGCGCTTAAATTGAATAGCGGTACCCAAATAACCCGGATTTAAAAAATGAAATAACGACCACATGTCC
This sequence comes from Thiomicrospira microaerophila, assembly GCF_000934765.1. Taxonomy (GTDB): domain Bacteria; phylum Pseudomonadota; class Gammaproteobacteria; order Thiomicrospirales; family Thiomicrospiraceae; genus Thiomicrospira; species Thiomicrospira microaerophila. The sequence continues at coordinate 12,413 of NZ_JYNN01000029.1, read as the reverse complement.
ATCAAACGATTTTCAATCGGTGTACCTGTCAGGGCAATGCGGTGCGGTGCCTTGAGAGCATAGATGGCTTTGGCCTGGGCTGATTGCGGATTTTTAATATTCTGCGCCTCATCAACCACCACCCGATGCCAAGCCATTTTTTTCAAGAGCTCGCTATCTTTACGCGCAAGCGTAAAAGAAGTAATTACCACATCATGCGCAAGTGCCTGTGCCTTAAAATCCGCAATATCAGTATGCCGCGCGCTGCCATGGTGAATCAAGCTGCGCAAAGACGGGGCAAACGTTTGCATTTCTTTTTGCCAATTGCTTAACACCGAAGTCGGCGCAATAAGCAGGGTGGGCAAGCGCGGTGAGCTAGCCTGCGCGCCCTCCGCGCGCTCATGCAATAACAACGCAATAACCTGAATGGTTTTCCCTAAGCCCATGTCATCGGCCAAACACGGATTAAGCCCCAAGGCTTCTTGCGTCGCTAACCATGACAAGCCTTGCTGCTGATAAGGCCGAAGCTGGCCTTGTAAGCCGGCTGGATTGTCAAGCAGATCGGTTGAGCGGGGTTGCTGCAAGCGCATTAACATATCATCCAGCGCGTCATCGAACACAAACTCCGTTGTCTCCTCATCCGCTTCCGCCCACTGCTTGAGCAGCTGATTCACACTCAACTCAGTGGCCACTTGCGCCTGGGTTTGCATTAACGCCAACAAACTCTCCATTTGGGCAGGATCAAGCTCCATCCACTCACCACGAAACTGAACCAAGGGCGTTTTGGCTTCAACTAACGCCTGCCACTCCGCCTCAGAAACCGGCTCGCCACCAATCGCCAACTCATAACGATAGGCCACCACATCAGGTAACGAAAAATAACCCTCGCCCGTGTCTTTATCAACTTGACCCGTAGTGCGCCCAGACGCACTCACTCTTAATTTCGCCCGCTTACGCCCCTGCGGTGTCCACCAACTCGGTACAACCACCTTAAATCCCGCCGACTCTAGCACCAACGCATCCTGCTTCAAAAACGCATAGGCACTGTCAATATCAAGACCTAAGCCACAGGGTTGTGACGTATCAAGCGCTTGCCATAATACCGGGCACATTCTGGCCGCATGCCCCATATTGACCAATAAATGGCGCTCGAACTTTCCGCCAAAGCGTTGATACCACTGGTGCTGCTCCTCTTCCGACAAGGCCCACCAATCGGCCATATCTATTTTTAACGACGGATCACGGCTCGACGCAACAAAGAAGCCAAGCCACCAGGTTGACTCCGTGACGGACTCACTCACTGACTCAACCGCATGCAGTCGCAAGCCTAAAACAAAATGATGATCTTCTTGAGTATTCACTATCGCCTGCTGCCAAGCGTGCCACTGCTGCCATTGTTCAACGCTAGACTGGAGGGGTGCAAAATCAAAACTATCGACTAACCAACTGCCTTCGAACTGCTTAAGCAACTTTTTAGTTAGCGGCGTCTTTTTTACCAGATTATCAACCTGCACCTCTGAAAAGTGGCGCAATAAGCTGTGCGCATCCCAACCATTCGATCCCATGCCGGCTGGCTTGCTATCAGCCACATCAGTACACGGCTGATAACACTGACAAACCAGAGGCATCGCACGCGCAAAGTCGCGCAAACCCGGCTCATACAGACGCTCACCGACAGGTGACCAGCCCGCATAAAGCGTGACATTATTTTCACTCGCTTTCGTTTTGGCTGAAGCTTTTGGTTTGACCGAGGCTTTCGTTTTGGGCGTAAGAGGTTGCTGACACTGCATGGTCGGCATAAATTGATGCTGGCGAACAACATGGCTCAGATGCTTGGCATAGGCTATCCAAAACAACAAATCGGCACCAAAGCGAACCTCAGAAGACAGAAAATACGTCGCCACCTGCAATTCACGCAAAAAACTTAACGGATCAGCGACCGCCAGCCCCTGCAACAACCAAGTTTGCCACGCTATTTGATCGGCCTCATAGACATCATCAAACGGATAGTCTCCGGTGAGCTGCGCCATCTCAATACTGAACAGCGGCCGCCCTGCATGAGTTGGCAAACTCACATAAAACGCACTCGATGTAATGCCACACGATGTCACGGAGGCTTTTGGTAACCCCAAATCGCTTAAACACGCTTTAAGGTCTGCCGGATGCGTGATGTGGAACGGATGCCAATCTGTCGCTTTTTTAGCACGCGACATACTGGCGGTTTCCACCCAAAACACAAACTGACCAAGATTGTTAAAGCCATCATTGTTAAAGCCATCGGCACCAGAGGGCACCCAAGCGGCATGACACACTTTCATAATTCACCTATTTTATTGATACGATGTATCCGGGGTTATAACATGTCCAAATTCGCATAGGCTTTGACTAGCCATTTTGAACCGGCGTGTTTAAAGTTCACCTGAATACGCGCATGGTCACCCGATCCTTCGGTGGCGGTTACGGTGCCTTCACCAAACTTTTGGTGAAAAACCCGCTGCCCAAGCGCCAAACCTGTTTCATTTACCTTGATCGTTGCAGACTTTGTTGCGCTGGCCGAGCTTGACGAACCCCAGTCGCGCGTGGATTGAACCCGTCCACTTTTGCGCACCCAATCAACACAATCATCCGGCACTTCTTTAAGAAAACGCGAGGGCGCGGGATAAATTTCAGAACCATGTAATCGACGACATTGGGCATGGGTCATCACCAACTTACGCTCGGCACGGGTGATGCCTACATAAGCCAACCGGCGCTCTTCTTCCAAGCGATAAGGGTCATCATTCGATGCTTGCGAAGGAAACAACCCCTCCTCCAAACCGACCATAAACACCAACGGAAACTCCAAGCCCTTCGCGGCATGCAAAGTCATTAACTGCACCGCCGATTCCCAAGCATCGGCTTGGTTCTCGCCCGCCTCCAGGTTGGCTTGGGCTAAAAATGCGAGCAAGGGGTTTTCCTCGTTGGCCATTTCGAGCGCGTTTTCACTCTCCAGTTTTGGCTTTTTATCAAACCCGGCCGCCGCACTCACCAACTCATCCAAGTTTTCTAGCCGTGACTGCCCCTGCTCAGATCGGTCTTTTTCAAAGTGTGTTTGCAAACCTGAACGAGAAATCACCAACATCACCTGATCCTGCAAACGTTTACCCAAGCAGGCCTGGTCAAGTGCATCCACCAAATCCATAAACCCAGCAAGCGCGCCTTTTGCTCGCGCGCTCAGTCCAGACTCAAGCTGCACTTTAGCGGCTTGCCACAAAGACAGCCCCAAATCACGTGCCAGATCGCGCACCCTTTGAATCGTCTTTTCACCCAGTCCGCGTGTCGGTAAGTTATACACCCGCTCAAACGACGCATCATCGTCACGATTCACCATTAGGCGCAAATACGCCAACACATCCTTGACCTCAGCCCGATCATAAAATCGCAAGCCGCCATAAATGCGATAAGGCATTTCCGCTTGAATTAGTGTCTGTTCAAGCACGCGTGATTGCGCATTCGAACGATACAAAATCGCCACCTGCTGACGCTCACCCCCTTGCTCAACCCAACGCTGGATTTGCCCCACTACAAAATTAGCTTCATCATACTCACTAAAAGCTTCATACACTGAAATCGGCTCGCCCGCATCGCCGGCACTCCACAACTCCTTACCCATGCGCTCGGAATTAAACGCAATCAACTGATTCGCGGCTTTCAAAATCGTACTGGTTGAACGATAATTCTGCTCTAAACGCACCAGTTTTACACCACTAAACTGCTGTTCAAACAAACGAATATTTTCAATTTTCGCACCACGCCAACCATAAATCGATTGATCATCATCCCCCACCACAAACAACTTACCGGTGCCGCCCGCCAAAACACGCAACCAAGCATATTGCAAACTATTGGTATCCTGAAACTCGTCCACTAGAATATGGCGATAACGATTTTGATAAAAACTCAATATTTCAGGGCGCTTCAACCAAAGCTCATGCGCACGCAACAAAAGTTCAGCAAAATCAACCAGGCCTGCTTTTTGGCACTGCTGCTCATATGCCTGATAAATTTGCAGCATCTTGTTGACATACGCACTATGACCTGGATCAATGTGATGCGGGCGACGCCCCTCCTCTTTTTCACCATTAATATAGGCCTGTACCTGCTTAACCGGCCATTGTGCCTCATCCAATTCAAGTGCTTTTAATAGACGCTTGATCAAACGCTTTTGGTCATCTGAATCCAATATCTGAAACGCTTGCGGTAAGCCCGCCGCCTCATAATGCTGGCGTAACAAACGATAAGCGATACCGTGAAACGTACCCATCGTCACCCGCTGGGCTTGCTCACCAATCAGCTGCTCCATCCGCCCGCGCATCTCACGCGCGGCCTTGTTGGTAAATGTCACCGCCAGAATGTTAAAAGGCGACAGCTTCATCACCTCCGTCAACCAAGCAATACGATGAACCAATACACGGGTCTTACCACTACCCGCCCCTGCCAAAATCAGCGCATGGCGCTCATCCAATGTCACCGCATCACGCTGCGCATCATTCAAATCATTTAATATAAATGTAATATCCACGTTTATTTCTTTTGTTAATCTAATTAATAAGCGTATGCTACGCTAAATGGCATTAAAAACCAAAAAATAGTCGCGTTAAGAAATTAAATTCGTAACAACATCTTGCATTGAACACCTGATTAGTGTAATAATTGCCAGAATGTATTTTAAAGGGGTGCGAAAGCACGTTATATTTTAGTTAACATTGGTCAACACCCCCACCTTTAACATAACTTGAACGATACGAAATAACCGACACACAAGCAAAATCCAACGTTTTTCGTATTTTAAAATAATAAAATTAAGGAGTTACCTATGAGTGACAAAATTATTGCAACCTCTGACGCCAATTTCGATGCTGAAGTATCAAGCTCTGAACTACCTGTTTTAGTTGATTTCTGGGCCGAATGGTGCGGACCTTGCAAAATGATTGCACCTATCCTTGATGAAGTGGCGGCCGAATACGCAGGCAAGGTTAAAATTGTAAAACTGAATATTGACGAAAACCCATCTACACCGCCGCAATATGGTGTGCGTGGCATCCCAACGTTAATGCTATTCAAAAATGGTCAAGTTGATGCGACCCAAGTGGGCGCGTTGTCTAAAACACAATTATGTAATTTCTTAGACAGCAACCTATAATACCAAGGGTGTACCGATTAAGTTCGGTACACCCCGGCTTTACGCTTAACCCACTTCACCTTTTCCAATCTGCCTGCTGGCTTTTCTATTTACTTTTCAGACGAACGCAAAACCATTATGAATTTATCAGACTTAAAAAAATTATCCGCTGCCTCACTTTTAGACCTCGTTACCGAAATGGAGCTAGATAGCAATCTCGCCCGCCAACGTAAACAAGATATTATTTTTGCCATCCTTAAAGGTCACGCCCAAAAAGGTGAAGACATTTTTGGTGTCGGCGTACTTGAAATTCTGCCCGACGGCTTTGGTTTCCTTCGCTCGGGTGATGGTTCCTATCTTGCCGGCCCTGACGATCTCTATGTATCACCCAGCCAGATTCGCCGCTTTGGATTACGCACTGGCGACACAGTTGAAGGCAAAATCCGCCCACCCAAAGAAGGTGAACGTTACTTTGCCTTACTTAAAGTAAATAAAATCAACTTTGAAGAACCAGAAATCGCGCGTCGCAAAATTGCATTTGAAAACCTAACCCCCTTGCATGCTGACACCCGCATGCGTATGGAAATTGGCAACGGCAGCACCGAAGACATTACCCCACGCATTATTGACTTAGCTTCACCCATCGGTAAAGGCCAGCGTGGCTTGATTGTCGCGCCACCCAAATCCGGTAAAACCGTGATCATGCAAAGCCTTGCGCAGTCGATTGCTGAAAACTACCCTGAATGCTACCTGATCGTACTGCTCATCGACGAAAGACCAGAAGAAGTGACCGAAATGCAACGCACCGTAAAGGGTGAAGTGATTGCCTCTACGTTTGACGAGCCGGCTACCCGCCATGTTCAAGTGGCCGAAATGGTCATTGAAAAAGCCAAACGTCTAGTTGAACACAAAACCGACGTAGTCATCCTACTTGATTCGATTACCCGTTTAGCACGTGCCTACAACACTGTTGTACCTTCATCAGGCAAAATTTTGACCGGTGGTGTGGATGCCAACGCACTACACCGCCCAAAACGCTTCTTTGGTGCCGCGCGCAACATTGAAGAAGGTGGCTCACTCACCATCATCGCTACCGCGTTAGTCGATACCGGCTCGAAAATGGATGAAGTCATTTTTGAAGAATTTAAAGGTACAGGTAACATGGAACTGCATCTTTCACGTAATATTGCCGAAAAACGCACCTTCCCTGCCATCAACTTAAACAAGTCCGGCACGCGTAAAGAAGAGTTGCTCACCACCCAAGAAGAGCTACAAAACATTTGGATTCTTCGTCGCTTCTTACACACGATGAATGAAGTCGAAGCGATCGAAACCCTTATTGATCAAATGAAAGTCAGCAAAACCAATGCCGCTTTATTTCAATCAATGAAACGTTAATAAACTGTTTTAAAAAAACTGTTTTAAATAAAAAAGTATCAGCTGGGCTTGATTTAAACAGAAACTCTGTTAAAATCTCGTCTTTAATTTTAAACCCCATTAAACTTGGACCGTCATTATGAGAGCAGACATTCACCCAGAATACAACGAGGTGGTTTTCCAGGATATTTCTACTGGTGAAACTTTCTTAACTCGTTCAACCCTAAAAACTTCTGGCGAAACCATTACATTAGACGGTAAAGACTACCCATTGGTTCGTGTTGAAGTATCAAGTGCGTCACACCCGTTTTATACTGGTAAGCAAACACTTGTTGACACCGAAGGTCGCGTTGAAAAGTTCCGTCAAAAATACGGCTCGCTACGTCGCTAAAACCAAGCAGGTCTCTACCTTCTTACAAAAAGCCGCTTCATTGCGGCTTTTTTATTGTCTATTTACCGACTAAAAATGACACCTCCCGCGTTTAGCGTTAAAATAGCCGTTTTGATTTTTTGAAAAGGGTTCTCCATGTCAGCATTACAAAACGACCGCTTCCTTCGCGCACTCACCCGCCAACCTGTTGATCGCACACCTGTATGGATGATGCGCCAAGCTGGACGTTATTTACCAGAATACCGTGCCAGTCGCGCCCAAGCGGGCTCGTTTATGGACCTGTGCCGCAACGCCGAATTTGCCTGTGAGGTAACCCTGCAACCCCTTGAACGTTTTCCGCTGGATGCCGCCATTTTGTTTTCCGACATCCTTACTATTCCCGACGCCATGGGCTTAGGATTGCGATTTGAAACTGGCGAAGGCCCGGTTTTTGATAAACCCATTCGCAATCTCGCCGACGTAAAGAAACTCTATGTGCCCGATATGGCATCCGACCTTGGCTACGTGATGAACGCCGTTAGCACCATTCGCAAAGCCCTCAATGGCCGCGTGCCACTGATTGGTTTTTCTGGCAGCCCGTGGACACTGGCGACCTATATGGTGGAAGGCGGCACAAGCAAAACCTTTTCTAAAATTAAAGCCATGATGTACGACGAACCAGCTACCCTGCACCAGATGCTCGATGTGTTAGCCGATTCCGTCATCGCCTATCTCAATGCTCAAATCGAAGCAGGTGCACAGGCCGTACAGGTGTTCGATACGTGGGGTGGCGTCTTAACCCCTCGTGATTACAAAGAATTTTCACTCAACTACATGGCAAAAATAGTCAATGGCCTCAAGCGTGAACATAATGGCGAAAAAATTCCGGTCATCCTGTTCACCAAAGGCGGCGGGCAATGGTTAGAAGCCATGGCGGATACCGGTGCGGACGCACTCGGCCTAGACTGGACAACGGATATTGATGACGCCCGTCGCCGTGTGGGAGATCGCGTTGCGCTGCAAGGCAATATGGACCCGAGCATGCTCTATGCCTCACCGGAACGCATTCGCCAAGAAGTCGCCATTATCCTTGAAAAATACGGCCAAGGCTCAGGCCATGTGTTTAACTTGGGACACGGCATTCACCCAGAAGTCAAACCAGAACATGCCGGTGCGTTTATCAACGCCGTGGTTGAACTCAGTCCTCAATATCATAAATAACCACTTAACCGACAGGGCAAACGCATCTAAATAATAAAAAATAATAGCAATAGGCTTGATTAACCTCGTTCCCACGCTGTGCGTGGGAATGCAGACCGATTTAACCTATGAAACAGCTCTTGAACCCAAGTCCAAGGCGCTCCCACGTTCAACGTGGGAGCGAGACCTGATTGTAATTTGTTGTTTTATTATTTACTTTAGATGCGTTTGCCCTGACTTAACCGATCTTTTCAGCCAGGCCTGGTTGTAAAAAACTCGATTATGCCGCATACTTAACGGTTTTGCGGTTTGGTTTGCTTGCACTTCAGATCGCTTCACTTACTGCGCACTGCGCTAAAGGTCTGAAGACAATGTTATTTAATGAATTAAACCTCCACCCATCACTGGTACAAGCTGTCGCCGACGAAGGCTACACCACCCCCACCCCGATTCAACAACAAGCGATACCACTGGTCTTACAAGGTGACGACTTGATGGCAGCCGCACAAACGGGCACAGGAAAAACCGCCGGCTTTACACTGCCGGTTTTACACAACCTAGCCAAAGGCACATCACCCAAAGCCAACCAAGTTCGCGCACTGGTTTTAACCCCCACCCGTGAATTGGCGGCTCAGGTACATGAAAGCGTGGTTAACTACGGCAAGCACTTAAAACTCCACTCCGCCGTAGTGTTTGGTGGCGTCAGCATCAACCCACAAATGATGAAGCTACGCCGCGGTGTCGATGTACTTGTTGCAACCCCCGGTCGCCTGCTTGACCTGCACTCACAAAACGCCGTCAGCTTTGATCAACTCGAAGTACTGGTACTTGACGAAGCCGACCGCATGCTCGACATGGGCTTTATCCATGACCTTAAGCGCATTGCCAAATTACTGCCGAAAAAACGCCAAACCCTGATGTTCTCGGCCACCTTCTCGGATTCAATTAAACAACTTGCGCATCAGTTTCTAAACGCACCCAAACAAGTTTCGGTCACACCGCCCAACAGCACCACGGAACTGGTTTTGCAAACCGTTATCCCGGTTGACAAGGCACGTAAAACAGAACTGCTTATTCACTTGGTTGCCGACAACCAATGGCAACAGGTTTTAGCCTTCAGCAAAACAAAACATGGTGCCAACCGCATTTGTGAAAAACTAAATCAAGCGGGCATCCCAGCCGCCGCCCTGCACGGCAACAAAAGCCAAGGAGCACGCACCAAAGCACTTGCCGACTTCAAAGCCAATAAAATTCGCGTCCTCGTAGCCACCGATATTGCCGCACGCGGCATCGACATTGACCTATTACCGCACGTGATTAACATTGACCTACCCAATGTGTCCGAAGACTATGTGCACCGCATTGGACGAACAGGACGTGCGGGATCTAAAGGTGAAGCCTTATCGCTCGTCTGTGCCGACGAAGTAGAACTGCTCGCAGGCATTGAACACCTAACCGGCAAGCTAGTTCCAAGACGCTTTGAACCCGGCTTTGAACCTAATCACAACGTGCCAGAAACCTCGATGGATCGCAAACCAAGACGCTCGCCTTCACCTGCAGGCAGCTCACGCAATAGCAAACCGGGTGCAGGGCGAAATGGCCCTGCACGCAACAGCCGCAACGCAGACGGCAAGCCCAGCGCCCCCAAACCAAACCGCTGGCCAACCCGCGACCGCAAATCCGGTGGTCAAGCCGCTAAAAACTCAGGCGCAAGATAACCGCATCTCGGACGTTAAACCCTGCGACGTCGCGCAGGGTGTCAGCACACACTGAAAGACAAGCCTTATAGCCTCGTTTCCACATAAAACGGGGTTTTTGTTTTGTGATATGATAAAGCAAATGATTTCATAGGGAACGACTCATGTCAACGATCTCATTTGATAGATTAAAGTTTGTTAAAACATTAAAATCTTCAGGCATGAGCGAAGATCAAGCAGAAGCCAATGCTGTGCGCGACGCATAGGAAACTCAGCTTGTCACCAAGTATGATCTACAAAAAGAACTTGAACCTGTTCGTAAAGAAATCATGCTAGGAGCCTGTCGGACTAAAGCCAATCGGCTGCAAAAAAGCTGGATTTGGCCATTTTTTTCGCTTCGACCGGTTTAGTCCTACAGGCTCCTAGTGAAATGGATGATTGGCTTAGTCATTGCTATTCAAGTCATTCCTCTACTGCAAGTCCTAGTCAAATAACACCCCTACAACGCTAACCCACCCGTTCAATCACATCACTGATTGAAGCGGCCTTGATGAACTGTACGTCGTTATTAAGGGCTTCAAAGTGCGCTAGGCCGCAACGAATTTTGTCGGCTTCAGCGCGTCTTAGTTCATCGCTGTTTAGCGTGCTTTTGGTTTCGACCACAAAATACAAGCGTTCAGCGCCGTCTTGTTCAATCAGTACCGCCCAATCTGGGTTATAGCTACCTAGTGGGGTTTCTATTTTGAACCAGGCGGGTAGCTTGGTATAAAGTTTCACCGCTTCATTGGTTTCCAAACCTTGTGCAAAAGAAGACTCGGTAGCCGAATCATACACAATATGGCTATAAACACTTTTGTCCACCGCCATCATGTTTTGCTCTAAATAGCCTTTAAGCTCCTCCTCCTCTAAAAACAATTCTTGCGCGTAGCAGGCCTGGTCACCGATTTTTTCATACTTGATGCCATCCACCAATGCATGCATTTTCTTGCGCTGGATAATATCCAGTGCCTGCTCAACAAACTTCTGTGGATTCTTTTTAAAGTCATACAGTTTCTTACTTTCCACCAATATCCGCGCGAGCGTTTTCCGCGTCAGCTGGGTTTTGTTTTGCAAGTAGGTCAATACATCGGGTAGAGATTGATAATGCGCCTCATAGGTCTGCACCAGCTCTTTAACGCCCTCTACCCCCCACGCCACTGCGATCAATCGTGACATTGGCAAGACCCGTTCTGAACTTTGGCTTGGCAATCGTCATCAATCCTAATCCGTGAATGCAATCCTCGATTAACTTATCCAGCTTAAAATTTACCTGATAAACCGTTTTGTATTTCACCCGATTCCAAAGGGCTTTAAAATCATCCCCCAAGATCACTTCTTTCTTCGGCGTGGCACTAAATGATTTGCTGGCATCTTTTACATCCAAGCCCCCCGCCACTTTTTTCAGAATCGCTTCAATTTGGGGTTTATAAGGAATATAAGCATCCGGCAACACCAAAGTATTGTTTTTGAGCGCTACCTTTAAACGGTCTTGCACTTTACCTGCTTTATCAATCAAATCCTGCTGTTTGAAATAATTCCACAGCTTTTCTGAATCTTCAGCGCCTAAAAACACCAATTCTTTATCGTCAGACTGAATCACAATATTGGCAAACGCATGATCCTCGACCACACCAAACTTAATGCCATCATCTTCTTCTATCTCACGCTGCAAAGCGGCGGTGAAATCGTGATAAGACTCGTTGGCGACCACCGTTAGCGTATTAACACTAAAACCGGTATCAATCACACGATTGCCGGTGGCATCAACGGCCAATCGCAAACCGCGCCCGATTTCTTGGCGTTTTTTGATGGTTGAAGCGGATTCATTCAGCGTACAAATCTGAAACACATTCGGGTTATCCCAACCTTCGCGCAACGCCGAATGCGAAAAAATAAACCGCAATGGCGTTTTCATATCAAGCAGGCGTTCTTTGTCTTTCATAATCAACTGATAGGCGGATTCATCATCCAAGGTTTTGCCCGTCGTGTCTTTCAACTTGCCTTTTTTATCGGCGGCGAAATAACCGTCATGCACCTTTTCGACTTCAACCTCTAAATCAATTTCAGCAAACAACGACTGATATTTCGGGTGCTTCGCTAAGCGGGTAAATTCCTCTTCAAAAATCAGGCCATACACACCCAGGCCTGGTTGCCCATCCGCATCATAAGCACGATAATTCGCCACCTTATCAATAAAAAACAGACTTAATACCTTAATGCCTTTTGGATTCAATACCAACTCACGCTCTAAGTGTTTTTCAATCGTTTTGGTGATCTGCAAACGCTTTAACGCCAGTGTATCTACGCCGCCAATGCCTTCACCTAAACGAATAAAATCGTCTTTGGAGGTAAAATCCATCCACTCATCACCCGGCGCAACGGAAATATCCTTGATGATATACCCCTCATACAAATCACGCTTAGTCAGTTCAAATAAATCCGCGCCCTGCTTCAGCCATTTCTTGTCGCGCTTCACACTGCCAGCTTTCGTTAAACCATCAAACTCCACCTGCGCCTCACACATGCCGTTCTTATTACGCACAGCTAACAATCTAATATAAGCGTTATTGTTGTCGTCCTCTGGCAACAC
>NZ_JYNN01000028.1 GCF_000934765.1 Thiomicrospira microaerophila | reverse complement strand
GCTAACATTCCATCACTCCTTGTTAGTGTCATCATGTTTTCAATATTAACCTCAACCCCGCGTTTGTGCAAGGTGCGTTTGAACCATTGGGTGAGAATGTCATCGATGCGCTCTTTGTGGGGGTGGGCCCGGATGATTTGACCGGCGCGATAAAAGGCTTTTTGATAGTCTTCTAACGTTTTGGCCTGTTCAATATTAATAATACTGCTCACCGGATTGGCAATCGAGGCCAGTTCTTCATCGCTATAACGCCCCTCATCCACTAAAAAATAGTTGAGGCAGGGTTGATAGATCTTTAGAAAGCTCGGTACGGGTTCAATCTGATCGGCGATATTGGTTCTAGCCGTCCATCTTACTTGGCCGTTATAAATCACTAAGGGAAACACGGGTGGATAGGGGCCGGATTTAGTGAACTTGCCATTTTTAATCAGGGTGGAGTAAAAACCCGCGACATAATGCATAAATCGCAAGGGCATGGCATAATCCACCCCAGATTGAAATTCCATCAGCAAGTATAAAAATATGGGTTGGCGCTGCCCTTCAATATTTACATCAATTGACCAGACTACATCTTCTATTTTTTCATCAAACAGCGGCGTGACATAATTACCCGGTTGTGGGGTTAGGCTATCAAAATCCACCAGCTGAGCCATCTCTTCGGGAAAAAAGCCTTCAATCAGCGCTTGCACCATTTCCGGGTAAGAGAATAATTCCTTATAGCCGGTGTCGTGGAACTTTGAATCGGTGGTGTTTGTCATTTGTTTTTTTTCACACTATTCATTTACTGGCGTTATTTTAGCATAATGCATAGGCTGGAAAAAAAGGTAAGAGATGGCGATAAGGAAAAACACCCCTTGATTGGGGCGTTTTTTATGCGGTTAGGATTTTGAGTGGTCGCCTTGATTTAAGCGGCGCATTAACTCGTCGAATGATAGCTTATATTGCTCAGGAGCTGGCAGGGGAAGGCAATTATGATGCGATGAAGGCGGCGGTAATGGAGGTGGTTGGTGGCCACTTCCGCCCAGAATTTGTCAATCGTATTGATGATATTGTGGTGTTCCATCCGCTTGGAAAAGGCCAGATTCGTGCGATTACCGATATTCAGCTCGAAAGCCTGCGTTTGCGTTTGGCGGACATTGATCTGAAAATCGAGGTGTCGATTCCGGCGCTAGATGTGATAGGCGAGGCGGGTTTCGATCCAGTATATGGTGCGCGTCCGCTAAAACGTGTTATCCAGCAACGCTTGGAAAACCCGCTAGCGCAACGCATCCTAAAAGGCGAGTTCCACCCGGGCTCAACGATTCATGTTGAACTTGAGGACGGTGAACTTAATTTCCATTAACGAGTTAGTTACCTCGAACCCTCCCAACCCCGCAAGTGCGGGGTTTTTTGTTCACTAAACACTTATCCTATTCTATTAACCACCGTCTTTAGGCTGTGTGTTATAGTGATAAACCAGAGGCTGAATAGGAGGTTTTAAGATGGGTAGCGTGGATTGGTTTAAGTTACAAAATGGGTCGGATATTCGTGGTGTTGTGCTTGATGGGGTGGCGGGAGAGGCCGTTAATTTAACTGTTGACATGGCTAATGCGATCGGTCAGGCGTTTGCGATTTGGTTGACCGCGCGCTTAGCGCCTTCTTGTGAGTTAGTGCGCGTTTCGGTAGGGCGTGATTCGCGCTTATCCGGACCGGTGTTAAGTCAAGCGGTATGTGCAGGGTTGATGGCTAAGCAGGCGAGTGTGGTGGATTTTGGTTTGGCTTCAACCCCCGCGATGTTTATGTCGACACTAGAGGCAACGCCAAAGTTTGATGGCGCGATAATGATTACGGCGAGTCATCTGCCGTTTAATCGTAATGGATTTAAGTTTTTTGTCGCTGAAGGTGGGCTAAATAAAAACGATATTGCTGAGATACTAACGCTGGCATCCGCGTGTGTGCCGGTGAGTCGAGTGGCGCCACCCCCTTCATTTGATTTTATGGCGATTTATGCCGCAGGCCTGGTTGAAAAAGTACGCCAAGGTATCGCGCATCCCATTGATTATTTGCAGCCATTGAAAGGGCTTAAGATTATTGTCGATGCGGGTAATGGTGCGGGTGGTTTTTTTGTTGACAGCGTGCTGAGGCCGCTGGGTGCGGATACGGCGGGTAGTCAGTTTCTTGAACCGGATGGGCATTTTCCAAATCATGTTCCTAACCCTGAAGATGCCAGCGCGATGCAGTCTATTCGTGATGCGGTGCTTTGCCATCAGGCTGATTTTGGCATTATTTTTGATACAGATGTGGATCGCAGTGCGGCGGTTGATGCCGAGGGGCAAGCATTAAACCGAAATAAATTGATTGCGCTGATATCGGCTATTTTACTTAAAGAGCATCCTGGTGCAACGATCGTAACAGATTCGGTTACCGCAGATGGTTTGACCGACTTTATTGAAAATCAGCTAAAAGGAAAGCATCACCGTTTTAAGCGTGGTTATAAAAATGTGATTAATGAAGCGATTCGCCTTAATAAATTGGGTATTTTTACGCCTTTAGCGATAGAAACATCAGGCCATGCCGCATTGCAAGAAAATTATTTTTTAGATGATGGTGCGTATTTGATTACGCGATTGTTAATTGAGTTGGCAAAAGCGAAAATGCGTCAGGGTGTGTTGACTGATTTAGTCGCGGGGCTAAGAGAGCCGGTTGAGTCAGAAGAGGTGCGTTATCAGATCATGCCTGTTGATTTTAAGTCCTATGGTCAAACGGTGTTGGACGCGCTTGCGGCGTGGTTGAATGAGCAGGATGATTGGCATCTTGTTCCCAACAATGTTGAGGGTTTGCGTGTTTCATGTTGTGCGGACGATGAAAGGGGCTGGTTTTTGTTACGTTTATCCTTGCACGATCCCGTCATGGCGCTCAATGTAGAGTCGGATGTGGAAGGGGGCGTGGGACGGATTTTAAAACGTTTGTCTGGCTTTATTAGGTTGTTCGACTTGAAGTAGTGACCAGCCCAGAAGCGGTGTTTGAGCCTACAAACACCGGCTTTTTGAGCGGATGGTCTGGGTTTAGAGCGCGTCTGGACCTGTTTCACCGGTGCGGATACGAATGGTTTGTTCGATGCTGGTGACAAAAATTTTGCCATCACCAATTTTTCCGGTTTGCGCTGCTTGGACAATCGCTTCAATCGCATTGTCTACTACTTCATTGGCTACGGCGATTTCTAGTTTTAACTTCGGTAGAAAATCGACCACATACTCTGCGCCACGGTACATTTCCGTGTGGCCTTTTTGGCGGCCATAGCCTTTAACTTCGGTCACGGTCATGCCGTGGATGCCTATGTCATGTAGCGCATCGCGCACATCGTCTAACTTAAAAGGTTTGATAATTGCGGTAATCTGTTTCATGTTATAGGCCTCCTACGGCATGTTCATCGTCGTCGTTAGTGGGGTCTTCTTCAATCTCATCGGCGCTGGGCGGCGTTGGGAAACAAAAGGCTTCACCCATTTTGATAAATCGTTCGGTTTGCTGGCCTAGTTCGGGGAACTGTCCATTTTGCGTTAATAATACCACGGTTGAGCCCATGTTAAAGCGGCCAATTTCTTCGCCCTTTTCAAACACTAGGTTTTGATCTTGATAATCCCAGTGTTGAATCGTGGCGCTATAGGGTGGGGTAATTTTGCCTTGGAACACGGTCTCCATGCTGCCAACAAATATTGCTCCGACCATAATCAAGCAAAAATCGCCTTGTGCGGACTTGAATCGTAATACTAAGCGTTCATTACGGGCAAACAAGCCGGGCACGAGGTTAACTGTTGCGGGGTTAACCGCAAACAAGTCCCCCGGTACATAGGTCATCGATAAGAGTTGTGCGCTAATGGGGGTGTGAATGCGATGGTAGTCGCGAGGTGACAGATAAATAACGGCAAAGTCACCCTCTTTAAACTTTTGTGCATAGCTAATGTCGCCGCCCACCAGTGCTTCGGTGGTGTAGTCATGGCATTTTGCTTGAATCAGTTGGTTGCCTTTAATGGGTGCTGATTGGCTGATGACACCATCGACAGGACTGACCCATACTGCATCGCCCGGGTGGATTGGGCGGGCTTCTGGGGTGAGGGCACGGGTAAAGAACGCATTGAAGTGGGGATATTTTTCGATGTCTTGTTCTTGGGCATCGGTGATGTCAATATTATAGAGCTTGGTTAAGCCCTTAATCGTGTTGTTTTTAATCCAGCCCACCTGGATATGCATAAAACGATGCATCGCTTGGGATAGCAGGTGTTTCGGTATAAGGTACTGTGGTACCACCTTTACATAGTCCATCAATGGCATCTGTGCCCCCTTTTTAAATAAAAGACTTATTGCTTCAAGCCCTAAAAACAAAGATTTTAAGGTATAATTTCACAAATTTATAGGCTTGAGTCGATTTTTCGGTTCATTATTTTAAAAGGAAGCAAAATGTCACAAGTTAAAAAAGTAGTGTTAGCCTATTCAGGCGGCTTAGATACCTCGATTATCGCTAAATGGTTACAGGATGAGTATCAATGTGAAGTGGTGACCTTTACCGCGGATATTGGTCAGGGTGAAGAAGTGGAGCCAGCGCGTGCTAAAGCCCAAGCGATGGGGATTAAAGAAATTTTCATTGAAGATTTGCGTGAAGAATTTGCGCGTGATTTTGTATTCCCGATGTTCCGTGCCAATGCGATTTATGAAGGCGAATATTTGCTAGGTACCTCGATTGCACGCCCCTTAATTGCCAAGCGTTTGGTTGAGATTGCGAAAGATGTGAATGCCGATGCGATTTCTCATGGCGCGACGGGCAAAGGAAACGACCAAGTGCGTTTTGAGCTGGGTGCCTATGCGCTAATGCCTGATGTTAGAGTGATTGCGCCTTGGCGTGAGTGGGATTTGAACTCGCGTGAAAAGTTAATGACCTATGCGGAAGAGCACAATATTGCGATTGAAAATAAAAAAGGCAAAAAATCACCTTACTCAATGGATGCCAACTTACTTCACATTTCGTATGAAGGTGGCGTGCTGGAAGATCCATGGTCCGAGCCAGAAGAATCTATGTGGCGTTGGTCAGTGTCACCAGAAAATGCACCGAATGAGCCGACTTATATTGAGCTAACCTATGAGAAGGGCGATATTGTTGCGTTAAATGGCCAAGCGTTGTCGCCAGCAACGATTATGGCCGAGCTAAACAAAATCGGTGGCGCCAATGGTATTGGACGCGATGATTTAGTTGAAAACCGTTTTGTAGGCATGAAATCTCGTGGTTGTTATGAAACCCCAGCGGGTACGATTATGATCAAGGCACATCGTGCGATTGAATCTATTACCCTAGACCGCGAAGCCGCGCATTTAAAAGATGAGCTGATGCCGCGTTATGCTAAGTTAGTGTATAACGGCTTCTGGTTTAGCCCTGAGCGTGAAATGTTGCAAGCGGCGATTGATAAATCACAAACAGTGGTCAATGGCGTAGTGCGCTTGAAGCTTTATAAGGGGAATGTGATCGTGGTCGGGCGCAAGTCTGAATCAGACAGTTTGTTTGATGAGTCAATCGCGACCTTTGAAGATGACAAGGGCGCTTATAACCAAAAAGATGCGGAAGGCTTTATTAAGTTAAATGCGCTGCGTTTGCGGATTGCAGCGCGTAAGCGTCAAGCTAAGTAATCGTTCGCTAGATGTCGACTATACCAAGCTGGTCAGAGTTAAAGCAACACCCCGCGCTGATGCTGGGTTTTGGTTTTGGCTCTGGTTTAGCCCGCAAGGCACCGGGTACCTGGGGTACCTTGCTCGGTTGGCTGCTGTTTATTCCTTTGGTGGTCTATGCGCCGATTTTGGCCTGGGTGGTGTTTGTCATCGGCTTGTTTGCCGGCAGTTGGATTTGTGGTCGTGCCGCTGAGATGGTCGGTGTGCATGATCATGGCGGCATCGTTTGGGATGAGTTTGTTGGCATTTGGTTGGTTTTATTACTGCTACCCGACCAGGCCTGGTTGTGGTGGCTGTTAGCGTTTGGTTTGTTTCGGTTTTTTGATATTATCAAGCCTTGGCCAATTGGTTGGCTGGATCGCCGCGTTTCGGGTGGATTTGGCATTATGCTCGATGATATCGTCGCCGCTCTATTTGCCCTTATAGGGGTATGGATTATTTATATTAGTTTTTTTAGCGCTTAAGCGTTACATTAGCGCTATTTTCGGATTGGAGACGTGCATGTTTATCCCTTGTGAGCAAGCAAAGGCTTTAGTTAAAGACCATCAAGGTCAGTTGGTGGACGTGCGGACACCGCAGGAGTGTATGATGGAGCCAATCCCCGGTGCCATTAATATTCCGTTGCATGAAATTGATCAGGTGGCAGGGCAGAAACTAAACAAAGATTTACCCGTTATTGTTTTCTGTCGTTCTGGTCAGCGTTCGTATATGGCGCAACAAATCTTAATGGGACAAGGTTTTGCCAGTGTGCATAATCTTGGGCCGTCGATGGCTTGGTACCAGTGCCCCGATGTGTGATGGGAAATAAATTAAAAGCGCCTTGTGCGCTTTTTTTGTTTTAAGGATTGAGAAAAAACGAGGAGTAAAACGATGAAGCTTGCATTGCATTGGCAAATTTTAATCGCTTTAGTATTGGCGGCGCTAATGGGTAGCGCAACGGGTGTGAGCGCAACGATTATTGGCATTAGTTGGGTAGCCATTTATGATTTTATCGGCACTTTATTTTTGAATGCGCTCAAAATGATTGTTATCCCGTTAGTGGTGTCGGCGATTATTATTGGGGTCAGCAATATTGGCGGTCAGCAAGGCTTTAGTCGCATTGGGCTTAAAACCCTGGGCTATTACGCCATAACAGGACTCATTGCCATCTTGATAGGTTTAGCGTTGGTGAATATTATCAAGCCGGGTGCGGGGCAAGCGGAAGTGCCGGTGCTGGAAACCAATATGCAATTGATGTCGGCAGTTGAAGGCAAAGGCATGGGTGACATTGCTGAAATTTTTATTCGAATGATTCCGGATAATATTTTTAAAGCCGCTGTCGAAATGCAAATGCTGGGTTTGATTTTCTTTAGTATTTTGTTTGGCTTTTTTATGACGCAGTTGACCGGGCGGCCGCGAGAAGTCATGCATGACTTTTGGCAGGCGGTGTTTGATGTGATGATGAAAATCACGAACCTGGTGATGAAGTTCGCACCCTATGGGGTGTTTGGGTTGGTCGCGGCCTCGGTGGCGCGAACTGGCTTTGATCAATTTGGTAATTTGGCTTGGTTCTTTTTCACCGTGGTGTTGGCCTTGGGTTTGCATTTTATCGTGGTGATGGCGCTGCTACTCAAGTTTGTCGGTAAAATTCAAAACCCTTGGCTGCACTATAAAGCGATGATGCCCGCGCTTTTAACCGCTTTTTCCACCAGTTCATCGGCCTCGACCTTGCCGGTCACCATGTCGAACGTCGAGCGCCGTGCAGGCGTATCCAACCGTGTCACCAGTTTTGTATTACCCCTGGGGGCGACGGTCAATATGAACGGTACCGCCCTGTATGAATGCGTAGCGGTGTTGTTTATTGCCCAGTTATTTGGTGTTGATTTAACTTGGACGCAGCAGTTGTTGGTGGTAATTTTGGCTTTGGCTACCTCGATTGGTGTGGCAGGGATTCCTTCAGCAAGTTTGGTGGCCATTAGTGTGATTTTGCTGGCGGTGGGCTTGCCTATAGAAGCCTTGGGTATTTTATTGGTAGTGGATCGGCTGCTGGATATGATGCGAACATCGGTTAACATCTTTAGTGATTCGGTGGGGGCGGTGGTGATTGCCCGCACCGAAGGTGAAACTCATTTTTACAGCGAGTTGAACGCCGAGTCATCAAACAGCCAAACAGAACCCGTTACCAAATAACGGGGTTTTCCTGGTCTTTGAACAGCTTGGCAAGATAAGCTTGATGTTGATCGAGTTCTTGCTGACTCGCTTGAATAATGCGTAAAGGCGCGCGTTGTTCAAGCGATTTTCGCTCATAGGTCTGTTTTTGTTCGGCATTATCCGCCGCCAAACTCAGTTTAACCTGACCGCCGGTCATCATTAAATATACATCAGCTAAAATCTCGGAGTCGAGGAGTGCGCCATGCAATTCACGCCCTGAGTTATCTACCCCTAAACGTTTGCACAACGCATCCAATGAGTTACGTTGCCCAGGATAGGTCTTGCGCGCCATTTTTAGGGTGTCGGTGATTTTGCAATGGTCTTCAATCTTGCCCCAGGGATTGTTAGGCAATAATGAGAGTTCATGATTGATAAAGCCCACATCGAAGGGCGCGTTGTGAATAATCAATTCAGCCCCTTGAACAAAGTGCATAAACGCCTCAACCACCGCTGAGAATACCGGTTTGTCAGTCAAAAACTCATTGGTAATACCATGCACATTAATCGCTTCTTGCTCGACTTCGCGCTCGGGGTGAATGTATTGGTGGTAGTGTTGATGGGTCAGTTTTCGATTAATCAACTCCACACAACCAATTTCAATAATACGATGCCCTTGTTTGGGGTCAATGCCTGTGGTTTCTGTATCGAGGATAATCTGACGCATAGTAAGCTCACATAGGTTAAAATAGCGTTCATTTTAACCCGGATGTTTCATAAATTCACGTGATGATCGCGCAGGATATTGGTTTTCCAGTGCTTTTTTCGAAGGAGAGCTGTAGTTATTCATACAGCCGACTGAGAAAAAAGTGTTGGGAAATCAATAGACAAGCGAGGGCGCGTGAACTTTATGAAGCATCCGGGTTACCATTGATATTAAATTTGAGGGCAGCACAATGCGCGTAAAAAATGGAGCTAAGGTTACGTTTCACTATGAGTTAAAAGGTGATGACGGTAAATTGTTAGATTCAACCTACGATATTGCACCGGTGGTGTATATTCACGGTGAAGAAGAAATTATTGAAGGTTTAGAAGACTTTTTAGCTGGCGAAGAAGCCGGTTTTGAAGCCAAAGTCACGATAGAGCCTGAAAAGGGTTATGGCTATGAAACGGACGATTTAATCGTTGTCGCCAGCCCTGAAAACTTTGACGATAATGTCGATTTAACCGAAGGTAATGTGGTTGAAACCCAAGACCCAGACGGTAACCCAATAAACTTCCGCATCACCAAAATTGTCGGCGATAAGGTGTATCTTGATGGCAATCACCCACTAGCCGGTAAACGTTTACATTATAAAGTTGAAATTGTGTCAGTTGAATAGAGGAGCGTATATGTTTCAGATTCAAGAGATAGATCCAAAGGTTTACCGCACAAATACCCGTAATGCCACCTTGCGTATTATGGGGTTGTTTATTGTCGTTGGTTTTGTCAGTTCTTATGGCTTTTATAGCTTGTTTGATGATCCGGTCAACCCACTGACCTTGCAAATTATCGGCGCGATGTTTGGCTTAATCCTGGTTTTTTGGATTACCGCTAAGTTTTTTAAAGACAAACCTTGGATGACGGAGGCGATGTATGGCTGGAAATTAAAACGCAGCTTAATGCACATCACCAATGCGATGAAGCCGTTGCAAGAAAAAGTTGAAGCAGGCGATGCCGAAGCGATGAAAATCATGCGTTTTTATCACCTAGGTATCACCCAAATGTACACACTAGAGCAAAACACCAGCGGTCTTATTGACTTAAAAGTTGAACGCGACGCACTTGAGGCCAAAATGCAACAACAGGGCTTGGATACTGACCAAACAAGTTTTGAGCTAGCCAAGCTAAAAAACCTGATAGCTGACAAGAAGGTTGAATAATCCAAGCTCAGAGAGTCAAAAGTAATCTTGGCCTTGTTCCTACGCTGTGCATCACTGTCATTAAATTGAGAAAAAACGGTCATTGCGAGGCGCGCAGTGACGCGGCAATCTCACAAGGGTATGTCGAGTCGACAAGAGATTGCCACGGCCAAGTAGGTGTGTAGATTAACGGTATTGGCGTAAATACCAGCCCTCAAAAAAACGTTTAGCATAATGCATCAAGCGGCAGGGCGGTAGCATCAATGTGCCAGATTCGGTGCGGCGAATCAACATGCCATGGCTAAGGGTGTCGACAATGCAAATTAACTCGTGTTTGATTTGTATTTTTTCGCCTTTAGCTTCAAAATCAACCGTTAGGTTATGTGCAGCGGTTTTCGCTTGAATATCGGCGGCGTGTGCTTGTTTGGGTTGCCATGCAGGGCCCTCAAAGCTACCCGCGTCACCAGCTACATACACTTTGTCCATGCCTTTAACCCGCGCATCGTTATCGGCTTTAATCATGCCGCCTGCCGATTTTGGTAGCGCGGTATTATCCAGCCAAGCGGGCCCTGTCATCCCAGGCATAAACAAAATCAAATCGGCATCCAACTCGCCGCCTTCGGTTTTGACCTTATTGGCTTCAAAACCAACTACCTTGTGTCCTAAATGGCTTTCAATGCCTTTTTTAGCGAGCATGACTTTTAGTTTTTCAGGGAATTTATCACCTAGTCGTTTGCCAGGTTCAGAGGCGGGGTTAAAGAAAACAAGCTTGAACTTGTCACGACGACCTTGTTGACGCAGCAGGGTGTCAATGCCAAATAAAAATTCAAACATCGGCCCGCCGCGCATAGCCGCTGGTTCGTTGGGGTTGCCGCCAAAACCGATTGCAATCGTACCAGAGTCCATGCCTTTGAGTCGGTCAGTGATGTGTTGAGCGGCGGGTATACCTTCACAAGGGGTGATGGCGTGTTCAATCCCCGGCAGTTTTTTAATAAATCGCCCACCGCTGGCAATAATTAAACCCTCATTATCAAATTCGCCTTGATCGGTTTGTACGCTACGTCCATCAGCTGAAAGGCCTGTTACGCTGGCTTGAATAAACTCAACTCTTTGTCGATTAAAGAAATTGTGAAGATCAATACGTAAGTCATCAGCCTGGCGCAAGCCGGAGGGCATCCAAATCAGGCTGGGATAGTATATTAATTCCTTGCATGGACCAATCACTTGTATTTGCGCATTGGGTAGGCGCTTTCGGGTTTCTTTAATGGCGGTTAAGGCCGCAAACCCAGTGCCTAAAATACAAATTTTCATATTTATTCCTTATCTTTAGGAGCCTGTCGGACTAAAGCCAATCGGCTGCAAAAAAGCTGGATTTGGCCATTTTTTGCCCACTTCCTCGTCAAATAGCTAGCTATTCTCCTCGGAATTGAACAAAAACTGACTCAAACCAGACTTTTTTTCGCTTCGACCGGTTTAGTCCGACAGGCTCCTAGATTAATTAAGCGAGCGCTTTCATTACTATTTTTCGAACCTGCCTAGCAGGGGTGCCAATCGATGGTAAATGGATGTCCGTTGGAAAAAATACCACAAACATTCCAGCTTTGACTTTAAACATTTCCCCAGAAACCTTATAAAGCGCAAAATCTTTTTCATTGTTATAGGGCTGAGCCGGTGTTTGATTAATTAAGGGCGCGACCCCCATGTATTCTTCGCCCGACAAGATGAATTGTACATCAATGTATTTTTGGTGTGCTTCATAAAGCTTATCTTCGCTGGATTGAGTTTGATATTCATCGACAATACAGTCTAAAATTGGGCTGATGGTGCGGCGCCCTAATACAAGAGCGTCTAGCTCAGTAGGCGGTGTTTTTGACAAAAAGTTCAAAGCCTGGTCAATAGCAGGGTGAATGCCAATATAAAGATGGGCATTTTCTATGCGGTCAATAATCATGGTTGTGCTTTTGTTTGAGTTTAATAACAAGAGCCTAATTATACAATTAGGCGTTTTTTATTGCAGGCTCCTAGTGTAGCGTATTATTTAGTTCAGTTGGCTTTCCAATGATTCCCAGCGTGCAAAAGCCTGTTCTAATTCGCTTTCCTTTCGCTGCATTTTAGCCAGAGTTTTATCAATTTTTTGCTGCTCTTGTTGATAAAAGCGGCTATCGCCAATCTCGGCACTCAGGGCCTCAAGTTGGTTTTCAAGTTGTTCAATAATGCCGGGTAGGGCATCGTATTCACGCTGGTCCTTGTAGCTGAGTTTTTTGGCTGGCTTTGCTGGCTCGGGCTGACTAATCGGGGTAGATTTGTCTGCTTTTTTAGTCTTTGGCTCAACTTGTGGGCGTTGACGTAACCAATCGTCATAACCACCGACATACTCATTCACCAGGCCTGGTCCATCAAATACAATTGAGCTGGTGGCCACATTGTTCAAAAAGGCCCGGTCATGGCTGACAATCAGAACGGTACCTTGATAATTCATGAGCAGGTCTTCAAGCAGTTCGAGGGTTTCAACATCCAAATCGTTCGTCGGTTCATCCAGAATCAACAGGTTAGAAGGCTTAGCAAATACCTGCGCTAAAAGCAGGCGATTACGCTCGCCACCGGACAGGGATTTAACCGGTTGTCTGGCACGATCTGGTGCGAACAAGAAGTCACTTAGATAGCCGATAATATGTTTACGTTGACCATTGATTTCCACATGGTCACTTGAATCCATTACATTTTCGGCAACAGATAGCTCTTCATTTAACTTGGCACGATGTTGGTCGAAGTAGGCAATTTGTAAGTTGGTGCCCAATTCGACTTCACCGCTCTGCGGTTGCTGTTGACCAAGCAAAATTTTGAGCAGGGTGGATTTACCACAGCCGTTAGGTCCAATTAAACCTACTTTATCGCCACGCATGATGAGCGTAGAGAAATTCTCAACAATCACCTTATCCGGCCATGCAAAAGATAGGTTGGATAACTCGATTACTTTTTTACCCGAGGTATCCGCAAGGTTAACCTGCAAATTCGCACTGCCTTGCTGGCTGCGGCGGGCTTGGCGCTCTAGGCGGAGTTTTTCTAGCGCACGAACCCGACCTTCGTTGCGGGTGCGGCGGGCTTTTATACCTTGGCGAATCCAGACTTCTTCTTGTGCGAGTTTTTTATCAAACTCGGAGTTCGATTTGGCCTCGGATTCAAGTTGCGCCTGTTTGCGTTCAAGATAGGTCAGGTAATCACAATCCCAACTATACAGTTGACCACGATCAACCTCTACAATACGGGTGGCGAGTGCTTGCAAAAATGCCCTGTCGTGCGTGATGAATACCAACGCACAGCGCAGACTTTTAACAAAGCCTTCGAGCCATTGAATCGAGGGAATATCAAGATGGTTGGTCGGTTCATCTAGCAATAATATATCAGGCTGCTGCACCAAGGCTTGAGCCAGTAAAACGCGGCGCTTCATTCCACCGGATAAGGATGAGAATTCATCATCTGGCGGTAAATCAAGCTTAGATAAAATCGTGTCAACCTTTTGATTCATCTCCCAGCCGTTTTGCGCTTCGATTTGCTGCTGTAAATCAGCTAATTGATCCATGTCGCCATCGAGTGCGGCATGGTGGTAGTCTTTGAGAATGCGACCAATATCGCCTAGACCCAATGCCACCACATCAAACACCGAGCCTTGAATATCGTGCGGTACATCCTGGCGCAGTTTGGCAATCTTGACACCATCTTGAACAATACGTGTGCCTTCATCAGCCGGCTGGATGCCTTCGATGATTTTAAGCAAGGTGGATTTGCCTTCGCCATTACGCCCAACAATACAGACGCGTTCGAGCGGTTCGACTTGGAAATGAATTTTATTAAGCAGCGGTGCCGCACCAAAGCTAAGGGAGATGTCGCGCAAAAATAACAGAGCCATAGTTTTAATTTACTTTAATTGAGTTGGAATAAAGCTATTTTAACAGCAATCAACAATGAGTCAGCAGGTGAATAATCACGGATATTAAAAAATTAACAAAATTTATAATGCCAGAGACAGTCTGAAAAAACGAAAGGGAGTTATTTAAATCTTGTTATAATCCTCAAAGTTGTTACGGTTAAGTTTAAATTAAAAAGGATTATCTATTTGAGTGTTTTAGTTATTGAAGATCAGCTGTTATTACGCGATATACTGGTCACGAATCTTCAATTAGAAGGCCATCAGGTGTATGAATTTGAATCTGCGGAGCAGTTTATGCAAAGTGAAATAGACTTAAATGATGTGCAGATTGCCATTTTAGATATTACTTTGCCCGGCATGAGCGGTTTAGCCCTGTCTGCTGCTTTAAGGAAGCGCCATCCGGGCTTAATGATTATTATTTTGACCATGCACAATGAATTGGATGCTAAATTTAAAAGTCTAGAAGCGGGGGCGAACCTGTATCTTACGAAACCTGTTGATCCTAAAGCATTGAGTCAGGCTGTTAAGCAACTCAGGACTGTTGAGAAAACACCCCGCTTTATCGCTAAGCCTGCAGATGACATCGTGTTAAACGCGATTAAACTTAGGCTTCAGAATGCAGAGCGTATTGAAAAACTCTCCTTCAAGGAAGTCAAAATTTTGTCTGCGTTAAAAAAAAGTTCGGTGCCGGTTGTTGAGCATTGGCAACTGCTTGAAGCGCTTGGGATGGAATTGGATGAGCAGGGCAAAAAACATTTAGAGGTCACGCTTTCACGTTTACGGCAAAAGTTAAAAAACTTAACTCATAACCCAAAGCAAGAGACTATTTTGTCAGTACGGGGTGTAGGTTATAGTTTAGTGATAGAGATAAAACTAATTGAAAGCTAAAAAAAAATCATTTTAGTAAGTTGTTTAGCTTATAAGTGTAGGCTTGTGTAAGGTTTCAAAAATTTAGCATGTTAGAATTGTGGTTTTTGACTGCGTGATTTTAAAAAATGATCAACCAAGCCACAGTAACCCAAAAAAACTACATCCTAGCGAATGATGCGCTTCTTGTTTCTAAAACAGATCTTAAAGGCACCATTACCTACGCCAATGAAGCCTTTGTTGAAGCCAGCGGCTATCAACTGGATGAGCTAATAGGGCAGCCGCACAATCTATTGCGCCACCCAGATGTGCCTGCGTTAGTGTTTAAAGACTTTTGGCAAACAATACAAGCGGGTAAGCCCTGGTCTCAAATTGTCAAAAATCGACGCAAAAATGGCGATCATTACTGGGTGCAAGCCAATGCTACGCCCTTGTTTGAAGATGGCAAAATAACCGGCTATATCAGTGTACGCGGTGCCGCTTCACAAGAACAAATTCAACAAGCCGAATCGGCCTATAAAGCCGTCGCCGCAAAACAAGTCAAGCTAGTCCATGGTGAAGCTGACCACTGGACAAAACGTGCTAATTTCTTTGCGCATTGGAATCCGCTGATCACCATAATTCCAGCGACGCTTCTCGCCATAGTCATGGAAATTCAATCTATTTTTACGGGTGAAAGGGCTGGCTGGCTTAATTATTTGGTTATATTTTTAACGATTCTCTCCACTTTTCATGTCATGCATTTTTTGAAGCGTATTAATACCAGTATTCGCGACATAGAAGAAATTGCAAATGGCAAACTGGACAATAAAATTGATACTTTCGGTAACAATACCGCTGGGCGGCTCAGTCGGCGGATAAAAACCACACAAATCATGTTAGGGTTTGAGCATAATGAAGTTAAAAATGCCTTATTACGTTCTCAGCGTTTAGCGTCGGGCTTAGATAAGCTGAATGCCAATATGATGTTGCTAGACCAAACGGGCACGATTATTTACATTAATGCGTCATTACAAAACTACTTTGCGCAGTTAAGCCAGGATGCCGAGGCGCAAAATGCGAAAATAGCCCTAACAGACTTAATTAACAAAAATGCGCATGAGCTATTTCAGGATCATGCCGACATCAACCAGGCCTGCTATAACCTAAAGCAAGCAGAAACCCACGGGCTTGAGTTTTTTGGCGCGCACTTAGCGTTGCAAATGTCCCCCATTACTAATCAACAAGGGCAGTCACTCGGGGTAGTGATCGACTGGCAGGACAAGGTACAAGAAGTATTTGTACAAAATAGCATTAAACAGCTGGTGCTTGACGCGCAAGCAGGGCGCTTAAGTGCAAGGCTTGAACCTGAAAAACTAGATGGATTTTACAAAGAATTGAGCGAAGACATTAACCGCTTAGTTGCATCACTTCAAGCCACCTTTAAAGACATATCAATCATTATCGGCGGGCTGTCATCCAAAAATCTCACGCTAAAACCGCAAGCTGAATATGAGGGACAGTATGGTTGGACAATGGATAATCTGCAAGAAGGCATAAATGCGCTGCGTTACTCGTTTTGCCACTTTGGCAATCAATCATCGGAGGTAAAACAATCCTCAAAACATGTCGCCTCAAGCAACCAAACCCTATCAACGGCGATCAAACACCAGGCGAGTGAGTTAAAAAACACTTCGATTAAAGTAAAAAATATCACCCAAAAAGTGAACCAAACCGCCATTCAAGCAGAAAAATCAAATCAGCTTGCCCATGATATGCAGCAAGCCGTGCATGAGGGGCAGCGAAGCATGGAGCAAGCCAAATCTGCGATGCAAGATATCTCAAAAGTAAGTGAGGAAATAAGTGGTATCGTTAGCTTAATCGATAGTATTGCTTTCCAAACCAATCTCCTCGCGCTGAATGCCGCCGTAGAAGCGGCGCGAGCAGGCGAGCATGGCCGAGGATTTGCGGTGGTCGCATCCGAAGTACGAAGTCTTGCCCAAAAGTCAGCCGATGCCGCGCGTGATATTAATCAACGCATTACAGCAAGTATCGAAAAGGTAAACTATGGCAATCAGGTGGTTGATAAAACCAGTCAATCCATGTCTGAAATCAGTAAGCATGTTGATGTCATAACGCAAAATATAGAAAGTATCTCAGACAATGCACAATCTCAGTCAAAAGATATCGCAAGTATCAATCTTACCATGTCGGCCCTTGATAAGTCCGCCCAGCAAAGCCTTGTGCTTGTAATGGAAAACTCATCACTGGCTGAATACCTGGGAGAAGTCGCCCATGCGATGGATGATCTAGTGGGTGTATTTGAGCTGGGAGATTGCGAAACAACACTTGCCATAACCCATACAAAACAAGACCAAACAAAAACGGTATTGGTAGTCGATGATAACGTATCCAACCTAAAAGTCGCGAGCATGGTGTTAGAAAAATCAGGCTATAAAACCCGTTCAGCGGCGAATGGGCGTGAAGCCATAGAGCAGGTGCGCCGTTATCAACCTGATGCCGTATTGTTAGATATTGAAATGCCCGTGATGGATGGTCTTGAAGCCGCACAACAACTTAGAAAAGTCGGCTTTAGCAAACCCATTTTAGCCTATACAGGGCACGGCGTAGATTTTGAACACAAAATACAACAAGCCGGTATGAACGATATTGTACACAAGCCGCTCAAACCTGAAGAAATGCTCGGTAAACTAAAGCAGCAACACTGCATGCCAAACCTCGATAGCCCGCAAGCGAAAGCCAAGCGACGTGAGAAGATAATTCAATCATCAACACAAGCTCAGCAAATTCAAAACGTCATGCAAGAGTACCAGGCCTGGAAGCAACAGATTAGGCATTATATTAATGGCGCAGATTTAGAACAGCAGGTAAATGGCATGATGCAAGTTGAAAACACACCATTAAACCAGCTGCAGGTGGCGAATAGTGACCTTGCAAAGCTGAATCTAACGTTTAGCCAAACGATTCACCTTATCCGCCAGGCGCTTCAACAAGATGATTACCCAATGATTAAAGAGCTGTTAAAAACCTTTGATCAAACGATAAGTCAGATTGCAGAGCAGTTGGGCGATCAGATAGAATCACTAAATTAATGCGCCAATCTAAGATTGTTAAATTATGTTTCTATGAACCAAGTATAGTAGCGCTAAGATAAAACCAAATTCACCTACGTGATCAATTGCAAATGACCAGTAGGTATTTAACTAGTAAAAAAACAGGTGAAATCATGAACCGCATTGTTATTCCGGATAATTATATTTTATACAGTACCACGGATTTGCAAGGTAAGATCCTGACGATTTCTGATGACTTTTTAGAGATTAATGGTTGTAGTTCGCAGGAGTTGGTGGGAAGACCACATAGTGTTATGCGTCATCCTCAAGTGCCCAAGCAAGTGTTTGCCGATATGTGGGCAACACTCAAAGCGGGCAAAAGTTGGAATACCACCCTGGTAAATAAAGCTAAGGATGGCAGAGAATACTGGGTCAATGCCAAAGCCTCGCCTTTGGTTGAAAATGGCCGTATCACCGGCTATATTTCCGTTAGAACCCCTGCCTCAGCGTCTCAGATTCAAGCCGCGCAACGCCTATATGCTCAAATTGAGCAGGGTGAACGCATTTTAAAAAATGGACTTCCCAGAAAACCCTTTGATATCAAGTTTGACAAACTTCGTAATCTGTCAGTACTAACCAAGCTTATGATTCCGATTATTTTGTTATTTGTAATAACAGGCTTAATCACCTCTGAGCGATTAATTCACATGAAGAATGCCAGTTTATATTCAGCCGGTGAAAATTCGGCTTCGGACATGATCACCATGGCGATGAACTCACGTCAATTTTATATGGATGAGATTGTGCCCAAGGTGACAAAAGCCGGGATGATACTCAGTCATGAATATGCTAGTCACCCAACCCATTTACCCTTAGCGGCCAATGTCATGCTGGCCTTGGGTGAGATGTCACAAAATTCTGAATCGGCGAAAGAGGTTGGCGAGGTTAAGTTGTTTAGTGCCCATCCGTTTAAATTTCGAGGCGAAGCCAATTTAGATGGTTTTGAAGCTAATGCGTTGGCCGCATTGACTAAAGACCCCAATACGCCTTATATTCAAGTTGAGCAATATCAGGGTAAGTCCTATTTCAGAATGGCGGTGCCCGATATTATGACCTCCAATGCCTGCATAGCCTGCCATAATGCCGACCCCAATAGCACTAAAACGGATTGGAAATTAGGTGAAGTGCGTGGTGCGATATCCGCTCGAATTCCGCTTGAAGAACTTGAAAAGTCGATAGCGGGTCCAGCGCTTCAGCTTCAAGCAACCTTCCTTGTTGCAGCTTTGCTGGTGTTACTGGTCATTTATGTGCTGGTTACCTCATTGCGCCAACGTCTCAGACGCTTGCAATCGGCTGTAGAGCAAGCAGAGCACACGGGTGACCTCACGATGCGTGTAGCCGATAAGGGCGAAGACGAAATTGGCCGTACATTTGTAAAATTTAATTCACTCCAAAATGCTATTTTAGGCTCAATGACCCAAGTAACCAGTTCGGTTCGGGCCATCAGCCAAGGTGGCTTTAGCCAAAAAGCACACGGCGCAAAAGGTTCGTTTAAAATTCTGCAAGATAACGTCAATGATGCCGCCCAAAGTTTAAGTGGAACCATGTCAGAGTTGGCAAGAGTCATGGTGGCGTTGGAGCAAGGACAGTTTGATGTCAAAATGGACCCACAGGTGCCCAAAGCCTTTAGAGATCAAGTCGAGCGCGCGCTATCGAGTATTAATCATGTGATGACGGATATAGTTTCAGTCATGAAAAAAATGGAACAGGGTGACTTTAGTGCTCGCGTGCAAGTTGAAGCTCAAGGTGAACTTAAACTGCTTAAACAAGCGATCAATAACTCAATGGAGCGCCTATCACTTGCGATGTCAAAAATTGGCGAAGTCATTAGTGCGCAAGCGGCAGGTGATTTGAGCGTAAGCCTGCCTGAAGAAGGCTTTAACGGTGATTTACGTGGTCTTCAACAAGCGATTAACCGCTCGCTTGAAAAATTAACCGAAGTGGTATCAGTCGTCATAGAGGCGGCGGATGCTGTGCATGGCGCCTCTACTGAAGTATCACAAGGTTCGTTAGACTTAAGCGACCGTGTTCAACAGCAGGCGGCCTCGCTTGAAGAAACATCGGCCACGATAGAGCAAATGAATGCAACTATCAAACAAAACACAGACAACACTCAGCAGGCTTCAACACTTGCGCTTGATGTACAACACAAAGCCCAGCAGGGTAGTGTGGTGATGGAAAAAACCATTAAAGCGATGCAAGGAATTAAAGATTCCA
This sequence comes from Thiomicrospira microaerophila, assembly GCF_000934765.1. Lineage (GTDB taxonomy): Bacteria > Pseudomonadota > Gammaproteobacteria > Thiomicrospirales > Thiomicrospiraceae > Thiomicrospira > Thiomicrospira microaerophila. The sequence continues at coordinate 16,620 of NZ_JYNN01000028.1, read as the reverse complement.
GTCATAAAATTGCTGACATCGTATCCCTAATTGATGGTATTGCATTCCAAACAAACCTACTCGCGCTGAATGCCGCCGTAGAAGCGGCGCGGGCGGGGGAGCATGGGCGTGGTTTTGCAGTGGTGGCTGGCGAGGTGCGTGGTCTAGCACAAAAATCAGCAGAAGCCGCCAAAGACATCAAAAAACTCATTAGTGAAAGCGTAGAGCGTATTGATGAAGGCACTAAACTAGCCGACAGCTCAGGTGAAGCGCTGAAAACGATTACAGGATCTATTGATGAAGTCACGGCGTTAGTGACTCAAATAGCGAATGCGACCCAAGAACAGTCCGAAGGCATGCATCAAGTTCATGACGCCGTCACCAAAATTGATGGTGTTACTCAGCAAAATGCCGCGTTAGTTGAACAAACGGCCGCCGCCGCTGAAAGCATGCGCGAGCAATCAAACCTGTTGCGTAAAGAAATGGCGTTTTTTAATACAGGAAAGCAGGCTGCGCGGCGCTCAAAAGGCTTGCCGCGTCCATAGTCTTTAAAATAACAAATATTCTGCTTGGCTCTATCCAACCCACCCGTCATTCCGGCGAAAGCCGGAATCTATAGCCGACTGTGCACTGTTTTTAGAGATTGCTTCACTTCGTTCGCAATGACGTGGGTGGGGCTCGTTTGAGGAATACTTGGCGAAAGATGTGTTGGAGATCATTTCTCGTTCCACGCTGTGCGTGGGAATGCAGACCGATTTAACCTATGAAACAGCGCTCAAACCCAAGTCCAAGGCGCTTCCACGTTCAACGTGGGAGCGCGACCTGACTGTAAGTTATTGATTTATTATTTACTTTAGATGCGTTTGTTCTGAAATATCCGGGCTAATGTTGAATTTTTTTAGCAGATTACTGTATAATAATTAAAATACGTTTTTTACGTTTTTTATGTCTTATTTTTAGGGTGAAAGGGCAAATTGTTTTTTTTGCAAAATGCGTAATTTTGGTTTTTACGTAGTATGTTACGTTTTAGATTCACCCTCAGTGTCTGGAAAAATATCAATGAGTCAAAATAAAAGTTTAGAGTTGGTGTTAACATCAACGGGTTTTTCGGCAAAAGAAGGTGATGCTTTCGAGCCTTTGCTTTTTGACTACCTTCACCGCATCCAGTTTGAGTCATTAAAAAAACAACTAACTCAAAATAAACAGCCTGCCTTTATCGACCTCCAGCTTAATGGTCAGTTTGTGAGTGTCAATCTTGTCCCCACTGAAACCAATATAATCAAGGCCAGTTTTAAGTCGATAACTGAAACCTCGAGAATAGAAACAATCCAAGCCAATTATCAAAAACTTAATTCAGGTTATTATCGTTGCCGCGAAGGAAAGATTGTTCATAAAGCAAAAGATTTGCTTCTTAGTTTGACCGGTAAAAATCACTTGTCAATAAAACAGCAAGTTGTGGCTTATTCAGTGGTTTTTTTAATTGTCGTGACATTTTCTCTGTATCTTCAAAAGGAAATGTCACAGCAAACCGTCATAAAAGGCGCCACGGCGGATTACGCTCAGCAAGCCAAAAGGCAATTTAACGCCACAATTCAAGCACGTCATATGGTTGGTTCAACCGTTCTAACAGGTATTTCTAAGGATCTAGGTGTCCCACTGGCTATTTTCGAAAGAGATGTCGATACGCTGGATATTTATTTTGGCGACATTCGTGAGCACTTTGCAAAAACCACCGACTTTAAACAACTGCGTGTTGATATAACTGACGAGAAAGGCATTTCATTTTATAGTTCGTGGTTAGAAAATCAAAGTGATTTAGACCGTTCTGGAATTGCTTACATTTCCTCGCAAATAAGAAGTCCAAAAGTAAAAACAGTATTGGATATCGGGCGTCAAGGTGCCGCAATAAGGACGCTGCTACCGATTATAACGCCTGCGGGGCAGTACATTGGTTCAATTGAGTTGTTTCAGCCCACCAGTACCATTGCGGAATCATTTAAAAATGATGGGCTGAGTTATATTGAGCTATATCATGAGGATTACTTGAAAAAGTTAGGTGGTTTTACAAGTGAATTGCTAGCTGAGCCAAGATTTGATGCACAAAAAAAGCTCGTGCTGGCGCAATGGCCGGGGTTTACACCCAATCAAGCTATAATCAGTCGCTTAAAAGATAGAGACGTTCTTTCTATCCTACAGCGCAGTACACTCGTGGAAAATGGCTATATTCATACCGTTTTACCTATGCATAATGAGGCGAAGGATATTATTGGTTATGTCATAGTGTCCGAGGGGCTAGACAGTTTTAATCAAAAAATAGCGGAACAGCTTGACGCTATTGATACCACCTTTTATACAACAGTAACTGTGCTTGCACTTACCATGTTATCTGTGTTGTTATTTATCTGGCTCGCGATTTTATCGCGCATAAATCGGTTAAGACAGCAAATTGAGCATTCAGTAGAGACATCTGACTTGTCCTTGCGCGTTGATCAATCAGGGCGTGATGAGCTGTCAAATATGGCTAAAGCCTATAACCAACAAGCATCGCTCACCCAGTTTGCTATTAGTGAGACATCAACCGCACTCGATAAAATCGTAAATGGCGACCTTTCGCACGAAATATCTTATCCATTCAAGTCAGATTTTGCTGACCTCAAGCAGAAACTTAATAATACGGCAACGGGGCTATCTACTACTTTTTGCAAGATTGAAGAGGTCATGACAGATTTAAAAATGGGGCGTTTTGATGCTGAACATTCCAATACGTTAAACGGCGCCTATTTTAAGGTCGTCGAGGACTGCAAATCTTCAATGCATACACTCTCGTCTGTATTTGCTGAGGTTACTCGTGTGCTTTATTTTGCGCAGCGGGGCAAGTTTGACGAGCGTATGCAATTATCAGGTGCGCAAAATGATGTGGACAAGTTAGTTCAAACCATTAACGCCGCGTTATCTAATTTAGAGTCGGGTTTTGATGATATTGTCCAAGCCGCACAAGCATTAGCTGGAGGCGATTTTGCATACAACATTACCAAACCATATGAGTATAAAATTGATGAGGCCAAGGCCGCTTTAAATCAATCCTTTAGTGATCTAAGTGCGGTAATGACTGAAATCATTAATGAAGCGAATGATATCGAACAAAACATTCAAACGGTTTCAACCGAAGCGGATGCGCTCAGTACCCGTACACAACAACAAGCGGCCTCGATTGAGGAAACATCGGCGGCGATGGAGCAAACATCATCACAAGTACAAGCCAATCTGCAGTCGACACGGGAAGCTCTGGTTATTACAAAATCAAGCGTTGATGTATTAAAAGGTGCTAATGCCGCCATGGGTGAAACGCAGTCGGCGATGACAGGTATCAAGACGGCTTCGGCTAAAATTCAGGAAATTGTAGCGATTATCGACAGTATCGCGTTCCAAACCAATTTGCTTGCGTTAAATGCCGCGGTAGAGGCGGCGCGTGCCGGTGATCATGGACGTGGTTTTGCTGTGGTCGCGGGAGAGGTACGTTCCTTAGCGGGTAAATCAGCAGACGCCGCCAAACAAATTGGAAATCTAATTAATGACTCTGTTCAACGTGTTGATGCCGGGGTGACAAAGGTTGAAACGGTAAACAGCTATATCGAAAAAATTACCCAAGAAATCCAAAGCGTGTCCTCTGTGGTTGAGACAATAAACTTGTCTTCAGAGCAACAGTCACAGGGTGTGCGAGAGGTTAATAATGCGATTAACAATATCGACAAAATAACACAACAAAATTCACACGTGGTTGAACAAACCAATCAGGCTGTGATCAGCGTGAGGGAGAAGGTGACCGCGCTTTTATCCAAGGTTTCTAAATTCAAAATAAAACAAACTGGGCTGCTAAAAAGAAGGTAGCTCATTGATACTGGTTTATGATTCAGCTTTATCATTTAAGGGAGAAACGATAATGAAGCTTAAAAAAATGACGGCTGCACTTACCGGTGCAGGTCTTTTAACACTGGGTAGCATCGGTGCAGCCCAAGCATTTACTGATCAAATTAATGTGTCTGGTTTTGGTACGGTTGCATACAGTGAAACCGATACCGCAAAACCCATTGGCAGTGTTGATAAATCAGGTAACTGGGATAAGGGAACGCTGGTAGGTGTGCAGTTTGACGGACGCTTTACTCAAAACCTAGGCGCGACGGTTCAGCTTATGGTGTCAGATGACCCTGTGCGCCCTAATGAGCTTAAGCCAACGGTTGAAATGGCGTTTTTAAGCTTGCAGGCGACGGATAATATGCGTTTGCGTGCGGGACAATTGCGCGCACCGTTTTATTTGAATTCTGAGTTTATTAATGTCGGCAATACCCAATTGGGTGTCGTGAAACCCGAGTCGGTCTACGATCAAGCGCCATTCAATAATTACACCGGTTTAGATGCGGTATTTATGTTTGATATTGGAATGAATACACTTGAAATCCAGCCTTTCGTCGGTCAAACCACGGTTGAGGTGGATAATGGCATGAATCTGGGCGATGCTGATCTTAACTATATGGTTGGTGTTTCATTTAAGTACAGTACGTTTGATTGGTCATTACGTGCTGCGCATGTATTGGGAAATATGACAGATAAGTCTATGACTTCGCAGCAAATTGATATGGTTGCGGGTATGTATGGAGTAGATCCAAGCCAAGTGACATTCAATAAAGATAACGGTACGTTTACGACGCTAGGATTTAGCTATGAAACGGATTTGGTTATTCAGGCTGAATATGCTAATCGTAAAGTGGAAAACGCACTTATGTTTGCCGATATGACGGGTGGCTATTTGCTTGCGGGTTATCATTTTGGTTCGATGACACCTTATGTTAGCGTGCAAAGCTTGCGAACGGCTGACAAAAACACCGCCATCGGTGTGAATCATGACTTTGATGCACTGGGAGTTGGTGTGCGTTATAACATGAATAATGTTGCACTAAAGCTGCAAGCGGATCAGTTTACTTATAAGCATCCCGGCATGGGCCACAATATGAACTTTGACAAAATGCCAGATCCTCAAGCTAGCACACCTGGCGATTTTGAAAAGAATGTAACGCGCATTTCGTTCGCTGTATCCACCGTATTTTAGGAGAGTTTTGCATGCAAAGACGTGAATTATTCAAAAAAACCTTGGCGGGTTTAGCCGGTGTCGCCCTAGCGGGTTCATTAACTAAGGCGTTGGCCAGTGGTGAAGTGGTGATTATTGCCAGTGGGGATGTGTCAACGAGCGCGGAAGAGGCGGCGCGAGCTTGGTCTGGTCGTGGAAATTTTGCCCTGGTCAACAGCGCACAAAGCTTTGATGACTTTGCCAACACGGTTCTACAGCGCCCTAGAGCGCAAGTTGAGCGTAATGTTCAAAAGCTGGTATTTGCTGGACGTATGCAAGCACCAACCGAATTAGCAACCGATGCCCAAGTGATTGAGCGAGTGCAAGCCGGTAGCAATACGATTGGTTTTGTATACCGTTCGTCGATTAGTGGCAGTGTAAACATACTCAACTAAGACGCTAGGTGCCTATCGGACTAAGCCGGTCGAAACGCTGTTGCTGGTGTGCATACATGGCGCAGAGGGGGGACAAGTTTCAAATTAAGAGGCGACGTCCTCCTTTTACGCTTCATTATGACGGCTAAGCTTTACGGTTATTGCGATAATACAAGGCTTGCCAGTCCGCCGAGGGCTAGGAACGGACCAAAGGCCATCTCTTGTTGCCAGGCTTGCTTTTTGAATAGTATCAGCAATAGCGCTATCAATAAGCTACTCACAGCGGCAATGATAATCACCTGGGGGAGTGCCATGATGCCAAGCCAGGCTCCTAATGCGGCGGTGAGTTTGAAGTCGCCAAATCCCATGCCATGACGTCCTGTTAGCAGATGATGAATCTGGTAGATTGTCCACAAGCTCAAATAGCCCACAGCGGCACCTAAAATTGCATCCTGCGGACTGGCGAATACCCCAAAACTATTGATTAGTAAGCCTATCCACAATAAGGGAAGGCTGAGATTGTCTAAAATGAGTTTGTGTTCAAAATCAATAATACTGATCGTTAGCAACCAGAGGGCGAATAGGGCGGTGAGCCAAGCTTCGAGTGTATTGCCGAGTAGATAAAAGCTGATAAAAACCAGCAGTGCGCTGGTGAATTCAATCAAGGGGTAGCGAACAGAAATTGGCGTGTGGCAGGCGTGACATTGGCCTTTGGACGCTAACCAGCTAAAAAGTGGAATCAACCGCGTCCAAGGAATGTTGGTTTGGCATTGGGGGCATTTTGAACCGCCTAGGCTAATCGCTTTGAGTTGCTCACGCCCATCTAGCTCCATAATGCGCGGTAAGCGCCAACTGAGCATCGAAATAAAGCTGCCTAGCAGCAGGCCAAAAAGGGTGAGGGCGATTATGAACACAGGTTATTCACACTCAATTATTCGCTGTAGATGACGCAGTTGCGGTCATTTTCCCAAATGGTGATGCGGTGCATTTTCACCAGGTCTGTTTCGATGCGTTTGGCGATTTCATTGAATAAATACTGTGCGATATTTTCAGCCGTTGGGTTGACGCGTTGAAAGTGCGGATGGTCGTTTAAAAAACTGTGATCCAGTTCGGCTACGGCTTGTTTAGCATGGCGTTTTATCTCTTTAAAATCAATCACCATGCCAATGTCATTAAGCTTGTTGCCAATGACTTCGACTTCAACTTTCCAGTTATGGCCATGTAATTTGGCACAGTCGCCAGGATAGCCGCGCAAGCTGTGGGCTGAGGCAAAATCGAGCAGGGTTTTGAGAATGAATTGTTGTGCCATGATCTGTTCCTAGTAATAAATTTATTATGAATATTATAACTGACTGTAAAGCCTAGTGTTTACGTTGGGCGATAAAGTTGATCAAATCTGTTAAAAATTCACTATTAAAACCCAGTTCGTGATGCGCTTGATGGGCTTGTTGTATGTAGTCATCGCGTAGCTGTTTCGAGGCATCAAGTCCTAGCAGTCTTGGAAAGGTGGATTTATTGAGTGCTTGGTCGCGTCCTTGGGTTTTGCCGAGTGTGGCGGTGTCGCTTTCTATATCTAAGATATCATCATGAATTTGAAACGCTAAACCTAGGGCTTCACCCAGTTTTGACAACCAGGCCTGGTTGTTCGCATAGTCATTATGCGGCACGGCACCCAGTAATAACGCGGTCTTAATCAGTGCACCGGTTTTGAGTTGGTGAACCTGAATCAGTGCTTCTAATGTCAGGGTTTGGTTTTCGGCGGCGATGTCGAGCGCTTGACCGGCAATCATACCTTGTGCGCCTGCGGCGTTGGCGAGCAGTTGAATGGAGTCGATTTTTTGTTGTGCGCTTAATAGGGGCGCTTTGGCTAAGATTTCAAAGGCGAGTGTGAGCTGTCCATCCCCCGTCAAGATAGCGGTGGCTTCGTCAAATTGTTTATGGCAGGTCGGTTGTCCACGGCGTAAATCGTCATCATCCATCGCAGGTAAATCATCATGCACCAGCGAATAACTATGAATCAGCTCAATCGCGCAGGCGCTGGCATCCAGTTGTTCGAGCGGCAAGCCTAGGCTTTGCGCCACGGCATACACCAAAGCGGGGCGCAGGCGTTTGCCGGGGCTGAGGCTGGCGTAGTTGAGTGCCTGTTGCAGACGCTCAGGCACGGTATGTGCATGAAGCTTAAGTTGCTGTTGAATGGTCTGTTCAACGCGTTGTTGATATGACGTTAAGGTTGATTTCATGGTGTTGGCTTTAATAGTATTGGCTTTAATAGAGTAAAAAATTAGCGACGTCCATCGCCGCCGGCTTTAAGCAATACCCAGTCGAGTGCTTTGCTGGGTAGTAGACGTTTTAAAAATGCAAATAGCTTTGTGGGGGTGGTGACACGGTAACGAGCTTTCGGCCTGTTGGATTGCAATGCATGTATCAGCGCCTTGGTCACGGCTTCTGGACCAAGTGTAAAGGGGGCTGATGCGCCTTTTTTCGCTAGTCGCGCTTCCATTGCCTGATAATTGGCGAGGTGGGCAGATTGGTCAGTCTTTACCCATTGTAGATATTCACGGTGTGCGTTTTCACGAAATTTTGACAGAATCGGTCCGGGTTCGATCAGGCTAATATTGATCGGGTCATGGGCTAGCTCAATGCGGAGTGTATCGGCCAGACCTTCTATCGCAAACTTGCTGGCGTTATAGGCGCCTCGATAGGCCATTGCCGCAAACCCAAGTACCGAGCTGTTGTAAATAATGCGGCCATGTCCTTGTTGGCGCATTTGTTTGATGGCCAAATTTGTTAATTGTTGGGTGCCAAATACATTGGTGGCAAACTGATGCTCGAGGGCTTGGCGGGTTAAATCTTCTACCGCGCCGGGTAAACCAAAGGCGGCGTTATTGAATAGGGCCGCTATTTTTCCCTGAGATAGTTCCATTACGCTCAACCAGGCCTGGTTAATTGACTCGGCATCAGCTAAATCACACGCAATACACACCAGTCCTTCTTGTTGTAATCGTGTGACATCCTCTGGTTTGCGACAGCTAGCTATCACATGATAACCTAGGTTTTTTAGCGCATGCGCGGCATGGTAGCCAATGCCGGTTGAACAACCGGTGATGAAAATGGTTTGCGGGGGAAGGATTTTAGTGGCTTGGGTCATGGTAAACTTCAATACGGTTGCGTCCATTGCTTTTTGCTTGATAGAGCGCATTATCGGCTTTTGCCAGCGAAGTTTCAATGTCCTTGTGATCAGGGTGAATTTCAACCATGCCAAGGCTCACGGTAAATTGAATAATCTGTTGATCGATATTTAAACTAAACATCTGCGCATTGTGTTTTAACCTTTCTGCCATTTCAAGGGCCTGATCAAGCGCTGTTTCAGGCAGCAAAATCACAAATTCTTCGCCGCCTAAGCGTCCGATAATATCAGTCTTGCGAAGCGTGTCGCGCATCAGCTGGGCAAAGGCTTTGAGTACATCATCCCCAGCGGCATGCCCATAAGTGTCGTTGACGCGTTTAAAGTGATCTAAGTCCGCCATAATCAGTACCGCGCTATGCTGGTTACGTTTAATGCGCTCAAACTCTTGGTGCATGAGTTGGAGCAAATAGCGGCGATTAGCCAAGCCAGTTAATGCGTCAACGTGTGATTGCGCCACTAATTTTTGTTGAAGTTTTTTAAGTTCAGTAATGTCTTGAAAAACCACCACCGAACCGATCAATCTATCCTCCTGATAGAGTGGCGTGACGACGAGGTTCACTGGAAAGCCTTCACCAGTAGCTCGTATAAACCATTCTTCAGTGCGTCTAGTTTGGCCGTCTTGTGTGGTTTTGTGAATCGGGCACTCACATTGTGGGTAAGGGTAGCCATTTGGATAGTGATGGTGAAAGAGGTCGTGTTGATTGTAACCGATGACCTGTTTGTCGTCTTCTAGTCCCAGCATTGTTAACGCAGCCGGATTAATAAAGGTACAGTTGCCGATTCGGTCTGTCCCGTATACGCCTTCGCCGACGGTGGAAAGCAATAATTCAAAGCGTTGATGTTCCGCTTTTTCTCGTTTCAGTAAAGCCAAAATCCAGAAGGTCAGAAAAAGCGTCGCGATTGCGCCGCCGATGAACAGCCAGTAAAATGCACTCCAACGCTGCCAAGTATCTGCAAAGGTAAAATCAGGTGCCTGTTCGAAAGGGGGTAGGCGTAAGTGGCGGGCCAGTTCTTCGACGCTAAAATAATCGGCTGGAATAGTAAAGCCGTGAATGCCCGCCGCCATGGCAGCGGGATGGTCAGGTTCAAGCGAGAATAGGGCAGAGGCAATGCGCCGTACGCTCTGTTCATCCACATGTTTTAAAGCAAATACGGGCCACTCTGGATAGAGGCGTGTCGAGACTTGGTTTGTAAATCCATCGTGTATTTTGGGTTGAACTACTTTGAGCAGTCCAGTTTGAAGACGTTGTTGGGCTTCAAGTCTTTCTAAAATGCCATCACGCACAAAGCCTGCATCCACTTGCTTGTTTACCACGGCGTTAATCACCGCTTCATGGGTGCCTAGCTCGATAAACTCGACATCGCGCTTTAAGTTCAGACCGGCACGATGAAGCTCATAAGCCTGGGTGCGATAACCGCCCATATTAAAGATGGAGGGAATGCCAATGCGGGTATGTTTTAAATCGCTAAGTTGTTGGATGTCATGACGATCATGGCGCGCAATAATCGCCCCTCCAAGCAGGTAAGAGGGTTGGCCTTGATGTGATTCGACGAGGGTGGCGATAACGCCCGACAGTTCAAAATAATGACGTGCCATTAAAAAATGAGTGGGATTGGTGGCGACAATATCAATATGGCCTTGTTTAATTTGTTCAAACAAAACATCATGCGGCAAAACATGAAGCTTAATTTCTTCGTTTACCAGTTGTGTGTTGAGATAGTCAATAATCGGTGAAAACTTAGCGTAGGTTTGACTTTCGCCGAGATAACTAAAGACGCCAAAGTTAAGTAGAGTTTTACTATCTGCATTCGCCGACAAGGCAAAAAAACTTAAAAGTGCAAAATAATTTAGGCGAGTTAATATCGGCATGTGATGCGAGTCTCAATGGATAATTTTATTTAGTATAGAACAAGATGTACCTAGAGGTCACGATTTTTAGAATATCAGGGCGTGTTTTAATTTTTTTTGGTTATGGTTTTCACCACTAAGGTAATTAAGAGTAAGAGTCCAGCGGCCACGGCCATTGAAGCAGACAGCGCACTATCAAGCCACCACGCCAAACCAAAGCCGATCAATACCGCCGCTTGCGCATAAAGCACTGAGATTAGCATTATCTGCTTAAGCGATTTAGCGAGAAGATAAGCGGTTGCGGCGGGAATGACCATTAAGGCGACCACTAGAATTGACCCCACGACATCAAACGAGGCGACAGCGGTAACGGAGACCAGCGTCATCAACAAGTAATGCCAAACGGCGGTTTGAATGCCTAGGCTGGTGGCTAAGGCGGGGTGGAAGCTGGTTAGTTTAAAACGTTGATAGCCGATGCCGAGCACAATTAGGTTTATCAATAACACCAGGCCTGCTAACCAAAAAGCGTGTGGGCCAAAATTTTGACCGTCGATAATGAGCGGGTTAAACGGAATAAAGGCCATTTCACCAAACAAAACATGTTCGTGATCCAAGTGAACATGGTCGGCATAGAGGGCAATTAACACAATCGCTAACGCAAAAAACCAAGTGAACACCAGACCTAAGCTGGCATCCTTGGCTAGGGGCGCTTTTTGATGAATAAATTGCGATAGCCAAGCGGTGAGCAACCCGACCAAGACTGCACCGCTGAGCATCCATGCGATAGACGCTTGTTGAAAAATAAGATACACCAATACAATGCCGAGTAATACTGAGTGGCTAATCGCGTCGCCCAATAACGCCATTCGACGAAGAATCAGCAAGCTACCCACTAAGGCGCAAGAGGTAGCAACTAGGCTGGCGGTGATCAAAATCCAGAATTCATACATCTGCTTGGTTCCCTGCGGTTTGGGCGTGTTTCTTGGTTGAAACCCATCCTCGTGACAAAGCCCATCTCAAAGCCCATGACAAAGCAAACAACACACCCAGAATCACCACCATCCAGGGCCCTGTCGGCATATTGGCGATTTGCATTGAAAGCTGGGTGCTTATTAGGGCGCTGATCATCGCAAACAGCGCCGCAAGCCAAAGCAAAACTGGCAGAGATTGCGACCAAAAACGCGCAATACTAATCGGGATCAGTAAGGCGGCGGCCATCAAAATTACCCCGACAATTTGTAAACCAATCACAATGGTGAATACCAGCACCAAGGCAAAACTCAATTCATAGCGCTTCACTTTTAGCCCTAAGCTTTGCGCGTAAGTGGGGTCAAAACTAATCAATCGGAGCTTGTGAAAAACAATCACCAGATAACTCAGCGCGAGCAGGGTGATGACAATTAGCCAATTGACATCGTTCGCGTTCATCGCGGCCGCTTGACCGAAGAGCAGTTTATCTAGGCCTGATTTATTTTCCATCGTTGAGTTTTGGATAAACGACAATAACATTAAGCCAACCGCAAAAAACAGCGATAACACCACCGCCATCGCGGTATCGGTTTTTATTTTAGTCTGCTGGGTTAAAAACTGAATCGCATAATAACCGAGTAAGCTGCTGAGTAACGCAGAAAACACAACCAGGCCTGGTTGGGTGGATTCAAATAAAATAAACGCCATCATAATGCCAGGCAGGGCGGCATGGGCTAATACATCGCCAATAAGTGCGCGTTGGCGTAATACCGCCATGCCACCTATAGTCGCGGCACTCACCCCAAGCAGGAGGGTGCCTGTCAGCACCCAAATAAAATTCGCATCCTGCCACAAACTCATAGGCTAGGCTCGGTCAGTTGGAGGTTTTCAAGCAGCGGCAAGCGACCCTCAAAGGTCTTTTGTAGATTGTCTAGGGTGAGGGCTTGGTGGATGGGCCCACTCGCGATTAGACCGCCATTAATCATCACCACCCAATCAAAATAGCGCGCAAGGGTGTTAAGGTCGTGATGCACACACACCAGTGTTTGGTTTTGCGCTTTAAGTTCGGCGAACAAGGCCACTAGCGCATTTTCCGTCGTCATATCCACACCCGCAAACGGCTCGTCCATCAGGGTGATCGGTGCTTGTTGAGCCAGGGCGCGGGCAATAAAAACTCGCTGTTGTTGACCACCGGAAAGTTGGCTGATTTGACGCGATGCGAAATCGAGCATGCCCACCTTTTCAAGGCTTTCGCGCACAAGGTCGTGATCTTGTTTGTTGGGTCGTTGCCAAAATTTAAGCTGACCATGCCGCCCCATCATCACGACATCAAACACATTAATTGGAAAGTCCCAATCCACCTCTTCACGCTGGGGGACATAAGCCAGTGCGGGGGCGGGGTTTGCACCGTCTAAAAAACGTACCTGACCTTGCCTTAAAGGTAATAGGTTAATCAGACCTTTTAAAAAGGTGGACTTGCCTGCGCCGTTTGGCCCGATAATGGCAATGCGTTGCGCAGCGGGTAATTGAATAGAGATATTTTTTAAAATAAATTGGTTATAGCCTAAAGATAAGCGTTGGGTTTCAATGGCGTTCACTCTAAAGCCTTTACTAGTGTTTGGGTATTGTGGCGCATCATGCCGATGTAACTGCCTGTGGGGGTATTCGATGCATCGAGAGCATCTGATAGCAATTTGCCGCCGAGTTTTAAATCACCGCCTTCGGCTTTAATGCCTGCAATCAGTGATTTAATCGTGCGGTCCGGTACACTGGCCTCGATAAATACCGCTTTAACTTGGCGTTGTTGAATAATGTCCTTCATTAGACGCAAGTCTTTTAAGCCGACTTCAGCGGTGGTGTTGATGCCTTGTAGTCCCATCACTTCTATACCATAGGCGGCGCCATAATAGCCGAATGCATCGTGTGCGGTAATGAGGAGTCGTTGCGCTTCAGGGAGTGTTTTGATCTGTTGTGAAATCCAGTGGTGTAGTTCGTCCAGCTCAATCAGATATTGCGCGAGGCGCTGGTTGAAGTAGTCTCGGTGTTCGGGGAGATGTTGGATTAGGGTTTGGGCTACTCCGGTAGCCGCCTGCTGCCATAAGCGGGCATCCATCCAAAAGTGGGGGTCAGCGATGTTTTGCTCATAAATCAATACTTCGGCATCCACAAAATCACTCAATGCATAAGTCGGTTTAAAAGCACTTAGGTTTTCCATCACCTCTTGCATCCGACCTTCAAGTCCTAATCCGTTATAAAACACCATATCGGCACGCGATAATTTACGCATATCGCCAAAGCTGGCACGGTAATAGTGTGGGTCGATGTTAGGTCCCATTAACGACTCAGCTTGAATTTTGTCACCGCCAATCTCTTTGACTAGGTCGTGGACGATATTGGTGGTGCTAATCACCAAGGGTTGTGATTGTGCTTTGATTAGTCCTGAAAAAGCCAGCAAACCAATCAACAGGGATATTCGCCAAATGCTAGGCATGAATCTAATGCGCTCTGTTTAATTTAAAAACTTAGTTTAACCTAAAAATTTAACTCTCTCTAGTGAATACAGAGTGATAAATCTATTTTTATCAAAAAAAATAATAATTGTGAAGATTGAAATTAAAATATTAGCTTAGGCTAAATATTTATTGCGAGTAAGTAAAAAATATCTATAATGATGGAGATTCTTATTTTTATCCAAACAGACTGGAGCGTTTGATATGTCATTTAAACTTAAAAAAATAGCGGCGGCACTGTCATTAGCCGCGCCAACCTCATTATTCATTGTGTCGGGTTATGCGCAAGCCGACGCGGTTTCAACCTTAGAGCGTATTTCAGTGGTACAAACCGGATCTATCATGAGCCAAACCGAAAGCGAAGTGGTGCGCCCGATTGCGGTGATTGAAGGCGAAGAAATGGAAAAACGCCGCGCCGGCACGATTGGTGAAGCACTGGATGGTTTGCCAGGGATTAGCAATGCGGATTTTGGTCCAGGTGTTGGTCGTCCGGTGATTCGTGGGTTGCAGGGTTCACGTGTCGCGGTGCTTGAAGACGGTTCTCGTGTCAGTGACGTGTCGGGTGAAGGCGCAGACCATGCGGTGGCCAGCTCGACCTTGCGCGCCGATTCGGTGGAAGTGATTCGTGGCCCGGCGACCTTGCTTTATGGTTCAGGCGCATCCGGTGGGGTGGTGAATGTGGTATCTGGCCGATTTAGCCCGATGATTGGTGACCGAGTTAATGGCACGGCGCAAGCCTCTTACGGCACCAATAACCATGACCGTCGCGCTGGCGTTGCGCTTGAAGTACCCTTTAATAAACAAATGGCGGTGCGTGTCGATATGGATGCCCGACAAACGGGCAATGCCTCGATTAAGGGGTATCAAACCCTTGATGGCGAGGGCAAAAAAGGGGAACTGCTCAATAGTGATGGCAAAAACCAAAACCTAGCGATTACCGGGGTCTATGCTGGCGAGCGTGGCTTTTTGGGCATAGGCTTTAGCCAATGGGTTGCCGATTATGGTATTCCAGAGCCAGATTATCCTGATGAGTATGATCGCATCGAAGCCGATTCAAAGCGCTTTGATTTGCGGGCTGAACTTTATGATCCGCTACCTGGCTTCAATACCGCACGATTTAATTTAGCCTATACCGACTTCTATCAGGAAGAATGGGAATATGAAGACGGCAAAAAAGATGACCTGGAAGCGACCTTTAAACAAAAAGAATTGGATCTACGCTTGGAACTGACCCATGACCCGATTGGGGATTGGACAGGTGTCGTTGGCCTTAACTATAACAATGTTAAATTTGAAGCTGAAGACGATGGCGAAGCCTTTTTTATTCGTCCAAGCGAACGTAATGCGGTTGGCGTATTTAGCGTACAAGAACGCCCTATGTCCTGGGGGCAATTCGAAGTGGGATTACGTCTAGGTTATGACCAGTTTAATCCTGAAACAGTCAATAACAATAAAGTAACTAGCGTTCAGTACCGCGGTGAAACCCTTAATTTTGATACAGACCCAGGTAGTCAAAGTTACCTCACCACCGGGATTGCGCTCGGTGCATTATTTGATTTGGACAGCGCGCATAAATTACGTCTAGGCATCAGTCGTTCTGAAGCCGCTCCTGGCCCGGAACAGCTGTATGCCTTTGGCCGTCATGGTGCCGCTGGCACCTTTGAAATTGGTAATCCGGATCTTAAAAAAGAAACCTACCTCAATACTGAACTAAGTTTAATGCGCCAACACGGAAGCCTGCGCTATGAAGCCACGGCCTTTGCCAACCTAGTAGATAATTTTATCTACTATCGTAATGATGAAAGTAATCGGCGCGTGGATAGTGATGGACTCACCGATCCAGATGGCGAACTACTGGTCTATAACGAGCAAGCCGATGCCATCCTCTATGGCTTAGAGCTCAATGGTGCGATGGATCTCGACACTCGCTTACCGCTGACTTTGCGCGCCAGTGGCGACTACCTTCGCGGGGAATTGCGTGATGGCGGCAATCTGCCTCGCATGACCCCGCCGCGGGTTGGCTTGGGTGCGGATACCCAGTGGCGTGATGTTAAATTAAGTGTGGATTATCGCTACACCCTAAAACAAACCAGAACAGCCGAAGCGGAAGAAGCCACGGATGCCTTTGCCACGCTGGGTTTTGATTTGGCCTATACGCCTTCAAACCTAAAAGACCTGCGCGTCTTTTTACAAGGACGCAACCTGACCCACTCAGACGGGCGTTTACACCAAAGCTTCTTTAAAAACGAAGCCCCCATTACAGGTCGCAACTTCACTGCCGGTGTACGCTACCAGTTTTAGCAATGCGTTAAACTCGTTCCACGTTCAACGTGGGAGCGAGATCAATTCTGTCATTGCGAGGAGCAAAGCGACGCGGCAATCTCTTGAGGGCGTGCGCTAGTTCCAAAGATTGCTTCGCTTCGCAATGACGGGGGTTTTCGCAATACCATTAAACCTATCCATTCTGCTATACTAGCATCCTGTTAAAACACTCAGCAGGGCAAGCGCATGAAAGAAAAATACCTCAACCTATTTACCGATTATGGCTTCAAACGCCTATTTGGCGAAGAAGACTCCAAGGACAACCTAATTGCGTTCCTCAATACCCTGTTACCGCAAAAACATCAAAT
>NZ_JYNN01000027.1:1211-36738 GCF_000934765.1 Thiomicrospira microaerophila | reverse complement strand
CACGACATCCCACGCCGACTACAACAACAAATCTTCCTGCGTATCTTCGAAAAAGCCAGCATCGCCAAATTCACCCCGACTGAGCGTCAAACCTATGAAGCCAGCCTAAAATACTACCGCGACATGAAAAACGTGATTGACACCCATGTAGAAGAAGCCAAGGAAATAGGACGAGAGGAGGGGATTGTTATTGGAATTGAAAAAGGCCGTGAAGAAGGTATTGGTATTGGTCTCGAAAAGGGGCGTGAAGAAGGTGGATTAGAAAAAGCGCTACAGTTTGCCGCAAAGATGTTGGCAAAAGGAGATGATGATCAAACGATTGCTGACTTTACGGATTTAACACTAGAACAAATCCAAAACCTACGCGCAAAAAGAGGTATCGGTGATGAGTAACCTCGTTCCACGCTGTGCGTGGGAACGCAGGCCGATTTAGCCTATGAAACAGCGCTCGACCCAAGTCCAAGGCGCCCCACGTTCAACGTGGAGCGAGATCAATCACTAGTCATTGCGAGGCCGAAGGCCGTGGTAATCTCTGGTCAGCCACGCAATACAACCCGCCCCGTCATTCCGGCGAAGGCCGGAATCTCTGGCCAGCCACGCAATACAACCCGCTCCGTCATTCTGGCGAAGGCCGGAATCTCCAATCGACTGCGCGCGGGTTCCAAAGATGGCGTCACTGCGTTCGGAATGACACGGGTGGGTGCGTTTAGTGTCTACTAAACTGCTCATAAAAATGACAAAAGGCATCAGCGTCTAGGCCTTTTGAAATGTAATAGCCCTGAATATAATCACAACCGGCACACTGTAAAAACGCAAACTGCTCGGCGGTTTCAACCCCTTCAGCAATCACATCAATCTCCAAACTATTCGCCAGCGAGATAATCCCTTTAATTAAGGCATCCGCCTTGTGGCTGGTACCAATACGGTCGATAAACGATTTATCAATTTTTAACAGGTCATGCGCTGGTAAATTCGCCAATGAATTGAGTGATGAAAAGCCGGTACCAAAGTCATCAATGGCAATGCGCATACCTAAACGCCGAATATCATCAAACACCTGCTGGTTTTTATCGGCATCAAACAGCGTGCGCTCTGTGATTTCAAGTGCGATGCGATTGAGGTGCGGTTGGTAAGCAGGTTGAGCGGTGAGATGTTGCAGGTTTTGTTTAAAACCCGGCGAAGTCAGGGTGCGCCCTGTAATATTAAAGCTGATTTTGCTTAACTGGAGGTGCGGCTTGTATTCAAACCAACGTGCGACTTGTGCAAACAGCTGCGCCATAACCCAGTTATCTATTTCAGAAATTAAACTCGACTGTTCAGCGGTAGGGATGAATTGATCGGGTGAAATCCAACGTTGTTGCTCAGGATCAAACCAGCGAATCAACGCCTCCATGCCATTGATTTTGCCCGATGGTAGGTGAACCAAGGGTTGAAACACCAGTGTGAACTCGTTTTGACTCAGCGCGCGTCGAATGCTTTGCTCCATTTGGTTGCGCAAAAAAACCTGCTCAAGCATAGCAAGATCAAAAAAACTGTAGTGATTACGGCCGTTAGCTTTAGCGCTATACATCGCGGTATCGGCATGCTTAAGCAGTTGGCGTGTATCTTCGCCGTCATTAGGATAGGTTGCAATCCCGATACTGCCCGACACATTCAGCTCGCGATAACCAAACGCAATCGGTTTAGCAATATCAACCAATAACGCCTCCGCCAGCGTACTGAGCTCCTGTATCGACTGGTAGTTAGAGATTAACACCGCAAACTCATCGCCGCCTAAGCGTGCAAAACCAATGTTTTCAGCCGAAAAAGCCAATAACCGTTTAGACACCTCAACCAGTACCAAATCGCCTACATCGTGACCAAGTGAATCATTAATATTCTTAAACTCATCGAGGTCAATAAACATAATCGCCAAGGGGTGCTGTTCATAATGCGCCAGCTTCAAGTCATGCTCAAATGTCGTAATAAACGCATTTCGATTATGCAAGTGCGTCAGCGGATCAAAATGTGCCTGCTGCCAAATTTTTAGATTTTGTTCGGTTTTCTCCGTGATATCCTGAATCGCCGCAATCAGCGTGGGTTGGTTTTGATCATTATCGGCCACATCACCAAAGAGCTGGAAGTGCTGGGTTTGATCAGCACCTATTTGTAAACTAAACTCAAAACTACAACGCTGCTTGGTCTTTTGTTGTGCGATGCGTTTAAATGCCGCGCGGTCGGTCGGGGTCAGTAAGGGCAGTAAGCTATAGATATTTAATTCGCGGGTTTCAGGCCAGTTAAATAAATTATAAATGTTGAGCGACCAGGCCTGGTCATCCGTCACTAAATTCCATTCTAGATACCCCATTTTAGCGGTTTTTTGTGCCGCATCGAGCAACGCATTTTGCTGGCGTAAGCTCAGCTTTTGCTGGCGTAACTGTAAAATATTGGTTAACCGGTGTTTAAGCACAGTCCAATTAATCGGCTTTTTTAAATAATCAACCGCACCCGCATGAAAGCAAGCATCAATAAACGCCGTCGTTTCATCGCCGGTAATCATCAAAACCTGTGGCTTTTGCGCTTCGGGCGTTTTCTCTAAAATAGCCTGACAGGTTTCAAGCCCATTTTGCATCGGCATGTGACCATCTAACAGGACCAACTGCGGAAGCTGCTCAATCGCAAGCTGCTCAGCCGTTAAGCCATTATTCGCCACCATGACGTGATAACCGAGTTTTTGCAAATAGCTCGATGCCATCTTACAAAAAATAGGATCGTCATCAGCAATCAGGATAAGAGGGGAAGGATTTGACATGCGCGCAATCTGGCCAGTTTAAGTTTATGAAAATATCAAACATTAGATGATACAAACTTAACGCCGCTTTAGCAATAAAAACCTTTACCAAACAAACGAATAGCCCACGCGAATCTACGCCTAGTCGACCTGGTTTAAGGCGCTGATAGCCTATAAATTCGAGTGGCTAACAAAAAAAGCCAAGTTAAAGGGTGGCTTCTAGTAAAATACACGCTTTAGTTTGCACACAAGAGAGCGTCATGAAAACAAAGCTAAACCAGATTCTTATTCAAGTTGTAGAACAATTAAAGCAGCAGGGCATCTTGCCCGCCGAACAAACGGTGCGCATCCAAGTTGACGCCACTAAAGAGAAGGCGCATGGTGATTTTGCAACCAATCTTGCGATGATGCTAGCCAAGCCCGCCGGCATGCCACCGCGCGCACTCGCCACCAAAATACTAGCGCTATTACCGCAAGACTCTGTTATTACCCGCGTAGAGATTGCCGGCCCAGGCTTTATTAATTTTTTTGTCGCTGACCAAGCCAAGTTTGCGATTGTGCAGCGCGTGCTTGAACAAGCCAGTCGTTTCGGACAAAGCAACGTGGGGCAAGGGCGCTCAGTGCTAGTGGAATTTGTCTCCGCCAACCCCACCGGTCCATTGCACGTCGGTCATGGCCGGGGGGCGGCCTATGGTGCCAGCCTATCTAATTTGCTCGCCTTTTCAGGCTTTGAGGTCACACGCGAATATTATGTCAACGATGCCGGGCGTCAAATGGATATCTTAGCCACCTCGGTCTGGTTGCGTTATCTAGAGATTTGCGGAGAAGCGTTTAACTTCCCCAGCAACGGCTACAAAGGCGACTATATCTACGCCGTGTCGCGCCAACTCTTTGCGCAGCGCGGCGATAGCCTTCGCCAGCCCAGCCTTGAAGTTTTTGCCGGTGTGCATCCCGATGAAGGCCAGCCCGATGGTGATAAAGAACAACATATTGACGACCTCATTCTGCGTGCGAAAGCCTTACTGGGTGCCGCCGATTATGAACAGGTATTCGGGCTTGTTCTAAAAGATATTTTGAGCGATATTGAAGAAGACCTCGCTGAATTTGGTGTTCAGTTCGACAACTGGTTTTCTGAGCGAGCACTCATGCACACCGGTGTAGTGGATGCCGCGCTTGAAAAACTTCAAAAATCAGGCCAAGTCTACGAGCAAAATGGCGCCCTCTGGTTCCGTTCAACCGACTATGGGGATGAAAAAGACCGTGTGGTTGTGCGAGACAATGGCCTTAAAACCTACTTTGCCTCCGACATCGCCTACCACTTTAACAAGCTAGAGCGCGGCTATGAAACCCTGATTGATATTTGGGGTGCGGATCACCATGGCTATATTCCACGCGTCAAAGCCGCGATGCAAGCGATGGATACCAACCCAGACGCACTTGAAGTCCAGCTGGTTCAATTTGCTATTCTATACCGAGGTGCAGAACGTGCACAAATGTCCACCCGTAGCGGCCAATTCGTTACCTTGCGTGAATTGCGTGAAGAAGTCGGTGTGGATGCGGCGCGGTTTTTCTATGTAGCGCGTAAATCTGAACAACACATGGACTTTGATCTCGATCTAGCCAAATCCAAGTCAAATGAAAACCCCGTGTACTACATACAATATGCGCACGCGCGTATAAGTAACGTTCTAAACCAGCTTGAAGCTAAAGGCTATACGCTTGACCTAACCCAAGGCCTGGCTTCATTAGAAAGCCTCACGCAAACCCATGAAACCGATCTCGCTTCAAAACTTGCGCAATTCCCAGACTTGATTAGCCGTGCCGCGCTCGCGCGTGAGCCTCACCAAATTGCCTATTACCTTAAAGAGTTGGCACACGGTCTGCACAGCTACTACAACGCCTCACAATTTATTGTTGAAGACGATGCCTTACGCAACGCGCGTCTTGCCTTGGTTTGTGCGGTGCAACAGGTCTTAAAAAATGGCCTCGCCATTATCGGTGTGAGTGCACCTGAGAGCATGTAATGGCACGCGACTTCAAAAAAAAACCGCCACCCCCCAAATTCGAATTTCAGCGCCGCTCACAACAAATGCGGGCTGAACAAGAAACGCAAGAACGGCGTAAGCTTCCTTTTACGGGCAAGATAGGTCTCTTTTTTCTATCCTTGGTGACGGCCTTTTTGATTATCAGCCATTTTATGAAGCAGTTTAAACAAAGCGCACAACAGCCACTGCAAGCGAACGAAGTCTATCAACCCGGGTTGGCAGAGAGCTTAACCGCCAACCCTGATGCGCCCGGCGCGCTAGCACAAACTCCCTTGTCGGTGCCAGCCCAAACAACGCCAGAAGCCGTGCCCGCTGAACCTGATGTGTTGAACTTTAGTTTTTATACCGAGTTACCACAAATGGAAGTGGTCGTTGATGTTGAACCCTTGCCGATTTCACTGCCTGATCCCATGTGGATACAGGCCGGTTCATTCCGTGATTTAGCACAAGCACAGCGTGAACAGCAGCGGTTGTCAACGGAGGACAGGGAAATGCTGATTTCACCGATAGAAACTCAAAATGGCGTGTTTTATCGAATGATGCTTGGGCCTTTTACCGATAGATTACAGCTCAATCAACAACGCAATGCATTAAGGCGACTGGGTGCCGACACGCGGATAGTAAAACCGCCAGCCAAAACCTTACCGCTTGAATAATAAGTGATAAAACCCGGTTGTTGCGAACGGCCCACCCGTGTCATTGCGAGGAGCACAGCGACGCGGCAATCTCTCAAGGGCGAGCGCAGCCTGTCAGAGATTGCCACGGCCTTCGGCCTCGCAATGACAGTTGATTTATTGGCGCGCGACGCAAGTTGGTTCGCGCGGTATTGCCACTCATTCCTAACTTAATGGCAGTAACGCACAGCTTGGGAGCGAGTTATAGACATATGTGTATAACCTTAGGCTCCTAGTCATCAAACTCGGTTTTAACGCAGTTTCTTCCTGCTTGTTTAGCTTTATAGAGCATATCATCAGCACGCTTAATAAAATCATCAATCGGCTCGTATTGGCGATACTGCGCAATGCCAAACGAAGCCGTAATGTCAGGCAATACCTCGCCGGTATCTTTACGTTTCAAATGTGCTTTTTTCAGCTCTGTACGCAGAGTTTCGGCATGCGCTTTAGCCTGTTCAAGATCACCGTTTTGAACCAATATCGCAAACTCCTCACCGCCATAACGGCAACTCGTATGATGCTTCTTTTGTGTTTTACGTAAAATGTTAGAAAAGTAACGCAAAACACTATCCCCCACCAAATGCCCAAACGTATCATTAAACTTCTTAAAATGATCAATATCCGTCAGGATTAAAAACAAAGGCGCCTCCAAGGTTGCCTGGGTAGTGAGCTCCTCAATCGCCAAGTTAAACGCCTTACGGTTGCCTAGCTGGGTCAGCTCGTCTTGCATACTTTCGGCGCGCGCTTCAAGCAACTGGCGCTTGAGCTTTTGAATTTCAGTTAACGCACTCACCAATTCCTTTTGAAAAGTTTGATTATGGTCGCGCATTTGCGCCGTCGTGCTGATCATCGAATGCGTTAAGTCCTTTAACGTATCTTGGTTGAGTTCACTTTGCGATAAATCCTGGCTGTACTTATCAAGTTGCGCCGTGTTCGACTCCAGCCTTTGCGTCCAGAGGCTCAACTTCTTCATCATCGCATCCAGTAAGCGCTTAAACAACTTATCTAGCTCACTGTGCTCATCCTCATTATCAAGAAACTCAGCAAACAACCGACGCCCCGCGCGATCATTGTAGCCATAGGTATCTTTTAGAATCGAATCCATCTCCTGGCGCAAGCGTGGCTTGTCACCCTTAAAATAGCTATACCAAACCTGATAATTAATCGGCGTAGGATTAATTTTTTGTTCTTCAAAAATCTCGCAGATATGATTAAAAATTTTCTGCGCTTTTTCAAACGTATCTGATTGCGTACTCATTGCTTGTTTATCCTCGAAATAATATAGCGAGATTTTAGCATAGTTAAAAGTTCGGAGGGGACAAAAGGTTTGTTAAGAGGGCAACCAAAACGCCAGACCAAAACGCTAACCGCATTCCCACGCACAGTGTCACCGCCATTAAGTTAAGAAAAAACGCGTCATGGCGCGCCGCGGCAATCTTTCATGGGCTTTCTCGTTCCCACGCTGTGCGTCACGGCCATTAAGTTAAGAAGAAAACCGTCATTGCGAGGAGCGCAGCGACGCGACAATCTCTCAAGGGCGTGCGCAGTCTGCCAGAGATTGCCACGGCCTTCGGCCTCGCAATGACCGATTTTTTTACCTAGCGCCGTCATCCTGCGCGAAGTCGCAAGATCCAGCCGCTGGCGGCAATAGACCCTGCGACTTCGCGCAGGGTGACAGGGCAACTAGGGAGGCTAGGAGCCATTTATTCCTTAACGCAGTGCCCGTGACGCACAGGCTCCTAGCGCGTTTTTGCCAGTGCCCAGGCCTCGAGTTGAATATCCGGCTGCGCCGCTTGCAAACAGGTGGCGGCGGCCTGCATGGTGCTACCGGTGGTGATCACGTCATCGATGAGCGCGGCTTTTTGAATATTAATTAGGCTATGGGGTTGATAAGCAAAAGCGTTTTGCATGTTTTGCCGGCGTTGTTGCGCGTTCAAATGGGTTTGACTAGGGTTGGGTTTCGGGCGCGAGAGTGCATGTATTACCGGGCGCTTAACCAATTTACTCAACATTCTTGCGATTTCCAATGCCTGATTATAGCCACGGGCGCGCAGGCGCGACCTATGTAGCGGAATCGGGATCAACGCTTGCACCTCATTCACCTCAATGACCTGTGCCATCAACTCGGCAAACAGCCGTGTCAAATGCAACTGCTTGCCATATTTAAGCTGATGCACCAGGTCACGTAATTCATGGTCAAATTCAAACGCCACCTGCGTGCAATGCACCGCTGGGGGCGATTTAAGGCAACGGCCACACACCCAACCATTCGGGCTTGTTTCTGCACAGCGTGGGCATAAATCCACTTTTGGACGCCATTTTTCAACCAGGTCGGGTTGAATATCGAGTGCGGGTGTTAATTGATCGGTCACGACACAGCGCGGCGGAAAAATCCAGCGTTCAAGACAATGCATTGGTTGATACCTAATTGAATCCAACATCGTTATAATAGCGAACAATTACTTCTAGGAAAACACACAATGAAAGAACTTGGTGAAATTAGACACGATTGGACGCTAGCGGAAATTAAAGCAATTATGGGTCAACCCTTTAATGATCTGCTGTTCCAAGCGCATACCGTGCATCGTATGCACTTTGACCCTAACGAAGTGCAGGTCAGTACCCTGGTTAATATTAAATCGGGCGGTTGTGCCGAGGACTGTGCTTATTGCTCACAAAGCGCGCGCTATGACACCGGCTTAGAAAAGCAAAAAATGATGGCGGTACAAGAGGTGCTCGACAAAGCGATGCAAGCCAAAGCCAAGGGCTCTACGCGCTTGTGCATGGGCGCGGCTTGGCGCAATCCGAATAAAAAAGATTTCCCAGTGGTGCTCGAAATGGTGAAAGTCGTGCGTGATTTGGGGATGGAAACCTGCATGACGTTGGGTATGTTGGATGATGAGCAGGTGAAGCAGCTCAAAGAGGCGGGTCTTGACTACTATAACCACAACCTCGATACCTCTGAAGCCTATTACGATAAAGTGATTACCACCCGCTCATTCCAAGACAGGCTTGATACCATCGACAAGGTGCAACAAGCGGGCATCAACGTTTGTTCCGGCGGCATTATCGGTATGGGTGAGCAACACAAAGACCGCGCTGAATTGTTGCGCACCTTTGCGAATATGGCGCATCATCCGGGTTCCGTGCCGATCAATTTATTGGTGCCGATTGAAGGTACGCCGCTGGAAGCGATGCGTGGCAAAACCGATGCCTTTGAGTTTATTCGCGTGATTGCGACCGCACGTTTATTAATGCCAAAATCGTATGTGCGCTTGTCAGCAGGGCGGATGGAGTTGAATGATCAGGCGCAGGCCATGTGCTTTTTTGCCGGTGCAAATTCAATTTTCTATGGCGATAAATTGCTCACCACCGACAATCCTGAAGCCGATCATGACCAACAGCTTTTCGCTAAACTTGGGCTGAATATGCAAGCACAGGTTAAAGCACAACGCGATAATCACTAATTTAGTTTAAACAATAAGGAAAACACCATGCTAGCCAATCTACAAGCCCAGTTTAATCATCCTAATGTGCGTTTTTATCAGCAAGACCAGCTAGTGATGGTCGAGTTAAGCAATGCCTTTGGTCAGGCCACGCTGACAACGCACGGCGCAACCCTGTTGAGCTATATTCCGCAAGGCGGCGAGGAGGTGTTGTATGTATCCCAAACCGCGATTTATGATGGCACAAAACCTGTGCGCGGCGGCGTGCCGGTCTGTTGGCCTTGGTTTGGTGCGCATCCAACCGAGGCTGGCCAAAAAGCCCACGGCATTGCGCGTTATGAATTGTGGCAGGTTGAAGCCGTGTGTTCAGTCGGTGACGCCACCCAAGTCACGCTCTGCCTCACCCCGAATGCCAACACCCAAAAAGCCTGGCCGCATGATTTTAAACTCAGCCTGATTGTGACGCTGGGTGAAAAACTTGAAGTCGAGTTGCGTGGTGAAAATCGTAGCCAACAAGACTGGACCGTATCCGAAGCCCTTCACACTTATTTCAGCGTGGCGAAAGCACCCGGCCTGGTGGTGAAAGGGTTGGAAGGCGTGCAATATTTCGATAAAAACCGTGACTTTGCCGAGTTTACCCAAGATGAAACCCTTGCGATTCAAGCACCAATGGATTGCGTCTATGTTGATCATTCGGGCGGTGTTGAAATCCAAGATCAAGCTCGCACGATTATCATCGAAAAGCAAAACAGCGCCAGCACGATTGTTTGGAATCCAGGTGAGCAGGGCGTTAAAGCCTTTGCCGATATGCCCGATGCGGATTATCAAACCATGGTGTGTGTTGAAGCCGGCAATGCGCTACAAAACAGCTACAGCCTACCGGCGGGTCAAACCCATAGCATGAAAATGGGGTTGTCTGTCAAGTAATCAAAGGGCTAAAGTAGGGTGGATAAGCCACGCGCATCCACCTTGTCGCCAAAACAAATCAAAAGGAAGACCGCATGGATTGGAGCCTACTCACCGATGCCCTGACGCAAATACTCCACTTCATTACCAGCCTCGTGCAACCCCATCTCTATGCCATTAGTCTAGCGATGATGGCCACGCTGCTGGTGATTTATGGTGACAATGTGATGGCGTTATTGCGCCAGCAAATCGGTAGCCTAGGTTTCTTTCTCAAGGTCACGGTGTTTATTCTTTTCTGCGCGTTTGGTTTTGGTTTAATCACCCAATACCTGACCCCGCTGATGGTGGAGCTATTTAAAATGCTCGGCCAAACCTGGCTCGGCATCGGTGTGGTAGGGGTGTTCTACCTACTCGGATCTCTTGCGCAACGCAAAGGCATTATTTAGACCGCCTGTCAGACTAAACCACTCTTGAAAGCGTGTCCCCTCGGATTGAGATTCCGGCCTTCGCCCGAATGATGCGTGGGTTGCTGTGCATACGTTAGCCTTAAGCGCCTAGCAAACCGCACAGCCCACGTTAGACAGGGCCTTCACATCCTGTTGCAACGCCGCGATATCACCTAACTGCGCAGGGTGCAACAACCGCTGCGCCGCCGCTGTTAAACGATAATGCACCCAAGTGCCATGTTTCTCAGTGCTCACCAACCCCGCATCGCGCAAAATAGCCAAATGCCGAGACGAAAAACTCTGCCCAAACGCCAACACCCGCATCAACTCACACACACACAAACTGTCTTGCTGCCCAAGCAAATGCACAATACGCAACCGAGCCGGATGCCCCAACGCCTTAAACTGCTTCGCTGTTAACTCTACTGTCATGTTTTTTTGATCCTCGATTCAAAATAGCCCATTACCGCTCGCTTGATAACGTGAGCGGGTTGGCGATAGCGGTGTCATTAAAAAGCCCGCCCAGTCCGGGCGTGTTTCCGCACGCTCCGCCTCCAGCTCGACGTTCAAACGATAACCCAAATCAGGCATCAGTATTAACTGACCGCTCATGTTCCAACCCACCTCATCCGCGCGCAACTGCACCACTAAAGGTTTTAACTCGCCCGATTCACTAATCTGATCCGCATGCTCTACAACTATCGATAAATGCGACAACGCCAACCCCAGTAAACGCACCTGCGTGAGCGATGCCGATCCCACTAGGTGCGTTGGCCATAACTGAGACCAAGGTACTACCGCGTTTAACTCGTTAACCGTCAAGGTTTGCTGAGTATTCGCCAAAAAAGCCCAGCTCTCATCAAACGCCCCAGCATGAGCAAGAGGGTTAACCCAATAAAATGAAATGCTATCAACATGCAGCTGGCTTGGTTTTAGTCTTATTTTTACTTCAGTATGCCCAACGGCTCCCGCATCGGCGCTAATACGAACGGGCAAGCGTCCGCTAAACACCCTAAACCAATCAATTTGCCAACGAAGATGCAAAGGCGTATCGCCAAGACGCAAACGAGCACAGCCATCATTCACACGTCCATACAGGCTATCAAGCACCCACGGCGCGGGCAAGGTCGCCGCCAACCGCTCTTTTAGCAACCCCACCGGAAAATGCAACAGAAAAACCAAGGCGAAAACCAAGGCAAAAACCACGCCTAATAACCCCTTAAAACCCCTGCTTAAACTTGTACGATCCCTACTCATTGGCTTAAATCAATCGATATCGTTTCAAGTTGGCCATTGCGCTCCACACTCACCTCAAACCGCTCCTCGGTTAAAAACCTACGCCACAAATGATCACTCTGCGCAATCTCATTAGTCGAATGCCCATTCACCGCGCGAATAATATCATTCGTCTCAAAACCTAAATAACGATAAACCTCCGGATCATCTTTAGGGGCAATCGCCACGCCGTCCCAGCGGCCATTTTTAAACAAGGTACGAAACTGCACATAGTTACCAATGCTCAAGGGTTTTAAGCGTAACGATTGAGCCACCTCCTGAATCCGGGCTTCATTATCAAGCTGTTGAGCCAATAAGGGGTCTAATGCATCATCAGCCGTGCCGTCAAGCCGTCCATCATCCAACCAAAGCCGGAAAGTTTGCCCCCGCGAAACCAACACAACATGGTCAACAAGCACCTGCTGCAAAAGCACATCAGGTGAAACCTGCTCGCCTTCAAGCAAGGTCAGCTCATCACGCCTAGTGCGTATAATAGCCAGCCGATAAACAGGCGTAATCACCAAGCCGGTCAGTTGCAAGTTTAATTGGCGAATCTGGGCTTCGGCTTGCTGTTTGTTGGCGTTGTTTTGCGCTGTTTGGGCAAGGGATACCGTGGAACTTGGGGTATTGACACTCGCTCCCCACAGGTTCGCGCGCAGGCCAAAAGCGCCCTGCAACGAATCCGGTTGCGGATGAACAGGCGTCGACACCGGTGGGCTCAACAAAGCCGTGTGGTCGGCAAGCTGATGCACCACAAACTGCGAAACCAGCCATGCACTCGTGCTGGCCAGCAAAACAATCAGCAGCAGCATAACCCCTTTACGCGAAAACTCAAGCAATACAAATCCCTAGCATAGTCGCAACCAAAATCACATAGTATAACAAAGCCGAACAACAAAACCGACGCCATTCTTGTTGAAACCTGTGAAACAAAATAAAAAAACGACTTAAAAAAGCACATAAAAAAAGCAAAAAAGATGGGTTTAAAGATTGACAAGTTACTATTTAAAACTTAGCATAGTCACAGACTAATAAAATTTTCAGTGCATTACTGTAAATCCATTTCTATTCAAATCTTAAAAAGGTAGATCAACAATGAAAAAGAAAATCTTAGCAGGCGCGATTGCCAGTGCCCTAGCCGTCACCCTTGCCGGTTGTAGCTCAAGCAGTTCAGATCCAAAAACAGCAACAATTACAGGTCAAGTAATCGATGGTTACTTATGGAACATGGATTGTGGCCTAGATGGCGATACCGATAACAATGTGTTAACCGATATTGACGGTACTTATACCATCACGGCGTTAGAGGCACTTGTAAATTCAGCTGACGTCACTTGCTCATCAACCGACGACACCGTTGATACCGCGCTCATTGATGAGGCGCTTCTTGCAACATTAAGAGAGGACCCAGCCCAATTCGAAAGCCAACGCGATACCCTAAGACAAACCGCGGCGTTCCAAGGACAGCTTTCAGCACCGGCGGGGATGCGTAACATTACGCCAGTCACTTCTTTAGTCGCGGCGCTTCGTGGTTCGGGTGCGGATTTGGCGGAAGCCGAGTCTGTCGCGCGTGAAATTTTGGGCATTCCTGCAGATGTGTCATTAGATACCGACCCCGTAAAACGTCCTGAGGTTATGTTAGCGGCGGTACAAGCGGTTCATCAAATCGTTAACGTGATTACGCAAGCGGCTCGTTCAGATAACAACACACTCCCTGCTGCGCAAACCTACGCGACCGTAATGCGTTCTTTAGCGACTGAAGTGCGCGCCGCGCGCGCCGCCGGTACCACCGTGAACTTAACCGATGCCACCCAAACAGCGGCTTTAACGACTAACGTAGTGACGCGAGCAGCGACAGACGTTGCAGCTTTGATTGTTGATGAAACACAACGTCAAGCATTCACCACCACATTAAGTGCGCCCGCACGTACAGCGACCATTGCTACGGCGACGACAAGTGCGGTGACAAGTGCTGTTGCTACAGCGCAGGTAGTGCGTGAAGCTATTGAGCAAGCCGCTACCTCAGGCACGGCATTGACGGCTGCAGAAATTGCGGCGGCGGCGGCGGCTGCACAAAGACAAACGGCAAAAGTTGTAGAAAAAGAGCGGGAAAATTTTGCGCCTGATCTAGGTGGTGATGGAGACACAGGTGGTGACGGTGACACAGGTGGTGACGGTGACACAGGTGGTGACGGTGACACAGGTGGTGACGGTGACGGTAGCGCAGATGCTAAGGTTAAAATTACAGCGCTAGAAGTATCGAAGGTAACTTTTGCTGGCGGTAAAGTGGATGTAGAGTTTAAGACTGCCCTACCAACTAACCCTAATTTAGCTTTGTTTACTGTTAATAACGGTGCATCAATTACCGGTACACCAACAGGCGCTGGCAACAAAGTAACGATCACTTTAGCGGAAACAGTAAAAGGTAAGACTTACACTATTTCTTATGATAATACAGCGATTGTCTTTATTAAAGTAGATGATAATGATGCCGATAAAGGTACGGGTACGGGTACCGGTGGTGGTACAGGTAACAACGTAATTGTTGGTGGTTAACTTTATCAGTTTAGCATACCGCTAATATTAAAAAGCCCTGCTTGCAGGGCTTTTTTCATGATAGAATCAGTGCAATTAAGTTAGCGCTTTAACGTGATACCCCCGTGTCTTTCAAGAAGAATATCCGGGTGAATTATTGATTTAACTTAAGCGTATTGAAATACAATCACCACTCTCTTTAATTCTAGTTTTAGGTCTTTTCAATGTCTTTGTCAGCCAAAAAAAACACCCTCTTAACCAGCATCCTCCTCATGCCACTGTTTTCTAGCGCCAGCTTGGCTTACAATATTAATAGCTTTGGCGTAACCGGTCTATTTAATATACCCACTGCTGATGTAGCTGATTTTGGAGACTTTTCATTAAGCTATAATAATGTGCTAGATGCGTCTTTTCGTCGGGATCAGTATACTAGGGGGGAAAACATAAATGTTTCATTAGGTATTTATCCTAAACTAGAAGTAAACCTAAGGCTTTTGCATGCCTACAGTACCAAAGATCACCAAAAAAATCGCTATGCCAATATGTATATTCGCGATTTAAGCGGCAACGTTAAGCTACAATTGCCCTATATTTCCAACGATAAATGGCGCTTTGCGGTTGGTGCAACAGACATTGCCGGGTTGGCGGTGAATTTTAATCGTTATTATGCCGTTTCAAGTTATCGCCTATATGATTTTGATTTCTCGGTGGGCTACAGTGTTAAGCCCGAAAAACAACGTCGCGATAATGGCGTGTTAATCGGCGGTTTTGCCGGTATGAGCTACCAGCCTACGGATTGGCTTCAGCTTAATGCTGAAAAAGACGCCTCGGGTCAGCGTGCCGGTGTTGCACTCAAATGGATTGATTTTTTAGGTTTTGAGGGTGATATCACATTTGGCGCGATGCTTTATAACTCTCATCCAAGTGAGCCTCGCGCGTTTAATATTGGGCTAACTTGGCCTGTAGGTGGAAGAAATCCTGGCTCAGATAAAATGCAACTAAAATCCACTCCGATGAAATCCAAGGCGGTGAAACAGCCAATATCGGGCCCATATAGCTCGCAACCTAACGCATTACCTCAATCCACCGCATCTGTGCCATCTCGCCCGATAGAATACGAAACACAAAAGCAATCGGTGACTGATTCAAAGCACCAACACATCTTTAGTCGGCTGCCTAAAGACCCGTTTACGCTTAGAGCCCAGTTGGAAGAGGTCGGATTAGACCGTATTCAGATAGGTGAATCCCATGCTTCAACACTTGTTATCGCCTATGAAAACAGATTATACAACTGGAGTGAAACCCTTGCCATGGGCGCGCTGTTGAACACCCTTGCAAAATCAACCTTAATTCAGCACTATGAGCATATTGACATCTACACACTGAATCGCGGCATGCCAGTGCTGAATATCCAAGTGTCCAGTGCCGATCTTATCAACCTGGTGCAGCATGCCCAAACCCTCTCTCCAGCCAAAGCCAGAACACAGGTTGCATTTAAGCACACGCATCGTCTACCCCAAGCCGACTGGTTCTTCAAATCACGCACGAATGAAAAAATCGATATCACCTTGACACTTGCTTACCGTGCATACTATGGTACAGAATGGAGTAATTGGGATTATTCTATGGCTTTTCGTCCCGTGTTTAATATCCCCCTTTGGAAAGGGGCACATATATCAAATGTGTATCACCTAGCAACCCAAAACACCTATGGTTTTGAAGAGAATCGTATTTTTAGTAGCAAAGCCTTTAGTGATCAAATGGTAGAGTTGATGATACATCAGTCTTTTCAACCCTTTCCAGGGCTTGTCAATACGATTTCTGCGGGTGAGTTGAAAATGGGTAATAATGGTTTCCGTGGTGTAATGAACCAAGGCGAATATCAACTTTTTTCGGGTTATGGGCGAGTCTATTGGCGCCAAGGCTATATGGAAGCGAACAAGCTTGAGGATGTTACCCTCGATTATAATGCCATCGGTCTTGAAGCACACTGGCAACAACGCAAGCTGATATTGGGTATTCAAGCCGGTGATTATATTGAAGGTGATCGCTCAACCATTCTCTATAGCCGTGTGAGAATGGGTAATGCGCTTGTCGGTCTAGGGCTTACACAATCGGATATGACCTGGCGGCGTGTAGATATGTCTTTTATGTTCCCGCTTGGGCCTAGCCGAAACCTAGCGTTAGGTCCGATTACCCTGGGTGGGGACCCGCTTTGGTATACTGGCTTAGGAACCGTAACCGATAACCCGATTGCACCCTCAATGAATCTAATTGATACTCATCCGCAATACAAGCTGGTGGGTGCCTCACTAGGTAACTCGTTTAATCAATCGGTTAACCTACTTGATAACGCACGCTTAACCCCGGCGTATTTAAAAAACAACCTGAATCAATTGTTAGATGCGATAGAATTAGCCAAGTGATTTTTATCCAAACAGCGCCTATATGGGTTCGTCATGCCGGAAAGCGGTCATCAGCTAGCCGGCACTTTCGATTGCGCTCGAATTAAACCTTAATCTAACAACATATCTGTTAAAATTAAACCATAACCGCGCTCCCACAGCGGTGCGTGGGAACGCAAACATCCGGGTTAAACCCTTAACGATGCCATTTATCTGCGTTATTTTCCTTTCATTTTAACTAAGAGGACGCCTATGCCCCATTTTATTGCCATACAATCCAGTCTACATGCCCAGTCGGGATTCATTAAAAAAGACAATTACAGCCATGCTCAGCAAGATACGGTCGTCCCTATACTATGGGAAGAGCTAGCGCATATCATGCCTTACCTGCCACTTTGTTTTGTAAAGCAGGGCGCGAACACAAGCAGCTACCAGCTGGTAGCACTTCAAGGTCTATCGCCAAATCAAAATGTCCTATTGCACCCTGAAAACCAAAAATGGTTACTCGGTTATGTGCCGGCGCACTATCGTGGCTATCCCTTTGCCTTAATTAAAGACGCATCAAGCGACAAAAAAGTACTGTGTTTTGATATAGAAAGCGAGCTCTTAAAAAACGAGCAAGAATTGGATGTCGTGCCTTTCTTTGAACAAGGTCAACCCAGCCAAATCCTCAAAAACACACTACAATTCCTAGAAATGACCGAAAAAAGTCAAGCACAAACCCAGCATGCTGTTGACCAGCTCGCCGAGCAAGACCTACTTTGTGAATGGAATATTCAAATCAAAACCTCGGATAACCAAACCATTCCGCTAAAAGGATTGTATAAAATAGACGAAACCAAACTCAAAGCGCTTGCGCCAGCGCAAGTCGGCCAGTTAAACAAAACCGGCGTGTTAGCGATAGCCTATGCCCAGCTGCTCAGTGAGCACCAATTAAAAAATGTACAGCGTCTGCATCAAATTCATGCCCAAGCCGCCCAAGTACCCGAAGAGTTGGATCTAGATACACTGTTTAGTGACGACGATGACAGCTTTAAATTTTAAATTCAGAACGCTTGCACCCAAACAAGGTGCGAAGAAATAAGAGGAAAAAACAATGTCAACCAAACCGCAACTCACCTTTAATGGCCAATCTTATGAGATAGAAAGCCTTTCCGAGCAGGTCAAGCAGCAGATTGTGAATCTACAGTTTGCCGACAATGAAATACAACAACTCAACAATAAACTAGCGATGGCAAATATGGCAAAAAGCCGCTATATTCAAGTGCTCAATCAGCATCTGCCAGAAAAAACGGCCGCGGCTAACAAAAAGAAAGACGTGATTACGTTTGATGACAAGCGATATAACCTGGATGATTTTGATGAACAGGGGAGGGCGCAAATCCAAAACCTACAAGCCGTGACGCAAATGCTAGCACGCCTAAACAGCGAGCTTGCCATCAGCCAAACCGCACGCCATGGCTACTACCAAATGCTAGAAACCAGCCTAAACGAAAAACACTAACCGGCAACACCCAACCGCAAGCGATCCCGGCCTACGCCGGGATGACGCTGGGATGACCTATAAGCAACCCAACAAACGGCTTAGTTCTCCCTAAACGCGCGGGCAAACATATCCTGGAACGGCTTCACAAAATAACCAAACACCGTACGATTGCCAGTTAGAATCATCGCTTCCGCCGGCATCCCCGGTAAGATAAAAATACCGTCTTGGCGCATCTGCTCAACACCCGCCGGCGTGATCTTAATCCGCACCTCGAAATACTCCATCCCCTGGCGATCATCAACAAACTTATCGGCTGACACATTCACCACCTCACCCTCAATCACATGGGTGGTTTGGGTATTAAAAGCTGAAAAGCGCACGTCCGCCAATAAACCGACATGTACCGTATTGATATCGGTTGTATTCACCCGCACCCGCACAGCAAAATCCTCCGTGCGTGGCACAATTTCCATCAATGTTTCACCCGGACGAATCACCGAACCCAAGGTAAACACATTCAACCCCTTCACAATCCCGGTATCCGGCGACGGAATCGTCACGCGATTCAATCGATCTTCCAAAATTTGCTTTCTAAAGGTTAAATCCATCCGTTCAGCCTGAACACGCGGCAATTCTGACGCCACCTCTTTCAGCATCTGCTGTTGAGAAAGCAACTTCTGATTTTCAGTTTCAGCAATTTGCACATTCAAACGTGCAATTTCTGAGCGGTTTTGATCACGCTCACCGCGCAACCGAGTCAATTCACGCTTCATTTCAGTAATGCGCGTCTTATCGGTAAATTGCTCACGAAACAAGCTTTCCCAATCACTAATTTCCACCTCATACGACGCGATACGTTCTTCCAGTGTCAAAATATACGCGTTCAAACCCTGAATCTGCTGATTAAGCGCGCGAATACGTTGGTTATAAATATCAATCTCACTCTGCAAAGACGTGCGTCTCGCCTCAAACAACCCCGTCTGCGCCTCCATGATTTGACGAATAGCCGGCATATCCGCCATCTCAATCAATGACTCAGGAAAGACCAACTGCTTAGCGCCCATTTGCTCCGCACGCAAACGGGTCTCAAGGCCCATGATTTCGTTGAGCTGTCCGGTCACCATTGCGTGTTCTGCCTTGGCCTGCGTAGGATTAAGGCGAATTAAAGGTTGATTCTCTTCAACCAACTGCCCCTCAGCCACCAAAATCTCCGACACAATGCCGCCTTCAAAATGCTGCACCACCTTATTGTGTGAAACCACCACCACTTCGCCAATCGCGACCGCCGCCGAATTCAGCGGTGCCGTCGCGGCCCAAGTGCCACCAAACAAAAACACCACAATCAGCGTAATCCAGCCATAGCGACTATAACGGCCATCATTCGTGTTAATCAGCGGTAAATCCGCCGACGGCGCGGCCTGGGAAGGTGCGGACTTCGCCGCCTGAGGGGCGAGGGCGCCAGCCTTGCGTTGTTGTTCTGCCGGCACGCCGCTAGTGCTACCGGTCTGAGAGGGCTGTGTCGCTTGCGTTTTTAATGTCTGCGCTACAGACTTATCTGTTTTAATGACGTCTTTTGTCATGCTGTTTACCTTGTTAATTATGACTTATCGGCCAGTGAAAGTTGTCCGGATTGAAGCGCTTGTAAAACCTCATCACGCTTACCAAAGGCACGAACCTGCCCCTGCGCCATCAACAGCACCTTATCCACATGCTTTAAAACCTGCTTGCGATGTGAAATCACCATCACCGTTGTGCCCATTTGCTTGAGGCTTTCTAAAGCCTGAGACAGTGCCTGCTCACCCTGATCGTCTAAGTTAGAATTAGGCTCATCTAAAATCACCAACTTCGGTTGATCATACAAGGCTCTCGCCAAACCAACACGTTGGCGCTGTCCGCCCGACAAACCGCCTTCGTTGCCTGCAATATAAGTATCATAACCATTCGGCAAGCGCAAAATCAGCTCATGCACCCCAGCCAACTTGGCCGCTTGCACCACCTTCGTCGGGTCAACCTGGCTAAAGCGTGCAATGTTCTCGCTAATCGTGCCCGCAAACAACTCAATATCCTGTGGCAAATAGCCAACATAAGGCCCTAGCTCATCCTTGTTCCACGCATGAATATCCGCGCCATCTAAGCGCACCTTACCATTCATCAGCGGCCAAACCCCCAGCATCGCGCGAATCAACGACGACTTACCAGCGGCACTCGGGCCAATAATCGCCACGATCTCGCCTTTCTGCACTGAGAAACTCGCGCCACGTACCGAAGGCGTTGGGCTACCCGGTGGCGCAACCACCACATTTTCACACAAAATATTACCCTCAGGCGGTGGCAATGACATATTGCGCTCTTGGCTAGGGTAATTCGTAAACATCTCATTTAACCGGCCATAAGACGAACGCGCCGCCCCAAAACTCTTCCACGAACCAATCATCAAATCCAACGGCGCTAACGCGCGACCCAAGATAATCGAACCCGCAATCATCATCCCCGGCGTGATTTCATTATGAATCGCCAACCAAGCCCCAATCCCCAAAATCAACGACTGAAACATCAAACGCAAGTTTTTCGAACTATTCGTTAAAATACTCGCGCGATCACTCGCCTCAGACTGCTTGCTCAAAAAACTCAAATGCTTCTGCAGCCATTTTTGGCGTAAATTAGGCTCCATCCCCATCGCCGCCACCACTTCCGCATTCTTCACACAAGAACCCGCATACTGTGTTGATTGGATATTCTCGCCATTCGCCTCTGCCAATAGCTTCTTCGTCGACAGCTCATTCGCCACCGCCAAAGCAATCAACACAATCGCAGAAAAAATCGCAAAAAGACCAAACCAAACATGGAACACAAACAAAATCGCAATATAAATGGGCAACCAAGGCGAATCAAAAAACGCAAACGGCCCATTGCCCGTCATAAACTGACGAATTGAAGTCATATCGTTTAACGGCTGAGGCGTATTCTGCCCAGGCTCATTAATCGACTTCTTAAACATCGACGCAAACAGCTTTTCATTCAGCTCCTGATCCATCTTATTACCGATACGAATCAAAATCCGCGAGCGTACAAACTCCAAAAAGCCCATCGTAATAAACAAACCCACAACCAAAAGGGTCAGCATATACAAGGTATCTTCACTGCGCGACGTCAACACGCGATCATAAAGTTGTAACATATACAAAGGCGGCACCAGCATCAATATATTAATAAACATACTGAATATGCCAATCGAGATAAAAGCCTTGCGAATACTCTGAATCGCAAGTTGAAGTTCGGTTTTTTCTGGGGTTCTTTTCATGGAAATCTCTGTAAAAAGCAGGGGGCTAGATTAATGCTTAAACGACTCGACACTGAAACCCAGTTTTAGGTATTCAGTAAAAGAATGTTGATCAAATCTTCCGATTAAATAAAGCAGCTCAAATTGGGTAAATATATTAGCATAAATCTCATCAAGCAGTCGGCTTTCCGTGTTATGCATCCGTGTTCGCGCTTCGAGTACCTCAAACAACCCACGAACGCCCAACGTCAAACCGCGCTCTGCCGCATCAAGATACGCCTGGCTCGATGCCAAGCTTTGCTGCAATGCATAAATATTGCTCGTGCTCGCCGCCAACTTCGTCAAAGTTTCCTCAACCTGCACACGCGTAGTACGCTGCTGATCAGACAAACGATGTTGCTGACTGGTCACCAAACTATTCGCCGCACGCACACGCGAAGTCGTCGCACCGCCCTCATACAAAGGGAAACCAAACTCAATTTGAATCTTCTTATTATCTAAAAACGTATTCTCATAACTATCTGACTTAATATACTCGGCGCGTAAATTGACCTCAGGATAATGCCCCGCACGATTAACCTGCAAATCCTTTTTCGCTAACGCCAGATTCGCCTGCGCAACCTGAATACTGGGTGAATGCTGCTGCGCATAACGAATCCAGCTCGATTCTGATTGCGTCAAACGCTCCGCCCGCAACCATAAATTCTCATTCACCGGCATAATCGCGGCAACAGGTTGCCCCACTAAACGCTCAAGCCGCTTCTTGCTAATCGTCACCTCATTATTTGACGTCGTCACCAAAGCGCGGATTTCATCCAACCGAGACTGCGCCTCTAGCAAATCCATTCGCGTCGCCAAACCGCGTTCCAGCATTGCCTCCAACCGTCTAAACTTAACCTGGTGGTCTTCTAACTGCTTCTGCGCAATTTGCGCTTTACGCTCGGCGACCGCCAGCTGAATATAGCTTTGAGTCGATTGCAGTGCAATATTTTGTTGGTCTTGCGTAAACTGCGTTTCTAAACTGGTTTGATTACTTTGCTCGCGCTCAATCGTTCTAAATGCACTCGTGGAATACAACGGCTGTACAACTTGTAACGAGCCACGATAAAAGCTATCTGATTGATTAGTTTGAAATTGCGTCGAATACTCACCATAACCATACGCCCCAATAAGGCGAACGTTAGGCTTCACCGCCGACCAGGCCTGGTGGAGCTTTTCCTGCTCCGCCTGTTTGCGATAAGCGGTTGAACGCAACTCATCATTATTGTTAATCGTAAGCTTATAGGCCTGAATCAAGCTAATGGGTTGACTCGATGCCGCCGCTTGCAAACTAGGGGAAAACAACATAACGCCGGCGAGCGCCATGACAAGAGAACTGTGTTTCATAGGTTTAATTTAACTTTAATATAAAAAATGCTCCTGCATCATAAGGATACTAAGCAAATAATTCAAGTCATCCCCCGTTTATTTTAACCACCCAAGACCGAAGCAGACTGGCCGAGCAGCCAAAAATACGTCATGCCGGCGCAGGCGGCATCTCAAACCAACAACGCACATTCAACCGGGTTATGCCAGCCGCATGCGCAGTTCGATGCCAAAAAGTATTTGATGCGCTTGTTATTACAGCGCGGTTAGAACTACTCCTGCTTATTGACTGGATGACCCGATTGCTGGATAATCTAGAAATCAAGTTTAAAGACTATGTAGAGCGCCTAGGTTAGGAACTAAGTTGTAGACCTCCTCAGGATTTACCCGTCACAAAATAACCCCAAATTACAGGCAAATTAATGAAAGGCATTGTATTAGCAGGCGGAGCAGGCACACGGCTATACCCTGTTACCCGAGGCGTATCCAAGCAACTTTTACCCGTATACGATAAGCCGATGATCTACTACCCGATTTCGGTACTCATGCTTGCGGACATACAAGACATCCTGATCATCACCACGCCTGAAGATCAAGCCAGCTTTCAAAGAATGCTCGGTGATGGCAAAGACTTTGGTATTCACCTAACCTATGCTACCCAACCCAGCCCAGACGGATTAGCCCAAGCCTTGATTATCGGTAAAGACTTTATCGGCAATGACAACGTCTGCTTAGTATTGGGCGATAACATATTCTGGGGGCAAGGCTTTAGCCCAATTCTAAAACGCGCCGCCACTAGGCTAAAGGGGGCAACCGTATTTGGCTACCAAGTTAAAGATCCAGAGCGTTTTGGTGTTGTCGCGTTTGATGACAACAAAAAAGCCATCAGCATCGAAGAAAAACCTGAAAAACCAAAGTCCAACTTTGCCCTCACGGGCTTATACTTCTACGACAACGACGTCATCGAAATCGCCAAACAAGTCAAACCCAGCTGGCGTGGTGAACTCGAAATCACCACCGTCAATCAAATATACATGGAGCGTGGCGATTTAAACGTCGAACTCCTCGGGCGAGGCTTTGCATGGCTAGACACCGGTACCCACGAAAGCCTGCTCGAAGCCGCCATGTTCGTCGAAACCATTGAAAAGCGCCAAGGCTACAAAATCGCCTGTCTCGAAGAAATTGCATGGCGTAACGGCTGGCTCACCAACCAACAAATTATGCAAACCGTCAAAGCCCTATCCAAAAACGGGTACGGGCAATATTTGGCAGATTTAATTGAGTACAAACTATGAGCTTAATCAAAACCATCTCCCTCAAACCTCTTGGCGACGAGCGCGGATCCCTCATTGCACTCGAAGGCAATAAAAACGTACCATTTAACATCAAGCGCGTGTACTACATTTTCAACACCCAACAAGGTGTTGCACGCGGCTTTCACGCCCATCGAAACCTCAAACAGCTCGCCGTTTGCGTAACCGGCAGTTGTCGCTTTATACTCGATAACGGCAAACAGCGAGAAACCATCCGGCTTGACAACGCCACCAAGGGGCTACTCCTCGAAGACCTTATATGGCGAGAAATGCACGACTTCACACCGGATTGTGTACTCATGATACTCGCCAGCGAATACTATGACGAAACAGACTACATTCGTGATTATGCAACATTTTACGAGCTAGTGAATGGCTAACTCCATCAAAGTTCCAGGCAAAAACATCCTTCTACGCACCGTCAACCTAGAAGATGCGTCCTTTATTCTCGCGCTAAGAAGTCAACCGCACAAAGTCCAATACCTCAACCCCATAGACAACAACCTAGCCAAACAGCAGGCCTGGTTACAAGCCTATCAACAAAAACAACAAAACGGATTAGAATACTACTTTGTGATAGAAAGCAAACACCAAGAAAAGCTAGGCCTAGTCAGAGTGTATGATTTACAACCTGATTCATTCTGCTGGGGAAGCTGGCTAATAAAAGATCAAGCGCCTAAAACCACCGCTATCGAATCCGCCTTATTAGTCTACGAATTTGGTTTCGGGAAACTGGGCTACAAGCAAGCCCACTTTGACGTAAGAAAAGGCAACGAACGCGTGATTGCCTTCCACCAACGCTTTGGCGCAAGCATCACGCACGAAGATGAATTAAACTACTACTTCAACTACCAGCTTGAAGACTATTTACAAATTAAACAAAAATACCGCCGTTACCTGAAATACCCGGGTTAAACGGCGAGGAGGCAAGATGAGCCAATTAGTTTTAGAAATTAACCTCGTTCCCACGCTGTGCGTGGGAATGCAGACCGATTTAACCTATGAAGCAGCGCTTAAACCTAAGTCCAAGGCGCTCCCACGTTCAACGTGGGAGCGAGAACTGACTGTAAGCTGTTGATTTATTATCTACTTTAGATGCGTTTGCTCTGGTGTTTCATGTTGTAAAGCTAAATTTAAGAGAATTTTATGATCCAATTTTTAGATTTAAAAGGTATTAACGCCCAATACAGAGAAGAATTGATTCTAGCTGTAACGGATGTCATTGATTCCGGCTGGTATATCCAAGGCAGTCAAGTCAACGCCTTTGAGCAAGAATTTGCCGACTACTGCGGCACCAAACACGGCATTGGTGTAGCAAACGGCTTAGATGCACTGATTCTAATTCTAAGAGCCTACAAAGCACTCGGCAAACTCAAAGAAGGCGACGAGGTCATCGTGCCCGCGAACACCTATATCGCCAGCATCCTCGCCATTACCGAAAACCGATTAAAACCCATATTGGTCGAGCCAAACGAGCACACCTACAACCTTGATCCAAGTTTAATCGAACAAGCCATCACCCCAAACACCAAAGCGATCCTAGCGGTACACCTATACGGCCAACTCGCCGATATGCCCGCCATTAACACCATCGCACAAAAACACAACCTACTAGTGATTGAAGACGCCGCCCAAGCCCACGGCGCACAAATCGACGGGCGCAAAGCCGGAAACTGGAGCGATGCCGCCGGTTTTAGCTTCTACCCCGGCAAAAACCTCGGTGCACTCGGCGATGCCGGTGCCGTCACCACCCACGACGACCAACTCGCCCAAACCCTACGCGCACTGGGCAACTACGGCAGCCACAAAAAATACGAAAACCTCTACCAAGGCATCAACAGCCGACTAGACGAAATCCAAGCCGCGTTGTTACGCGTCAAGCTCAAACACCTCGACACCGAAACAAAACGCCGCCAACAAATCGCCACAATGTACATAGAAGGCATTAAAAACGATGCAATCGTTTTACCCCTCACACGAACCGCCTCACCCCTCACACGAACCGACCACGTCTGGCACCTATTTGTCATCCGCACCCCACACCGCGAAAAACTCCAAACCTACCTAGCAGGGCAGGGCATCCAAACCCTCATTCACTACCCCATCGCCCCCCACCAGCAACAAGCCTACAAACAATGGAGCAACCAAAACCTACCCATTACCCAAGCCATTCATCAACAAGTGCTCAGCCTTCCCATCAGCCCAACAATGACCGATCAACAAGTACACGCCGTCTGCCAAAGCCTAAACCACTTCACCGACG
Organism: Thiomicrospira microaerophila; assembly: GCF_000934765.1. GTDB lineage: Bacteria > Pseudomonadota > Gammaproteobacteria > Thiomicrospirales > Thiomicrospiraceae > Thiomicrospira > Thiomicrospira microaerophila. The sequence goes on along the minus strand of NZ_JYNN01000027.1, from coordinate 10,529 downwards.
CCTAGCAACAAATCAGCCTAAAAAAACCAACAACCCGTATAATACCCAACACCCAACAGCAACCAACACGCAACTTACGCAAAGCACAACAAAAAGGAGAAAAGAGTGGGGCACAGAAAAGACTTTGAACTCCTATTATGGATTCAACGACTACTCGACCTGAGCTTGCCACTTCTCACCCTAATGTGGCTAGAAGGCCTGCGTCATGCCGACGACCCAACCCAGCCCATTCTTATTGCGCTATTTGCTGGACTGGTCTATCTGATTAGCGCCCAACTGCTCGGCGTATACCGTGACTGGCTTGACCGCTCCATCACCGCCATCCTCTCGCTCGCGATCAAAGCCGCACTCATCGCGACCGTACTCGGCACGCTGCTCATCCTCAGCCGCCCCCTCGACCCCATATTCAGCCTAGCACTGCTTATTCAATGGTTTAGCCTGTTTCTAACCCTACTCATTGGCTATCGCATATTAATTATCAGCCTGCTAATAGGCTACCGACGCTTCTTTCGCATCAAAAAAACCGTTGTCATCTGCGGCCAAAACGAAATAGGTCAACAGCTCGCCAACATGCTCCAAACCGCCCCCTGGCTAGGCTACCAATTTAACGGCTTTCTCGACCACCAAGTCCAAAGCCCAGACCCCGCAACCTACGACGAAGTATTTATTTGTCTACCCACCAAAGAAGAAGCGCAAATAAAACACCTGCTCAACCACTTCGCCAACTCCACCAAAGTCGTGCGCTTCGTTCCCGACCTATTCAGCTTTGACATCATGCAATCCAACTACACCAACCTCAACGGCATCCCCGTCTTTAGCGTGTTCGACTCGCCACTCAAATCCATCTCCGCCCGATTGCTAAAACGCCTATTTGATCTCACCTTTGCCAGCCTGATACTGCTCATAATCTGGCCGCTGATGCTCCTCATCGCGCTCCTCATCAAAGCCACCAGCGCCGGCCCCGTGTTCTTCAAACAAATCCGCTATGGACTAGACGGCAAAGAAATCAATGTACTCAAATTCAGAAGCATGAGTGTCTGCGAAAACGGCGACCATATCCCACAAGCCCAACCCAACGACCCACGCATCACCCCACTAGGCCGCATCCTGCGCAGCAACAGCCTCGACGAACTGCCCCAGCTGATCAATGTACTCAAAGGTAACATGTCATTAGTCGGGCCGCGTCCGCATGCCAAAGCCCACAACGAACTCTACCGCCAGCTCATCCCCCAATACATGCAACGCCACCTCGTCAAACCCGGCATCACCGGCTGGGCGCAAGTCAACGGCTGGCGCGGAGAAACCGACAAAATCGAAAAAATGCAAAAGCGCGTTGAATTTGATCTCCACTACATCAAAAACTGGTCACTCGCCCTCGATATCCGCATCCTACTACTCACCGTGCTCGTCGTCCTCACCCGAAAAAACGCCCGCTAAACAACCCGCGCCCAGCTATTTCGCTATTTCGCTATTTAGCGAAAAAACCGCAAATACGCACTCCAAAGCAACCGCCGATCCCAGACAACCCCCACATCCACCCGCCAAGCCCGCCAAAGCCAACGCAAAGCCTCGCGCCTATTTGTCCTAAAATAATAAAACGCCTGCGCCACCATCACCCTCGCCAGCGCCTTAGAATACAAACGATGGTCACGATAACGCGCCAAAATCGTCAACGAACAGTCCCAAATAGCCTCAAACTGCCAAGACACATTCGAATCATGCAACCGCTTCTTCACCCACACTTCGCCCGTATTTAAAAACACACCGCCGTTTTCCAACAAACGCAACGACATAGACCAATCTTCCACAACCAGGCCTGGTTGATAGCCAATCGCCTTGAGCGGCGCCAACCGAAACATCGCCGACGGGGCAGACAAAAACGAATAACGCAACAACACATCCTCAAACCGATACACACACCGAGGATAATCCCGTTCGCGTAACACCGCGCCATCCGCCCCAATCACCTGCTCACCACCATACAGCGCCAACACCTCCGGCGCACAATCTGCAAAGTTCGCCACTTGACGACTGATTTTGCCCGGCAACATCACATCATCTGACGCAATCGGACACACAAACTCACCTCGACACCAAGCCAACCCTGCGTTCAATGTCGCCGCCACGCCAGCGTTGGCCTGATGCCAAAACGCAAACCGCTCAAACCGCGCCTCACAACCGCTCACCAACGATTCAATCACACGCACCGAATGATCCGACGAACCATCATCAATCACCACCAGCTCAATCCGTGCATAATCCTGCGCCATCACAGACTCAATGCACTCCGCCACAAACGCCGCATGATTAAAGCTCGGAATCACCACGCTTACCAACGGCAAACCAACTTCAAGCTTATTCAACATACGCCGCCACCCAAGCCGCCAGCGCATCAACATCCACCCGATAACTCGAATGCAAATAATCCGGCTCATCCACCGCCGTTGCCAAAAACCGCAAATCACACCCCACATACCGCGCCAACGAAGAAAACGCCGCAAAATCCATTAAATGTGCCGGCAGCCAACTTAACCCCACCATCTTAGGATTAGCAAACACCACATTCGTCCAAGCCGCACCGCTCGCGCCCACTATGTGCCGTGCATGAAAAAACAACCAAGCCTGCTGCCACAAACTATACTCCTCCATATACACCGGATGAAACCCATGCGCCACCAAACACGCCGACACCGCCTCCTGGTTATACCCCCGAGCCGAACCGCGACGGCGTGCTAAAAACAACCGATCCAACGGCGCTAACCCCCAATCCTCCGACAACGCCTCGCGCAAAATCGCCTCCCGTACCCAAAGCACCGAATCCAACCGATAATAAAAAAACCGCAAACTCAACCCGCGCCCAACCGTATTAAACAACACATTATTCGGCGCACTCAAGGTATACAGATCCGACACGCATGCCATCTTCCCCACCGGCAAAAAAACAATCCGCGCACGCCATGACGCAGGCAACAAACGCAAACACGTCAAAAAATTCCCCGTATCCGCCACCTCTTGAGGCAACAACAAACTCACCTCACCATCAAGATGCTCGGCCAGCGCATCCAAATAGCCAAACTTAGCAAAGATTTCCAACAACCAATGATAAAAATTATGCGCACCATTGCCACCCACAAACAAAGCCCGATCCAGCATCAAGGGCGTATCCGCCCAATACGCATCCAGCAAAGCATGGGTTTCATCATTAATAATCAACCCCCCCGTTGCATAATCATGCTCGCCCGCCCACACCTCCGGCAACCGCTCAATCACCGCCACATCCTGCAAAAAAACATGCGAAGACCGCCCATGAACCAACCCACGGCGAAACCGAAACAAACTCACTGCCGGCACCTGATTCAACCGCCGTACCTGAGACCCATTAACAGGGCAGGGCGCAAACACCTCACCCAACTGCACTTGGGCCAACACCGCCACCCGTGCCTCATCCGCCTCATCAAGCCAACGAACCCCAAAGCCCGCCAACCCCTTAAAACGTTTACCCAGCCAGCCGCCTGACAACAGAGCGCAGCCAACACCGCGTCCCTGAACACAGCGCAACCCCCAAACCGCCAACCCACGGCGCAACCGATCGCGCCAAAAAACCAACCGATTTGCCATGCGCACAGGCAAGCGCGCGCGTAACCAACCTAGCATACGCACACTACCCATGATCCGCTAACGCCCGAAACACATCACACTGCGCATAAAGTTGCGCATAACTACCTTGAGCGACCACCCGCCCGCCATCCAAAACAAAAATCACATCACAATCCTTTACCGTTTTTATGCGATGCGCAATCAACACCAACAAGGCCTCACCGCGAATCGCGCCAATCGACTGCATCACCTCGCGCTCCGTCACGCCATCCAACGCACTCGTCGCCTCATCCAACACCAACACCCGCGCCTCACGATACAACGCACGTGCAATCCCCAAACGCTGGCGCTGGCCACCTGACAGCTGCACGCCGCGTTCACCCACCAAGCTATTCACCCCATCATCTAAACCGCACACCCAATCCCAAAGCTGCGCCTGTTTCAACGCCCGCACCACCGCCGCCTCATCACGCTCACAGGGCGCAACCCCAAACGCCACATTATCCGCCACCGATCCGCCCGACAAAAAAATCGATTGCGACACAAAGCCGACACGCTGTTGCCAGTCGCCTAACGCCTCTTTAGACAAAACATGGCCATCCACCTCCATCACGCCTTCTGACGGCGTAATCAACCCTAGCAATAAATCCCCCAGCGTCGACTTGCCTGAACCCGATGCGCCAACCAAGCCAATCGTCTGTTTAGCACCAAAAAAAACATCCACCTTCACCAAAGCAGGGCGCGAGGCGTTAGGATAGCAAAATCCCACATCACGAAACCGAACCCCCTCAACCAACCCCCTAGGCGCCACCTTGTCCGTCCGGCCTTGCGCGGCGCGCGAACTTTCCAATTCGCGGGCATGGCGCAAATCCCCCTCAATCGCCTCAAACGCCGCCACATTACCCTTCATTACCGTTAGATTCGCATACACCTGCTGCAGCGCGGGCAACAACCGAAATGCCACCAACACAAAAAACACCAACACAGGCAACGCCTCCATCAAACTCTGCGCTCCCAGCACCAACCAAATGCTCGCTACCGCCACCAACACCCCAAACGCCAGCCACTCCACCACAAACCGCGGCACCAACACCAACGCATTGTTAACCCCAATCGCCCTCGCCAAGGTATCGCTCGTGGCGACAAACTGATCCATAAAAAACCCCTGGCGATGCGAGAGCAACACATCACGGATACCGCCAAACCCCTCCTGCATCAAACGATAGCGAATCGTCGCCATCGCCGACAACCGCTCGCCTTGCTGATACACCCGGCGGCGCACCAACAAATACACCACCGCATACGCCAGGCCAAAAACCACCAAGCCCCCCAGCGCCACCCAAGGGTTCACCCAAATCATCCCCGTCACCAATACTGCCACCAAGACCAAACGCGCATTCACCAAAATCAACGGCGCAATCATCCCATGCGCCACGCGCACCGACTCAGTCGAAATCTGCTTCGTCAACGCCGAGCTAGGATGAAGGCTGTGGAACAACCAGGGCTGACGCATATAATATAGAAACAAACAATCCGCTATCTCCGCACCCATGCGGCTCGCCAACAACGACAGTCGCCAAGATGTCCACAAAGACAAGCCCATCGACAAACTCAACAACCCCAATACCCCAACCCCGACCCAAGCGACAAAGATCGACGTTTGTGTAAACTCGAGTGCGTTATACACATACAACAACCCATTCACCCGAAAAACAAGCGACTGATCACCAATCAACGCAATAAATGGCACAATAGAGGCTAAAGAAATAAACTCGAATAACGCCGAAATGACCACCAGCCCCTGCAAGCGCAAAAGCTGGCGGCGATGATCAGCCGCAAGCAGGCTAAAAAGCCCTAAAAATTGTTTAAACACAGTCAATAAACCAAAAAACAAAACATTTTAAAGCAAATTCATCATCAACGCGACAAAGAACAATCAAGCCAAGCGCCGTCATCCTGCGCGTCACCGCCATCAAGCCAAGCGCCGTCATCCTGCGCGAAGTCGCAGGATCCAGCCGCTGGCGGCAATAGACCCTGCGACTTCGCGCAGGGTGACAGGGGAGTAACCTCGTTCCCACGCTCCGCGTGGGAATGCAGACCGACTTAACCAATGAAACAGCCCTCGAACCCAAGTCCAAGGCGCACCCTAATCAGAAAGAGGGAGGTTAAACCTGTAAAAAAACAATTATAAAAAATATACAGCTAACATATTAATAATTGATATAAATCAAGTGCTAAAATGACAATCTTGTTACAAGCACGTCTTAAAAACAACATGCGAAATCAAACGTAAAAAAAATCAGCAAAATAATTGCAAAAAGGCTTTTAATCTGGTCTAATTGCGATTGAATTAAAGGAATAGGCTTGTAACTTATTAAGTTTGCTAGCGTCGAAACAGTGAAATGATCTAAACTCTTGGCTGAATCGTGTGTCGTAAACCTGTCTATTCTCAAAAAGAACGGCTTGTAAACTTGACAAGTTTTTTTATCTCTAAAGGAGTAATCTAATGTCACAACTTCAAAATTTCATTAATGCATTTAATGATAACTTTGCATCTCAACCAACGTCAGATACAGCACTAGTTCAGTCTATGTTTGCTGAGGTGTGGGGGATCACAGAACCTTCAGCTGAGTATGTTTCTTGGTGGGTTGGAAAAATTGCTGACGGTACGTTCAAGCGTACTGAAATTGCTGAAAAATCAATTGGTTTTGTACAGTCTGGCAACCTAGCCGAGGGCGAAGACGCAGGTGCGTTACTGGAGACTCTGGCTGGGAAGGTTCCAGGGGTTTCAGATCCATTGCTTGAATTAACTACAGGTCGAGATGTATTGACAGGTAAAGATGGTCAGGATAACGTATTTACAGCAGATCTAGTGCATAACGCTAATACCTTCCAATCTGGTGATGTTATTAATGGTGGAGATCAAACAGATACCCTAAACATTACCCTTGGCAATGCATCAGCTTTTGCAATCCGTGCAGAAACCAACTCTGTTGAAATTGTGAATGTGATTTCACAGTCAAATAACGCTGGTAACAACGGCGATAATGATCCTGCTGGTGCTGGTGCTAACAACAACAACAACGTGATCGATGCAGAATTAATGTCTGGTGTTCAGCAGTGGTGGAATAACAGCTCACGTTCTGATTTAACCATTGAAGACGTGCGTTCTAACTCTCACGAAACCACAATTGGCTGGAAAGATACCGATTCGGGCAATACTGACTACCGTGTATATTTCGACAAAGAATACATCACATCAGTGGGTCAAGTTTCAACCGGCAACTCAATTACCATTAAAATGGCAAACGTTTTAAACGTAGCTAAACTTCAAAATCCAATTGATGGCTTCGCAAGCTTTACGTTCAATGTTGGCGAAACAACGGTGACGGTTGATACGTCTGAGGCAACCAGCTACGCAGATGTTGTAACGGCGACTAACGCAGCGATTACAGCGGCGGGCATTACGGGCGTAACAGCGGCAACAGGAGTAGCAGAACAAGCTGTATTCTCAGCGGCGATTACAGATGGCGCAACCTCTTACACTGTCGGTCAAAGCGCAGGTACCTTTACGCCAATCGTCATTACCTCAACCGGTGCAACCCTAGCGTCAGGCACTATTACTGAATCAGGTACAGCCGTGTCTGGTAACGTGGTTAAAACCATGGGGGCTACACCACAGCAACAATTGAATGCATTAACATCTACTAACATCGTGTTGGATAACGTTGGTCGTGGTTCAGATGCTGGTGACCTAGTTATCGGCAACATGTCAACTGCTAACTCACAGGGTATTCAGCAATTCAACGTAACTGTTGAAAAATCAAGCTGGATTAACTCTATCAACACCACAAACAACAGCTTAATGGTGATGAACGTAGAAAACGGCACAGCAAAAGGCGATTTGCGTATTGATACAGCTATGACCGACGTACGCGTGGTTGACGGTCGTTCAATGGAAGGCGACATGAACTTTGGTGTGAATTTGTTATCTGTAGCACCACCAGTAGCACCAGCACTCCTGAACCTCAATGCTGCAGGTACTGTTGGTTCTGTTGCTAAATATCTAAACCTAACAGATACCGCTAATGATCCTGCGGCTGATAACAGCACGCCTGCTTATAACAACGTATTCTCAACCGACTTCGCCTATGCAACAGGTTCAGGTAACGACACCATTACCTTAAACGTGGATAACGGCTTAACCGGACGTGAAGACTTCCGCTTAGATGTGAATGCAGGTAACGGTAATAACACAGTGACTGTTAATACAGGTAATATTTCACTTGCCACTACAGCATTACACAACAACCTAGCGATCACCACCGGTACCGGTAACGACACCGTAACCGTAACAGGTCAAGGCAAGTTTGTAATCAATACCGGTGCTGGTGATGACTTTATTTATGTGAATAATAATGCTGCTGTTAATTTAGGTACGTGGACTGTAGGTGCTGAGATAATTGGTGCGGCACCGGCATTTGCAACACAAGTACTTTACAAAGCCAACCTAACGGTAAACTTTGCTGGTTTTGAATCAGTGGTAGAAGTACCAACAGGTGCAAACTTTGTTGCGACACAGTTCCATGTAAACCAAGCAATCAAAAAAGCCATTGCTGATTCGCCAGTTTTGAGCCAACTTCTAAGCGCGCAAGATGGAACGGGTAACGCTCTAGTGATTGAATCATTAGTAGGTGGTAGTAACCAACTTGGTATATCTATTGGTGCGCCGCAAGTTCCTGTTGCTGGAACAGCAGATGCTACAGCGGTTGCTGCTGGTGTAGCTCAACCTGGTGTTACATTGGGAGCTGCTCAAGTTGTGCAAGCTCCAGATGTTGGAACATCATCTAATAATCTAACTGTAAACCAATCAGTGATCAATGCCGGTTCAGGTAATGATGTAATTGTGTTGTCATCACACACTGCAGTTACAGGAAATACAATTAAATTTGATGGTCAAATTGGTACCGTTTCAATTGTTAATTTCTTTGATGCGGGTGTGACAACTGGTGCAGCTGTACTAGGCAACCATATCCTAGACTTCACTTCTTATGGTACAACGGTTGGTGCTGTGAATGAAAACGTATTTACAACAGGTGCTGTAGATTTTGCTGATAATAAAGTTTCAATCATCACATTTGCTGCGGCTAATTATGATGCAGTGGCTGGTATTTCCGGTACAACTTTTGCAAATCTTGATGCGGCTAAAGTTAAGGCTTCTATAGATTCACTTCTACCTGCTAGTTTGTCTAATACTTCTATTGTTGCAGGTAAGACAGATGCAATATTGATGGTGCAAAATAACACTAACGTTGGTGAATACAAAATATTTGAAGTGGATACAGCAGCGAGTTCTACAACTGTTGTAGTTAACCTTATCGGTACTATTGACTTTGGTGCATCTCTTGATGCCGCTATTAATGCTAGCAGCTTTGCTTAATCCTCGATTAGCAAAAACAGGCCAACCGCTAATACTCCGGTGTTAGCCCACTAACCTGATCCCTCAAGCACCAGCTTGGTAAACCGCAAGGCATACCAGGCCTGGTCAGCAAGGGGTAAAAAACAAAAAAGAGACCCTGTACTAAACTACGGGGTCTTTTATTTTCTAAGCCCTATTTTTACCCAAGTAAAAATTAAAAGGACAGCCACTTTTAAATTGCAGGACGTTAAAAGGACAGCCACTTTTAAATTGCAAAATCCATCCCATTTTCCTATAATTAC
>NZ_JYNN01000027.1:0-1201 GCF_000934765.1 Thiomicrospira microaerophila | reverse complement strand
TTGTGTTCGCCGTGCGTTTTTGTGTGGCGTGGATTCAATTTCCGGCCAAAGTTATGAGCATCGCCGTGAATGGATAGAGCAGACGATGTTGAAGCTGGCCTCCGTGTTTGCGGTGGATATTGCCGCCTTTGCTGTGATGAGCAACCATTATCATTTGGTGGTGCGCGTGGATAAAGAGCGCGCCCAGGCCTGGTCAGATGACGAAGTGCTGGAACGCTGGACACAGTTGTTTAGCGGGCCGGTGTATTTACAGCGTTATTTAGTCGATAAAGACCAAGCCGAACCCGCGATAGTCAAACAAGTCCAACAACTCGCCCAAACCTATCGTGAACGCCTGTATGATCTATCCTGGTACATGCGCGTGCTCAATGAGACCATTGCCCGTATGGCGAATAAAGAAGACGGTGTAAAAGGGCATTTCTGGGAAGGGCGGTTTAAAAGCCAAGCCTTATTGGATGAGCAAGCGATTTTATCGGTGATGGCCTATGTTGATTTAAACCCGGTGCGCGCTAATATCGCCAACGATTTGTCCGATTCAGAATTTACCTCGATTCAACGACGCATCGAACAAACCCAAGGCATTGAAAAACAACCCATCTCCATGCGCACCAGCCTGTTGTTTGATACCCTTGGTGAAGAAGCGCAACAGTTTCTCACCAAGCTTGATGCCTTGCCTCATGCCAAACTGATGGCATTTGATCCCCTTGAGCATAGTCAAAAAACCCAACCTGTGATAAATTAAAAGGACAGCCACTTTTAAATTTTAATTAAAAGGACAGCGAAAGAAATTAAAAGGACAGCCACTTTTAAAGTTAAAAGGACAGCCACTTTTAAATTGTAATTAAAAGGACAGCCACTTTTAAATTGCAAAATCCATCCCATTTTCCTATAATTACTCTCAAGTTAACCTTATAACCGGAGCTCAGCCATGACCCGTGCCCGCCAACAGCTTATTTCACTATCCGAAAATAAAAAGGACACCCACTTTTATGCTTTTTACCCTTGATGCTTTAGAAGCATTAAAAGAAAAGTTAAAAGGACAGCCACTTTTAAATTTAAATCCATCCCAATTAAAATATTAAAAGGACAGCCATTTTTAGATTGCAAAATCGGACCAAAATTAAAAGGACAGCCACTTTTAAATTGCAAAACCCATCCCATTTTCCTATAATTACACTCAAGTTAACCTTTTAACCGGAGC
>NZ_JYNN01000026.1 GCF_000934765.1 Thiomicrospira microaerophila | reverse complement strand
ATCATGGCAAAAGCTAAGTTTGAACGTAACAAGCCCCATGTAAACGTAGGCACAATTGGTCACGTTGACCATGGAAAAACTACATTGACAGCGGCCCTAACCATTGTTCAAGGTAGAAAATTCGGTGGCGAAGTAAAAGATTACAGCCAGATCGATAATGCACCAGAAGAAAAAGCACGTGGGATCACCATTTCAACTTCACACGTGGAGTATGAGTCGGATACGCGTCACTATGCGCACGTTGACTGCCCAGGGCATGCTGACTATGTAAAAAACATGATCACGGGTGCGGCACAGATGGATGGTGCGATCCTAGTATGTTCAGCGGCTGATGGCCCTATGCCACAAACGCGTGAGCACATTTTGTTATCACGTCAAGTAGGTGTACCTTACATCGTTGTATTCCTAAACAAAGCCGACATGGTTGATGACGAAGAATTGATGGAATTGGTAGAAATGGAAGTGCGTGAATTGCTTTCAGACTACGACTTCCCAGGTGATGACACGCCAGTAATTATGGGTTCAGCATTGAAAGCAATCGAAGGCGACCAATCAGAAATTGGTGAGCCAGCCATTGCGCGTCTAATTGATGCTTTGGATACCTATATTCCGGAGCCACAGCGTGACACAGATAAACCGTTCCTAATGCCAGTAGAAGACGTATTCTCAATCCAAGGTCGTGGTACGGTTGTTACTGGGCGTATTGAAACCGGTATTGTTAAAGTGGGTGACACGATTGAAATCGTTGGTATTCGCGACACGGTAAGCACCACTGTAACCGGTGTTGAAATGTTCCGTAAACTGCTTGACCAGGGTGAAGCAGGCGATAACGTAGGTGTATTGTTGCGTGGAACCAAGCGTGAAGACGTTGAGCGTGGTCAGGTATTGTCACATGTAGGTAAAATCAAGCCGCATACCACGTTTGAAGGCGAAGTTTACGTATTGTCAAAAGAAGAGGGTGGTCGTCATACTCCATTCTTCAATGGCTACCGTCCACAGTTCTACTTCCGTACAACGGATGTAACGGGTGCGTGTGAATTACCTTCAGGTGTTGAAATGGTTATGCCAGGTGATAACATTCAAATGACAATCACCCTAATCAACCCAATTGCGATGGACGAAGGTCTACGTTTTGCGATTCGTGAAGGTGGGCGTACAGTTGGTGCGGGTGTTGTTTCTAAGATTTTAAAATAATAGTTACTTGATTATTTTGAAAATTTAAAGTACAATCCGCAAACTCTGAATAGCAGTGACTCTAGTGAGTCGCTGCTTTTATTTTTTTTAAATAGCGAGAAGTGGTTTATGGCAACTCAAAATATACGTATTCGTCTGAAAGCGTTTGATCATCGTTTAATTGATCAGTCAGCTAAAGAGATTACGGAAACAGCTAAAAGAACAGGTGCGCAAGTTCGCGGACCAATACCGCTACCAACACGCAAAGAGCGTTTTACTATTCTGGTTTCACCGCATGTCAATAAAGATGCGCGAGATCAGTATGAATTACGCACACATAAGCGCATGTTAGATATTGTTGATCCGACGGATAAAACAGTAGATGCACTTATGAAGCTTGATTTGGCAGCCGGTGTGGACGTTCAGTTGGAATTGCGTTAAGCATTGATTTAGTCATCAATCGTAATGACTGGTTCGAATAATAAGAGGTAACTAATATGAATATTGGTGTCGTTGGGAAAAAGATTGGTATGACGCGCGTCTTCAATGAAGAAGGGGTTTCTGTTCCCGTCACAGTCGTAGAAGTAGCGCCAAATAAGGTTACGCAAATTAAGACATTAGAATCTGATGGTTATACTGCTGTGCAGATAACGACGGGATCTAAGCACGCCGGGCGAATTAATAAGCCTGAATCAGGTCACTTTGCTAAAGCGGGTGTTGAGGCGGGTAGAGGTTTGTGGGAATTTCGTTTAGGTGCAGATGAGCTGTCTGAGTATACTGTTGGTGCGGAAGTTACTGTTGCTAAGTTTGCTGAAGTTCCTGTTGTTGATGTGATCGGAACAACGAAGGGTAAAGGTTTTCAAGGCGGTGTGAAACGCCACAACTTTAGAACGCAAGATGCGACGCATGGTAATTCATTGTCTCATCGTGTTCTTGGCTCAATCGGTCAAAACCAGACTCCGGGGCGCGTGTTTAAAGGTAAGAAAATGGCGGGTCACATGGGTGATGTTCGTCAAACAACTTTAAATTTACAAGTCGTTCGCGTTGATGTCGAAAATGGTTTGCTATTGGTTAAGGGAGCGGTTCCTGGTGCCAAGGGTAGTACTGTTATTGTGCGTAAAGCAGTTAAGTAAGGTGGGCGCTATGGAATTGAAAATGATTGAGCTAGCCACTGGAGCAAATTCTGGCATGGTTAATGTTTCAGAGGCTGTTTTCGGTGTTGATTTTAACGAATCCTTGGTTCATCAGGTCGTGGTAGCTTATATGGCTGGAGCGCGTTCTGGTACTAAGTCACAAAAAACGAGATCTGAAGTACGTGGTGGTGGTATTAAGCCATGGCGTCAAAAAGGCACAGGGCGTGCAAGAGCTGGTACAATTCGTAGCCCGATATGGGTTGGCGGTGGCCGTGCTTTTCCAGGTCATAATCGTGACTTTTCGCAGAAAGTGAATAAAAAAATGTATCGCGCCGCTATGCGTTCTATTTTAAGTGAGCTAAGCCGTACTGAGCGTTTAATTGTTGTTGATGACTTCAAGGTCGATGCACCTAAAACGCGTGAATTTAAGAGTAAGTTAGCGATGCTTGGTGTTACTGATGCATTGGTAGTGACAGAGGCTTTTGATGAATATTTGTATCTTTCTTCAAGAAATATATACAAAGCAGACGTGACGGATGTTGCTTCTATTGATCCGCTAAGCCTTGTAGGTTTTAAAAGCGTAATACTTACGCAGGGCGCTGTTAAGCAGTTAGAGGAGAAGTTTGCATGAGTCAAGAGCGTTTATTAAAAGTTTTGTTAGCGCCGCATGTTTCTGAGAAGAGCTCACTTTTAGCTGAGTCTCAGTCACAGTATGTCTTTAAGGTTACGCCTGATGCGACAAAGCAAGAAGTAAAGTTAGCAGTTGAGTCCTTGTTTAATGTAAAGGTTCAGTCTGTCAATGTGCTTAATCAAAAAGGTAAGCGCAAGATATTTAAAGGCCGCCAAGGTGTTCGTAGTGGTAGCAGAAAAGCTGTCGTCCGACTCATGGCTGGTCAAGAACTTGACTTTGTGTCTGGTGAATAAGGAGTTTTAAATGGCGATTATCAAAAAATCAAAACCAACTTCTCCTGGGCGTCGCTTTGTCGTTCAGATTGTTGAGCCTTCTTTGCATAAAGGCGAGCCTTACGCACCTTTGCTAGAGAAGAAGTCAAAGAAAGGTGGGCGTAATAATAACGGTCGTATAACTGTTCGCCATAATGGCGGCGGCCACAAGCAGCACTATCGTTTGGTTGACTTTAAACGAAGCAAAGATGGTATTCCTGCTACCGTAGAGCGTTTGGAGTATGATCCAAATAGAACGGCCAATATTGCTTTAGTTTGTTATGCTGATGGTGAGCGTGCATATATTTTAGCGCCTCGAAATCTTGCTGCAGGTGATGTGATAGAGTCTGGCTCTGCTGCCTCAATTAAAGTGGGTAACACGTTGCCACTAAGAAATATTCCTGTGGGTACGGTGGTGCATGCGGTTGAAATGCGTCCTGGAAAAGGTGCGCAGATTGCACGTAGTGCAGGTGCTTATGTGCAGGTTGCAGGCAAAGAGGGTGCGTATGCATTGCTTAAATTGCGTTCTGGTGAGATGCGTAAGATTCATGTAGATTGCCGTGCAACAGTGGGTGAGGTTGGTAATACAGAGCATAATCTTAAAAAGCTAGGTAAAGCCGGTGCTAAGCGGTGGCGTGGTGTTCGTCCGACAGTTCGTGGTGTAGCTATGAACCCTGTTGACCATCCGCATGGTGGTGGTGAAGGACGTACTTCTGGTGGGCGTCATCCTGTAACACCTTGGGGTGTGCCAACGAAGGGCAAGAAAACCAGAAGCAATAAGCGTACTAATAATATGATTGTACGCCGTAGAAACAGTAAATAAGGAAGGACAGAATGCCACGTTCAGTTAAAAAAGGACCATTTGTAGATCATCACTTAGCAAAAAAAGTGATTGAGGCGCAAGAATCTGGTAATAAACGTCCAATTAAAACCTGGTCAAGAAGATCAATGATCTTGCCAGATATGATTGGTTTAACGATTGCCGTGCATAACGGTAAAGAGCACATCCCTGTTTTTGTATCTGAAAACATGGTTGGTCATAAGCTTGGTGAGTTTTCAATGACTCGTACCTATCGTGGTCATGCCGCTGATAAAAAAGCTAAACGTTAATTAGGAGATAGAAATGCAAGTTAGTGCAACACATAAATTCGCTCGAATCTCTCCTCAGAAAGCACGTTTAGTGGCGGATTTGATCCGAGGTAAAGATGTTGAGTCTGCAGTAAATATTCTTACGTTCAGTAATAAGAAAGCTTCTGATTTAATGAAGAAGGTCTTGGGTTCTGCGATAGCAAATGCTGAAAACAATGAGGGTGCCGATATTGATGAGCTAAAGGTGACAGCTGTTTTTGTTGATGAAGGTCCGTTAATGAAGCGCATGAGAGCCAGAGCTAAAGGTCGAGGTAATCGTATTGTTAAGCGTATGAGTCACATTACTGTTACTGTTGGCGAGAAATAAGGAGAGCCAGAATGGGTCAAAAAGTACATCCTATCGGTATCCGTCTAGGTATAACAAAAGATTGGAATTCACGCTGGTATGCAGATAGCAAAAATTATTCCGATTTCTTGGTGAGTGATATCGAAATTAGGCAAGAGCTTAATAAAAAATTAAGTCATGCATCAGTAAGTAAAATAAATATTGAGCGTGTTGCTAATGGTATTAGGGTCACGGTTCATACCGCACGCCCTGGTGTTGTTATTGGCAAGAAAGGCGAAGATATTGAAAAGCTAAAATTAGATTTGATGAAAAAAACAGGCTTGCCAGTTAATATCAATATCGAAGAAGTTAAGAAGCCAGAGCTTGATGCTAAATTAGTTGCAGAAAGCATTGCGCAGCAGCTTGAAAAGAGAATTCAGTTTAGACGTGCAATGAAGCGTGCTGTTGGAAATGCAATGCGTTTAGGTGCACAAGGCATTAAGGTTGCTATTGCTGGGCGTTTGAATGGAGCGGATATTGCTCGTACGGAATGGTATCGTGAAGGTCGTGTTCCATTACATACGTTTAGGGCTGATATTGATTATTCTACATTTGAAGCAGATACAACCTACGGTAAGTTAGGTGTTAAGGTTTGGATCTTCCATGGCGAGAAATTGGAAAAAATTTCTATGATGAAAGAAGACAAAACCCAGCCTAAAGCTAAGAAAAACCGTAAATAAAAGGATTAATAACCATGTTAATGCCGAAGCGTACTAAGTTTAGAAAAGTCCAGAAAGGACGCAATCGTGGATTGGCTCAAACGGGATGCAAGGTTAGCTTTGGTGAGTTTGGTTTAAAGGCTACCGAGCGTGGTCGTTTAACCTCTCGTCAAATTGAATCTGCACGTCGTGCTATGACGCGTCACATAAAAAGAGGTGGTAAAATCTGGATTCGAGTTTTTCCAGATAAGCCAATTACAAGTAAGCCACTAGAAGTTCGTATGGGTAAAGGTAAGGGAAGTGTTGAGTACTGGGTTGCTCAAATACAGCCGGGTCGTGTCCTATATGAAGTTCAGGGTGTTAACGAGAGTTTGGCCAGACAAGCATTCAGTTTAGCCGCTGCAAAGTTGCCATTTAAAACTCAGTTTGTAACAAGAACGGTGATGTAAAATGACAGCAAAAGATTTAAGAGAAAAAACACCAGAGCAGTTAAATGAAGAGTTATTGTCTTTATTGAAAGAGCAGTTTAATTTAAGAATGCAAAATGCTACAGGTCAGCTTGCTAGCACAGCAAAATTAAAGTCTGTTAAGCGTTCTATTGCTCGTGTAAAGACTATTGTTCGTGAAAAAGTAGGTAATTAATTATGTCAGAACAAGCTAAAAAGCCTCGCACATTAACAGGCGTTGTGTCTAGTAATGGCATGGATAAATCGGTTACGGTGTTAACCGAGAGATATGTAAAACACTCGAAATATAAAAAATACATTAAAAAATCTACTAAAATAATGGCACATGATGAGCAAAATGTTTGTGGTGTAGGTGATACTGTTACAATACAAGAGTGTCGTCCTTTGTCAAAAAACAAATCATGGACATTGTTAACTGTAGACGAAAAGGCTAAAATTTAAAAAATAATTAAATTTAAGCTTTATCTAACCGCTGGATTGACCAAGCCAAATTGGTACTAGTCATTCAGTGGTTTTTGTGCTATGATTTATTTTTTCGCGGTTTGAAAGCATTTATTTTGGAGTACCGCTATGATTCAAATGCAAACAATTTTAGAAGTGGCTGATAATTCAGGCGCAAAGCGTGTGATGTGTATAAAGGTTCTTGGTGGATCTAAACGACGTTATGCAAGCGTTGGAGATACAATTAAAGTTTCTGTTAAAGAAGCGTCACCACGTGGTAAGGTTAAGAAGGGTGATGTTTATACTGCCGTTGTTGTAAGAACAGCAAAGGGTGTTAGGCGTCAAGATGGTTCACTGATCAAGTTTGATGATAATGCGGCTGTTATGTTAAATAACAAAGAGCAGCCAATTGGAACACGTATTTTTGGGCCAGTTACTCGTGAGTTGCGTAATGAGAAGTTTATGAAAATCGTCTCGTTGGCGCCAGAAGTATTGTAATAGGAAGATGATATGAATCGTTTGAAAAAAGGTGATGAGGTCATAATCCTTGCTGGTAAAGACAAGGGTAAAAAAGGTTCGGTTGCAAAGTTTTTTGAAAATGACCGCGTTCTTGTTGAGGGTGTAAATATTGTCAAAAAACATACAAAAGCCAACCCAATGACAGGGTCTCAAGGTGGTATAGTGAGTAAAGAAATGCCAATACACATTTCTAATGTTGCTTTATTTAATCCTGAAACGCAAAAGGCTGATCGCATAGGTTTTCGTATAGAAAATGAAGTGAAGGTCAGGTTCTTCAAGTCTACAAACAAAGCTGTTGATGCTTAATTAGGTTATAAAGATGGCAAGATTAAAGCAATTTTATAAAGATCAAGTTGTATCTAAGCTAGTTGAGCAATTTGGTTACAAGTCTGTTATGCAGGCCCCAAAAGTAACAAAAATAACGATTAACATGGGTGTGGGTGCCGCGCTCGCTGATAAGAAAGTGCTCGACAATGCAGTGGCTGATATGGAAGCTATCGCTGGACAAAAACCAGTTAAAACATTGGCGCGTAAGTCAGTTGCTGGTTTTAAGGTTCGTCAAGGCTGGCCTATTGGATGTAAAGTGACTTTGCGTGGCGAAAGAATGTATGAGTTTTTAGATAAGCTTATTAATATTTCGTTACCAAGGGTTCGTGACTTCCGCGGTGTAAACCCTAAAGCATTTGATGGTCGTGGGAATTACACATTGGGTGTAAAAGAGCAAATTATTTTCCCCGAAATTGAATTTGAAAAAGTAGACATGATGCGTGGTATGGATATTAATATTGCAACCACAGCAGCTAGTGATGCGGAAGCAAAAGCCTTATTAGAGGCGCTCAACTTTCCGTTTAAAAAATAAAGAGGTTTCTAATGGCTAAAACTTCAATGATTCAGCGCGAAGCAAAGCGTGCGAAAACAGTTGCAAAGTTCGCTGGAAAGCGTGAAGAGCTTAAAGCAAAGTCTGTTGATATGTCACTGTCTTATGACGAGAGAATGGATGCAATGGATAAACTTGGTAAACTTCCACGTAATGCATCACCCGTTAGGCAGCGTAAGCGTTGTAGGTTGACGGGTAGACCGCACGGTGTTTACAGTAAGTTTGGATTGTCACGTAACATGTTACGTTTATATGCAATGCAGGGCGATGTTCCTGGTTTAAGAAAAGCAAGTTGGTAGGATTAAAGTATGAGTATGTCTGATCCAATCGCGGATATGTTAACCCGTATTCGCAATGGCCAAATGGCTGGCCATGAAAATGTAAGCATGCCTTCTTCAAAGTTGAAAACAGCTTTAGCAAAATTGTTAGCTGATGAAGGTTATGTTTCTTCTTATAAGGTAGTTAATACAGATGGTAAGTCAATGTTGTCTATTGATTTAAAATACTATCAGGGCAAGCCAGTAATTGAATTGCTAAAACGTGTTAGTCGCCCAGGTCTTCGTGTTTACAAAAACAAAGACGAGTTACCAAAAGTAATTGGTGGCTTAGGTGTGGCTGTGGTGTCAACTTCAAAAGGCATTTTGTCTGATCGCGAAGCTCGTATTCAGGGCGTTGGCGGTGAGATACTTTGCTATGTCGCATAAGGAGTTTTACAATGTCTAGAATTGCAAAGTCTCCTGTTACTCTGCCAAAAGGTGTTGAGTTGTCAATTAACGGTGTAGATGTTGCCGTTAAGGGGCCGAAGGGAAGTTTAAATTGTAAAATTAATACCTCGGTTAAGGTTCAAAATGTTGACGGTGTTATTAGCTTTGAGCCTGCTGGAAAAGCGATTGATGGTTGGTCTCAAGCAGGTACCGCGCGTGCTATTGTGAGTAATATGGTTACTGGCGTTTCGCAAGGTTTTGAGAAAAAGCTACAGTTAGTGGGTGTAGGTTATCGTGCTCAGGTTCAGGGTAATGTTATTAATCTGACACTTGGTTTCTCGCACCCCGTTGCCCATCAGTTGCCTGAGGGTGTGACGGCTGAAACACCGACGCAAACAGAGATTATTATTCGTGGTGCTGATAAGCAGGCCGTTGGTCAGGTTGCAGCTCAAGTACGTGGATACAGACCTCCTGAGCCTTATAAAGGTAAAGGTGTTAAGTATGCCGATGAAAGAATTCTTCGTAAAGAAGCCAAGAAGAAATAAGATAGGGATTTTTATATGGATAGCAAACAAGCTAGGCTTCGTAGAGCAAAAAAGACCCGTGCTAAAATATCTGATTTAAATATGCCAAGATTGTGTGTCAATAAGACATCTAAGCATATTTATGTTCAGTTGATTTCTGCTGATGGTGCAAGTGTGCTTGCATCTAGCTCTACCGTGCAGGCTGATGTAAAAAGTCAAGTTAAGTATACCGGAAACAAAGAAGCAGCTATCGTGGTAGGTAAGTCTATCGCAGAAAAAGCAAAGTCAGCAGGTGTGACTAAGGTTGCGTTTGACCGTTCTGGTTTCAAGTACCATGGACGTGTGCAAGTGTTAGCAGATGCAGCACGTGAGAACGGTTTAGAGTTTTAAGGAAAGGGTTTAATATGTCTTCACATGAAATGCAAGACGGTCAAGATGGTTTAATTGAAAAATTAGTCTCTGTGCGCCGCGTAGCAAAAGTTGTAAAGGGCGGTCGTGTATTCTCATTTTCTGCTTTAACAGTAGTGGGTGATGGTGATGGTCGTGTCGGTTTTGGTAGTGGTAAAGCCAGTGAAGTGCCTGTTGCGATCAAGAAAGCTATGGAGCAAGCGCGCAGAAACATGCAAAATATTCATTTAACTAATGGAACGTTAGAGTACCCTATTAGTTTTGAGCAAGGTGCTGCCAAGATTGTTATGCTTCCTGCATCAGAAGGTACGGGTGTCATTGCGGGTGGTCCAATGCGTTCTGTGTTGGAAGCAGCGGGCGTTAAAAACGTATTAGCTAAATGCATCGGAACGACAAGACCTGTAAATGTTGTGAGAGCGACAGTCAATGGTCTGTCATCAATGCATTCTCCAGATTTTATTGCAGCGAAGCGCGGCAAAAATCTTAAAGAAATTGTAGGTGAGTAATATGTCTGAAAGTAAACATATTAAAGTTACACTTGTTAAAAGTACAATTGGTCGTTTACCTGCTCACAAAGCTTGTGTAGCAGGGCTTGGTTTGCGTCGTATGCATCACTCATCAGTGGTGATTGATACACCAGAGAATCGTGGTATGATCAATAAAGTTTCTTATCTTTTAAAAGTTGAGGAAGCCTAATGTTTTTAAATACATTATCACCTGCGGATGGTTCTAAGAAAGAAAGACGTCGCGTAGGGCGTGGTCAAGGCTCTGGTCTTGGTAAAATGGGTGGCCGTGGCCATAAAGGTCAAAAGTCACGTTCAGGTGGGTTTCATAAAGTTGGCTTTGAGGGCGGTCAGATGCCAATTCAAAGACGCTTACCTAAAGTAGGTTTTACATCTCACATGGCCAAGTTTTCTGCGGAAGTTAGACTTGATGCCTTGAGCAAGTTGTCTGAAACTGAAATTGATTTGACTGTTTTGAAGGCGCATGATTTAGTGCCATCAATTGCAAAGAAAGTTAAGGTTGTAAACTCTGGTGGAATTTCAAAGCCAGTTGTTTTAGTTGGAATTAACGCAACTGCTGGTGCTAGAGAAGCTATTCTTTCGGCTGGTGGATCTATCAAAGAGTAATTTATGAATAGTCCTTCTATAGCTCAAAACGCGCCTGGAAAAGCAGGACTTGGTGATTTAAAAGCTAGGTTGTTGTTTGTTCTAGGCGCGCTAATTGTCTACAGGTTAGGGACGCATATTCCTGTGCCTTCAATTGATCCAATAGCCTTAGCGGCGATGTTTGATCAACAGAGAGGTACAGTCCTTGACATGTTTAACATGTTCTCTGGTGGCGCACTTGAGCGGCTTTCTATATTTGCGCTGGGTATTATGCCGTATATTTCTGCTGCGATTATTATGCAGTTATTAACTGCTGTATCACCTACGTTGGAACAGTTGAAGAAAGAGGGTGAGCAAGGAAGGCGTAAAATAACGCAATATACTCGTTATGGTACGGTTGTTTTAGCTACCTTTCAGGCAATAGGTGTTTCTATAGCCTTGCAAGCTCAAAATATCAACGGTATGCCTGTAGTTGTAAATCCTGGTCCTATTTTTATGCTAACAGCTGTCGTTACGCTCGTTAGTGGAACCATTTTTCTTATGTGGTTGGGTGAGCAAATAACTGAGCGTGGTATAGGTAATGGTATTTCATTGATTATATTTGCAGGTATTGTTGCTGGCTTGCCCTCAGCGTTGGGTGGTACCTTAGAGCAAGTGCATACCGGTGCTTTGCATGCGTTAACAGTTGTTGTTTTATTGCTGTTGGTTGCGGCGGTAACAGCATTTGTTGTTTTTGTAGAGAGGGGCCAGCGTCGTTTACCTGTGCACTATGCACAACGTATGCGAGGTAGAAAGCTGTATGGTGGTCAGGAAGGACATCTACCTCTTAAGTTAAATATGGCTGGTGTTATCCCTCCTATATTTGCTTCAAGTATCATACTTTTTCCCGCCTCTTTAGGAGGGTGGTTCGGTAGTTCAGAGGGAATGGGTTGGCTGAAAGACATCGCCACCACGCTTGCACCTGGACAGCCTTTATATGTTATGCTTTATGCCATTGCGATAATTTTCTTTTGCTTTTTTTACACGGCAATTGTGTTTAATCCAAAAGATACAGCAGATAACTTGAGGAAGTCTGGTGCGTTTCTACCAGGTATTCGTCCAGGTCCACAAACTGCGCGCTACATTGATAGTGTAATGGGAAGGTTAACTCTGGCTGGCGCCGCCTATATTACAGCCGTATGCCTATTGCCTGAGTTCCTTATCTTATATTGGAATGTGCCATTTTATTTTGGTGGTACAGCGTTGCTTATAATTGTAATTGTGGTCATGGATTTTATGACACAGATTCAGTCTCATATGATGTCAGGTCAGTATGAGAGTATGATGAAAAAAGCAAACCTTAAGGGTAGATAGTGTTTTGCACTGTTTGTATAGTATTAAATTTAGATTTCAAGTATAATTATTTGTTTTCTTGTAGAAATTTTTAGGGAGCGTCAAGATGGCTCGTATTGCCGGCGTAAATTTACCGTTAAACAAACACATTGTTATCGGTTTAAGATCTATTTATGGTGTTGGTCAAACAACAGCACAGTCAATATGTGCTGCTACTGACCTTGATCCTACAACAAAAGTGAGAAATCTCACAGAAGACCAATTAGTTGCTATTCGTAACGAATTGGCGAAGTATAAAATCGAGGGCGATTTACGCCGCGATCTTTCAATGAATATCAAGCGTCTTATGGATATGGGTTGTTACCGCGGTATTCGTCATCGCCGTAGCTTACCTTTACGTGGTCAGCGCACTAAAACAAATGCGCGTACCCGTAAAGGTCCAAAAAAACCTATTAAAAGATAACGCAAAAATCGCGAGATAAAGTATGGCTAAGTCAAATTCACGTGTAAAGAAGAAAGTAAAGCTAGTTGTAAATGATGCAGTTGCTCATGTGCACGCTTCTTTCAATAACACAATAGTGACGATTACTGATCGTCAAGGAAACGCTCTTTGTTGGGCAACCGCAGGTGGAAGTGGGTTTAGAGGATCTCGTAAGAGTACACCTTTTGCTGCACAAGTCGCCGCCGAAAGAGCTGGGCAAATGGCTCACGAATATGGTGTAAAGAATGTTGATGTTATGGTAAAAGGACCAGGGCCGGGAAGAGATTCTGCTGTCCGTGGTTTGCATAGCGCAGGTTTTAAAATAACCTCGATTTCTGACGTCACTCCGATCCCACATAATGGCTGTCGTCCATCTAAAAAACGTCGTGTTTAAGGAATAAATTAATGGCTAGATATATTGGTCCTAAATGTAAGCTCGCGCGCCGTGAAGGTACAGACCTCTTCTTGAAAAGTGGCGTAAGAAGCATTGAGTCAAAATGTAAAATTGATCAAGCGCCAGGACAACACGGTGCACGTCGTTCACGCGTAACCGAGTATGGAACCCAGTTGCGTGAAAAACAGAAAGTGCGTCGCATTTATGGTGTGCTTGAGAAGAAGTTCCGCCTTTATTATAAAGAAGCGGATCGTCGCAAAGGTTCAACAGGTGTCAACCTTTTGCAGTTGTTAGAAAGCAGGCTTGATAATGTTGTTTTCAGAATGGGCTTTGCGAGTACACGTTCTGAAGCGCGTCAGTTGGTGTCGCATAAGTCTATCTTGGTAAATGGCTCAACGGTGAATATTCCTTCTTATGAAATTAAAGCGGGTGATGTTGTAAGTGTCCGTGAAAAGGCGCGTAACCAAGCGCGTATAGCACTAGCAATTGAATTGTCTGAGAAATCAGGTACACCGTCTTGGTTAGAAGTTGATGCAAAAGCTTATCAGGGTACTTTTAAGAATGTGCCAGATCGTTCTGATTTACCTGCTGAAATTTCAGAAAACTTGATCGTTGAGCTTTACTCTAAGTAACTTTAAACGGAGATAACACCTGATGCAAGATATGTTAGAACAGTTGTTGACCCCGCGCTTGGTTGATATTAAGAGAATTTCTTCTACGCACAGTCGTGTAACATTAGAGCCGCTTGAGCGTGGTTTTGGTCATACATTAGGCAATGCGTTGAGAAGAATCTTATTGTCATCAATGCCGGGTGCTGCAATAACTGATGTCCAAATAGATGGTGTTTTGCATGAATACTCAACCATTGAGGGTGTCAGAGAGGATGTACTTGAGATACTTTTGAATTTAAAAGAAGTGTCTATTAAGCTTCATTCAAAAGAAAGCTCTGAACTGCTTTTGAAGAAAAGTGGCCCTGCTGTCGTACGTGCTAAAGACATAATAGGCAATCACGATGTCGAAATTTGCAATCCTGAACACATTATTGCTCATGTCGGCGAAGGTGCTGAGTTGTCGATGCGGCTACGTGTTGAAAAAGGTATTGGATATTTGGCAGCCAGTCAGTCTGACTCATCAAGTGAATCACAGGTTGGCTTGCTAAAGCTTGACGCTAGTTTTAGTCCGGTTCATACAGTGAGTTATGAAGTTGAAAATGCAAGGGTTGAGCAGCGTACAGATTTAGATCGCTTGATTTTGGATGTGGTGACTAATGGTACTTTAGATCCTGAGGATGCGATAAAGCAGGCCGCTACTGTGCTTCATTATCAGCTTAATGCGTTTGTTGATCTAAAGCATCAAGAAGTGGTACAGCCAGAAGAGGAGGAAAGTGAGTTCGATCCTATTTTCCTTCAACCTGTTGATGATTTGGAGTTAACTGTACGTTCAGCTAATTGTTTAAAAGCAGAACAAATTTATTATATTGGGGACTTGGTTCAGCGCAATGAGTCGCACCTATTAAAAACCCCTAATTTAGGAAAAAAATCTTTACAGGAAATTAAGGATGTATTGGCTCAGAGAGGTTTGGCACTTGGTACCAAGCTTGAAAACTGGCCTCCTTCGTCCTTGGTAAGTAAAGAGTCCGCATAATTTAGAAGGAAGCTATCATGCGTCATCGTAAGAGTGGCCGTAAATTAGGCCGAAATAGCTCACACCGTAAAGCCATGTTTAAAAACATGTCAGCTTCATTAATTGAACATGAAGTGATAAAAACTACGGTAGCTAAAGCTAAAGAATTACGTTCTGTTGCAGAACCTTTAATTACCCTTGCTAAGGAAGATTCAGTCCATAATCGTCGTATAGCTTTTTCACGGTTACGTGATAAAGCCGCTGTAGGCAAGTTGTTTTCTGATTTAGGCGTTCGGTTTAAGTCACGTCCTGGTGGGTATATTCGCATTTTGAAGTGTGGATTTCGTCCAGGTGACAATGCGCCAATGGCGATTGTTGAGTTGGTAGATCGTCCTGTTGCAGAAACGGTAGCAGCTGAAGCTTAATGTTAAAAGGCCGGCTTTAGTCGGCCTTTTCTTCAATGGTCATTGATACTCACGCTCATTTACCTTCCATGCCGTCAGGTTTGTTAATTAAGCATCCTGTTGTTAGCGTATCTACAGATTTATCCAGTTCTTTAGCTGTCATTCATACAGCTTCATTGTCTAGGTTTATTATTCCTGCCGTCGGCATCCACCCTTGGTACGTTTCCGATCAGGCCTTGTCAGATATTTCCATTCTTTTTGGTTTAGCCAAGTTTTTCAATGTACAAGCGATCGGCGAAATTGGATTAGATTTTTCTACGCATCACAAATCGACTAAAAATCTTCAGCTCTTGATTTTTGAGGCGCAGCTTGCATTTGCGCATACGCACAGCCTGTCTGTTTCAATTCATCTCGTAAAAGCTTATAATGAAGCGTATTTATTATTGGAACGCTACCCTGTTAAGGGTGTTATTCATGGGTTTAGTGGCTCGGTTGAACAGGCACGCGTATTTGTTGACCTAGGCTTCTATATCGGTATAGGGGCTATTTGCTTGCGTGATAACACACCTAAATATGATCGTCTTATTAGAGATCTGCCTTTGGCGTCACTGGTTGTTGAAACAGACTACCCAAATGTTCTCCAGCCTAATCATCAAACGCCAACACTGTCGATGATTTACGCTATAACGTCTTATATTTCACAGGTGAAGCACTGCTCTCTCGAGCTTGTTGAACAGATAACTACTCAAAATGCGATGAAAGGTTTTAATTTAGATGAATTTAAATGATCCGTTATATGAGCGTAGTCGTTTAGTATTTTCTGATGAGGCAATGGAAAAATTGGCGGCTAGTCACGTTTTAGTGGCAGGAGTCGGTGGTGTAGGTGGTTTTGTGTCTGAAGCTTTGGCTCGTGCAGGTGTTGGACGCTTAACTTTGATTGATCATGATCGTGTATCCTCTTCAAATATGAACCGTCAGTTAGTAGCATTGAACTCAACATTATTAGCGCTAAAAGTTGATGTAATGAAGCAGCGTATTGCAGATATTAATCCGGCTTGTCATGTTGATACTTGCCCTGTTTTTTTATCGCCTGCCGATATGGTGCCATTGTTTGAACAGCACTTTGATTTTGTTGTGGATGCGATTGATAGTCTTAACTGCAAGGCGGCGTTGGTTGAAACGGCTCTTAAATCCAAAACGCCTGTTGTATCCAGCATGGGTGCGGGTCGTCGTGTGGATCCATCTCAAATACAGATTGCCGATATTAGCAAGACCTACGGTTGTGGGCTTGCGCGCGCCATGCGTCAAAAGCTTCGTAAAGCTGGAATAGTTAAGGGGCTGGATGTCGTGTTTTCAACAGAGCTTCCAAAGCAGGCAGGACAGTTTGAAGAAATACCTGGTGCACGTGGACGCGTGATAAATGGTACGGCAAGTTACATGCCAGGTATTTTTGGTTTAATGCTTGCAGGCCTCGTTATTCAAAAGCTAACGATAACTAGCGATGATGTACCCTTAGGGCTTTGCGTGTAGAATCGATTTGTCTTCGGTCGCTAAATGTTAAGCCTCTTTATGTTTGTCAAACAGCGTATTTTTAACGTGCGCTAAAATAAATGCGGAATAATGCTATAATTATCACGCCTAATCTAACTTGTGACTGCATATTCATGGTGATTCATTATATAAAAGAGATTTTTAACATGCTCATTATGTCTGTTGCACGGTTATGATTATTCAGGTCGCTGTTTCAGGGCCTTTCTTGGCACTTTTGGATTATAAATTGACCCGCCTGTGCGATATCGATAAAGTTCAGCCAGGTCAGCGTGTTTTTGTGCCCTTTCGACAGCAAAAAAAGGTGGGTTTAATTGTCGGTCTAAACCAGCACACGGTGACAGATTCTCAAAAAATTAAACCTATTTATTCGTTGATAGATCAGCGACCCATTGTAAATGCCATTGAGTTACGCTTTCTTTTTTGGATGGCGGATTACTATCATGAGCCACTCGGTGAGGTTGTGATGGCTGCACTACCAAAACGCATACGGGCCGGAGAGAGTGTGGAGGCAAAAGGTGTTGAGTATTGGCAAATAACACTAGAAGGTAAAAAAGTTCAGCTATCCGATTTTCCAGCGCGCGCAACCAAGCAGCGCGCTTTGTGGCAAGCATTTTTAACTAACCAGGCCTGGTCCGCAGGTGAGTTGAACACACTGTTTCAAGGCTGGCGACCACAAGTCAAGCGATGGCTTGAAAAAGCTTGGTTGATGCAAAAACAAGCCGGTTGCCTAGAAAAACCTATACTTGCAAACAAGCCCTCATATAAGCTCAATGCTGAACAACAGGAGGCGGTCAACCAAGTTTTGTTGAGTCAAGATGTGTTCAATGCCTTTTTGTTACAAGGCGTGACCGGAAGCGGTAAAACAGAGGTGTATCTGGCGATTATAGAGTCAGTACTGGCCAGCGGAAAGCAGGCACTTGTATTGGTGCCAGAAATTGGTTTAACGCCTCAAACGGTTGCGCGTTTTGAGGCTTATCTTCAACAGCCTGTTGCGATTTTACACTCCAATCTTAGTGATCAAGAGCGGCATTGCGCTTGGCACGCGTCCCGTACACATCAAGTCAATGTGGTGTTGGGGACGCGTTCGGCGTTATTCACTCCTTTCGCTAATTTGGGCCTATGTATTTTGGATGAAGAGCATGACTTGTCTTTTAAACAACAAGATGGGTTTCGTTATTCAGCGCGAGATGGTTTGGTTCGACGTGCGCAATTGGAGAAGGTACCGGTTATATTGGGTTCGGCTACGCCCTGTTTAGAGTCGTTATATAATGCTGATCAAGGGCGTTATAAAAAGTTGGTATTATCACAGCGTGCTGGCTCTGCGAATTTACCTTTAGTGCATGTGCTAGATGTCCGAGGGGAGCGTTTAGTCGAGGGGGTCTCTGCTGGATTGAAGGTGAAAATGCAACAACACCTTTTAGCGGGGGGGCAAGTGTTATTGTTTTTGAATCGGCGTGGCTATGCCCCTGTTTTGATGTGTCATGACTGTGGTTGGCAGGCGGTATGCCCAAGTTGTGATGCTAATTTAACATATCATCGTGCTCACAATGTATTGAAATGCCATCATTGCGGTTACAGCCAGAAAGCGCCGTTACAATGTCCTCGTTGTACAAGCGATCATTTTGTTCCGGTTGGGCAGGGAACTGAGCGTTTAGCACAGAAGATCCAAGAATGGTTTGTTGATAAGCAGGTGTTAAGGATTGATAGTGATACCACACGAAGAAAAGGTGCGCTAGCACAAAAAGTCGAACAAGCGCGCTCAGGTAATGCAGATATATTAATTGGCACACAAATGTTAGCAAAAGGACATCACTTTCCAAAAGTGACACTGGTTGGATTAATTGATATAGATCAAGGTTTGTTCAGTGTAGATTATCGTGCTGCTGAACGTATGGCACAATTAGTCACGCAAGTAGCGGGGCGCGCAGGAAGAGCGGAGCGGCAAGGTGAAGTTATTATTCAAACATATCACCCTGACCACCCTCTGCTATTAACACTAGTGAACAAGGGTTATCAAGCATTTGCAGATCAGGCATTAGTTGAGCGCAAACTGGCTGGGCTGCCGCCTTATGGTTTCCAAATAGTTATCCGCACGGAATCGGTGGCACCTCAGGATGGACTGTCGTTTTTAGAAGGGGTAAAGCAATTACTGATGTCTATTGAGGTGTCACAGCCTTGTGAGCTGTGGGGGCCGGTGTCGGCACCGATGGAACGGCGCCAAGGGCGTTTTCGTTATCAGCTTTTATTGCAATCGAGCTCTCGACCAAGCTTGCAAGCTTGGTTGTCGGCTATCGAGTCAAGAATATATACATTACCATATCAGTCCAAAGTTCGCTGGAGCATTGATGTGGACCCACAAGAATTGCGTTAGTTTGCTTCAAATTAGTGCAATTAAATTGATTTAATACCGGTTTCGGTTATTATGATTAATAAAATAATAGGCTGCTAATGACTGAGTATGTTGGGTGATTTTTTGGGCTATTTGTCCTAATTATCTTTCTAATTGATTTAAATGGTAAATTTGGATTTTTTTGTAGCCGATTGGCTTTAGTCCGACAGGCTCCTAGCAATAGACTTTAATTCACACCTTAGTCAAGGTACAGCGTTAAAAATGCTTTTACATAAATAGAATACGGGAACGCCAGTATGAGAGAAAACTTGCCGATAACCAATAGTGAAATACTTTTTTCCGAAGGGTTGTCTCTGGTTTCTGAAACAGATCTTAATGGAAACATTACTTACGTGAATGATGCGTTTGCCCAAGTCAGTGGCTATCAGCTCGAGGAGTTAGTCGGCCAGTCACATAATATCATTCGTCATCCTGATGTGCCTGCAGAGTGGTTTGAGGATCTTTGGCTGCGACTTAAATGCGGTGAGTCTTGGCATCAATATTTAAAAAATCGTTGTAAAAATGGTGATTATTATTGGGTTGAGGCGAATATTGCACCGGTAATGCGCAGCGGTATATGTGTCGGTTACAAATCGGTGCGTACACCTGTAGAGCGTAACTTAATACCAAAAATTGAGAAGTCTTATCAAGATGTCAGGAACGGTAAAGCTATTTTGCGTCAAGGCGTGCTAACCACGCCCTTGCGTGAAAAGTTAGCAAAATGGAGCCCCCTTCCTAAAAAAAGCATTCTTAAGCAAATTATGATCCCGCTCGTTATTATGGCGTTGATGTGGAGTGTACTACTACAGTTCTATTTGCAAAGTGTAGCTGATGATTTGTTTCAAGGAGCGGTGGTTGAGAGGCATGAGGTTTTACAAAATAACCTTGAATCCGAGATTCAAGGAGTGGGAACGATTGCACTTACTAATGCGGTAGGGATTGCGAGTAACTCGGCTATCATTTATGGGCTTTCGGACAAGCAGCAGGTAGTGCTTTGGCAGATTATTCAGGTGAATTACCAGCACTATGTTGAAACAGCTGGTTTATCAGGTATTGGCTTGGCTATTTACGATGAAAATTT
Organism: Thiomicrospira microaerophila; assembly: GCF_000934765.1. Lineage (GTDB taxonomy): Bacteria > Pseudomonadota > Gammaproteobacteria > Thiomicrospirales > Thiomicrospiraceae > Thiomicrospira > Thiomicrospira microaerophila. Next base: position 16,923 of record NZ_JYNN01000026.1, on the reverse strand, counting down.
AGTTCAACAGACGCATGCTGGTGCGCCGATTAGTTTAAACAGTTTACCAAGTAAACCGATTACGGAGGTTGTGTTTGAGCAAGAGCAGGGTTATGTGAGAGCGGTGGTGCCTGTGCCATTTGGTGATCGAGTATTAGGTGCCGTTGTTATGTCGATGCCACTAAGTCATATTGCTGCTATGGAAACAGCGGGTGATCGGCTTTATGCCAGCCTGCTAGCAAAATCCACCGGTTTATCATTGATTGCGCATAATGAACCGCTACTGGACCAGCAAGTAAGACAGCTTATAAGTGCGCTGGACCTTGTTGAAGTGCGCCGTTCAGGCTATGTAGTGCATGGCGATTATTTAATTATGTTAGAGCCTGTCACCGACCATAATGGACAGTTGCTTGGCGCGCATATGATTGCAGAGCCGATGACTATTTTGAATCGAGTTCTACGCGATAGTTATTTTATGATATATGTTGCACAGGCGGCGATGTCTGGTGGATTTATTTTATTGTTAATCCAAGTATTTGGACGATTGAAGTTTTCTATTTTGCGTCCACTTAAACAGATGACGGATAAAATGGATTTTGCGGCTCGAAATGGTAGCCTGTCGATTCGAACTGAATCTTTAAGTGAAGATGAGATAGGCCGAGTTGGCCGTAGCTTTAATCAGTATTTAACCAGTGTGCAGCATTTAATGGTGTCGGTCTCAGATATGATGCAGGGGATGTCTAAAGGACAATTGTCTCGTCGTATTAAAGCGGACTCTAAAGGCGATTTAGATATGCTTAAGCAACAAGTAAACAGTTCTGCAGATCAGGTTGAACAGGTATTATCTGAAATTAAACAAGCGATAGATGCATTAAAATCTAGTCACTATGATTATCGCATACAGGGGCGCTATGCCGGTGAGTATGCGGTGATGATTGAAGGGCTTCAATCGGCGATGTTAGATACGTCGCAAGCCGTTCAAGGTATCAATGATATTATGAAGGCGATTGCAGAGGGTGAGTTTTCAACACGACTTGAAATTGAGTTAAGTGGTGAATTGAAGGATTTAAAACAGCATATCAACCATTCGCTTGCACAGTTAGACCAAGGCGTTACTGAAGTACTCGATGTAGTGGTTGCACAAAGTACAGGTGACTTAACTCATCGCATTGCCGGGCATTATAGAGGTAAGCTAGATGTCATGAAGCAGGCTGTAAACAACTCAATGGAGCATATGACACAAGCGTTAGATGAGTTAACTCAGGTTTCGGTGAAGGTTAATGATGCTACAGAGCAAATCTCAACAAGTAGCCGTGATTTATCTGAGCGCATTCAAAGCCAGGCAAGTGCGATTCAGCAAACGGCTGCAAACATGGACTCAATTACTGATGCAGTAAGAAATAATGCCATGAAAGCACATCAGGCTGCAGATCTTGCTGACAGCGCCAATCAGCAGGCACAAACAGGTACTCAAGTGATGCAGCAGGCGCAGTTAGCTATGGCTGAAATGGCTGGTTCGAGTCAGAAAATTGCTGAAATTATTGTTTTGATTGATAGTATCGCTTTTCAAACAAACTTATTGGCATTGAATGCGGCGGTTGAGGCGGCGCGCGCGGGTGAGCAGGGTCGTGGTTTCGCGGTAGTCGCGGGTGAGGTGCGAAGTTTAGCGCAAAAATCAGCCTCAGCTGCATCAGAAATACGTGGGTTAATTGAGCAAAGTGTTCAACAAGCGACAAGTTCACAAAATTTAGTGAAGCAGACGGCCAGTGAGTTTTCAGGCATTGTGAGTGCTATTTCTGAGATGCATCAGTTAATTGGTGATATTTCTCAGGCCAATAAGTCACAGACACAGCGCATAGAGCAGATCAATAGTGCGATGGATGATATGGATAGTGCGACTCAGCAAAACGCCGCATTAGTGCAAGAAACGGCGGCTACAACTGAAACGCTACGAAGTCAAACGGATCAAATGCAGCAACAGGTTGGGTTCTTTAAGATATCCACCTCATCTAATCAAGCGCCGCGTTTAGTCGCTTATAAGCAGCATTAAATTTGGCTATCCCAACAAAAAAGGCGCATTTAATGCGCCTTTTTTGTTGGGATAAAGCCGGGGATTAAACCTCTAGATAATCCAAGATACCTTCAGCCGCTGTACGCGCTTCGGCAATCGCGTGAACGACCAAGCTAGAACCTCGAACCATATCGCCACCGGCAAAGACTTTTGGATTAGTGGTTTGGTAAGGATACAGGCTGGTTTCAGCCGCGATTACCCCTTGCCAATCATTGATTTGAATATCAAAGTCTTGGAACCAAGCAGGTGGGTTGGGCTGGAAACCAAAAGCTACCACGACGGCATCACATTCAATGATTTTTTCGCTGCCCGCAACCGTTTCAGCACGACGACGCCCTTTGGCATCGGGCTCACCTAAGCGGGTTTCAATGACTTTAATCGCTTCAACCTTGCCATCGCCAAGAATTTCGACAGGGGCGAGGTTAAATTTAAATTGCACGCCTTCTTCTTTCGCATTGGCAACTTCGGCGCGTGAACCCGGCATGTTGGCCTCGTCACGACGATAAACACAGTAAACTTCGTTTGCACCTTGGCGAATCGACGTACGGGTACAGTCCATAGTGGTGTCACCGCCACCCAATACGACAACCCGTTTGCCTTGCATGCTAACAAAAGGCTCAGGTGTTTGTTCATAACCGAGTTCGTTTTTAACATTGCCTACCAAAAAGTCGAGTGCTTTGTAAACACCGGGTAGGTCTTCGCCCGGGAAGCCGCCCATCATGGGTTTGTAGGTGCCCATGCCTAAGAAAACCGCATCATAATCCTTGAGCAAATCGGCAAACTGAATATCCTTGCCAATTTCAACACCGAGGCGGAAGTCAACGCCCATGGTTTCAAATACGCGACGACGGTGCTTAATCAGTTCTTTATCTAGCTTAAACTGCGGAATACCGAAGGTGAGTAAACCGCCAATTTCGGGTTGTTTATCAAACACGACCGGTTGAACACCATTACGAATCAGGATATCTGCTGCCGCTAAGCCAGCTGGGCCCGCACCGACAATCGCGACTTTTTTATCGGTCTTGACGACATCGGATAAATCCGGTGTCCAGCCCGCCGCAATCGCGGTGTCGGTGATGTATTTTTCAACCGCACCGATGCTGACCGCACCAAAATTAGTATCATGCAGTGTACAGGCCTGCTCACAAAGTCGATCTTGTGGGCAAATCCGACCACACATTTCTGGCAGCGAGTTGGTTTTGTGTGATAACTCAACCGCCTCCATCACGTTGCCTTCCGCCACCAGTTTTAACCAGTTTGGAATATAGTTGTGAACGGGGCAAGCCCATTCACAGTAAGGGTTACCACAGTGTAAACAGCGATCTGCTTGCGCCATGGCCGCAGCGGGATCAAAACCACTATAGATTTCTTCAAAGTTTTGTTTGCGTTCATTGGCCGGCAACTTACTGGGTAGTTGGCGATCCAATTCTAAAAATTGTCTTACATTTGGCATTTTAGTCTTCCTTTTGTGTCTTAAGCCGCTTGATTGGCAAACAAGCGTAATAGGCTATCGACATCAATCGCCCGCGATTTAACTAGCCAGAAATGGCCGACATAGTGGCTGAAATTAGCGAGCACTTCTTGGCCCCAAGGACTATGTGTTTTTTCAACATACTCCGTAACGAGGGCTTTTAGGTAGAGACGGTACTCTTCGGTGTTTTCCGTATCCACTCGGATGGCTTCAACCATTTCAGGGTTTAGGCGATCCGGCAGGGTGCGATCCATATCTAAAATAAACGCCATGCCGCCCGACATACCCGCACCAAAGTTGACGCCGACTTCGCCTAAGCTGACAACCACACCCCCCGTCATGTATTCACAACCGTGATCGCCTAGCCCTTCGACCACCGCTGTTGCGCCGGAGTTGCGCACCGCAAAACGCTCACCACCTGTACCGTGTGCAAACAACTTACCGCCTGTCGCACCGTATAAACAGGTGTTGCCAACAATCGGTGTGTGTTTCGCATCAAACACATAACCCTTTGGTGGGCAAACCACGATTTCGCCACCGGCCATGCCTTTGCCTACATAGTCATTGGCATCGCCTTCAAGGTGAAGGTTTAAGCCATCTACGTTAAATACACCGAATGACTGGCCAGCAATCCCGGTCAGTTTTAAAGTGATCGGTGAGGATTTCATGCCATTATTACCGTAGCGTTGTGCAATTTCACCGGCGACACGAGCGCCAATCGAGCGCCCTGTGTTTACCAAGTGGAAGTTGAAAATACCACCGGTTTTGTTTTCAATCGCCGGTAAAACTTGCTCGACCATCTGCTCAGCTAGTTCACCCTTATCCCAAGGATTATTGCGTTTCACTTGAACCGTTTGAGGTTTGTCAGCCGGTACGCCACCATCTGAAATAATCGGTGTCAAATCCAAGTTACGTTGTTTGTCGGTTAATGGGTTGTCGATGATTTTTAATAAATCAACACGTCCGACCAGTTCACCCAGCGAACGTACGCCTAATTTAGCTAGCCATTCACGGGTCTCTTCTGCCACAAACTCGAAATAGTGCATGACCATTTCAGGAAGGCCGATAAAGTGCTCTTTACGCAGACGTTCGTCTTGGGTCGCGACGCCCACCGCGCAGGTGTTCAAGTGGCAAATACGCAGGTATTTACAGCCTAATGCAATCATCGGTGCGGTACCAAAACCAAAGGATTCAGCACCTAAAATCGCGGATTTGATCACATCGAGTCCTGTTTTTAAGCCACCATCGGCTTGCACAATGACCTGTCCACGCAAATCATTCGCACGTAATACCTGATGGGTTTCAGCTAAACCCATTTCAAATGGATTGCCGGCATATTTCACCGAGGTAATCGGGCTAGCACCGGTGCCGCCGTCATAGCCTGAAATAGTGATCAAATCGGCATAGGCCTTAGCCACACCGGCGGCAATCGTGCCAACACCCGGTTCCGCCACTAACTTAACCGAAATCAGTGCATTAGGATTAACTTGTTTGAGGTCATAAATTAACTGTGCCAAGTCTTCAATCGAATAGATGTCATGATGTGGCGGGGGCGAAATCAGGGTTACGCCGGGTACAGAATGGCGAAGCTTGGCGATGGTTAAATCGACTTTGTGGCCAGGTAGCTGACCGCCTTCGCCCGGCTTAGCGCCTTGCGCCACTTTGATTTGCAGAACCTCAGCATTACGCAGGTAATGGGCGGTCACACCAAAGCGTCCTGAGGCGATTTGTTTGATCTTCGACATTTTTTCTGTGCCGTAACGCGATGGGTCTTCCGCGCCTTCGCCTGAGTTGGAGCGAGCGCCTAAACGGTTCATCGCAATCGCTAGCGCTTCATGCGCTTCGGGTGACAGGGCACCCAGTGAAATACCGGCACTGTCAAAACGCTTGTAAATAGAGCTTAAGGGTTCAACCTCATCAATCGATATCGGTGCGATATTGTCATGAAAGGTAATCATGTCACGAATCGTCATGGCAGGACGATTGTTAACCAAATCAGCAAAAACCTTATAGTAGCTTCTATCGCCCGTTTGCACCGCTTTGCGCAGGTTTTCAACGACGTCTGGGTTGTAGGCATGGTATTCGCCACCATGTACATATTTCAATAAACCGCCCTGTTGCATAGTTTTGCGCGGGTTAAACGCCTCTTTAGCAAGACGTTGCTGGTCTGACTCCAGATGCCTAAAGCAGCTCCCTTCAATGCGGTTGGCGGTCCCCGGGAAGCAGAGTTTAACTACATCTGAACTCAACCCGACCGCCTCAAATAACTGCGAACCACGATAAGAAGGTAGAGTAGAGATACCCATCTTCGACATGATTTTGTAAAGACCTTTGTTAATGCCTTTACGGTAGTTTTTGATGTATTTACTGACAGGCGTTTCAGGGTCTAGCTCTTTGCTGCGCATTAAGTCTTGAAGTGTTTCATACGCCAAGTAAGGGTAGACAGCGGTAGCGCCATAGCCAAACAGGACCGCAAAGTGATGGGGGTCGCGCGCGGTGGCGGTTTCAATAATCAGGTTAGCTTCGGTGCGTAAGCCTTCACGAATTAAATGATGATGCACCGCACCCGTTGCCATAACAGCAGGGATGGTCACCAGGCCTGGTTGAATATTTAGGTCACTGAGGATTAACAGCGATTTACCCGTTTGGGCGGCTTTAGCGGCTTGTTCACAGACCTGAATGATGGCGTTTTTCAAGTCAGCTTGCGTGGCATCATAATGCAGGCTAATGACTTGGTGTTGATAGTTCGGGTCGGTGAGTTCAAGCAATTGTGACATCATCGATGGGCTAAGAATAGGCGATTGCACTTCTAGGCGACGTGCATGTTCTGGCCCTTCTTCAAACATATTCAGCTCGCGACCAAAACAGGTGTTCAACGACATGACAATCGCCTCACGTAATGGGTCGATCGGCGGATTGGTTACCTGCGCAAACATTTGGCGGAAGTAATCAAACACCGAACGCGGCTTGTGTGAAAACACCGGTAGCGGGGCATCATCGCCCATTGAACCAATGGCTTCTTGCGCCGATTCAGCCAATACACGAATAATCTGGTCACGCTCTTCAAAGCTGACTTGAAAGTATTTTTGATAGGTGTCAGCCAGCTTGCTATCCCAACCGCGCGTCGACTCTTCACGGTCAAACTGTTCTTCAAGGCGCATATAACCTTGATCCATCCACTGACGGTAAGGTTTAGCACTTTTAAGGGTGTGGTCAATCTCGTTTGGCTTAATTAACGTGCCATTTTCTAAATCGACAGCGATCACTTGCCCAGGTCTTAGGCGACCTTTTTCTACCACGTCTTCAGGTGCATAGTTATAAACACCAATTTCAGACGCGAAGGTAATGTGGCGGTCTTTGGTAATGACATAGCGTGTGGGGCGCAGTCCATTGCGATCAACGCCACAAATGGCATACTTGCCGGTATTAATAACCATGCCCGCAGGGCCATCCCAAGGTTCCATGTGCATTGAGTTGTATTCAAGGAAGGCTTTTAAGTCGGCATCCATATGCGGCACATTTTGCCAAGCAGGCGGAATTAATAAACGCAAGGCTTGGAACACCGACATATCACCCATCATCAAGACTTCAAGCATGTTGTCTAGGCTGTTTGAGTCCGAACCGTCCTGGGCGACCAGTGGCTTGAGTTCAGCAAGATCTGGAATTAAGGGGGTTTCAAATTTCTTTTGACGCGCCAAGGCCCAGTTGCGGTTACCGCGAATGGTATTGAGCTCACCATTGTGCGCTAAAAAGCGGAAAGGTTGCGCTAAGCGCCACTGCGGCATGGTATTGGTTGAAAACCGTTGGTGATATGAAATGGACGAGGATGCAAATTCAGGGTGTTGCAAATCTAAATAAAACTGATCTAACTCTTTTGGCATCACCAAGCCTTTGTAAGACAAAAGCTGGCTATTCAATGAGGCGATATAAAAGGTTTTATCATTGGGTTCAATCGCCATTTCCGTTTTACGACGCGCGCTAAATAACAGGCGGTTAAAGCTGGCTTCATCCATGCCCGCTGCCGGGTTAACAAAAATCTGCTCAATTACCGGCTCCATCGACGCGGCCTGTGCACCGAGTACCTCAGATTTAACCGGTACTTTTCGCCAGCCAGCTACAACCAAACCGCGTTGGGTTAGTTCATTTTCTAGGGTTGTTTTTGCTAGCTTCAGCTTGTCAGTATCTTGGTTCAAGAATATCATACCAACGGCGTACGTACCCGAGAGTTTGATGTCGAGCGTGCCTGCTTGAGCTTTTAGAAAACCGTCTGGTTTTTTTATCAATAAACCACAACCATCCCCTGTGCAGCAATCCGCTGCAACACCGCCACGGTGCGTCATGTTTGATAAAGATTGAATCGCGGTTTTTACTAGCCAGTGGCTGGGCTTGTCGTCCATATTGGCGATAAGCCCAAAGCCACAATTCTCTTTCTCAAAGTCTGGAGAGTAAAGGCCTTTTAGGGTGTTGAGTGAATTCATGTCTAACGGTTCCTTATTTTTTCTGGGGTTGCGTGTTTTATTAGGTAGCCTATTAACTCACAATTTTATGCGCCCAGTGCGCTTTATATGCTTGAATAAATTTATCCCCTTTTCTGTAGATCTTTAAAAAAAGGGGTGACGATTCTACTTCTTTAACGGCTTGGTGTCAATGTATTTGATTATTGCTTAGTACAACAGGGTTTCAGCTCTATGTTAGTGATTTTTATTGCTAATAGATAGGGAAACGCTCAATTTTTATCTTGGGCTTAGGCTAGGGGTTTAGTGGTTTGTATTTTATAATAGCCTGCTGGTTCCGAATAGCTGGAGCCATTAAAAAATAATAATGTAAATGTATTAATACGAGTTTACGAGGATAGGTTTTAATTATGACTCAAAAATTAGAAGATGGTTTAGGCTTGATTTATCAAGAGGTGGTTAAACGTAACCCTGGTGAGCCAGAGTTTCATCAGGCGGCGCTTGAGGTGTTTGAAAGTTTAAATCCTGTTATGGCTAAGCATCCAGAAATTGCTAAGCGTAAAATTTTGCAGCGAATTTGTGAGCCAGAGCGTCAAATTATTTTCCGTGTACCTTGGGTGGATGATCGTGGCGAAGTGCAAGTAAATCGTGGTTTCCGTGTCGAGTTTAATAGTGCATTGGGCCCGTATAAAGGTGGGATACGTTTCCATCCTTCGGTTAATTTAAGTGTTATTAAGTTTTTGGGTTTTGAGCAAATCTTCAAAAACTCCTTAACCGGGTTACCTATCGGTGGCGGTAAAGGCGGCAGCGATTTTGATCCAAAAGGTAAGTCAGATAACGAAATTATGCGTTTTTGTCAAAGTTTTATGACCGAGTTATATCGCCATATTGGCGAGCATACAGATGTGCCTGCAGGTGATATCGGTGTGGGTGCGCGTGAAATTGGTTTTATGTTTGGTCAGTATAAGCGTATTACCAATCGCTATGAGTCCGGTGTATTTACAGGCAAGGGCGTAGCTTGGGGCGGGTCGCTTGCACGTAAAGAAGCAACGGGTTATGGCACGGTATTTTTTGCACAGGAGATGCTTAAGGCGCGCGGTGACAGCTTAGAAGGCAAAAAAGTCATCGTTTCTGGCTCGGGCAATGTGGCCATTTATGCGATCGAAAAAGCCATGACCTATGGTGCAAAAGTGATCGCTTGTTCAGATTCTAGCGGCTATATTGTCGATGAGAAAGGGTTAGACTTAGATATTATTAAGCGCCTAAAAGAAGTGGAGTATGCGCGTATTGAAAAATACGCCGAAGAAGTTAAGCATGCGAAATTTATTCAAGGCGGCTCAATATGGTCTGTGCCTTGTGATGTGGCTTTGCCTTGTGCAACACAAAACGAGTTAAATGCAAAAGATGCAGAAATGCTGGTTAAGAACGGGTGTAAAACGGTTGCGGAGGGTGCCAATATGCCTTGTACACCGGATGCCATTCGTGTGCTGCAAGCCGCGAAACTTTCTTATGGTCCTGGAAAAGCGGCCAATGCGGGTGGGGTCGCGACGAGTGCGTTGGAAATGCAGCAGAATGCAAGTCGTGATTCATGGACACATGATTATACCGAGGGGCGTTTGAAGGAAATTATGATTAATATTCATAAAACCTGTTTTGAAACCGCAGAAGAGTATGGTTGTCCCGGTGATTATGTGATGGGTGCAAACATTGCGGGTTTCTTACGTGTTAGCAATGCGATTAATGCAATGGGGGTTATTTAGTCCAAACGTGTTGTGCTAACTTAAAACCAGGCCTGGTTAGATTCAAGCAACCAGGCCTGGTTGTTTTATTCCGCTTTTAACAAACTGATACCGGTCATTTCTGCCGGTTGTTCAAGTTCCATCATATCAAACAGCGTTGGAATCACGTCTGGTAAGCTGCCCTTATCGCGTAGATGGCATGTTTTGTGCCCCACATAGACCAAGGGTACAGGATTAGTGGTGTGTGCTGTCAAAGGGCTATTGGTACTTTCGTCCCATAATTGTTCTACGTTACCATGGTCAGCCGTAATAATCACTTCACCATCGGCTTTTTGCAGCGCTGCTACAATTTTTTCGATAGCCGCATCGACGGATTCCACGGCTTTGATGCATGCCTCCATATTGCCCGAGTGTCCCACCATATCCGGGTTGGCAAGGTTGCAGATAAAGGTGTCATATTTTCCTGATTCAATCGCTTGGCAAAGTTGATCGGCCACTTCACCGACGCTCATTTCAGGTTGTAAGTCATAGGTTGCAACCTTGGGTGAGGGGATAAGGATGCGATCTTCGCCCTTGTAGGGCGCTTCAATACCGCCATTAAAAAAGAAGGTGACGTGGGCATACTTTTCAGTTTCGGCAATACGAAGCTGATTCAGGTTGTGTTTGGAAACCCATTCGCCATAGGTATTGATTAGCTTACTAGGGCGAAAAGCGACCGGTACGTTAAAGTTTTTATTGTATTCGGTCAGGGTAACAAACTCGCTAAGTACCGGCGTCGAATCCCTGTGGAAATCTGCAAAGTCATTTTCGATAAAAGCGCGGGTTAATTGTCTGGCGCGATCAGAGCGGTAGTTCATGAAAATAACCGTATCACCATCCTTTACTTTCACTTTTTTGCCGCTCTTGCGCAAGATGCTGGTGGCTTGAATAAACTCATCGGTTTCGCCGCGTTCATAGGCTTCATTTATCGCTTGTTTCGCGCTTTTGCAGGTGAATATTGCTTTCCCGCTAGTAATCACCTCATAGGCTTGCTGAACTCGATCCCAGCGGTTATCCCTATCAAGTGCAAAATAGCGCCCTGTAATGGATGCGATCCGGCCACCACCAATGGATTTCATGTGGGCTTCAATGTCTTTGATATAACCTAAGGCACTTTGAGGGGCGGTATCACGCCCATCGGTGAATACATGCAGGTGTGTTTTGGCACCGCGTTGCACTGCTAATGTCAGTGCGGCTTTAATGTGTTCAATGTGTGAGTGAACGCCACCATCAGAGAGTAACCCCATAATATGCACAGCACGTCCACGTGAACTGGCTTTGTCGATCGCATGCGTAAAGGCGCTGTTATCGAAAAAGTTTCCCTCGTCAATCGCTTTTTGAATACGCGTTAGTTCTTGATAAACCACGCGACCCGCACCAAGGTTTAGATGGCCCACTTCAGAGTTGCCCATTTGTCCATCCGGTAGTCCTACATTTAAACCTGATGTGTGAATTAAGGTATGGGGGTGGTTGGCAAGCAAACTATCCCAAAAAGGCGTATTGGCTTGTGCTATCGCGTTGTGTTCAGTATTGGGATTATGTCCCCAGCCATCAAGGATAATCAGGCCGACAGGACGGTGTTTTGGTTGGTATGATTTGCTCATATTGGTCTTCATCCAGTAAAAATATAAAAATTCAATTCATTGTAGCGAGTTTCACTGTTAAAATCATTAGGTTTAAATTTTTAATCGCCAAGGTGTCATTATGTTTTTAGAATTTATGAAGCAAGAGTTTTTGCTTTTTATTGCATTGGGTATTGTTGCGTTGATGTTGTTGTACAGTTATGTGGGTGATCGTTTCTTAGGTTATCAGCAAATGTCGCCGGAAGAAGCCACACGCTATTACAATCAAGGCGCATTAGTGATTGATGTGCGCTCGGATGCCGAATATAAAACGGGCTTTATTGGTGAAGCGCGTCATATACCCGTCGGTGACTTGAAAGCGAAACTATCTAGCTTGTCTAGCTATAAAGATAAGGCCGTATTAGTTTATTGCCAGTCGGGAGCACGCTCAGCCGGTGCGGCTACCACATTAGTAAAAGAGGGATTCACCAAGGTGGCCAATTTACGCGGTGGAATTTTGTCTTGGAAAATGGCCGGATTGCCGGTAAATCAACCTGTGTCACGTAAAGCGGCACGAAAGAAAGGGAGAGCCTAATGGCGAATATTGTCATTTACCTTAATAAAACCTGTCCTTACTGCACCCGTGCTAAAGCCTTGCTTGATGGGCGTGCTTTGGCATATCAAGTCATCGATGTCACTGGCTCGAATGAATTATGGCGAGAAATGGAACAGCGTTCTCGGCGTAATACCATTCCGCAGATTTTTATAAATGATGTCCATGTTGGTGGCTGTGATGAGCTTTATGCGGCTGATAGAAACGGCCAACTTGACCAATTGTTAAATAGTTAAAAAATAGAGAATAAACATGTCTGAACAGCAAGAAAAAAAGTTTTTAATCCGTAAAGTCTATACCAAAAACATTTCATTTGAAGCACCGAATTCGCCGCAAATCTTTGCGCAAGAGTTTGAGCCAAAAATGGATGTCAATCTAAACGTAGAAAGCTCAAAACTTGAAGAGTCTACCTTTCACGCGTTAATTCGTTTGACGGTAACGGTTAACGTAGGTGATAAGGTCGCGTTTTTATGTGAAGTTGAGCAGGCGGGTATTTTTGTCATGACGGGCTTTAGTGAAGCCGAGTTAGGTTACATGTTAGGCAGTCAGTGTCCAAATGTTCTGTTTCCGTTTGCACGTGAAGCCGTGTCGGATTTGGTGGTGCGTGGCGGTTTCCCACAGTTATTGGTTGACCCGGTAAACTTTGATGCGCTTTATGCCAACCATATGCAACAGCGTCAACAGCAAGAGGGTGATAAGGCTCAGCCAAACACCCAACCTCAGGCAGAAATCGGCTAGGTTATATGGCGCGTATCGCGGTTCTAGGGGCGGGCGCTTGGGGCTCCGCCTTGGCGATTCATTTGGCCAAAGCGGGGCAAAGCGTCTGTTTGTGGGCGCACAGTGCGACCCATGCGGAACAAATAGCTCTGCAAAATCAAAATCAACGTTACTTGCCTGGCGTTCTGTTGCCACCAGGCCTGGTGGTAACATCTAGCCTTGAAGACGCGTTGAAACAGGTTGAAGGTGTGTTGTTTGTTGTGCCGAGCGATGCGTTTGCTACGGTATTAGTTAGAGTTAAGCAGCATATGCTGCATGCGCCTGCGTATCTTGCCTCAGCAACCAAGGGGTTTGAACCGCAAGGACAGCGATTGCTTCATCAGGTAGTAATGGATGAATGGGGGGCGGACACAGCGATGGCAGTGCTATCGGGGCCTACTTTTGCCGATGAGGTGGCCAAGGGTTTGCCTACCGCCATGGTAAGCGCCTCACCAGATGCGGAACAGGCGTCATTTTGGGCGGATGTGTTTCATTACCAAAACTTTAGAGTTTACACGCAGTCCGATATTGCTGGGGTTGAAGTCGGCGGTGCCTATAAAAACATTATGGCGATTGCGACGGGTGTGAGTGATGGCTTGGGTTTGGGGGCGAATGCACGCGCCGCCTTGATTTCACGAGGAATGGTCGAGATGATGCGCTTTGCCGCCTTATATCAGGCCCAGCCAGAGACGCTGATGGGGTTGGCGGGATTGGGTGACTTGGTGCTGACCTGTACCGATGATTTATCCCGCAACCGACGATTTGGTTTGATGTTAGCCCGCTCAGGCAAAACAGCCGTTGAAGTTCAGCAGGATATCGGCCAAGTGGTTGAGGGTATGAAAGCGGTGAAGGTGGTTAAGGCGTTAGCGGAAAAGCATGGGTTAGACCTGCCAATCATGGAGCAGGTTTATGCCCTTGTTACCCAGCAAATAACGCCAAAGCAAGCTGTTCAGCAACTACTGTCACGCTCATTAAAGTCAGAAAAAACAGCCTGAAATTGAGCCAGTTTGCAACCAGGCCTGGTTGCAAACTGGCTCAGTTAGAAGGTTCAAAGCGGTTGAAAATCGAGTTGTCGCCAAGCTTCGTACGCCATGACAGAAACCGCATTGGCTAGGTTCATGCTGCGGGCGTTGGCAACCATTGGGATGCGTAAACGCTGTGCTTCGGGCACACTGTTTCTAACCGCTTCAGGTAATCCGCGGCTTTCCGGCCCAAATAAAAAGGCATCGCCTATTTGGTAGCTTGCCTGATGGTAATGACGCGTGGCTTTGGTCGTTAGCGCAAAAACACGATTAGGTTTAACCTTGTCAAGGCAGGCTTCCAGGTTGTCATGTTGATATACATTAGCCATTTCATGATAGTCTAATCCGGCACGTCGAACACGTTTCTCGCTTAAATCAAATGCGAAGGGGTGGATGAGATGAAGGTGTGCGCCCATGTTAGCACTCAGTCGAATTAAAGCGCCGGTGTTCTGCGGAATTTCGGGTTCGTATAAAATAATATGTAACATAAATTTAAGGTGTCATTGTGATTGATCTATCCGTTAATATTTGCGGTATAACCTGCAACTCGCCGATTGCGATGGCATCCGGCAATGCGGGCTATGGTTTAGAGTATCCCGCGGTGTCTGGTTTTCGTAATCAGGACGTGGGCGCCGTATTTCTAAAAGGCACCACACTCGAACCAAAGTTGGGCAATAAGCCCGATCGCGTTTGGGAAAGTCCAAACGGACTGCTTAATTCAATTGGTTTACAAAACCCGGGTGTGGATTATGTGGTAAATCAGCTTCTTCCGCAACTGGATTATAACCAAACACGTTTTTTTGCCAATGTATCCGGCTCGTCAATCGAAGAATATGCCGAGGTGTGTCGTCGTTTTGATCAAACAGCGCTTTCAGGTTTGGAAATTAATATCTCTTGCCCAAACGTAAAAAAAGGGGGCGCGGCTTTTGGTAATGATCCAGACATGGCGGCAAGAGTGGTGGAAGCCTGTCGTGCCAGTACCACTAAACCCCTGGTTGTAAAACTATCACCCAATCAAACCGATATTGCGCTCGGTGCGCAGCGAGTTATTGATGCGGGTGCAGATGCGCTGTCGGCAATCAATACCCTGATGGGTATGTCTATTAATATTAATAATTGGAAGCCTGATTTGGGTAATAACCAAGGTGGCTTGTCTGGTCCGGCCATTAAGCCGGTTGCGCTGCTGAAAGTGCACCAGGTTTATCAGGTCGCCAAACAACACCATATTCCTATTATTGGTTTGGGGGGAATTAGCTGCGCTGAAGATGCAATTGAATTCTTTTTAGCCGGCGCAACGATGGTTGCCGTCGGTACATCGCTGGCTAAAGATCCTTTATTGATTGTAAAAATGAACAAGCAAATAGCCCGCTACTTACAAAAGCGCGGCTTAACATCGGTGACACAGTTAACTGGAAAGTTAGAATTAAATACAGATACCGTGTTGTGCGGTTAAGATTGGAAAACTAAAGATGCTGAATATTGAACAACAATTAGCCATTATTAAGCGTGGCGCCGAAGAAATTTTAGTTGAGGCCGAGTTAATAGAAAAATTAAAGCTCGATCGCCCTCTGGTGATTAAAGCAGGTTTTGACCCGACTGCACCGGATTTGCATTTAGGTCATACCGTGTTAATCAATAAACTCAAGCAGTTTCAAGATTTGGGGCACGATGTACACTTTTTAATCGGCGACTTCACCGCGATGATTGGTGATCCAACCGGTAAAAGTGCAACCCGCCCACCCTTGTCTGCAGAAAAAATAGCTGAAAATGCACAGACCTATCAAGACCAGGTTTTCAAGATCCTCGATCCCGCAAAAACAAAAGTGGTGTTTAACTCGGCTTGGTTTAATGCCTTGACCGCCGCTGAGATGATAAAACTAGCCGCTACCACGACCGTAGCCAGAATGTTAGAGCGTAATGACTTTGATGAACGCTACCGTTCTGGAACGCCGATTGCGATACATGAGTTTTTATATCCACTGGTGCAGGGTTATGACTCTGTGATGATGGAGGCAGATGTTGAGTTAGGCGGTACAGATCAAAAGTTTAATCTATTAATGGGGCGTCAGCTTCAGCAGCATTTTGGCAAAAAGCCACAGGTTACCTTAACCATGCCAATTCTTGAAGGATTGGATGGTGTGCAGAAAATGTCAAAGTCACTCAATAACTATATAGCTATACAGGATGCGCCCAATGATTTGTTTGGAAAAGTCATGTCTGTATCTGATGAACTGATGTGGCGTTACTTTGAGCTTCTCAGTTTTGAGAGTCTTGAAACCATCGCGGGTTATAAGCAAGCCGTGGCTGAAGGTGAAAACCCCCGTAACATTAAAGTAAAGTTGGCGATGGAGTTGGTTGCCCGCTTTCACTCCGAGCAGGCGGCAACAGCGGCATTGAATGATTTTGAAACCCGCTTCTCTAAAAATGCGATTCCAGATGACATGCCAGAATATACCTTTGAAGGCGAAATGCCTTTGGCTAATCTTTTAAAAGAAGCAGGCCTGGTTGCGACCACCTCTGAAGCACACCGAATGGTAAAGCAGGGTGCGGTGAAATTAAACGGTGATAAGCTCGATGATAGTAAACAGCTATTTAGTCATATAGAGTCACAGGTTTTTCAGGTTGGAAAAAGAAAGTTCGCAAGGATATCGATTGAATAGTAGATCAGATTTGGTTGGAAAGAGGCGCGTTTTGGCGTGTTCTGTGATTAGTTCTGTGGATAACTTGGTGGTAACTGGGGTATAAGTTGAGTTTATAGAAAAGATTGGTTTTTTTATGAAATAACGCTTGCGTGAACCGGGATAGTCTGTAGAATACGCCTCACTTCGACGCTAAGGCGCTGAAGAAGAAACACGAAACGAAATTTGCAGAAAAAAGTTTGAAAAAAACGATTGACACGAGTTTCGAAGTTGGCTAGAATAGCTGGCTTACTGAGTGAGAAACACTTGCTTAGTGAACGAATTAAGTTCTTTAAAAATCAGGTAATTCAGAGATAATTTATGTGGAAGTGCGAAGATGCGCCGAAGCAAAAATTAACTCGAAACGACAAATGAAGTATAGGTAGAAGCAATTCTTCCATGTTAACTTTGTCAATTCCGAGTGTTTTATATATGTTCAAGATTAAACTGAAGAGTTTGATCCTGGCTCAGAATGAACGCTGGCGGCAGGCCTAACACATGCAAGTCGAACGGTAACAGAAGAGCTTGCTCTTGCTGAC
>NZ_JYNN01000025.1 GCF_000934765.1 Thiomicrospira microaerophila | reverse complement strand
GAAACGCAACCGATTCATAGGTGGCACGTTCTATTTTGCGGCTGGAGAATACACCGGTGGCATAGCCATAGACCAACAAGCTAATTAATAAACTGGGGTGGTAGGCGCTACTACCGCGCAAACCATAACTGTTTTCAATTTGGGTTAAATCAAGCTGGTCAACGACCTCGACGACAAAACGTGCAAGATGGTCATCAGGCAGCCATTCATCTAAGGTTGGCGGTAGAAGATATCCGCTAAGGCGGTCTATTGGGCGAAAGCGACTCATTGTTTTTATCTCATAAGTAATATGGGCATATTTTAACACATATCGTCTTTTAGCATATTATTGTTTGATTAGTCCGACAGGCTCCTAGGTTTAATTTTTGTTCGTATTCAGTAATCAAGGCATCAAGATTTTCTTTGACTGCTTTCTGACGCGACTCTCTATCATTCTCCGCATGGACTTGATCTGCTATCGTTTTGTAAAAATTGCATAAGTCTGTGGCTTTTTCCGCATCCCAGTAAGGCGTAAAAAGCATATCAAGCTCGGCAATAAAAAAATGCTTGGCTAATTTATGCAGGGCTTTATCACGGGTTGAAAACAGCCAAATATCATGCGGTTCGTTTACACGGTAATTTTGCTGCCATCTTCTCAGGTAAGTTAAATCCCATGCCGCATTATGCAGGCCTGCTTTAAGCTTTTCTGGGTTATCCGAACCAATCCCTTTTAGCATCCCAGATTCACGCGCCGGACTAAAATACATGGACACAAAATGAGTGACTACATTGTTCAAGAGCATTTCTTCGTGCATCCACTGAATAAATGCTTTCATTTTTTCTTGCCCGGTCAAACCGCTTGTTCGCACCAGTTCTACTACTTTCATTAAATATAAATAATTTAACCTCCAGTGATTCAGCTTCTTTGAAAACTCATCATCTGGCACCTCATTAACAATTGGAGGTCTTGGAATTCTTCTAGCACCTTGCAAATTACTTCTTTTCCCCAATGCGATTTCTGCATAGATGTCAGGTTCAATATTGTCAGCCTTTCTAAAAAACTCTAACTCTTCTAGAGCTTGCTCATGACTCGACTTTTGCGCTCTTTCATAAAGGGCAATATTGGGTTCAACCAGTATGCCACTCAAAATAAAAAAATACATTAAAGCACAAGCCAATTTTTCATTTTCATGTCCGTTAATGTCTTCACCTTTGCCCAGCTTGACCAAGGTCGTAAATACATTCAAATCAATCATGCTACCAACAAACACACCCTCGTCATGCTGAGCACGAATATAAGGAAATATTTCATAAGGTTCAGCCAAGTTTGATGGACTGGTGATAAAGGGTTGCGCCTCATTTAGAATCGACTGCATGCCGTCAAACAGTTTAGGATTTGTCTGCACCTGGATCACTTCAATAGACTCCATTAGCCAACCTCTCTAAGCTTTGAACCCACCCATCAAAATGCGCGCACTTTGCTCTTATTTGATCCAATCCGATATCATTGGCAATCAGCGTGCCTTGCACGACTTTGTCGTATTCGGGCATCAGTTGCAAAATGCGTTTTGAGGGTGCGGTTTGCGGGCTGTCGTTGATATTTTCCGGTGTTTGAAAAGACATTGCAATTTGCTCTAAGGCTTGCACATTTTTTTGATCTGTCCAATCGGCAAATGCTTGCACATTGCTAAATAAAAGCGCTTCAAACTCATGCACTAATAAATTTGGAATAAAGTTACGTTCGTTTATGTCTTGCGCTAAGGCGGTTTGCAAATACTGGGCTTTTTGCTGACCTGTTGCTAATCCCGCATAAGCATCATTATTTTTGGCGGGAAAATCATTGGGCAAACCATAAAGATCAAACAGAGTTGTCACCCAAGCTGTTTGTTTTTCGCGGCATTGGCGGATAATCTGCGGTTTTACTTTGCTGTAACTTTTCAGGCCACCTTTAAAACCGCGTTTGGTTTCAACCAAAATGGCGTCAATATAAATACCCGTTCTAAGAAAATGCTCATACAAAACTTCGCGCACAAAGGTTTCTTCGGTTTGCCCTTCTACCATCACATAAACGCGCTTCATCTTGACGGTCTCCCGCCTAGGAGGTTTTTAGTCCAGAGTTCACCTAGGCTATAGTCTTCTAACCATGAGCTAAGTTCATCAGGATTAAGTCGTTTAAAGGTCGATGCGCCCTCTTTTTTATCAACAACGATGACATCTTCGACTTCAAATTGGTTGAGCAATTCGACCGATTGAGTAGAAATTATCAATTGATGGCGTTCTGCGGCAGAACGCATCAGTGAACCCAAAACCGTAATCGCGTAGGGGTGAAGACCTAACTCGGGTTCGTCAATTAAAATCGTCGGCGGGCAGAGTTCGTCTGGCTGCATTAATACCGTTGCCAAACAAATAAACCTGAGCGTGCCGTCCGATAAAGCACTGGCGGTAAAAGGCGTGTCTTGATTTTTTTCGACCCACTCGAGTTGAATCTTTTCCGCATTGCCGATGGTCGGACGCAAAATAAAATCGCCAAAAAACGGCGCAACTAATTGAATGGTTTTTACAATGCGTTTGTAATGGGATTCATATTCTTGTTTAAGTCGATAAAGAAACGCGGCAAGATTACTGGCATCTTCTTTAAGGTAAAGATTGTCGTTTATGCCATGTATTTGCTTTACCTTGGCGGATGCACTGGTGTCATGAAAATGATAGATATTTAATTTTTTTATACCTTCGATTACTTTATCAAGATGGTTAATCCCAGCATCATTACTTTTATAAAACTGATTGCTTGTTTCAAAATGTCCGAATGTAGAAACTTCTTTTCCATAACTATCTAAAAAAATAACTTCTCTTTGAAACATCATTCGATTATCCGAAGTTGGTTTTAATTCGAACTTATAGCAACTAATACCAAAACGTAATTCAACCGATATTTGTTCCGTTGTTTTACGCCCATAATGCAGTAGCGCATCCGGCCCGCCTTGTTCGCTCACTGTTAATTGCAGTTGCTCATCAAGGATTTTACGAATCAACTTGAAAAAGCCAATAAAGTTGGATTTACCCGCGCCATTGGCACCAATCAAAACATTGAGCATAGTAAGCTCTAAATGACATTCTTCAATAGACTTGTAGCCGTCTAAATGCAGCAGAGAAAGCTGATCAGAGTCGATTACTGGCTTGCTAATTTGTCGTTCTGTCACAATAGAGTTTCCTAGTTATTCTTCGGGTCCAAGACACGCTGGACCCGGTCGGAGAAGAGGTTGGCGGCTAGAACTAGGATGAACATAAACACAAAGGCGCTGAATAATGACCACCAAACCATCGGTTCGCGAGCCATTTCTAGGCGGGCTTGGTTGATCATGTTGCCCCAGCTGTGCATAGTGGGGTCAACGCCGACACCGACATAAGACAAGACCGCTTCCGCCAACACTAACGCACTGAAATCCAACACCACCGCGATCAATACAATATGCATTACGTTCGGCAGGATATGACGGGTAATAATCTTAAACCGACTGACGCCAAACGCGCGCGCCGCGGTGACGTATTCGACTTGGCTGATTTTTAAGGTTTCAGCACGCAATAATCGACACAAGCTGGTCCAACTAGTTAAGCCCAAAATCAGCACCAACACTAGTAAGCGGAAATCCGCGCGTTCGGTGGCAGTTTCAAACCACTGCGGGTTATTGGTAATAATGGTTTGCATTACCAGCACAGAGGCGGCGATTAACAAAATCCCCGGAATCGAATTTAGCGTGGTGTAGAGGTATTGAATGACATCATCGACCCAACCACGGAACAGCCCGGCACTAATCCCCAGAATCAACGCCAATGGCAACATTACCAAGGTGGTGAGCACCCCAATCAACACCCCTGTACGCACGCTTTTAAAGCTTTGATAGAGCACATCGCCGCCGACCTTATCGGTGCCTAGCACATGATAATAATGCCCTAAATAATACAGCCAGGCCAAGATCACCAAGCCGAGCGAAAAGGTTAGATAGGCGGTACGCCAAGGCAAATCGGCTTTGCCCTTTATCACCAGGCCTGCTTGTTCGCCAAAACGCCGCCCCAAAGCACGCGCACGCCAAGCTAAATGCAGGCTAATTAACAATCCACTGAGCGCCAGCGCCACCGCCACGGCAAACAGCGATTTTTGTGTAATATCGGAGGCACGCTGTGACGGGTCAGCTAGATGCGCACCGGCATGAACCAGGTCTAAATGCTGTTGCAACACCCGCCCTGCTTCATCTTTTACTATCGAGCTGCTATGCTCTTTTAGCGCAAAGGGCGCCGAGTAAGTACGTTCAGTTTGGCTGCGAATTTCATTAAACACCCAGTCCAAGGCGCTGGTGGTTTGACCAGCATATTGGCGCTCTTGGCCTGGTGTTTGATCCGGCAAGGCCAAACGAAAATGCAGCGAATCCAACAGCGCAATTGACAAATAAAACAACAAAATAATCGCGGAGGCCATTGCAATTTTCGAACGGAAAATCGCCAGCCATTGCGCTTTGACTTGTGGCGAACGTGAAATCGTCCAACCCCAAGCGACCAGTGCAACCACTAGCCCCCACACCATAATATCTGTCCAAAGCCATACCCACATCATGATAAACGCACCCTTGGATCAAAAATGGTATAGGAAATATCGGTTAGAATCAGGCCGATGATATAAAGCACCGCGCCAAAGAACACCATCGCCTTCACAATCGCGAAATCCTGCGCGTTAATCGCATCTATGGTGTAGCTGCCTAAACCGGGAATACCGAAGAAAGACTCCATAATCAAACTACCCATAAACAGACTCGGAATCACCACCACTACGCCGGTCAAAATCGGCAACATACCGTTACGCAACACGTGTTTAAACAACACACTAATTTCCGATAGCCCTTTGGCACGCGCGGTGCGCACATAATCACGGTTAATTTCTTCCAAGAAAATACTGCGATACCAACGGGTGCCCGCCCCCAAACCGGCAAACACGCCAATCAACACCGGCAAAATCAAAAACTTGACACTCGCCCAACCAGGTTCATAGCCGGATATCGGCACCCAATGCAGGATTTTGCTAAACAGCACCTGGCCGGCAATAATAT
The DNA here is from genome assembly GCF_000934765.1 of Thiomicrospira microaerophila. Lineage (GTDB taxonomy): Bacteria > Pseudomonadota > Gammaproteobacteria > Thiomicrospirales > Thiomicrospiraceae > Thiomicrospira > Thiomicrospira microaerophila. Next base: position 33,509 of record NZ_JYNN01000025.1, on the reverse strand, counting down.
AAAACAGCCCGGATATCGACATAATCATCACCGCGATCACCATCGCCGTGGTATCGAGCACTGTGGCGCGGAACAGCACAATCAACAACGCCAGCGTAATCGTGGTTATCAACCCAATCGCAAAAGTCGGGAGAGCAATCGCCAAACTCGGCCACATCCGCTCCTGAATATCCGAGGCGATATCGCGCCCGGCATCCGATTTGCCAAAGTCAAACACAAACAATTTTAAGGATTGCTCCACAAATAAGGTATCCGATAACTTAACCAGGCCTGGTTGTTCTGCATTAAAAAACAGCGGCTTGTCATAACCACGTTCTGCTTTCCAACTGGCAATCAACTCCGGCGTGGTTTGTTTCGCCCCCAATTGCGCGCGCGCCATATCATCGGGGGTATTGACCATAAAGAACAACACAAAGGTAATAAAGTTCACCCCAATCAAAATCGGAATGGCATAAATCAAACGCCGAACAATATACGCCATCATGCGTTGCGCCCTCCTGTATTAGACGATTGTGGCTGAATCCGCTGTTGTTGACGCGCACGATAAGCGCTAACCGCCCAAATCGACAACACCAAAATCAATAAAGCTGTCAGCCACAAAGGCCAAACCACCGGACGATTCCACTCCGCTTGTTTTTGCAGGCGCAATTCAGGATCGACGGATAAATATTTAACACTGTTATTGGCTAAACGATTCGGCCAGACATTGTGATACCAACTATGATAAAGCGCCAATGAGCGCGGATGCATACCAAACACCCAAGCCGCATCTTGGCGGACAATTTCGAGCATTTCTTGAATAATCGCTAAACGTTCCGGTGAGTTTTCCATATTACGCATCTGCTCAAACAATCGGTCAAACTCAGGGTTGGCATAATTCGCCGAATTAATGCCCGAACCACCCGTTGCGACTGAACCATTGGGTCCATAAAGCAAAAACAAGAAGTTTTCAGGATCAGGATAATCCGCGCCCCAGCCCCAAAAGAAAATCTGCGCATCGCCCTTGCGTACCTTGTCTTGGAAACGATTGTAATCGGTCGAACGAATCACCAACTCTATGCCGAGTTCTTCAAATTGTTTGCGCATCCAATCCATCCGCGCCCGATCATCCGGCCCCGTCGCCACCGCATCATAATGCAACTGCAAAGGTCGTCCGGTTGCCGGATTGAGGCCATTCGGATAGCCTGCTTGCGCCAATAACGCACGTGCGGTGTCAATCGACTTACGTTGATACTCGCCATTTACCCAGTCATGCACATAGAGATTAACACCTTCTTCACCTTCCAAGTGACCAAATATCCCCGGCGGAATCGGCCCTTGTGCCGCCATGCCGCGTTCATTCATAAAAATCGAAATAAACTCTTCATAGTTGACCGCGATACTAATTGCCTGACGCAATTTCTGCTGGGATTCACTGTAGCCGCCTACCAGCTCATCCAGCATATTAAACGCCAAATAAAACACCGTCGGCTCAATGCCTGATCGCATCTGGATGCCCTTTTCGGCCATCTCCCCAGTTAAATCCAACTCACCACTCACCGACACCTGCACTGCCTGATCAAAGCTATCGGAACTCACGCCCGAAGCATCATAATAGCCTTGTAAAAATTTATTCCAATAAGGCACACTTTCTTTTTCTAGAGTATAGACCACCTCGTCCAACAAAGGTAAGCGTTTGCCCGCATCGCGCAACAGGGTGTCAGGCATGTTATAAGCCAAGCCGCTTTCAGGGTAAAACTGTTCATGAAACACCGGATTGCGTACTAAACGCATCCGCAAGTTTGGGTTGTTTTCAGCCAAATAAAACGGCCCGGTGCCCACCGGAAACGTATTGAAATTGATATTGCGTGCCACCAGGCCTGGTTGCGCATAAAACTGCTCCACTTCCCAAGGCACCGGCGCAAAGAAATTCATCGCCAACCAATACATAAACTGCGGGTACACACCCTCAATCCGAATGCGCAATTGATGATCATTCACCACCTCAACCCCATCAATCTGATAAGGCCGCAAATCAAAAAACGCCTCGCGCGGCTGATCGGCTCGTTCCGCACTCACCTGCTCACTAAATTCACGCAGCCCAACAATATAATTCATCATCGTATCCAGCACCGGCGAATGATTTTGGCGCAACGCCATCCGTTTAACCGCATAGGCATAGTCAGCGGCAGTCAATTCACGCGTAGCGAGTTCAGGCAAATCAAAGGGTGAACGCAACTGGGCGGCTTGTCGCTCGGCTAAAGGGAAATAAATAAACGCACCGTCGGCATCACGCGCAAACGCCGGATGGGGTTGAAATTGAATACCGGGTTTAAGGTTGAGGGTAAATTGCGAATAGGCTAGATCCTCTGCGGTTTGCGCCACCGCTTCACCCTCGGCATTAAAATAACGCACCGATGGCATCTCGGTTAGCGTCAAGGGTTCAAGCGTAAACGGACGTTTTAAATAATGATATTGCAAAGGCGGCTCAAGAATTTGGCTAATAATCTGCCACTCGTTTGAACTATAGGCACGCACGGGGTCTAGGTGCTTGGGCGGCGCTGAAAAGGCAGTAAACAAGGTGTTTGAGCCGACGGCTTCATCGGTATAAGGTTGGTTCCACTGATCCGCACAGCCGGCCATCAAACCAACGGATAACATAAACACAAGCCAAATCGATCCTCGTTTATTAAGCATTTTTTGGTTCACTTTTAAATTCACGTTATAATGGCGCTATTTTATGGCGTCAAATTAAATCAAAATGGAGAAAAATATGGGATTCCTAACTGGAAAACGCGCACTCATTGTCGGTGTTGCCAATAACAAATCTATCGCCTATGGTATTGCAAAACAAATGCATGAGCAAGGCGCAGAGATCGCTTTAACCTATCAGACTGAAAAACTAAAAAGCCGTGTTGAAGGTGTAGCGGCTGAATTAGGCGCCAATATCGTGCTGCCGCTTGACGTGGCTGACGACCAACAGATTGCAGAGGTATTTGCGCAGCTGCAAACCCAATGGCCTGAAGGCTTAGATATTCTTGTTCATTCCGTCGCCTTTGCGCCACGTGAAGAGCTTGAAGGTCGCATGATCGATGCCTCAACCCGCGAAGGTTTTAAAATTGCCCACGACATCAGTGCCTACAGCTTAACCGCGCTGACTAAAGCAGGCCACAGCATGCTTAAAGCGCGCCAAGGTGCTGTAATGACGATTTCTTATTTAGGCGCAGAACGCGCGGTGCCGAACTACAATGTAATGGGGATTGCCAAAGCCTCATTGGAAGCGACTGTGCGCTATCTAGCGGCTGATTTAGGGCAAGACGGCATTCGTGTCAACGCCGTATCTGCCGGCCCGATTCGCACCCTCGCCGCTTCAGGCATCAAAGACTTCCGTTCCATGCTAGATAAAGCGGCACAGGCGACACCACTACGCCGTAATGTAACCATTCACGAAGTAGGCAATACCTGCGCCTTCCTATGCTCTGACCTCGCCTCAGGCATTACCGGCGAAATCACCTATGTCGATGGCGGCTACAACATCACCGCTTCAACCTAAGGGGCACAGGTAATACGATTTTTGGTTTAGGATTGGGTATAAAGGAAAAACATATGCAAAACACCATTTTTGTTTCTGTGGCGGCATTTAATGAATCATTTTTGTCATTCACACTCCAAGATGCACTCTCCAAAGCCAAACATCCTGAACGATTGATTTTCGGTGTCGTTGATCAATACCCCGCCTCACGACGTGAGGAAATGCGCCACCTTTTTACACAACCCAAGCAGCTTCGCTATGTTCACATTGATCCAGTCGAAGCGCGCGGTGTTTGCTGGGCGCGCTCATTAGTCCAATCCCTGTTTAATAACGAAGATTTCTACTTTCAAATAGACTCTCATACTTTTTTTGAGCCGAACTGGGATACTAAACTGATTGAACAATACCAGCAATCACGCCACTTTAGTCAAAAACCCATCTTAAGCGTCTACCCTTTTGGCTTTGAATTTGATGAAAACCTAAATCCTGTAGTTAAAATAAAGCAAAACGCCAAAACAACCCTCGCGCTAGAAGTACATCCTGACACAGATTTAACACCTGATAACGTCGTACTTCGCTTTCGAGCGACACATGTCAATCAGCGTGGTTTTATAGCAGGATTTCATCTAGCAGGCGGGTTTATTTTTACCAGCGGAAATTGGGTTGATGAGATACCCTATGATCCTCGGCTTTATTTTCACGGTGAAGAACAAAACCTAGCGATTCGAAGCTTCACAAGAGGCTGGGATATTTACCACCCGCCCCATATTCCGCTTTATCATCTATACAAAGTGCCCAATACCGCCTATCAAACCCATCATTGGCACGCAGACTGGGAACAACAACGAGATGTAAAATGGCCTGAACTCAAACAACTCGCACACACCAGACTACAAGCCCTATTTGCCAATCAAATACCAGGAGGATTTGGTCTAGGCCGCCACCGCACCCTGGACGAATTCAACCAGTTTTCCGGCATCGACTATACAAACAGAACACTCAACCGTCAAATTCAGCGCCAATGCCAAGGCTGAGCCGAAGCCTAACCCTAAAATATATGCACACGTCTATTCTCGTTCACACGTCGTGCGTCACTGCCATTAAGTTAAGGAATAAATGGCTCCTAGCCTCCCTCATTGCCCTGTCACCCTGCGCGAAGTCGCAGGGTCTATTGCCGCCAGCGGCTGGATCCTGCGACTTCGCACAGGATGACGGCTCTGGGTAAAAGAAATGGGGCATTGCGAGGCCGAAGGCCGTGATAAAAATAACCGTCATCCCGACGAAGGTCGTGATAAAAAAACCCGTCATCCCGGCGAAGGTCGTGATAAAAAACCCGTCATCCCGGCGAAGGTCGTGATAAAAAACCCGTCATCCCGGCGAAGGTCGTGATAAAAAACCCGTCATCCCGGCGAAGGCCGGGATCTCTTGAGGATGTACACCGCAAGGCTTAAAATTTCGGCCTTCGCCGGAATGACGAGACGCCTTAATTTTGGATCAACACGTTACTGGCGGCAGTAAAACCTTTTAACGATAGCTGCAAGACGGTATTTTCAGGTTGGCCTAATCCACGAATCCCGATTTTAGCCTTCTGCCCTGCTCTGAGTTGACGCCATACTTTATTATCTAACGCGATAACAGCGGCACAGCCGTTGGCGTTGCAAGTTAAATAGGGGGCGGAACCGACTTCACCTTCATCGATTTGAATTAGCAGGCCGGGGCGTAAATCCACACCCAATGGCACGCTGATTTCAAGCAAACGCTGCTCGCCGTTTCTTGTCACAATCGCTTGAAGCACACGCTGACTTTGTTCGCCCTGCTCAACTGGGTTAGCAAGCATGATGTATTATTTCCGCGTATTAAAAAGAATAACTCATGCGAAAAACGCACTAACTTTGATATTTCTTGTTTAACCCGGATGCTTCATAAATTCGCGTGATGATCGCGCAGGATATTCGTTTCCCAGTTCTTTTTCTTGAAGGAGCTTCAGTTGACAAAAAAGTGCTGGGGAATCAATAGACCTCTTGCAAAACTAGATACTGATTATGATGTTTACTCCTTGTTGACTGAGGTTTATTAGGCTTTTACTGGTAGAATTTTGTTCGTAAATGCAAACCGTTTGCAAGAGATCCAATAGACAAGCGAGGGCACCTAAATTTTATGAATTATTCGGATTAATGGAGCGATTTATTTTTGTGTGATTGTCAATGCTTTATGCAGTGCGATTGCACTGGTGTTTAGTGCTACATTTTGTAGCCAGACATATGGAGAAGACCGATTATTTCGGGCTTAACAGCGCTTTAACGGGTTTAAAACTTTTGCGATAGCCTTCGATAAGACCGTGCTTTTGAATGGCGGCTAGGTGCGCCGCGGTAGGATAGCCCTTGTGCTGATCAAAACCATATTCCGGGTAGCGCTGATGGAGTTCATCCATTTGTTGATCACGATACACCTTGGCTAAAATGGACGCGGCGCTAATCGCTGGAATCAGCCCATCGCCTTTAATAATCGGCTGACACGGGCAATCTATCTCTGGGCAACGATTACCATCAACCAACACCTGGGAAAAAGGATGGCTTAACTGCGCTATCGCTAGCTTCATCGCTAACATGGTAGCCTGCAAGATATTAAGCTGGTCAATTTGTGCTGGCGAAACACCAACAATCGCAAAATCTAACGCTTGCTGTTTGATTTTCTCGGCCAACAACACACGCTTTTGGTGGCTAAGTTTTTTTGAGTCTTTAAGAGGCAAGTCACAGTCAGCCGGCAAAATCACCGCCGCCGCAACCACTTCACCGATCAGCGGACCACGCCCTACTTCATCGACGCCTACAATAAAATCGGTCACTAAGGGGGAGGCAAACGGCTGATTAAACAAATCCGCTTGGTCCATCAGCTTGCTTTGCTCGGCTTTAAGCCTGCCCAGTCAATCACAGCTTGAGCGGCCAACTGAGCGCTAGGTTGGGTGAGTGTTTGTTTTTGCTTTTCAAACGCGGTCACCTGCGCTTGGCGTAACGCAGACTGCTTACCCGAGTTCTCACCTGACGGTTCAACCAATCTCGTCAGGGCGGATGCCAAATTAGCTGCTGTGGCCTGATCTTGAATCAACTCCTCAACCACCGCTTGTTGAGCCAAAATATTAGGCAAACCAATCCACTGGGTAATCGCTAGCCGTTTCATAATCCAATAGGAAATCGGGTGCACTTTAATCGCAATCACCATCGGTCGTAATATTAATGCGGCTTGCAAGGTAGCCGTACCTGAAGTGACAATAAGCTGATCACTGGCCTCCATCACCTCATTTGCTTGCTGGTCAATTAAATAGACTTTTAGGCCAGCGCCAAACTGGTTAATCGATTGAATCACGCGCGCTTTTGCACGCTGGTGCACACAAGGCACCACGAATGCCATACTCGGATGGGTTTGATGTAAGACTTGTGCGGCCTGTATATAGACATCGGCCATTCGCTCGATCTCAGACAGGCGTGAACCTGGTAGTAGCCCGGTGAGTGCTGTATCTGGCTCGATTCCAAGCTTGAGTCTGGCGGCGCGCTTATCAGGTTGTGAGGGTACTTGATTCGCTAAAGGGTGACCGACAAATGCAACGGGGATCTCATATCGCTGGTAAATCTCAGGTTCAAAGGGAAACAATACCAACATGCCATCCACCGATTGTTTGATTTTAATCAAACGGTTTTGGCGCCAAGCCCACACCGATGGCCCAACATAATGCACCGTTTTAATTGCGGCTTGCTTAAGTTGGCGCTCGACATAAAAGTTAAAATCCGGTGCATCAATACCAATAAAGACATCCGGCTTAAGCGCCAATAAACGCGATATTAATTTTTTACGTAATTTTAGCAGAGAGGGCAAGTGTTTTAATACTTCAAAAAACCCCATCACCGACAAGCGCTCCATCTCAAACCAAGACACCAGCCCTTCAGCTTGCATCAATGGTCCGCCGATGCCAACAAAACCCGCATCAGGATAGGCTTGTTTTAACCCACGAATGAGATCAGCACCAAGAATGTCGCCTGAGCGTTCTCCAGCAACCATGGCAAAAATAGGAGAGGAAGTTGAAGGCGCTAAATCTGACATGAAATTTAGCGAACGATACCGCGTTCAGCATGTTTTAAAAAGTGAATCAAATCATCCAGCGTACCTTGTGAATCATTGAGTTCGCTAATTTCTGCGATCGCCTGCTCCAGCCGCAAGCCTTTACGATAGAGTGCGCGATAGGATTTTTTCACCAGACTGAGTTGTTCCGCTGAAAACCCACGGCGTTTAAGACCTTCTAAATTCACCCCGCGCGGTTGCGCCAAATTCCCTGACACCACTACAAAATTTGGCACATCCTGATTAATCACGCTTCCCATACCGCAAAAGCTGTGCGCGCCAATCGTACAAAACTGATGAACCAGCGTATAGCCACCTAAAATGGCATAATCCTCAACAATCACGTGACCCGCCAATGCGGTTGCATTGGCAAAGATCGTATGATTACCAATCACGCAATCATGCGCAATATGCACACCGGCCATAATCCAATTACCATCACCGATAGTGGTTTCACCACGATCTTGAATTGTGCCACGGTTGACCGTAACATTTTCACGGAAGGTATTACCCTCACCAATCACAAGCCGAGTCGGTTCATTATGATACTTTTTGTCTTGCGGGGCGGCACCAATCGAGCAAAACTGATAAAAATGATTGTTTTTACCAATTTGGCTCGGCCCGGTGATGACTACATGCGGTTCAACCACACAACCTGCACCTAGGCTAACATCCGCACCAATAATAGCATAAGCACCGACTTTTACATCATCAGCTAATTGAGCTTGAGGGTCTATAATCGCAGTAGGATGAATCAAGTTACTATACCTTTCGTTCAGCACACATTAAGTCAGCCGAGGCAATCACCTTGCCATCGATTCGTGTTTCGCAAACAAACTTCCAAATACCACGTTTATTACCCGTTGTACGCACCTCAAAATCCAAGCGATCCCCAGGTACCGCTGGCTGGCGAAAACGACAATTATCAACCGCCGCCAGATAATACATGGTATCGCCACCGGGTTTCACATTTTGGGTTTTAAACGCAAATATACCCGTACACTGCGCCATCGCTTCAATAATCATCACACCGGGCATAATCGGATTATTTGGGAAATGACCCGTAAATTGAGGTTCATTGAAGGTTACATTCTTATAACCTTTTAGATACACACCCGCTTCAAACTCGGTCACGCGATCAACCAATAAAAAAGGGTAACGATGAGGTAAATACTCAAAAATATCTTTAACATCCAGCATGGGGTCGTCCAGTAATATATTTAGTCGCTTGCGACAGTGAGTGAATGGTTTACCAAAATCAAAAATTTAATCTGTTTTGGTTTCTAATTGTTTTATACGCTGATTAAGTTGTTTTATTTTATCTGAAAATTTAGCTAAGTTTTTACCATAAATCGCGTTTTTTTGCCATTCTGCCACCGGCACGGCGGGAAATCCACTATAAACACCGGCCTGATGAATCGAATGAGTCGCCACTCCCCGCCCCATGATGGTGACGCCATCGGTTAGCTCTATGTGCCCTACCATCCCCGCTTGACCCGCAAAGGTACAATTTTTACCGACCACCGCACTACCAGCAAAACCGACTTGACCGGCAATCGCCGTACCTGAGCCGATTTTTACGTTATGAGCAATATGCACGAGGTTATCAATAATACAATTATCTTCAATTACGGTATCTTCAATCGCCCCTCGATCAATCGTGGTATTGTTACCAATCGAAACACGATCACCTATTAGAACTCTACCCATTTGAGGGATTTTAATCCATTGCCCTTGGTGTCTAGCCCAACCAAAACCATCACCACCAATGACCGCACCCGATTCAATAATGCAATCCGAACCGATAACACAATCATGCATCACCGTAACATTCGGGGCTAAACGAGTGTTTTGTCCAATCTTAACACCCGGTTCTAATACACATCCTGCGCCAATGATTACGCCATCGGCGATAACAACATTTTCACCCATCACCACGTTTTCACCAACCACCACCCCTTCAGCCAATTTAGTTGAGTGAGCAATCACCGCCGATGCCGCGATACTGGGTTTAGGTGGCAGTGTGTAAAGTTTTTGCGCAACCCAAGCATAAGCTGCATAGGGGTTATCAACACAGATAGCATTAACCGGACATTGGGCTAAATGCTCTGGTTTTATCAACACGACGGTGGCTTTAGTTTGTGCTAGGTCTGTCAGGTATTTCTTATCGGATAAAAAACTCAAGTCACCGGCTTGCGCCTTGTCTAAACCACGAATCGCACCAATCTTGGCTTCTGAATCGCCATGCAATGAAGCCGATAAATTAAACGGCTCTAAATAGTCTACAAGTTGTTGAAGTGTTATCGACATGAACAGCCCCTTCACACTTAGCGATTAAAGCCAGTGCCCTGCTTTTCAAACTGCTGAGTTAAATGATCCAATACCGCTTGGGTTAAATCCATCCGTTGATTGGTATAAGCAATACCTTCATACAAGATTAAATCATAGTTTTGGCTGCTGCCAATTTCTTGAATGGCGATATTAACCTGATTTTGTAGACGAGCCAGTTCTTCATTACGACGAATATTAAGTAGCTCTTGAATATCATTGCGTTTACGTTGAATCTCACGCGCCAACATCGAAATCTCACGCTCTGTCGCCGCTTGCTGGGCTTCACTCATCGCTAACGCATTGCGACGCAAGGTAGCTTGCTTTTGCTCTAGCTGATTATTTAGGTCAATCAACTCTTTTTGTTGCGGAGAAAATTCACGCTCTAAGGCACCACTTGCCGCCCTAGCTTGAGGCGACTGCTCAAGTAACAAACCAACATTCACCACCCCGATTTTAGCCGAACTATTGGCGAGCGCAAAGTTAAATGAAAATAAACTCACTAAACCTATCATAATCACCGATAACAACTTCATTCTTTTCTCTCCTAAACGAAACAATACACTTAAAATATATGCGACAAGTTAAAACGGCATACCTAAACTAAACTGGAAAGACTGCAATCGATCGCCTTTTTCATAATGAACGGGACGCGAAAAGCTAAACGCTAATGGACCTACTGGGGTAAGCCAAGAAAACGCCAAACCCGTTGCAGAGCGGAAATCCGATACAGACACATCTTTTAATTCATCAAATACATAACCGGCATCAAAAAACAAACTCAACCTTAAATTGGATGAATCCTCAATTAAGGGCATCGGGAAAACAATTTCCGCCCCTGTTAAGGTACGAACATCCGCCCCTCTTGGCCTATTTACATCCGTATAATAACCACCAAGCGAGTTAGGGTCAAAACCACGTACCGATCCAATACCGCCAGCATAAAAGCGTTCAAAAAATGGAAGTTTGTCCGCATCACCATAACCCGACCCATAAGCCAATGACGCATTCAGCTTTAAAGTAAAATCATTCGATAAAGGCGTGAACCAACTTTCATCCAAAAAGACCTTGTAAAACGTCATGTCCGACGTACCCGGTACGACTGCCTGCAAGGATATACTCGTTAACTGGCCTTTGGTTGGAAAATAAAACTGATTACGACTATCGTAACGCCACCCTGCAGTAAATAATAAGTATTCATTATCTGCACTGTAGCGTTCCAAATGATCTGCACAGGCTTCAAAGCGCGTCACACAGTTTAATGACTGCGCTTCAGCACGCAAACCAAAGTTTAAACGCGTGAGCTCACTGGTTGGGTATCCCAGGTTCACTCTCACGCCTAATTTATCCAAGGTGTAGTCGGTAATATTTAACTTAGCGGCATTGATTTTGCTATAGTAAATACCCTGACCAAGACTAACACCATCATCAGTAAAATAAGGATTTGTGTAACCTAGGTCTGCCGACTGCATCGATGCGCTTGAATTCAGGGTTAAGTTCATTTCATTACCGGTACCTAAAAGATTCTTTTCGGATATACCTAAGTTAAAACTCACGCCATCTAATTGAGAATAACCTATGCCGGCGGTAAAAGAACCCGTTGCTTGTTCTTCTACCTGAATGATCAGGTCCACTTCATCTTCGGATACGCGACGGGTATCTACGTTTACTCTGGAGAAATAACCTAAACGATTGAGGCGCGAAGTCGATTGACGCACCGCGATCAATGAATAAGGTGCGCTTTCATACTGACGCATTTCACGCCGCAAAACATGGTCGCGCGTTCGGGTATTGCCCTCCACCTCAATATTACGCACATACACGCGATTGCGTGGGTCTATCATAAAATCTAAATTTACCCGGCGATTGTCGGCATCAATATCGGTTCTTGGATCCACTTCGGCAAATGCGTAGCCTCGCTCACTTAATTTATCGCGAATGGCATTAATCGCTTTAATAATCTCTGAGCGAGAGAATACTTGACCAGACTCAAGGTTAGCTAACGCCCTTAACTCCTGCTCACTCAAAAGCAGCTGCCCTGAGAATTTAATTTGATCAAGGGTATATTGTGGCCCCTCGGTCATATTAATAGAAATAAAGACTTTCGTTTTATCGTTTGATAAAGAAACCTGCGACGAATCAATGCTAAACTCGGCAAATCCACGATCCATATAAAACGAACGCAAGGTTTCTAGATCACCCTGTAACTTAGGACGCGCATACTTATCGCCACTGCCAATAATCACCTGCGCTGAAGACTGTAACAACCCCTTTAGCCTTGCATCTGGAAAAGCTTGGTTACCCACCAGACTAATACGCTCAATGCTAGCAGGCTTACCTTCATCTACTTGAATATTAATCGCTACCCTGTTTCGTGGCAAAGGTTCTACCTTAATCTCAATAGCCGCTGCATAATAGCCTTGGTTGTGATATTGACGTTTCAGATCAATAATGACACGATCCATTTCGATATTATTAAACATCTTACCTTGGCTAATGCCCAAGGATGTTAGCGCTTGTTTAAAGTCATCGGTTTTAATCAGCTTATTGCCTTTAATCTCGACCTCAGCAATCGATGCACGCTCGACGACCTGTATGACTAACTGCCCAGCCTCACCTTTATACAAGGCAATATCACTAAAAAAACCTGTTCTGTAGAGCGCTCGCAAACTTTCACGTTCTTTATCGCGTGTCATCATGTCGCCAATATTGACTGGCAAATAAGTATTCACCGACTCAAAGCCAATGCGCTCATTGCCCTCAATGACGACCTCTTTAACGACAAAAGTATTGGCCCATACACTGGAGGTGAGTGCGATTAAGCTCAAGGCTAACACAGATTTTCTTAAGGTGAATTTAAACATCGTTATCCATTTGTTATTCTAATTACATCGTTACTGAGTGCGAGTATCGTTAAACCCGCTATCATAACCAAACCTATGCGATATGCAACTTCTTCTACACGCTCACCCACAGGTTTGCCGCGCAGCATTTCGTAAAGATAAAACATCAAGTGACCGCCATCTAACATAGGAATCGGCAATAAATTTAAAATACCTAAACTCAAGCTTAGCAAAGCCATCAGGCTTAAAAAGCTAATCAACCCCGTTTGCAATGCTTTACCAGAAAAATCGGCAATACTAATTGGGCCCGATAAGTGCTGCAAACCCACCTCACCAAACAGCATTTTCTTAAACATGGCCATCGTCATATTAAACAGTCTTACCGCTTGCTGCCAACCATACCCTATCGCCGCAAAAAAACGATAGCGCTCGGTCATGAGAAATCGTGCATCAAAATCACTGGGCGGCAATACAGAAGCACCTAAACGCCCGATCACAACCCCTGTATCGCTCGTGATTGAGTCTAAGGTTACTTGAGTATTAAACTGTGCACCTGCGCGATCAAACTCTAATTCAAACACCTGGCCCGGGTGTTGACGCACCCACTCAACTAAATCACGCCAATCGACAATTGTTTTTTCACCTAACCGAATAATCCGATCACCTGTTTGCAACCCAGCGGATTGGGCCGGAGAGCCTTCACTAAGCGACCCGACAACGGCGTCTAATTTAGGCCCTTCAGGCATAAAACCTAATATTGATAACCAGGGCGTTGCAAGATCATTGATATCCAAGCTATTCAAAGGCAAATTAATCGTCTGTGGAATTTGGGCATGATCCTCAAAGCGGACAAAATCAAGCTTTAAACTCGATCTATCGTGCACCAACGATTGCAATACCGCTTGCTGAACCTGCTGCCAACTCGAAATAGATTGGTCATTAACCTGCTGCATCCACCAGACCTGATCTTTGAGAAGGTCTAAATCGAAACCTGCCTGCTCAAAGGCTTGTGCCAAAGGCGTTTCTACTGCCGGTGTTTGGAACAAGGGCTTCACACTTTGAATACCTATCATGCCGATGATTGCAAACAGCCACCAAGCAAATAGTAAATTAATCATCGGTCCGGCCAGCACGATAGCAAAGCGTTTGTATACGGATTGCTGATTAAACGCCCTATGTCTTTCATGCTCAGCAACAGGCTCAACCCGCTCGTCTAAAAACTTAACGTAGCCCCCTAGTGGGATCATCCCTAGACGGTATTGCGTTTCACCTTTCTGTAAACTATAAATAGGCTTACCAAAGCCCACTGAAAACGCTAACACTTTGACTTTAAACAAGCGTGCAACCGCAAAATGCCCCCACTCATGAATCGTGACCAGCACACCAATTAAAATCGCAAAACCAGTAATCGCCCAAATAAAACTCATTGTATAAGTGTCCTATGCAAACGACCAAAATATCCAATATAAAGGCAAGGCAAGTAATAAGCTATCAATACGATCCAGTACGCCGCCATGACCAGGTAAAATCTTGCCGCTATCTTTTAAACCCACTTGACGCTTCATTAAACTTTCAAACAAATCACCAAACACTGAAAGCCCAGCAATCAAACTTAAACCCAGCACAAAAGCGACCAGGCCTGGTTGATAATTAATCTCGGCAACAAACCATACAGCGAGCGCAACGACCCATGCAAGTAACACACCGCCAGCCACACCCTCCCAGGTTTTACCCGGACTTACATGTACTGCCAGCTTATGCCTACCAAAACGCCTTCCACTAAAGTAAGCACCGGTATCGACCAGCCAAATCATTGAAAGGCTTAACAATAACAACCAAACCGATACTTCATCACGCAACCAAACAAGGGCCAAGCCAAAACTGACAATAAACAATAACCCCACCAACAGATTCAACCAAGAGGACTGCCATATCGCTCCCCCTTGCGTTGTTTGAAAACGCGTCACCGTCACAACGGTGAGTATAAGCTGTGCAAGCGCGAACCAGATCAACGCCTGATATAACTCAAACCACAAGCCAGCCATCAAACATACAACCGTTAGCGTCACAAAACCAATGCGTGCTGGCGCCTTCCTCATCCTTGCGAACTGCGTCCATTCCCAAGCCGCCATCGCCGCCACCAACACAATCAAGCCTTGCCAAAGAAGCGGCGGCGCGGCAAATAACGCCAGTAAAGCGATAACTAACAAAGCCAATGCCGTCAGAATGCGCTGCCTTAACATTTTGCCACCTGCTCACTGGTGCGCCCAAACCGACGCTCGCGCTGCTGATACGACACCATCGCTTGTTCCAAATCAGCTTCATCAAAATCTGGCCAGAGTCGTTCAGTAAAGTAAAATTCCGCATAAGCCATTTGCCAGATCATGAAATTACTCATGCGCTGCTCGCCGCCAGTACGGATCATTAGATCGGGTTCAGGTAACTCCGCTAAAGCTAAGTGAGGCGCTAACGCGTCCGGCGTCAATAAAGCAATATCCTGCTCAGGATGCGTTAGTTGCCAAGCCTTTACTGCCTCAACAATATCCCAGCGCCCTCCGTAATTAGCCGCGACATTTAAAGCCAATCCTGTGTTATTCTGCGTTAAGGCTTCGGCCTGCTCAATATGCTGCTGAATTTTTTCACTAAACCCGGCACGATCACCGATAATGCGTAAGCGCACATTGTTTTTATGGAGCTTGGAAACCTCGCGCTGTAGCGCATCTAAAAAAAGTGACATCAGTTTAGATACTTCGTCGGCCGGTCTTTTCCAGTTTTCGGTACTAAAAGCATATAGCGTTAACGCCTTTACACCCAACTTTGCGCAATGGGCGACGACTTTTCTTACAGCTGTGCGTGCTTTTTGGTGGCCAATATAACGGGGTAAAAAACGCCTCTTGGCCCAACGACCATTGCCATCCATAATAATGCCAATATGCTGAGGAAGCGGTTGTGAAAGATTAAGACTCGACAAGTGACGTCCTGTTTGTTGTTAGAGTTTAACTCATGTGAAAATCATAACGGCCCTTTTAGGGCCGTTATGATGGGTTTATATAAGAATTATGCCGCAAAAAGCCATAAATATCGAATTAAATTTCAAGCAAACTATTTTCTTTCTCGGTGAGCAAAGCATCTATTTGACCAACAAATTGATCAGTTAGCTTTTGAATTTCATCATCAGAGCGCCGCGCTTCATCTTCTGTAATCTCTTTGTCTTTTAACAGATTTTTTACGTCTCCATTCGCATCACGACGAATATTACGCACGGCAACCCGGGCACTTTCTGCCTCAGCGCGTGCTACTTTAGCAAACTCCTTACGACGCTCTTCGGTTAACATCGGCATAGGAATACGCATCATATTACCCGTGGTCACTGGATTGATACCCAGGTCAGACATCATGATCGCTTTTTCTATTTTTTGTAGCATATTCGATTCCCAAGGCTGCACAGTCAAGGTGCGAGAATCTTCAACATTGACATTCGCCACCTGACTAACCGGTACATCTGAGCCATAGTAGTCAACGCGTACACTATCTAAAATGCTAGGGTGCGCGCGACCTGTACGTATCTTAGCAAAGTTAGACTCTAAGGTTTCCACACTTTTCTGCATGCGGGTTTTTGCATCTTCGCGAATTTCTTGTAACATCATTCTTCTCCTTTCGTAACCAGGGTGCCTTCATCTTCACCCTGCAAAATTCTTTCAATTGCGCCATTTTTTAACATATCAAACACACGAATTGGCATGGCGTGATCTCGACACAAAGCAAAAGCCGCTAAATCCATGACCTGTAGGTTTTGCTGAATGACCTGGGTGTAACTTAGACGTGAATAACGTGTAGCTTGCGGGTTTTTAAAAGGATCGGCATCATAAATGCCATCCACTTTCGTTGCCTTAAGCACCACATCGGCCTGCACCTCGATACCGCGCAGCGCAGCGGCTGTGTCGGTGGTAAAAAATGGATTACCGGTTCCGCCAGCAAAAATCACAACCTCGCCCGCCGCCAAACGCTTTTGTGCTGTATTGGCGCTAAAACCTTCGGTTACGCCACTTACAGCCTGAGCACTCATTACACTAGCTGATAAACCCTGACTTTCGAACACATCGCGCAATGCAATACCATTCATAATTGTCGCCATCATGCCCATTTGGTCTGCGGTACTGCGTTGGATTTGTTTAGACTGTACTTGACCGCCGCGAAACACATTGCCGCCACCGACAACAATAGCCACTTCAATACCAAGGTCGCGAATCGATTTCACCTGCAAGGCAACTTGGGTTAATACCTTCATATCCCAGCCAAAGTCGGCTTCGCCCATCAAGACTTCGCCACTAAACTTCAGTAAAATGCGTCTGTATTTTAATGCCATCTCTCTGCCCTCTCAAATGCTTACCGATAGACAAGATACTCTCCATCGGTAAAAACTTGACATTCAAAATTCAGACCTGACTCTTAAGCCAGGTCTGAACTGTAAAGTAAACTTAACCCTTAGCGGCTGCAGCGGCGGCCGCCACTTCATCAGCAAAGTTCAATACTTCTTTCTCAATGCCTTCACCCACTTCTAGGCGAACAAAACGCGTAACTGTTGCACTCTGTGCTTTCAATAGTTTTTCAATGGTTTGATCAGGATCTTTAATGAACGGCTGACCTAGCAACGTGATTTCTTCCAAGAACTTACGAATACGGCCATCAATCATCTTCTCGATAATTTCCATTGGCTTGCCGCTTTCTTTGGCCTGCTCAGTCAATACATTGCGTTCTTTTTCCAATACAGCAGGGTCAACATCAGCAGAAGAAATGGCTTGTGGCTTGGTCGCCGCAACGTGCATTGCAACATCACGAACCAAGGTATCATTACCACTATCCATCGCCACAACCACACCAATCTTCTCACCGTGCTGGTAGCTACCGATTTCGCCGTTTGCAGACTCAACAATCTCAACACGACGAACCTGCATGTTTTCACCAATCTTAGCGACTAATGCACGACGGGTTTCATCTAGTGTTTTACCTGAGGCTAAAGTCAGCTTTTCCAACTCTTCATTAGAAGTATAGCCATTGTTCAAGATAAGCTGAGCGATTTCGTCAGCAAACGCCTTAAACTCATCACCTTTAGCAACAAAGTCTGTTTCGCAGTTTACTTCAACGATAGCGGCTTTTTTCTTGTCATCAGAAATCGCAATCGCAATCACGCCTTCAGCCGCAACACGCCCGGCTTTTTTGTCCGCACCTGCCATACCTTTAACACGCAAAAACTCAATCGCGGCGTCTAAATCACCGTTAGTTTCACCCAGTGCTTTTTTACAATCCATCATGCCTGCGCCTGTTCTTTCGCGCAATTCTTTAACCATAGCTGCTGTAACGGCCATTGTTTCCTTCCTTTTAAAATTCATTTGACTCTAGAACAACCAGGCCTGATTACCCAGGCCTCATCATCACCTTGAGAACGACTTAGGCCGTCTGAGCAGTTGCTTCTGTTGCTTCCACAAACTCGTCAGCAGCGCCCGTTGTCACACTGGCTTTTGCTTCCAAAATTGCATCTGCCATCGACTCAAGATAAAGCTTAACCGCACGAATTGCATCGTCGTTACCTGGAATAATGTAATCCACACCATCGGGTGAATTATTGGTATCGACGACACCGATAACGGGAATACCCAGTTTTTTCGCTTCAAGAATCGCGATATCTTCATTACCCGTATCAATAACAAAAATCGCGTCTGGCATGGCACGCATGTCCTTAATACCACCTAAAGATAGCTCAAGCTTATCTAGCTCGCGCGTTAGGGTTAAGGCTTCGCGTTTGGTAATTTTTTCAAACGTACCGTCTTGCTGCATGGCCTCAAGCTCTTTTAGACGCTTGATAGACTGCTTAATCGTTTTAAAGTTTGTCATCATACCACCCAACCAGCGGTGATTAACGTATGGCATACCACAACGCTTTGCTTCTGCTGCTACGATATCACGCGCCGCGCGCTTTGTACCCACAAACAGCACTTTACCCTTGTTAGCCACTACAGAACCGGCAAAGTTCAGCGCATCATTAAACATAGGTAATGTTTTTTCTAGGTTAACTATATGAATTTTGTTGCGCGCACCAAAAATATACTGACCCATTTTTGGGTTCCAATAACGTGTCTGGTGTCCGAAGTGACAGCCTGCTTCAAGCATTTGACGCATAGTAACTTTTGCCATGTTTTTCTCCAATTTGGGTTAGGCCTCCGTTTACCCATCTAAAACGAACCAGGCCTGGTTATTTAACCTCGCTGGCACCCCGTTTTAGGCTTCTAGTAAACGTGTGTTTTAAAATAAAATTTTCTCAATAGCTATTGAGCGCCGCATTTATACCACAACCCCCTTTAATACACAAGCCAACCAGGCCTGCCTATTGAATAAATAATCTGTTTTTATTTAACGGGATTGTGCTTACATTGCCTTCATTTCTGTTAGACTTTTATTTTTTTACAGCTTCTATACTCTCTAATTATGACTATTATTTTAAAATCTGCTTCACAACTTGAAAAAATGCGCGTTGCCGGTAAATTGGCTTCGGAGGTTTTAGATATACTCACCCCGCTTGTCAAGCCGGGTATTACCACCGAAGAACTCAACCAAGCGGCGCATACGTATATGACAGAGGTTCAAGGGACCATTCCGGCTACGCTTGATTACCGGGGCTTCCCCAAGTCTATTTGCACGTCTATTAATCATGTAGTGTGTCACGGCATCCCAGGCAATAAAAAATTAAAAAAAGGGGATATCATCAACATTGATGTCACCGTCATCAAAGACGGTTATCATGGTGATACGAGTCGCATGTTTGAGGTTGGTGAGATCAAACCCTTTGCCGCAAGACTCTGTAAAGTAGCTTATGAATGCTTGTGGAAAGGTATTGCACAAGTCAAACCTCAAGCGACACTGTTTGAGGTGGCTGCAGCGATTGAGCAACATGCCCACGCGCATCACTGCTCTGTCGTACATGAGTATTGTGGGCATGGTATTGGCCAAAGCTTTCATGAAGAACCACAGGTGTTACATTATGCGGCAGATGAATTAAAAGAAATTATTCTTAAACCCGGTATGACATTTACGATTGAACCGATGATTAACTTGGGCAAGCTTGATGTCAAGCTGCTTGGCGATAACTGGACCGTTGTGACCAAGGACAGGAGCCTATCGGCGCAATGGGAGCACACCTTAGCGGTCACTAAAACAGGTTATGAAGTTTTCACACTCCGCCCAGGGGAAACTCCGCTTTACTAAAAGGATTAGGCATGTCTTCACAAACCGATTTTCCCAACTTCTTAAGCGCTTTAAAACACCAGCCTGAGATGGCGGCAAAAACCGGGCGCGACATGCTTAAGCGCTTTAATCAACACCAATTTGATCAATATGACCAGGGCACACCTGTTGCTGAACTGGTGAAGGAGCGTGCGGTATTTGTTGATCAAATCTTAAAAAAAATATGGCAACATCTCTTTGACAGCACGGAGTTTACGCTTTTAGCTGTAGGAGGATATGGCCGTAACGAGCTTCACCCTTATTCTGACATTGATATCCTTATTCTTTGTGCCACCCCCTTGAATGATCACGAGGCTGTAAGTCATTTTTTGACACTGCTTTGGGATATTGGCTTTGAAGTTGGTAGCGCAATTAGAACACTAGAGGAAACAATCGAGGCCGCACAAGACGATATTACAACGGCGACCAATCTTTTAGAGGCGCGCTGGCTTACAGGTAATTATATGCTGTTCGAACAGTTACACGCCTTATGGAAAAAGGTCGATTTTTGGCCAACGGAAAGTTTTTTTCATGGCAAAATGGCTGAACAACAAGCACGCCATAAACGCTTTCATGACACGGTTTACCAGCTTGAACCTAACATAAAAGAAAGTCCAGGTGGACTGCGTGATATCCAAACCCTGTTTTGGGTTGCCAAACGCCACTTTAATGCCACATCGATTCATCAACTCGTCCAAAAACGCTTTATCACACCGGAAGAGTTTCGTGAACTCGATGCAGCCTATAAATTTTTAAGCCGTGTGCGCTTTTTACTCCACCGTCTGAAAAAACGTAGAGAAGATCGCCTCTCGTTTGACAATCAACAAGAAGTGGCTGAGAATTTTGGCTACAAAAATACCCCTGAAAAATTGGCCGTTGAACAATTCATGAACAGCTATTATCGCAATTTACGCTCTGTTGTTAAGCTTAATGAAATTTTGCTACAGCACTTCAACGAAGAACTTTGTAGCGATCAATCACCGACAATTGTTAACATTAATCAACGCTTTCAACTGATTAATCAATATTTAGATATTCGCTCAGAACAGGTTTTTCAATATTTTCCCAGCGCACTATTAGAGATTTTTATTATCTTAGAAAATGATCCATCCATTGCAGGCATTCGTGCACGAACCATACGACTACTGCGTGAAAACCTTCACCTCATAGACGATGACTTTAGACGTGATCCAATAAACAAAGCACTATTCATTGAAATTTTACGTCAACCAAGAGGCATTAATGCCTCTCTTAAACGCATGCATAGCTATGGCTTACTGGATGCTTACATTCCTGTTTTTCATAAAATAGCCGGCTTGATGCAATTTAATATTTTTCATGCCTATACGGTTGATGAGCATACCCTTTTGGTTATACGCCACCTTCGACGCTTTTTTATTAAAGAATATGCTTTTGAGTTCCCAACGGCACATCAAATTACTAAACATATTTGCAAACCTGAGATACTATTCTTAGCCGCCTTATTTCACGACATTGCGAAAGGTCGTAATGGCGCACATGAGATTTTAGGCGCTGATGATGCCTACCACTTCTGTCTAGAGCACAATTTAAACGATACTGACACAAAGCTCATTACTTGGCTTGTTCGCTACCACTTAGAGTTTTCCAGCGTTGCCCAACGTAAAGACTTAAGCGACCCGGCAGTCATTCAAGATTTCGCCCACTTTGTTGGCACACAAAATCGCTTAAATTACCTCTACCTACTGACCGTAGCTGATATTTGTTCAACATCGGATGATGTTTGGAATGATTGGAAAAATGGGCTCTTTCTTGACCTCTATAATCAAACATCCAATGCACTTGATAAAGCAATGGAAATCCCTAAAACGAAAACGAAAAAAGCACTGCTGCACCAAGAGAAAGCTCGTGAACTACTCGCTAAAAATAGCCTCAATGTCAGCGACTACCAAGCACTCTGGAATGCATTAAAAAAATCCGCTTTTTTTATCCGCCAAACGCCGACTGAAATCTGCAGAATCACCCGAGAACTCTACCAGCGTCAGTTACAGGATATCAATATTACGATTACAGGAAAAACCCAGCGCGGAGCCTCTGAGTTAATGATTTACATGCAAAACCGTGATTTTTTATTTGGTCAAATAACACAAACACTCGATAACCTTGATTTAAACGTTGTGGAAGCGAAGGTCTATTCGACCACCGAGAATATGACGCTCGTACTGGTCTACTTTCTTAACCGTGAACAAGAGGCTATTGAAGACCCCACCATGATACAAATTATTCACCAGAAACTAGAAAAAAACTTAATGGAATCCACACCCATTCCGCCATCCAATAACTACCGTCGCGCGAGACAAATAAAGCATTTTAATACACCGACTGAAATTGGATACCGAGATCTAGCCAAAAATTTAACAGAAATAAGTATCTCTACAAAAGATATATCCGGCTTGCTATCTCGAATAGGCCTGGCATTTAGAAAGGCTGAAATTCGCATGCATGACGCCAAAATCAACACCGTCGGTGAAAAGGCTGAAGACACCTTCATTATTAGTAGCCTAGACAACAAGGCGCTTAACATTGAGCAAAAACAACAACTTAAAACATATCTAGAAAATGAAATGATTAAATAGCTCATCTATAGCACAGCGCAATTAATTTGCTTTTAATAATTTTACCCTATTTGGAATCGCATCTGGCCAAGACTCACTGCTATACCTTACGCCCACTTGTGCGCGGCCCCACTGCTCCGACTCCTCAAGTGTTAAGGTAACAAAACCCTCAAAAATACGATGTACATGAATGCCATTTTTTACTGTTTTTTCAGCGTAACTTACACCATTAATAATGGCAAGGCGCTGACCTTGCACATTCATGATCGCGTCGACTGAAAATAACCTAGGATTAACGTGCGTTTGCACGGCCGAATCACGAGAGGGTTGAGGAATCCCCTGAGTTTGAGATAGGCGATAAGCTTCACGCTGCTGCTCAATACGTTGTTGATCCGCCGCATTCATAAAAATCGTTGGCCATAATGGCTGCGCTGTGACCGATGCTGGCAGCAATACAAAAACGCTAATCCACCAGATACTTAGCTCACAACCTCGCCTGGAAGCATGCCGTTTTGTTAAGTTAAGTCGCCAATTTAACACTAACGCCACTCCTCTTCATTAAATAAACGAGGTTGTGCACGAAACGCAACAAACTGGCATTGCGCTTGAATATTGGGCTGCGTCACGTCAAATAATCCTTCCTCCGTCCTTTGTCTGCGCTCTATTCTCATTTGACAGGAACGCAACCATAAATAGTCTGTTTGCTGATAAAACCAATCTATTAAACGAATAAAGTCACCCTCATGATAAAGGCCAGCGGCTACAGCAACAGGCGTTTGGTAAAATACGGGTTGGTCTTGCGGTATCCGAGAAGTTTGGTTGACGTTCATTTTTTGCTCCTCACCAAACGTTAAGCTAATGGTGTTTAAATAGTGCTGTCTTGCATACAGACTCATTTGATCAACCCATAAAATTTTATCTATGGGCATTAATAACCCTTGCGCTACATCGGCTTCAAACTCTACAGCATACTGTTGATAATGACTAATTTGTCGATTGAGCTGATTAACCTGCTGTTGAATTGCTAGCAAACTTTGTTGCTGAACAACAATCGGCTTAAGCACATATTCATTTACAAAATAAAGCCCGAGCAAACTCACAATAAGCACGGAAAAAGGAAACAATAATAAGCGTTCAAACAGGCCTCTAAAAACAGATTTTGCTCTTTTCGTTCGCCTCTTTTTGCCAACTAGCGGGTCATGCGTATTCATGGTAAATCGCTTTGTGTTGTTTTCGGTGGTGCATTTCTGGCTTGGCGCCAAGTCATCGCAAAAGGCAGGCTGTCTTGCTGCTGAGTTTGCCCAAACCTAACATTCCTTGCTTGCTCTAAACTAAAAGGCTGTTGTGTGATAACAACCTGAGTGACACCTGGTTGTGCCTGCAGATCTTTAGAGAAAGCGTCAAGTAATTGGTTCATTGGCTTGAACTGACCTTCAAAAGGGTGAACCTGGCCACGAATAGACACCTGCATGGTAAGATCATCCAATTGATTGATTGGCTGCCAATTTACACTATCAATCTTTACCCCCGGATGCGCTGCTAACAACAGAGAAAAAAGATCGAGATTGATTCCATAGGCTTCTGTTGCATTGAGCCGATTGAGCATCACTGAAAACTTTACAATTGCCTCCATATCAACCACTGATTCTCGCCCTCTAGCCTGCAACAACAACCCCTCTCTTTGCGTTTTTAAAACGGTTTCAGTTTTCGCTAATAACTCTGCTTTTTGGCCAAGAAAATAATGCTGCAGTCCACCGTGAGTTATCATCATTAATAATGTCATTAAAGCGACACCTGCCAACAGACTTACGAGTAACCGACCCAACCTAAAGCCATTCGTCATCTGGACATAAGGAACGCGGTAAAAGCTTGGCACCCAGGATTTATTGACCTCCTTCACCACAACATTTGCAAAGTGTACATTTTCATCTTGCACAGGTATAGCATGCGTAACAAAAAATGCTTCCGTTGACGTTTGTGAAACACTTAGTAGGTTTTCTTTTAAGAATTGTGCTTTTAAATCGGCTTTTGCTTGCTCACCCAGGCTATCAATAATCACATAACTAATCGGGTTTTTTCGATCCAGTAAACCTTGATTGTAAATAAATCGACTGGCTAAACGCGCCTCATGAACCAAAAAGCGTCTATGCTGATCGGGGTTCGCGGCGTTTTGCTCAAATGGAATCAAACGCGTTAGTTGCAAATACCCCTCGTAAAAAAAACACTGCCTATAATGATCACTCGACATGTTGGCAAATAACAAAACAGGCTGTTTTAATTGTGCAACACTTAAACCTTCGGCAGATTTAATTTGTTTAAAAAAGTACCCTTTAATCAAGTAAGCGGCTGAAAAAAATCCCCCCCATACCAGCTGGGCCCCCTCAATCGCGCTAACCAAGTTGGCTAAACATTCTGTCGGTGTAATGCTATGTGTAATTAGTAGCGTTTCACTTCGCTGGTCCGCCGTCGTTTTTTTTAAACCTGACCAAATAAATCGTTGTGCATAGGCGCCTTTTTGTTTATTTTTTTCAAATAGCCGCTTTTGTAGGCTTGGCTTTTCCCAAGGTAATAGCGATGGCACATAATCTACTTGTATTCCTTCTTCAACCGTATCTAGAACAAGACTGACTTGCGTTGATTTTGAGCACGATTGTACAAAATCAACGACTTCGTGACAACACAACACACGGTGCTCACTAAGCCGTCCTCTTGAGAACAGAAAGGCGTCGATTTTTTTTTCACTAATATACAGAATCAGACTCATGGACCCACCTTTAAAAATCAACTTGTGTCATCGTATCATATACAGGCCCCAGTACGGCAATCATGACCCAGCCTACAATCACCGCCATCACAATCGTTAATAAAGGTTCAATGGCAGGTTCAATTTTCTCTATCGATTCTTTTGCCTCTCTATCATAAAAGTAACTGACATTCAAAAGCGCTTCATCCATTTTGCCACTTCGTTCACCTACCTTTAGCATTCTCACGCCCAGCGTGGGGAATACACTGGCTTGCTCAAACGCTTTGTGAATCGGTTCGCCTTCTTGCACTAAACGCACAGCGGTATTAATAGAGGCTTCAATGTGCGCATTACCCACAACACTTGCTGCCATTTTCATCGCATCTGTAAAGCTCACACCCGATTTATACATGATCGCTAGTGCGCTGGATAAGCGCGCTATTTTAAGTTGATACAAAATAGGTCCAATCACTTTTACTTTAAAAATAAATCGATCAAATGCCATTCTAAAAGCCACTGAACGTTTTAACCAAGCCTTTAAAACGGCGAACAAAATGAATGGCATAATCAGTAAATGTAAAATATAAGCTTGAACAAAATTGGAGGTCGCAATCAGTGATTTCGTCGCCCAACCGATTTCGCCGCCCATTTCACCAATAAAACTCAGTAACTGTGGCACGACAAACAGCATCATCAGCACGACGACGGCAATAACAACCGTACCCACAATCGCAGGATAAATCATAACTTTTTTAGCCTTCGCGATCATCTCATCCTCCCACTTAAGCATTTCACCCAAATCGGCTAATACGGATTCAAGCTGCCCAGTCTGCTCTCCTACCTTTACTAATGAAATATAGACTTCACCAAAAACGGACTTATACCCCTCTAACGCGGTACCAAACCCTTCTCCCCCCTCCATCGATTGATAAATCGAGCTCAACATCTCCTTTGTAGCATGGTTATCAAAAGAATCTCGAAGGTCTACCAAAATCTCCATTAGCGGAACACCCGCACGCATCAATTGCTCAAACTGAAAGGTAATGGTAATAATTTCTTTGCGCGTAATTTTCTTACTTCTAAAAAGTGTTAATCCAGCTGACTTTTGCTTAATACTTAAAATATCAACGCGGGATGACTTAAGCTTATTTTCAGCGTCCGCTATATTTTTACCCTCAATCACACCGCGAAGGCGTTCACCATAGCGATTAATTCCAGAGTAGTGAAAAGAAGGCATCTACACCCCTCCTCTAAAGCAACTCAGACAAGTCAACAATACGATTGATTTCATCTAACGTTGTTTCCCCTTTTCGAACCCAGACAACGGCTGACTCAGCTAATGTTCTAAAGCCTTGTTTTTTGGCCAGGCTTAGTAAATGATTAGCAGGTGCAGACTCCAACAATAGATTGTCCATTTCTTTGGTAAACCTCAAGGTTTCTAATACCGCTAATCGCCCTTTATAACCCACATGGTTACAATGCGGACAGCCTTTAGATTTATAAAGTGTTTGGTGTATATCAGTGGCTGAAAAACCAACCAGCTGCGCTTCAAACGCATCAGGTTCATAAGGTGCTTTACAATGACTACAAAGTCGCCGAACTAAACGTTGCGCCAAAATACCAATAATATTACCCGCTAAAATGGAAGGTGAAATTCCGATATCCAATAAACGTGGAATCGCGCCAATCGCGGAATTAGTATGCAAGCTAGCAAAGACCTGATGCCCAGTCATCGCGGCACGAAACGCCATTTCAGCCGTTTCACTATCACGTATTTCACCAATCAAAATAATATCTGGATCTTGGCGCAGCAACGCACGAATGCCTCGTGCAAACGTCAGTCCAACTTCTGGGTTAATGGCTGTTTGACGTATTAAATCCATAGGGTATTCAACAGGATCTTCAAGTGTCATAATATTGACGCCCATGTCATTCACTTCATTCAAAATGGAGTACAATGTTGTCGTTTTTCCTGAACCGGTTGGGCCTGTTACCAAGAAAATGCCATTTGGCCGATTCAACATAAGTTGCACCTCTCGATAAGCATCCTCATCTAAACCGAGCTTATCCAGTGGCACAATCCCCTTTTCTCGATCTAGTATGCGCAGTACAAAATTTTCACCATGCGTACCGGGTAAGGACGATACCCTAAAGTCAACTCTTCGCCCCATAACCACTAAATCCATATGACCATCTTGTGGCAGGCGCTGATCAGTTAAGTCTAGGTTTGAAATCACTTTGAGCCTAACAACCAATCCAGACCAAAACGATTTATGTAATAAACGAATCTCTTGCAAAACCCCATCAATACGATAGCGTATACGCACATAAAATTCTTCAGGTTCAAAATGAATATCTGAAGCGCCGCGCTTTACAGCATCCGTTAAAATATTGTCCACTAACCTGACTATCGGCTGAGAATATTCATCCGTTTCAGTAAGTAGCTGAATATCAACCTTGCCTGTTTCCAATTCCTGAATAATACCGTCTATAGACAATTCATAACCATAGTACTGGTCTATGGCGTGCTGAATTTCAGACTCCGCCACTAACAACGGCTTAATTGTCACGTTTGGGCGCTTAAAATTTCGCTTTATTTTATCTAATAACAGGATGTTCTCTGGATTGGCCATGGCGATCTTGGCTACATCACCTTGCAAACTAATAGGAATAACTTTATTGGCTCGGGCAAAAGGTTCATCGAGCAAGGATAACGCTGCCAAATCCGGCACAACACCCTTAAGGCTAATAGAATCATAACCCGTTGTTTCACCAATAACTTCACGCGCCTGCTCTTCAGTCATAAACCCTAGATAAACAAACACTTCACCCAGTTTTTTTCCCGTAATACGCTGTTCATTTAGTGCAATACGTAGTTGATCAGGACTAATAAATCCATCCTGAACCAACTTATCACCCAAGCGCAATGGCACCGCCATAATTAACGTTGCTCCATAAAACGCGTCAAATGTATAATTCGCTGCCCAACCACCGCAGGATCAAAATGAATCTTCTTATGCTCTGAAACTGCCAGCGCCGCTTTATAGTGAATAATCGCTTCAGCATACTCTCCAAGCTGATCAAAACTTATCGCTAAATTGAGTCTGTAATCAGGATTTTGACTTTCAAGCTTGACCGCCTCAAAGTAGGCTGGTTGAGCTAAAAACCAATCCTGCTTTTGAGCATAATGATTACCAAGTGCGAAATGAAGCCCAGCGATGCCAGGGTAGCGCTGAATGAATACCTTCAAATCTTCCGTTGAAAACAAACGACCATTAAAATGGCTAAGTGTAGCCGCAATTCCGGCAAGCGCATCGGAATCTTGTGGATCATCACTTAAAACACGTTGATAATGTTCAATCGCCTCATTAAAATGCCCTAAGTGAACGGCTAGGGCTGCAAGACCTAAACGTGCCGTTTTACTGTGAGGCTGCGCATCTAGATGACGCTCATACTTTTCTTTTGCCTCTCGCATATTACCTTTTAGGTAAGCCTCATAAGCCAAATCGGCGAAGGATCTTGATGCCTCCTTTTCTACACGAATAATGGGACCGGATGCAGGCTTAGATGCAGGCTCGGGTAAGGCTTTAGAGTCTATTTTAGTCGGCTCACCCTTAGGTGTGGATTTAGATATATCAACCGTCTCTATACTGGGCTCTTTGCTAGATAAACTATCGCCATCTACCTGTACATCTAACGCTGTCTGTCGCTTATTAACCGGATCAGATGGGGTAGTTTGGCCGTCTTCTTCTACAGCAGTTGGCAGATCATTAGGCACAGGGTTATCTACAATAGCAGATAATTGCTGAACATCCTGTCTATGGGCTGTATTTAAATCTCTATACGTGATCAATCCATAATAGGCCAACGCACCAAACACAATGAGAGTAATCAACATATAAAAAGAAATACGTTTGACCAGTTGACCACCTTTTGTTTGGTGTGATGTTTTAGATTTAGACTGGCTTAACAAAACCTTGTTAACGCGCTTAGCCTCATCGCGGGAGACGTCATGTTCAGTATCTGGCTTAAGGTTTAACGGCGCCTTAGGTACTGTAGAAGGTTGATCAGCCTGTTGAGTTACCTCCTCTTCATGGTCAGGTCTATCAACCGGACTCAATGACTCTGGTTCTAAAGCGTAGGCATGGGGTGGTGACCTTGTTGGTTCATCATGGCCTAGTGCATCTAAATCATCTAAACTTGACTGGTAAGGTGATGATGCTGGTTCGTTTTTAGATAGGGCTAGACCTAACGTACCGACCTCGATTTGTGATTCTTTTTGTGGTGAATCAACAGCTGATATCGTCGCAGGATTAACCTCACCATCGTTTATGACAGACACAGGCTCCTCATCAACCACTTGGAAAGGTCGATCTTTTTTTTGCTCATCAGCAAGTAATTCATCGGAAAAAATCGCAGATGTCTTCTTTGTTGAAACTGTATCCTTAAGCGGCGGCTGATCACCAGAAGGGTCATCATTCAAACTTAAGCTAAAAAGCGGCTTTTGACTCAACAAACTTGACGAGTCATGATCCAAATCCGCTGCTAAACCTGGTGCACTAATACTAGACTTTGAAGCTTGCGTGTTTTCCTGGTCTTCACGGCGTTTTTTTTCAATAGAGGCTTTCTTTAAAGCATCCAGTAAAATACTCACTTCTTACCACCCTGCATTGCATTAAAATAACGCCCAAATGAAACAAGGTCACCATTATCGATATCAGGCCTATCTACAATAATAGGGCGGATAAAAACCACTAACTCTGTTTTTGTTGTACTTCGCTCTTTATTACCAAAAATAGCTGAACCCATAAGCGGAACACGTGAAAACCAAGGCAGACCTTGCTCATTCAAATCTTTTCTGTCTTCAATCAAGCCACCAATAACTGCGGTCTGGTTATTTCTTAAACGCAATACTGTTTCCATTTCACGCTCTTGAATAATGGGAATAAAGCTTTCAACATTGACCGCCCGAAGGTCTGGATTCGGATCTCGTACGCGTCCTATAATACGGGAAATAGTCGGCCTTACATTCAGGGTAATTTCGTTATTATCAGAAACAAAAGGCGTCATACTCATCATAAAACCCACTGGAACCGTATGCACCGTGGTTGAGTAAGTTGTGTCCGTACCCGCCGTCGAGGTTGAACGAGAAACATCAATAGTAAAATATACCTCATTATCAACGACTTTTAACAAAGCTGGCTGATTGTTTACCGCCATTATTTTAGGGCTTGATAAAACCTTAACATCACCAAATTTTTCCAGTGCTTTTAAGCCAAAACCAAAATCTGCAGCTAAATTAGTGGATACACCCGTCGTTAAGGTGCCCTGACCTACAGCTGTGGCAAGAATATTGCCAAAACCCGTTACATTCCAGTCAACACCAGATTGATGCTGTTCTGATAAAACAACTTCAACTACCGAGGCCTCAATCATTACTTGACGCTCGGAACGACTCGAAATAGAGTTTAAGTAACCTAGTATTTTTTGCTGCTTTTTCTGATTAGCATAAATCATAACAATCCCTGCCTCAGGATTTGTTACAACCAGTGCACGTTCACTCGTTTGAGCCACAACAGAACCGTCTCCTCCACTTTCAGACACAGCCATACCTTGCGGAGCTGGCTGAACAATGGATTCAAGTGATGTGCGCAACGTTCTCCAAAAATCATGCTCTGATGAAACCTGAACACTAGATGAGCTATTACCCTGTGAACCAGACACAGGATTAACCGAACCCCCTACAGTCATATTCATCATAATATTATTTTGGCTGCTTCTGCGAATATTTACATAATCAACCTGGTACTCTTGCCAATAGGCCCTATCAGGTCGTACATGAATACTTTGGTTATGAATCGTAATCACAAGGTTCAACTGCGCCTCAATCCTGGACAAAATAGATGGCAAGGATTGCCGTACCGCATTAATCGTTACCTCACCCTCAACACCTTGCATAATATCAATTTCATAACCCGCCATTTCACCCAGGCGATATAACACCTCATGCACAGGTGCCGATATTGCACTGAGCGTGTAGCGTGACGGAGGTGTCTCTAGTCTGGGCTTAGGATTGACAGGCGTAGGCATCGCTAAAGAAGGGATACCATCAGACATAACCTTTGAGGAAGATCCAATGACAGGCTCTTTCACCACATCGCTGACGGGTTTCACTTGTTTAGTTGCACAAGATGCTAGTAAAAAGCTGCATACAAACAATAAAAAGAGTTTCATAAACATCCTAAATACCACTCACGGCGGCGTCTTGATCTAGAAGCTGATCAATACGAAATAATAACTGGCTACGATTTACAATAAACGGATTACCGGTTAAAAAACTAGGTGGCAAAACCTGAATGAGCGCTCTTGCATGCTCTAATTGACTAAAAACACCGTAATATAAAATAAAACGTCCGCCATCAATTAACCAAAATAAATGTTCCACATCTAGAAAAGGCGCTATTTCTGTCATAACACGATTAAAATCAGATATGCTGCTCACAATAATCTGAACACTATAGCGATGCGACTCATTACTTAAAATACTTTGTTTTGTTTTTAATAATAAGTCAGCGTGAGAATTAAAATGCAACGGCTCATCTGAACGAGTCTCCGGTGTCTTATAGCTAAAATCTTGCTTATTCCTGTCTTCAATAAAGTGACTCACATCTGTTAATGTATTTTTTTTATCTTCCTCAATAGTCTCAACGATAAGAATCCTCTCCCGATCTTTTAGAGAAGAAACCTGAAAGGCTGGCAGTATCTCCACTTTATTTACTGAATATGGAAACAAATAAAGCCCAACTAAAGAAACGACCAAGAATAAAAAAGCGCCGGAAATAGCGTAGCTCCGCCAAACAGCTGGCTGAACACTTGAAATATGCTTTAATTTTACTTGTTGACTATTGTCGGCATAGGCACGCATTAACGCCGCATCCGCTAAATGATGAATTTCACGAACGATTCCCTTGGACGCTTTAGCAATCTTTTTGGCTATTGACTTGTTGAATAGCTGAGCACCCTGGTAACCCGCCTTACTCATTCGGAAATTCAAATAGCTAAAAACATCTTCAAAATTTAAAGGCGTCAAATAAATAGCGTGCGATACACGACTTTTAAACTGTCTAATTTCTTCGCGCTGCAAAATGACATCCAACTCAGGTTGTCCAAACAATAACACTTGCACAAGCTTATGATCTTCAGTTTCAAGATTTAATAACAGACGGATTTCTTCAAGTGTAACAATAGGTATGGCCTGAGCCTCATCAATCATAATGACACACTGGCGACCTAATGCGTGATTCTCAATAAAAAAATCACGCAACTTACTAATCGCAGTAAACTTTGGCAGAGAGTGATCAATCTCTATACCAAACTCATGACATATAAAAAGCAAGATATCCTGTGGCTGCAAATTTGGCGAATTTATATAGATAACACGGTATTTAGCAGGGAGATCAAAAGCAAGTTTTCTTAAAATGGTGGTTTTACCAACACCCACTTCACCTACAATTTTCACTATGCCATCACCTCGCTCAAGGGCATAATGAATAGCATTAACCACATCACCCCTGGAGCCAGCATCAAAAAAATATTTTAAATCAGGCGTTGAGCGAAAAGGTAAATCATTTAAACCAAAAAATGAGCGATACATAACTGCAACCAAAATTAAACCATTAGTACAGTTAAAGCATAAAACATGCCATTAGTTAAATAGCTTTTTCAAAGGCAAAAAAAAACCCCTCTTACGAGGGGTTTAGATGTATGGAGCTTGGCGATGACCTACTCTCGCATGGGGAGACCCCACACTACCATTGGCGCTGAAACGTTTCACTTCTGAGTTCGAGAAGGGATCAGGTGGTTCCATTTCGCTATGGTCGCCAAGCAATTCGGTTTTGTAAATGGGTTTTAGCCATTTACTAAAATTCTTTGCTAAGAAGTAATCTTTGCTTTGTAATAGGATACTGTATCTTGGTTTCGCTTTTATCTCAAGCTACACATCAGTTAAGTCACTTTTGAGTTGTATAGTTAAGCCTCACGAGTAATTAGTACAAGTTAGCTTCACACATTACTGCGCTTCCACACCTTGCCTATCAACG
>NZ_JYNN01000024.1 GCF_000934765.1 Thiomicrospira microaerophila | reverse complement strand
CGGATGCGCATTGGGTCAAAATAAGGAATGTGGCCGTGTTTTTTATCGTTATAAAAGCTTCTGGTGTAGAGCTGTTGAATCAGCTCAATATCGCGTTGTGAGAATTTGTGATCCGAGTGGTATTTGCTGAGCAAGTGAACCGTGGCATTGTTTTGTGGGAGCTGATAAAGCCCCACGATGGTTTTACGTTTAGCGCTAAACCATGGCCAGACCTGGTCGGGTTCGAGCTGGTGGGATTTGGCATAGTCCATAATCATCCACAGCAGTGTCGGTGCGCTCAGTAGCAGTTGGCAGGCGGCTTCACTGCGGCTCACAAACCACAGTGCGCTGAAGGTATGGCCTTCAAAGCGTTGCTCAAAGTCTTTTAGCGCCGCTAATACATTGGTCGGGAAGCTTTGTTGCCAGGCCTGGCTGTCCGGTTGATGGGTGAAAAAATCCATCGATAGGCCCTTGTCTTCAAAATAGGCCAGTGTGTAGATTTTGTGGTGAACATGGTGCAACCAGCTCACCCCTTTTTGCCAAGGCGTCAACTCGAGTTTTAATGGGTAGCCAAACATATCCGATAAATCAAAGGCGAGATTTGCATGCATGGATAGGCTCCTGTTTGATCGCTTTAGAGTTTAAATAATGTTGGGGATTAGGCTGGTTTTTCAGCTTCAAGTAATAAGGGCTTCATGGCTTGCACTAAGGTCTCAACAAACGGGGTATGAAACACCTGATCGTTAAAACCCATGTAACCCTGGCGGTGAGCACGCGCGCTAAAAAATAATAAAATCATCAAGTCTTCAATATCTTGGGTTTGTATCT
The DNA here is from genome assembly GCF_000934765.1 of Thiomicrospira microaerophila. Classification (GTDB taxonomy): domain Bacteria; phylum Pseudomonadota; class Gammaproteobacteria; order Thiomicrospirales; family Thiomicrospiraceae; genus Thiomicrospira; species Thiomicrospira microaerophila. The sequence goes on along the minus strand of NZ_JYNN01000024.1, from coordinate 42,143 downwards.
CACCGGTGAGCTCAAACAGTTCTTGCGCTTGGCTTAAAAAACTAACATAACCTTTTTTTAGGCTAGGGTATTTGGCATCAAACATTTTGTAACCATCAATCTGGTGTGCAATTATAAAGATACCTTTTTCGTCCGTGTCGAGCATCGCGTAGGTGAGCTCAGCCCGTTTTATTCGTTCAAGCATGATCAATGTCCCCCTTGTGGGTTTGAATGAGTTGTTGAATCTCGCGGCTACTTTGTCCATAGCTGACAAATACCAGATCTAAATTGGCTTGGTTGAATCGCGCTAGGGTGCTCTCAATCGCTTGGGTAACCCAAGAGACCGGATTACCAAATGCCCCAGCGCCAAGCAAGGTCAGATAGACCCGTTTATTGCCGGTGCGTTGTTGTTCGAGTAGTGCATGATGAAATGTAGCTTCATAGGCGGCTTCGAGCACAAGCTGGGCAAAAGGTTGCCAGCGTTCCTCACTGTAGTTTGAATAGGCGACTGGCAAGGCCGAACAGTAGACTTGGCTGACACAGTGATCTGCCTTGCCGAGCGTGACTTGTGTGTTTTGTTGCAGACCGACTTTAATCGTGGCTTTGAGTTGTTCACGCTCCGTGCTATTCAGGCCACGCAAATACTGGTGGAACGCAACCAGGCCTGGTTGGGTTGGCATCACATAACCGTTCTGCATCTGCCAGTATTGATGCTGTTCGTTATGAATGGCTGATTCAAAGGCATCGAGCATATTGAGTTGACGCTGGTCGGTTTGACCTTGCTGATTTTGAATCGGAACAAGGTAATTACGGTAGAGCGTACCAGCGGCACAGGCCATCGCACAAACCGGACCTTGGGTTTTGTCATAGGCGTAGTCGCTAATGCCCTCAAGGGGCGTAACCTGGGGTGATACCATTTCGAGCAGGTTAAACTGCGAAGCGACTTGAAACAAGGCATTTTTATTCACGGGGTCTTGATGTAAATCGCGAACATCCCCCACCCATTCGGATAATCGATTCGGTGCGCTCATGATGGGTAAGGCGGCTGTTTGTTGGCGCAATTGAGCGAGCGTGGGCGTGAGTAAGCGCCCTGCTTGATAACGCCGACCATTTGGCAGACAGATGAGCGTATCGCCCTCCATCTCCAGCTGGGATTGGGTGCTGTGGTAATCGGTTTCAGCAAAGCCGGTGAGTTGTTCGAACCAGTTCATTTTGATGGTTGGCCTTTTGTTAAAATGAATATCAACGCTTAAAACAGCAAAATTAAATCCCATTAAAAGGTTATCAATCAACCAGAGCTTAATATACCAGAATTCTAGGCACGGCTTTTGTTACGCTTAATAGAACTCGTTGAGCGTCAAAACCTGATCAATCCGTGTGGTATATAGCGCACTTTTGGCTTAAATGTCCGATAAGATAATCGCGGATTTTTAAGAGGTTACTTTCCCCATCAGAAAGCTCGTAATACAATCAAAGTGGCGTTCAATCGCGTCAAAACTATGGTTGCCATCCGGTTCAACAACTAGGTTAGCTTGCGAAAACTTCTGTTCGGCAAACCGGTAATCCAGCACTTCATCCCCTTTTTGCAAAAGCACCTTAAAGCGATTGACACCCTTAATTTCGGCTACATCAAAACGCTTTAGTGACTCAACATAGCTTTGACGCCATTCAAATTTAGCGCCATCATAATGGTTTGCAACTAAGCCAACTTGAGTGGTGAGCAATGAAAAAGGCTTAACGGCAGGATTAATCAACACCGCGTTTAGCTGGTACTTTTCGGCTAAATAAGTGGCATAAAAACCGCCTAATGATGAGCCAATCAGCGCAATGGTTTCGGTTGATGGATAGGCCTGTATTAAAGTTTCCAGAGTGTCTATCGCCAATGCTGGTGCTACCGGTAAACTCGGCGCGATAAATGGTATGTTTTGTTTTGCATAATAGTCACCAAATGCCTGAGCTTTAGCGCCCATCCCACTTGATGCAAAACCGTGAATATAAATAATCATGTATTACTCCAATCATGCGTTGTTCCAACACACTGCGCATCTATCATCATGTGCAGATCCTTTTCACCCTGTCCGGAATCACAAACCTCACTGTCTAAATGAATGACATTGATTTTATCGATAAGGCTTTTACGCAAACGCTGACTGAACAGGGCTGGTGATACACGATAATCACGCGGATCATCCGCATCAAGATTAAATATCTCCATGCGGTGTTCCTTGTTCAGATCACAACACAACTCATAGTTGATTCTATGCCCAGTTTCCGGCTCAATCAGCGACCCATAGGCATAATCAATCGGCTCACCCAAACATAAAAAGTTATCGTGTATGGTTTGCAAAACCCGATCAGATAACACCGCAACAAACCGCGCATCAAAGGCTTTCGTAATCGACTTGTGCACCATCCCTCCTTTAAGACTTAAAACCCTGCAACTGGTCCTGCTTTAGCTTGAACTTCGGCAAAGAACACCAGATGATCGATGTATTGATAATCGGCTTGGATCAAAAACGTCTTCTGCTGAAACGCATTAAACAAAAAACAACAAGGTGCGTTAAGATTAATGCCCGCTGACGCAGGCGAATGGATTTTCCCATCCCCTAATTTTTCCAAGTCTGCCACCCCTCGCTGGCTTACACCGGTCGCATTAATAATAATCTGTCCTAATTCACCAGCGTTTTGTTTCGTGTAGCGTGGGTTTTGTTCATCAACCAATAACCATACATGAAGGTTTAATTCGTAATCAGACCATTCATTTGTTGGCTGTGTTGTTTTCGTCAACCAGGCCTGGTCAATCTCTATTAACGCCTGCTTTAATTTAGGCTCAGCATCGGCCAGCGTATTGTTTAAGTGTGCCAGTGCGAAGGTCTGCTCAGAACGCTGAGCTATGGCCTGCTCATTGTCGTAGAGTGACATTTCGCGTTCATAGTGTAGTTTGAACTTTAAACCAGCCCCACCCAAACCAGCGATTTGCTTCCAGCTTAATGCGTTTGAACCATAAGCATGGTCATATAACGCATGAAACCAATAACCGTGATATTGGCCACCGGGGCGATTTTCATCATCGGGAAAATCATTCCAGTTGGTTGCTTGATCATGGTGGAGCGGATGGTAACGCGACACATCAAACAGCGCGGCACAATGATCGGGGCGCAGGTTATAGTCTGGAGCATACCCATCCCAAAAATAGACCAGTTCCTTTTTGACCAATCCTATCGGCAAGTAATCATTTTGGGGAAACCTATGATGGCATGTGTCATCTAACCAATGCGCCCAATCCTGCTGAACTTGTATTAGTTTTTGGTTGATGGCAATGAGTTTTTGCCTTTCTTCAGATGTTAATTCTTCCATTGTTTTACCTCATCATCCGAATTGATATTTTCAAGCTGTATTCCGGCACACTTTAAAATTTGCACTTGGTCCGCCCGGACAATATTTTTTGACAATCGTAATGGCTCGATGAATGCGTTGCCTATCCGTAACCCCAGCCCAACTTACATAATGAGTATGAAACAAGTCACCGCCAAATTCAGTGGCCAAGCCATTAGCATCATAACGACAGACACCACGACAGGAAATTTTGAGATAACGTTCCACATCCTCTGGCGTAACAATCTCCGCGCTATCCCAAATAAATTGGTTCATATCTTCCAAAATCACGATCTTCAGAAACGCAGGATCCAGCTTTACAATGCTTTTAATTTCGCATTGTTCATTAATCGTAACCTCAAGGTTTTCAGCAAACCCGGTATCCCCCGTTTTCAAAAATTCAACAGCATCAAATAAATCTTGGCTCGCATTTGAAACACCCGAGAACACCATTAACACTACACTCGCAAATAAGGTTTTAATCACAATTCACCACCTCAATTACCTGAGGCTGAGATTCACTCAGCTTTTGCAAAAACCGGTCAAGCTCCATAAGGTGCCCCTCATGGCTAAGATCAAAAATTTCCAGTCGGCCTTCCTGGTTTAAATCCATACAAATTTCAAACAAAAAATCTTCACCATCAACTTTCGTTTTAAAATGGCCGAATGCGTAATTAACCCGATTAAGTTCATCCTCAACCAAAACACAGTGCTCCCCAAATAACCGAAGAACATCAGGCGGAAAAGCCTCAATTAATGCCGGGTGAAATATCTTTTCAGTATCATTGCTCAAGTTATCGGCTCCGTTTTGTGCCCACACCACAAACAAATTTTAGCCCGCGGTGTTATGCGTAAACGCTGACATTTTGGACAAGAATCCAAATAAATTAAAGCCTTATCGGCTTGCAATATCGTCTGCGCACAATCATGCGCAAAGCTGGAAGCCGCTAGAAAATCCTTATCGCAGGTTATCGGTGTTTTAGGTTCAGCAATCCTCATTTTCGGGCGCGTAAAGAACACCCGATAACAGTGATCTAATTCTGACAAGACCGAGGGCTCAAGCCAATGTGCGAAATACTTAAGCGCATAGCGTTCCTCAAACTCGCGGTACCTAGGTAGTCCAATATTTGAGCTTTGAATAAACTTCGAATAGGGATAAAAGCTAGGTTCAGTATTTAATTTAGATTGGATAAGTGTCATATTAAACCTCAAGTCGCTTTTTCATGCGGTTGATAAAGGCTTGCTCGGCCAAAATTAATGCCTGCATGGACTGGTTTTTTAGCGGTTCGTCTGTACTGTGTTTTTTTGAATTTTTGTCAACAATATTCGCTTGTGCCTCAAGTTCAGATGGCATTTCAATACCATCCACCAAAAACCAGGCCTGGTTGTTTTCAAGCTGCTTGCAATTTTTACGGATTAAGCTGGCGCAATGCTTTTGATACATGGCGAATATTTTGTGCTGCTTGCTTGTATTCATCAAATACCCGTTTTACAGCAATATTCAAGACAGAAATGATGGCTTCATCCACCGCCCGCACTCGCTGCTGAGAAGATAGCTTACCCTTGTAGGGCATATCATGCTTAATCATCAAAGTCCCATGAACCAATAATGGCTAATTTCGTCATAGCAAACACCTATCTAAATACTTGGCTTTAGCTTAAGTGATTGTGTTTGATAATGACAGCGATTGATAACTAAATTACGACATTAATTGTCGCATTGTCATAAGTAACAAAGCAGGTAGCTAAGATTCAAGAATCCTCCGATATTGAGCAGACAGCTTTTCAATTTCGCCAATTTTACTTTTATCAGCGTAAAGATTGGCCCAATATTTGTTCGGGTTCCATTCATGTACCCTTTCGGCTTTTTCAATTTTTTGGTTAAAGTAACCCCAAAACCACAGGTCATCCCACACCAACATCTGTTCAGCGCTGTATTTACATTTATCAATTAAAAAACTGTTTACATTAACGAAATTCCAATTCAATTTAGTTTCGTCGGATAACTTTTTAAACACTGACAATATAACGCTATCGACCGGCAAATAAATCCTATCAGGTAAAGCTTTTGGGGCATCAGCCCATATGGCTTGACCTTCAAATAAACCTATCGGTGATGGAAAATGGAGAAGGATCAATTCTTTGACATATAAAGCTGATGTTTTTGGCCCCCATCCGTTTTTCTCTTTAAGGTTTTGGTAAATATCTTCGTAGGTTAGTTGATTTTTATTGAGCTTATCCGCCTTAAGAAAGTCATTGAATTCTGAGTATGAGGTTAAGGTATTTTTGCCGTTATCATGAATGCTTTTAAAAAATTTAGCTAACTCGTCAAGATTGGGTTGACTTTGCGTATTTACGGTTAAATACAAATGACTCATAGCGCTTTCAGATGGGTTTGAGTAACTTAGAACCTGCTTTAAATATTCACGCTGTAAATTTTGGTTATAGACCCGATGCTCAGGCACACTAAGAAATCTAAAAAGTTCATTTAATTTATCTTCAAACATTGGATTGTCAAAATTTTTTATCCGCATTAGCGTTGTCCTTCGATTAATTTGTTAGCACTGCATTTGAATAATCAATGATGAATATGATTATCTGTCTACCTATACAAGCGCAGGTAATTGATATTAAATAATTTGGTAAACTGAGTGGCTAATTAACATTAAGTATTGCTGATTTAGCAATCAAGGTTATGAGTTAGTTTTCATGTTAACAACTTCCTTTAATCGCTGATAAATCTTTACCATTGCTAGTGTATCAAGCCGACAATAATCTAATAAAGCTTGCCGGATCCTGTCGCGTTGATTTGGGTCTTTCAGGCGGTGTAGGTTGGCAAAGGTGTCCATAGCCATGCCGCCGTTTTGGACTTGAAGCTGTTTGTAATCGAGTTCTGGGTCGTTAGGAAACATCGCTGGTAACACCGATTTGATGGAGAAACTGCCGTTAAAATCAGGATGGTAATAACCAAGTTTCCTAAACGGTACAATCAAATCTTTAAAACGCGGAACCAGTTTTAGCAGGCCTGGTTGATAGGCTTCAAAATCACGTGCTAAGTCTTTAATACGGCTGATTTCAAAGCTTTGGTTAAACGCGATAATGCTGCCCTGTTCACCTAAATCTTGAATCATCTGCACCACCAGGCCTGGTCGTGGGTCGCTATGTTCATCACCAAGATATTCTTTATGCTCTAGCTCACCGTTTTGATGCAGGATATGCAGCGAGTATTGAAATGGCATTTGCATATAGGGTTTTTGACCGTCAAAACGCGGAATGGCTTCCATAAAGGTTTCAAAGTCAAAAAAGTATAGCGGATAGACTAAATCCGCCATAAAGCCCTGAATGATGTGCGGCTGAATTAATGGCTGACCTGTACTGGCAGTTTCAACTTGAATGCGTTGCACCCTGCTGAGTGATTCGGTGGGCGGAATGTCGGCATACTGCACGATGCCTCGGTGGTATAAATTAAACTTTTTCGCCGCGTTCATGCGATTGAGATTAAACACGGAAACGGCCGGCACATCGCTCCAACAATGGTTTTTAAAATCGCAACTATGTGGATCACCACAGTGTGAGCCAATTGCCATTTGGGGTTCATCAGCTTTTAACATCGCCTCCATTCCCGCTAGATATTCAGGTACGTCTTCTACTAGTGTCAGTACGTTCTCGGTGATGTCTTCTATCCTAAAAAGATGCTGAACATCCAACTCGCCATGACGAAGATATTTATTGTTGAGGTGAACGATATGAATGCGTCCAAGCGTTAACACCTCGGACAGAGAATACCATTGAACAGCGGCATCTTTACGGTGATAGTCTTTAACGCTGGTGGAGGCTTTGACTTCATAAACATCCCAAACATCACCGTTTTTAACCAGAATGTCAGCCATCGCAAAAATGCCTCTTTGCTTAAAGGCCGCTTCATAAATCACCTCAACGCCATCCTCTATTAGTTGGCGAGTTTGTTCAATCATGCCATCAAAGTTTTTCGGGTCGAACTCAATTTCAACCCCGCCGGGGAATAGCTGACAAGCCAAATCGCCTACTGTATTCCCAGTGTTAAACAATGATTGCTGCGCGGCATCGGGCTTTTCTCGCAATTGGGGACGATTTTTTAACAACCATAAGGATTTATGGCACTGTAGACCACGAACATATTGAGATTTTGAGAGCATATTTGACGTCCTTCTCGTGTAATAGCGTCACTATACCTAACTTTTTTCCTCATGCTACTACTTTAATCTTTCATCCCGACATGTCATGTCGCATCGGATTGCTTAGACTATTCACAACATCTAGCACGCTCATTAGAATGGTTTTAACGTTATCGCATAGTATTCAAAAGTAAAAATCATCTGGAGTGAACGCTGATGCCTCATTGTTATTATGAGTTAAATTTATCGGAAATCTTTGGCTACCCCCTTCGCATAGGTTTGAGCCCATGGCATGTAGGGATTAAATGGTCATATCTCGATACGTCATCGCAAGCTGACGATCAAGACATAAGTCCAAATCTGGGTGTCACTCTGGCCGGGATTTTAAACACCGACAATCACCAGGCCTGGTTGAGTTGTATCCCACGACCAGTATTAAACCAAGCCTTGGTTTTTGAACAACATTATGGCCATGGTTTAAGTGCCTTGTCGTTAGCCAGCCAGGATAAAAGATTAAATCGAATGTTAGGTTTTTCGCCCTTTTTGTTGTGGCATATTTTAGAATACGGTGAACATCAGCGTTTAAGTCAGTACGAGCTAATCCAGCTTGCCGTCCTGCCACGTGAGCAAGTATTACGACGAATCGGTTTACCCCAACCCCTTTCGATTGAACGCTTGTTTAGGCATCACTATAATCCAGTTAACCAAATCGCTGAGCCTATTGATATTGATCTATTGCGCTGGCTTCGTGAGAACCCTGAAATCATGTACTCAAAATTTATCGAAGACACCCGTCACTGGTCTGCTGCCGAGATTCGACAAAAAGTTGATGAACTGAAACACATGGGCAGCCAGTTACAAATTCATAACATTACGCTCCAAGTTCAAAACTGTATGAGCATTAGTCACTTAAACCTGCTTTATGAACGATTTAACGAAAAGTATTTGTACTTCAAGCAACAGCGCCAAGAACTTTTAGGTTATCGTCGAGAACTGTCACATTATCCAAAACCAGCATTGGGTGTTCCCTCAAGCTGGCAGTTTATTGATAGTTGGCAACACTTGATGGAGGAGGCCTATTTAGTTGACCACCAAATCGGTTTGTATCACCCGATGATCTTACGCGGACAGTATGCTATCTTCAAGGTATGCAACCCTGAACGCTTAACCATCGGTTTTAGGGTTGAATCCGAACAAGTGGCGCTCGACCAGATCTGGAGGGTAAGAGATGAGGCGGCACGAGCGTAAGCTTTTCGACCAATAACACGACACCATAAAAAACCAGATTTAGTCTGAACCTCTACAAGTCAGTCTATGGATAACGGTGCAACTGAGGGACACTCACAACACCAAGCAAAAGCTTGGTGTCCGCACTCAAGTCATCTAAACGCTCAACTAACCACTTCACCAATTCTTCGCCATTTAAGGTTCTAATGTCGTACTCGTTTGCCAGTGATATCGCTTCATCGCTCAATGTGCCGGTTGTGACAAAGAGCTTCGTCACAACATGGTCCTGGTCGTTTGGGTCTTCAATAGCTTTGAGTTGTTTTATCCCATGATCGTCAGAATGACCTTTGTGATGTTTGGCCTGAACGTACAGTACCTGATCACCCAGCCAGTCATTTTTTGTCGCTTTAATGTCAATGTCACTGATATCCGCACCTTGGTTTTTTCCAAGTATGCTCGCCTCATAACCCTCAAGAACAAGCAGCTCTTTAATCAGTTTTTCCAATCCGTACCCACCACTTTCGAGACCCACATTTCCTGAACGAAGTGCGGCTAAGAATTCAGCTTCAAACTCTGCTTGTGCTTTTTCTTGAAACTGCTGAACCGCGTTGCGATAACCTACCTCTTTAAGGCTTAAGGATTTTGCCTGTTCAATCAGTTTATTTATTTCATCACCAAACCCATTTAAGCCAACAACTGACATACGAATCTTCAATCGTGAGCTTAACTGGTTGGTTAAACTTCCTCTTGGTATGCGAACAGGAACTCCTTCTTTGTTGACAAAGTTAACCTTAATACGGTTCTCACCAAAAACAACACCCCGCTCATACAGCCGTTCTTCCATCGCCTGAGCAATATAAATCGCACGACTAACAGGGACAATTACAATGTCCCCAGGCTGTATGTTAAAAAAGCGTCTAATTTGTTTTTCCTGCCGACCAAGGTTAATTTTTTTCGAACGCATGTGTTCTATCAAGCTATTGGCTGAATCAAACTCTACAAACGGAATAGCTCCCCAGCCATAGCCGATGAATCCATCTTTGACGAGTACCTCTGGGCTTCTCACTAAATAGTAATTAGGCATACACTTTCCTCAAGTTTTAAAACAGCTGTGCTGTTTTGTTCTTTTATTACTCTATTCTTCTGTTTAGGATTGTCACAAACACTCAAACAGATTCCATTTAAATACCATGCTCAACTTGAACATTTAAAAGTCATATTCATCAACACTGCATAATCGTCCGCTAACGGGATGGTGCAAAATTTTGGAAAAACAATAACACACTTTTTGCATCGGACAAAAGAATACCCACGAGTTTAGTCGAAAAATAGGAATACTATAAACTATAGACGCCTATTTACATGACCTCGCTCAAATTTTTGCGCCAACCCAATCAGCGATGTACTCATAGAAGTGCACCCAGCTAATCGTAGGTTTTACTTTTAACATAACCGATTAAACACAAACGTTTCACCTACTTTTTTGCTGAAGTCAGTGTTAACGCACCTGATTAGTGATGCTGTGTCTTAAAACACAGACTTGAGTTCACTTAAAAATCCAATGCCCGCTGATTTTTGATAGCCCGGTTTATAACTGCACTCCTCTTGCAGCGCTTCGAGCACCAGGCCTGGTTCTAGGTCTTGATAACCCAAGCTAAACTTGCGTTTTACGGCGGCAAAGTCGCCCGGTGTTAGAAGGCTGAGTTGTTCTATTTGTTTTTTAATGGATTCAACATCATCATCGCTCACATCTTGATCTTTGAGTAGTTGGGCGAATAACAACCAGGCCTGGTTGGGTTTTAGCGGTTTAAACTTGAGCTTGACATCAAAGCGGCGCATAGCGGCTTGGTCTAGGTCTTTGACCAGATTGGTCGAGGCGATAAACACACCTTCAAACGCTTCCATTTGGGTGAGCATTTCATTGACCTGAGTGATTTCCCAACTACGCTGTGCTTTTTCACGTGATTGCAGAAAGCTGTCGGCTTCATCTATCTGCAGCACTGCGCCTTCTTTGCGTGCTTCTTTAAACGCCGCAGCGATATTTCGCTCGGCTTGCCCGACATAGGGTGAGAGCAAGTCTGAGGCACGTTTGATAATCAGTGGTTTATCGAGCTGCTCAGCAACATAGTGTCCAAAGGCGGTTTTACCTGTACCTGGTAAACCATACAAGCAGAAACGTCCTTGTTCACGCCTCTTAATTCCCTCGACCAGTTTTTCTAGGTTTAGGTCTGTGTTGAGATAGTTAAGTGAATAAGCTAGCGCTTCGGTTGGGTTTTTAATCAGCAGTTCTTTTTTACCTTGGGCTTGCAGGGTGGCGTTCATTAAGGTTTCGATTTCAGTTTCGATCACACGCGGATTGGTTTGCTGTGCGTGAACCGATTTGGCGACTTTTATGGCGCGCTCCATCACAGCCGGAACGAGGCTGCGTTCTTTGGCGAGCTGGTCAATCCATTCAGCGCGCACCGGCAAATCGGCCACAAGGTTTTGCAAAATGCTTTTGCGCACGGAAGTGGGTGGTGTACTGATCTCCACCACCATATCAAAGCGTCGTAAATAGGCGCTATCCATTTGATGTACGGCATTGCTAATCCAAAAGGTGGGTACCGGGTTGGTTTCCAGCAACTTATTCATCCAGGCTTTGCTGTTCGGTTGTGAACTGCGTGGCATGAGCCAACTCATCATCGCACTTGGAAAAACATCCTCCACCTCATCAAACATAATCAGCGCATTGGCTTGGGTGGCGAGTACGCTTTGCGCAAGCTTATAGGTATCAACACGTCGCACGCCATTAACGCCATCGCCATCCTCGTCTTCGTTGTTGATTTCAAATAACTCACGGTTCAATGCGTGTGAAACGGCTTTAACCCATTGTGTTTTACCGGTACCCGGTTCGCCATAGACCAAAACATTTATGCCTTTTTTGCCCTGCTCATTTTTTAGATAGTTCAGCAAGGTGTGTGTGGGTTCTTCAATATGCGGATAATTGGACAGGTTGAGCACCGGTGCGTCACATTGTGTAAAGTAACGGCTAAGCAAGTTGAGCGGCGACTGATGTTCGCTGATAATTAATTCGGCAAATCCATTCAACAGTTCTGCCTTGCGCGATGCATCATTGGCACCATTATTGTCTATTCGCATTAAACCAGAACGATACAAGCGCCCTTCTTTGCTGGTGGCTTGGAGTATATTGGCCGTCTTGGTTGATAACACCACCGCTAACATTTGGACAAACTCACGGCGATTCATATCCCCAAGCATCCCAAGAAACAACTCTAATGACTTGTTAGTCATCAACACGATATAAAATCCCAGGACATCCGCTTCGGTTTTATTAAGGTCAAGCAGCTTAGCGATAGCGCCTAAATTATCCCCCAGCGCACCCACCAGGTTTAGTTTTGCGGCTTCCAATGTTTTGATCAAGCCTTTAGCCGGCTTGCGTACTTGTTTGATGAATTCAACCAGGTCGACATCTTCTTCATCTTCAAAGGGTAAATCATTGAAGGCAAGTAAATTCATTAGCTGGTTGGTGGAAATATCCCGAAACCGTTCAGTCGTTACCAACCGTCTACAACAGCGCGAATCCCTCAACACGCGCAAACACCACAGCGCTATCATGGCTGATTGATCTTCAGTATTTTGAATAGAATATTGCGCTTGTGGGGCGCTATGCAATGCCGTTTTTTTCGCCATTTAATTATCTCCTTGATCAGGCTGTTTAGGGATAATGTACGCGGATGCCGTTAAAATTGAAACGCTTGAGGCTGACTATAGCGACATTAATTGTCGCTTATGGGCCATGAGATGCCTAACCTGCTTTGGTGCGCTAGACATACAGGGCTGTGAAGGGGTTTTACGCGCTATTGGATAGATTGGCCAACAGTCGAAAACGCGTTATTGAGAGGCTAAAAAATTGCGCAGCTTGCTAGCAAGCCAATCACGCACATTCTGAAAGGGTTCAGATTTTACCAGTTCGGATAACACACAAGTATCAAACAAGTAATTCATAATGCCAAGTCTCGTATCGACTCCTTAGAACGCTCCACCACTAAATCATCACCTTTGGGTGCATTCAACAAGGTATCGAGCAGATAGTTAGACTTACCACTTATTTGTTCATAGTCTTTTAACGATAAGATCACAGCGACTTCGTTACCACGCCGGGTAATCAATTGGGCGCCTTGCGTTATCGCCCGATCAATCACTTCGCTAAAATGGGTTTTTGCTTGCTGTATCTGCCAGGTTTGCATCTTGCACCTCTTTTATTATCTAGAATAGTCAGTCTGACCATTCTAATGTCGTGTCATTCAAGACACAAGGATTGAAAAATAGATAGCGAGCTATGTTCTGGCCTAACTTGAACGCTATTTTCGGAAACATTTGACACGAGCCCATCAACTTGGTTACGCTGACGACATATTTTGTCACCATTAACCGAGAGGTCATTATGAACGATGCCTGCATGAGACGCATCCAAACACTTCGCCTGCTACCTAAAGCACCCGCTCGCATCAGTGTAACGCGCATTCACGATGCGCTCGTCGGCCAGGGTTTTGAGATAGATAAGCGCTCGATTCAGCGTGATCTAAAGTCACTCGCTAACCTATTCTCAATTGAATCCGATGGAAATAAGGATATTCCAGGTTGGTACTGGAAGAAGGATGCCGAAAAACTCGAACTACCTGAGATGGAACCGGCGGTGGCTTTGAGCTTTAGAATGGTTAAATCATTTTTAGAGCGTTTCATGCCCCCGAGTACCTTATCTGATCTGGGTGATTATTTTAATCATGCCGACAAGGTACTTGAAAACCTACCCAACAATCAATTGTCGGATTGGAGCAACAAGGTCGCCCTGCTCTCACGCAACCAACCGCTGATGAACCCGCTAATAACAGAGGATGTGCTCAACCAGGTCTATAGCGCCTTACTCAGTGATAAACAACTCAATGCCGTATATCGTCCTCGCCATGATGAGGAGACCAAAAGCTACACGATCAACCCATTGGGCTTGGTCATGGTTGATAAGGTGATTTATTTAGTGGGTACGCTTTGGAAATACCGCGACATTAAACAGTTTGCGCTTCACCGGTTTGAATCGGCTGAGGTGTCTAACGATGAGGCGATAGCCTTATATAACTTTGATCTGCAAAAATATATTCAACAAGGTCAGTTTGAGTATTTGGTGCAAGGTGACAAAACAATTAAGCTTAAACTAGCCGTCTCCGATGAAATCGCTTTCCATTTATCCGAAACGCCACTATCCGAAACCCAAACCATCAAGCTTGATAAGAACACGAATCGCCTGATTTTACGCGCCGAGGTTAAAAACACTCAGCAACTGCGTTGGTGGTTGATGAGTTTTGGTGCCGAAGTAGAAATATTAGCACCAAGTAGTGTACGAGAAGAATTCAAACAGAGCGCTAAGGCGTTGGTAGAGCTTTATGAACCTTTGGATTAGGACAGGGTTCTATCCTTTTTTCCATGGTAATTGGTGGCACCCGCCCTGTGAAAACATAAACGGCGACATACTTGAATGTTAGTCCCCTCAAAAACCCGATAGGGCAATGAATCAGGATCACTTAGCTCAGGTGTGGCAATGAGCGCCAGTATGGCAAAACCTAATGATTGGACTAACTCAGTCATTGCTTATTTAACTATTTAACGACATGGTTTTGGCTTGAATACCCTTGCTCTCACCTGAATTGGTATTAGCAATCAGCGGTTTAATCCAAACGGGTTTAGGCCTTGAGCACTTGTCATTATAAGGCGGCATTGAAATGTAGCCTTTTTGATAATGGGTTTTAAGCGTTTTATCAGCGCGCATGGCACTGACTGAATCATCTGATTGACTGGGTGATTTGAGGGGTTTTAATTTTTTGTCTTGGCACGGGGGCATTTAGTATAATGCACTACAGGCACGCGACTCAGAGCAGGCTTGGTTTGCGCCTATAGCACTGAGTTCCAAAGCGGATTAATTTTGGGCTTTTAGGCCAAAAATCCTGTCAAGTACTTTTTTAATTTTTTCAGGCTGAATATTTACCTTTTTTGCAGCCGATTGGCTTTAGTCCGACAGGCTCCTAGAGATTAATATTCAAAACATGATGACACTAACAAGGAGTGATGGCATGTTAGCTGAGAATTTTGATCCCCCGTATGTCGCATATGTAACATACAGGGCATCCATCAACTGCCTTTAGCTCGTACTAATACAATTTGTTTAGCTAAGCACATAGGTAAATCTAAGCCAGTGATTTCAAAAGTTCGATAAATGCAGGATTGGCGAGGGTTAGGCCAAAAATCATCAAGCCGATAATCACCTTCAGCAGGATTAGCATGTTTTTTTGTTCAGAGCGCACTTCGCTGATCTCAGCTCTAACAAACTCCTTAGTAGCTAACTCATTACGCAGGCTATCATAAAGTTCATTTTTTAGCTGTTGCTTTTTTTCAAGAATTGATTCAACAGCTTTATCATCAATCGCTTGAATAGACGACTCAATTGCGCGAGCGAACGCGTCTGTTTTCTGCTTGTCACCAAGTGCCTCGAGTAACAAGTCATAAATAGGGCGTGGCAAGGTATAGGTCATCACATAGTCCTTAAAAACTTAATATATGATGATTCTAACATTAATTTAACACATGAATAAATGAAATTGAATCGCAAAATTTTTGCAATCTAAAGGTAATAAGACTTCCTGTTATCGTGCCGGTCAAATCATCCGTGCTCATCCCCACAAAGAGCGCATTGATGAAATTGTCGCCTTCGATATAGATGTTTTCGGTGGTGTCCAGACCGATTCGTCATTGTCTGATCACTAGCTGTATGCGTCATTCTTGTGTTTTTTTGCTTGCGGTTTATGTGAGTAGATTTTTTTATTTTTTACTCACGTTTTAGAGTCTTGTTCAATTTTTGGCATTTTTTACTCATAGCCTATTTACCAAAATCCCGACGATAAATATTGTTCGTGTCGTTTTTGGTTCAATTGATCGTTAACCAATCCATTTGTACCAGATTGCGGGCGTGAGTATTGAACACTAAGCCGAGTTGGTGAATTTGTTTGCCGGCCTGTTGTTGCGCCAAGTATGGCTGAGAGTAGTTTTTAGCCTGGATTTGCGCCAGCGCCGGGTTGGAGTCTTGTGGTTGGTAGTCTTGGCTTTTATCCAGCTTGATTTCGGTAATGTAAATATGGTCACCGAGCTGAATCGTCAAATCCACTTGACCGTGATTGTTGATGTTTTCGGGGATAATATTGGCGTTGATGCTCGATAGCCAAGCAAACAAAACCGAAGCGTAATAGCCTTCGGCATCAGGTAAATCGTTTTTTGTGAAATTGCGCCAAGGAATTGAAGCGAATAAGCTTTCAATTTGTTGTTGAATCGCAGGGAAATCGGCGCTTGCTAGGGCTTTATACAGGGATTTTTGATACTCCAACGGATTGACTTGTTGGCTGTAATCGGTGAAGAACTGGTTATTTAATGCCAGATTAACTTCTTTATTCGGCACACGCAAATGGTAAACTTGGCCACCCCAAGGCGATTCTTCTACCCTATCAATCATTAAATATCCGGCTTGAAACAATAGCGTAATCGGATTGATCCGTTCAATATCAAACGAATCCAATACCTCTTCACCGACTTCAATGTCGGCCAAATCGGGTAAAAAATAGCGGTGTTGGCGAAATAATTTGAGCAAAAAGCTGGGATTTCCAGTTTCAAACCAATAGTTGCGGTAGGTTTGATGGTTAGAAATAAATAATAAAACATCAAACGGGTTATAAACCGGCTCACCGAGAAATTGATAACCGTTGTACCAGTCTTTCAATTTTGCCCAGTCCACACCTTGCAGATGCTGTGCAAACTCGGTTTCTAAATCGCTTTGGGTGTAGCCGCAAAGCGTAGCATAGTCTGAAAACAGCGTGATGTCCTTGAGTTGGTTCATGCCGCTAAACAAACTGCCCTTGGAAAACTTGGTGACACCGGTCATAAACACAAACTGTAGATGCGCGTCTTGTCCTTTGAATACCGAATAGATATTTTTCAGTCCTTCGCGAATTGAAGTGGCCGTATCGGTTTTATCGATATTGTCTAAAATGGGCTTGTCGTATTCATCCACCAGCACCACCACTTTTGAGCCGTATTGCTTGGCGGCGGCTTGGATCAGTTGCGCCATACAACCGGCCGGGTCATGCAAAGAAAAATTCGGGCAAGTGAGCCCAAGACGCTGTTGGTTGTCTTGCAGTAGGTTGTAAATCGCCTGATCGAGTTCGGCACGGGATTCCAATACCCCACCGCCAAATGAGAATTTAATCACCGGAAATGTTTTCGACCAATCCCATTTGTCTTCAATATATAGCCCCTTAAACAACGTTTGATTGCCTTCAAACAGCTCTTTAAAGGTATCAACCAACAGGCTTTTACCAAATCGACGTGGGCGTGAGAGAAAATAACGCCCGGCGCTGTTGACCATCTCATGCACCATCGGTGTTTTGTCGATATAGACGTAATCACCTTCACGAATCGCGCTAAGAGTTTGAATTCCAATCGGCAGTTTTTTCATGTGACCCAACCTAATACCGTGTAATAATTTTGTATTTTAGCATAGATAGCCTTTTTGCTCGGTTTCACCAATCCGTTTTTTGTCGTGCTTCTGCACATTCCTTCAGATTAAAAAATGGTTATTATCTTGCATGCTGTTGCGATGTACTGAAACAGAAAAAATCGCTATGGCACTGCATAGGCTTTTAGCATCTCAAATCGGTTGACTAGTTGAATCTGAGTTTCAGATTCAAGTTCTATATCGACCAGTGTCGGACTTGCCACCACAATCGCTAGAGCTTGGGCACGGGATATCGCGACATTTAAACGATTGGGGTTCAGCAAGAACTCGACACCCCGTGCTGTTTCGTTGGCATAGCTGGCGCACATCGACAGAATAACAATCGGCGCCTCTTGTCCTTGAAACAGATCCACGCTGCCGACCTTCGCTTGCGATCCGAGCGCACGTTTGAGATAACTCACTTGATAGTTATAGGGTGCGATAAACAAGATATCATCCAAGCTAATCGGGCGTTGCTCGCCTTTCTGATTGGTGAAGGTTTGACCGATTAAGGCATCTTTTAGTGCTAGGATTTTCTCAACCTCTTCGATGCTTGCTTGGCTATTGCCTTGATGCTCCACCTCCACCAGCACCAGGCCTGCTGATTTTGCTATCCCCTCGATGGGCTGGGTATAGTCTATCCGCTGTTTGGCACAATCCGCCGCAGCGCCAAGGCGTCCATCGTAAAAGGCGTTGGAGATATAGTCATTGACATCAGGATGCATGCGATATGTCATACCTAAAAACACGCCCAATTCAGGTGGTATTGTATGATGACCCTGTAAAAAATAATCTAAAATTGACAAATCAGTCGGTGAGGGGTGCGAGCCTTGTATTGGTTGCCCAAGTTGCATTTGATCACCCAGTAAGATCAGACTCTCAGCCGAAGAACTCATCCCAACCAAGTTGGCAAGCGATACCTGTCCTGCCTCATCAATAAACAAATAGTCCAAACTCTCACACATATCTTCACGCGCAAAACCCCATGCGGTGGTGCCAATCATAAAACCTTGTTCATACTCGGCGACCAGGCCTGGTAGGTCTTTATTTTGCACACACGCAATCCCGAGCAACTCGCCTTCTTCTTGATCGGATTGATTGGTATGCATCATCGGGAATTCTAGCCCCTGCTTTTGCGCCAATTCTGCAATGGCTTTCATCAGGTTAAATATCGCTTTATGACTATTGCTGGCAATGCCAATACGTTTATCCGCTTGAAGCAAAGCTAAAATCAGATGTTTGGCCGTAAAAGTTTTTCCTGCACCCGGTGGGCCTTGAATAGTGAGCACACCCTGTTCCATTTCAATCAATAAATGAATCATTAATTTGATGCGCTGTTCACTCTTTGCTTCATTGGCAATTTGATTCAACCAGGCCTGGCTCTGGGTAGTATCACGTCGCAAAAATCGGAGTAAAGCGGTTGGAGATTCAGGTTCATCTAAATACGCTTGCGCCACCGCTTCAATCGCTTCTGGAATCGGGCGTGGATTGACAAACTCATCTGGAATTAATGTTAGGGTCTGCGCGGGCTGGGTTTTGCTTTTTAACGAAAACCGATAGGTTTTGGGATTAAACTCAGCCATTTCGACTTTTTCTCCCTCTGCACCGAGCACATAATAGCTGCGCCCCGCTTTCGGCAATTTAAGCTCTTGCTCTGGATCTATTTGATACTCGTAACACAGATTGCGGTCACGCGGTTTAAGCTTAAAGGCTTCGCGGTCTGTTCGACGCGCATAGGCAATGCAATCGGCATCTTCATAAAGCTGCGCATCATCCATGCTCATGCGATCAAATAGTTTCCACCAAGTCGGCTTGGCTTCGCGTTCATGGAAAAACAACAGTTGGGCCATGAGTTCAGCCACCGCCGCTTCGGCGGGGTCAGTTGCTTTTAAAGCCTCGGCGCGCGCCATCAAATCGTCATGTAAGGCTTGCTTTTTGGCTGCCCGTGCGACTTTTTCTTCATCAATCGGCTTGTCCTCTTTTTCAATCCGCGCAAATTCAATGCCGGCTTGCTGCTGTTCGTCGCGCAGCCAGTCCACCAATTCTTGGGTGGAATCACAGTCGTCCTTGTTATACAGCCGAATATTGTTTAACACATCGGAATCTTGCCAGGTCAGACCATCAGGATTATCACGCCAAGCCTCATATACCACCACCGAATCGCCACCGTTGGCGACAGCGGTGTCGCGCTTACCACGATAAATATGCTCGACACTTTTGATCGAATAGTTTGGCTCACCAATACGCAGGCCGTGGCGAACAATGGCATATAAATCTACAAACACCTCATGGCGCAACAACTCATCCACTTGATGTTCGCATACCCCATAACGCCCCATTAACCGCCGGATGGCGGCGATTTCATAATGGGCATAATGATAGACATGCATTGTGGGGTCTTGTTGCCAGCGTTGATAAACCCAATTGATAAAATCAGCAAAGGCTTGTTTTTCTTGGTCGGCATCATGCGCCCAAAAGTCTTTAAAGTCGCGCTCGCCCTGGTCATTGAAATAGGTCGCGCCCCAAAGATACTCTAAACCGCCCTCCACCATTGGGTCGCCCTCGATATCAAAAAACACATCCAAAGCGGAATGCGGCGGCAATAGGCTCAAACCCTTCGGCTCGTCCGCTTTGGGCTGAATGACGCGGTAAGCCGGTTTAAGATCCCCGTTGGCTTGGCGTTGGCGGGTTTCAATTTGTAGCTGTGCTTGTTCTTTGAGCTTGTCGAAGGTTTCCGGCTTTAGCTTTGGAATCGTCGTAAGTTGGGTATGGGCCAGGTCGTCCATGGTGTCTATCCCTGCCGCATTGAGCTTCACAATTTGGCCACGCGTAATATTGGCGACTTGAATCAAATGGTCACGCGCGTGCAACAGGCTTTTGGCATAATCCGACCAATCACCCCAGTTTTTTGAATCGGCGGGGTCGGCGGGTTGGTGAAGATCAAACGCCTGATGCATCGCAACAAAACGCTGTTTCAAGGCCAGGTAGGCATAATAATAATCATCGGTTCTGAACCAGGCCTGGTGGTTATTTCCCAATACAACAGAGACCTGAACAGGCTTGATGCCCTGAATCGCTTCAAGCATTTGCGCATAGGCACACAATTGAATTAAAAAGTAGGGTTTTACCGACTTGGACAACTTTGTGTCCCACACCTGATAGTGGTAATCGCCTAGATTCGATGCGCCGGGTGATTTGACTAAAAAATCACTGAATCCACGAAACCCATCATGCGCTAAACAACCTTGAAAAATGACATCATAGCCTTGTTGCATCGCTTCAATAGTTAATGTGATGGCTTGCTGATTATCCGGCGTGTTCTCCGTTATCTCTTCTGAAATATCAATCACACGCCAACTTGGATTGGCTAGTTGAATCTGTTCATAAAAACGCGCTTCATGCGTATAACCTTTTGACTGCAAACTCGTCATCAGTGCGTCTGGCTTATCTTTCTGCGCCAGCAGGTCAGGCTGCTCTTTTGCCGCCCTCTCCATCCAAGAAGCAAACGGCGATTGCATAAAGCTCGTTAAATCAGAGGGGGAATAGAGATAATCACCTGTTGGAAGTTTGCGCATCAATTATCCTTTGCTTCTTTAAACTATCGACGGTTGGTAGGGTTAATACTTTACGATTCAGCGCTGTTTTAATCAAGGTTTTAAATGTCGCAATCAGGTTGCAACGAATCAACCAAGGCTAGCACTTTGTCGGACTAAAGCCAATCATCGGCAAAAAGTAACGCCTGTCTAACAAACCGTGATGGACTAGCCTATATCGCTGTTACCCCTTCTTCCCGAATAGCGTACTGTTATATTGGGTAACAGGAAACAATTGTTTCCATTAAAAATTGTTACCATTTCATTTTTAGCTTATAATGCGCTATATACGTTTTGATAAAGCAACTTTATAGGCAACTCCATGCAAACCATCTTGAGCTATAACCAAGTCGAAAAAACCGCTTCAGAGATGCTAGCCAACGGCATCCGTCCTACCGTGCGCGGTGTAATGAGTGTGATTGGGGGAAAGACTGAAACTGTATCGAAATATCTGCGTGATTTTTTTGAAAAACGCGACCAAGAAGTCGCCAGTATGGCCAACCAAATCGGCAGTACCGAAATAGCCAAGCTGATTGCCTCTGAAATTCATACACTGGTAGAGAAACGCACCCATGAAATAGCCGGTGTTGCGCAACGACAAAAACAACAGATCAATGAGCTGGTCGAGCTCCTTGAAGCCAAGCAAGAAGAAATCAACCAGATCACTAGCCAATCTCAATCACTCATTGAGCAAACACAATCTGAAGCACAAGCCAAGATAGACACACTCATGAATCAGCTTAACCAAGCCAAACAAGCAGAGCACGATGCGGCGCATAAAATCCAAGCCGCGCAAGACAAAGCCACCACCCTGATTGAAGCAGCCGATGCCCGTGCGCATAAATATGAAACCGAGGCCCTCACCTATCGTGATGAAATTCAAAAACTCAACATTGAAAAAGCGCGTTATCAGGTAGAACAAAAAGAATGTATGTCTGTACGGACAAAATATGAAAAGCTGGTCGAACTTCAAAATCAAACCCATTCAGAACTAATTGAAGCACGTGCCGAACAGCGCGCACTCAATAAAGATCTCGCACGCTTAGAGAAAGAAAACCAAAACCTTACAACTCAGTTTAATACCACTAAGAGCCTGTCGGACTAAACCCAATCAAGCTGCTGCCAACTGATTCAAGTCATCGGCCAGTTTTATTAAATTTCTTTTGAGTCTAAGGCGTTGTCGATTATCAAGACGATTTGAGACCTCGCTCATTAGTTGGTACATTAAAGCCTGATTTTGTTCAATTTTATTTTGATATATTTCAGATTTAGCCTGATAATCAATGGCCAATAAGGGTGTCAATTTATTGACAAAGTTAGGTTCATTTCGTTCTGCCAATAACCCCAAAAATTCACCCTGCCAAGCCTGGCGTAAAACTAACCGCTCATGACCCATTAAATGGTAGCGCTGTGACCAGTCCTCAATCAGCGCTAATTGCTCTTCATTCAGCCGCCCAGTGAAACGCTGAATTTGTTTAACTAGATTTTTTGCTTGTTTTTCCCGCTGCTCCTGCTCGGTCGGTTGAACAAACTTTTTGACAAATTTTTGATTAGATTTCTCGAAACCCTGTTCAATACCATATACCTGTGAATCATCCAGACTTTTAAGCAACGGAATGATTGAGGGAGCTGATTGGCTCAGTAGTCGATCAACTGAGCTCGTTATTGCATTTTGCACCTGTTCAATATCATCTTGTGTCCAGCCATTATCCACCTTATCGTGCAAGGACATGACCAGAGATGAATATACCGGCAAATGGTAATGGCGATGTTGGTCCAGAACTTCGTTCAAACTCTTTTTGAATATAGGATGCTGCTCAGCATCCCAACTAATATAATCGCGAAGCTGCCACGAGACCATCCAATCAAGCTTGTTGTAAAACAACTTTACACTACAGCCGCTCAAAAACAGCAGCAACAGGCTAACTAAAAATATTTTTTTCTTCTGCACTATATTTTTAATCCCTTGAGTATAGAGTCCCAAGTCTGATCGTGTATTTTAATCTTCACGAATTGGATATCCTCCGCGCGCGATGAGCCCACCATCAATCGTAAGCGTACTGCCAGTCATCCATGCCGATGCTTCACTTAACATGAAGGCTGTCGCTTGACCCATTTCTTCAACAGAACCATAACGCCCCATAGGAATCGTTTTCACCCATTTTTGCTCCATCTTGGGTTGATTAAGAATATCGAAGGTACGTTCAACTGGCACAACGCCAGGTGCGAGGTTATTAACCCTGATTCCATGCTTACCCCACTCTACTGCCATTACTTTCATCATCGCATCCAAACCCGCTTTAGATGCCGCGTAGGCACTGAACCATTCACAAGTTTGCTGTCCATGAATACTAGAGTTATTAATCACCACACCGGGTTGCCCTGCATCAATACATGCTTTTGCAAATAAAGTACTAAGCCTATATGGCGCCTGAAGATTTACAGCCAGGGTTTCACTAAATGCTAAACCCTCAATGTCTCGCAGTGCGGTGGATTTGGTTACTACACCTGCATTGTTAACTAAAGCATCTAATCCATTAAATTCCAACCAGGCCTGGTTGAATAGTTCACCCAAACTTGCATAGTCACGAAAATCCCCCTGCAAGATTGTTGCGTCTGCTCCAATAGTTTTGACTATCTTTAACGTATTTTTAATACCTAAGCTATTTTTACAGTAATGGAGCACTAGTTTGGCACCCTGTTCAGCCAGTGCCTTGGCCATTCCTGCGCCAATACCACTCGATGCACCTGTGATAAAAACACGTTTTCCTTTTAAATCTTGATAAGTTGCCATCAATTAAACTTCCTCAATTTGTTAAAGTCCGTCTAATCTAGCATTTGTTGTTAAATCATTCAGCTTTTTAGACTAACTTGCACAAACTATGCACCCTATATGTAAATAAGAAACCGGGCACAACAAAAGCAGATAATCCTTAAATCAAACAGGATAAACACATTTTAATTGCTTACCAACCACATCCCGATATACAGAATCAAAAATAAAAATATACATTTTATTTGATTGACCCATCTTTTTTTGTATAATCCAAATATGCAAATCTATTTGGAGTGTTCTGCGTGGTAAATTTTAAAGATTTAGAGAGCTTTTCTATACGGGTTGAAAGCTTACAGGAAGAAATTCTTGCATCTGAATACAAAAACCCTGAGGCTGTAAAACAAAGTCCACTTTTTACAATTTCTGATGCAGCCAAGTATGTAGGTGTTAGCAGAAAGCTTTTTAACGACCTTATTGCGGATGAGTCTATCGAAAGAGTCACACCCATAAAAACGCTTGAAAAAGAGGGGGTCACTATTGAAAAAACTATGCCTGCTAAATTCACACTGGATCAAATTGAAAAAATCAGGCAACACCTTAAAGCTAATGGTCAGAAGGGAAATTACACCAACAGAAGACCCAAGCATACAAAGAAACCTTATACGCTTATGATTGGTAACCTTAAAGGTGGCGCAAACAAAACAACGGTTTCAATCCATCTTGCTCAATGGTTAGCATTAAATGGTTATCGCGTACTGGGTATTGACTCTGATCCACAGGGTAGCTTTACTTCATTAATGGGCTTTCTACCATACGAATATAAAGGCTTACCCGATGGCGCTTATTATGTTGATGAGATAAATACACTCTACCCACTTTATTCTGACAACGAGCCCTTGCGCCCAGTTAAAACCTACTGGCAGAATCTTGACATCATTCCCGCTAACATTGATGTCTATTCAGCTGAGTTTTCATTGCCAGCAAGACAAATACGGGATGGCGAGTCATTTTTTGATATTCTTGCCAAAGCACTTGTCACTAAAGAACAAGACTGGCCGACCGAATTTGATACACATTATAATGGCGAATATCTTGGTGATGTCTACAACCCTGACGATTACGACATTATCATCATTGATACCCCACCCTCTTACTCTTACGCAACATTAAATGCCATTCAAGCGGCCGATGCTATGGTTATTCCTGTACCTGCTCAACATTTGGACATACTAGCAACTGGCATATTTTTTAAGCAAATGGTTTCCGTTTTTAGTGATTTAGAACAAATTTTTGGCTTTAGTAAGGAGTTTGATTTTGTTGTTGGACTAAAAACCAAAATGTCTGAAAATTTTGAAGCACTTCAAAATGGTGGAAGGATCTCAGCCATTTTTAGAGAGTCTTTAATCAATACTCCTTTTTTGATTTCTAAATCCATAACGGTTGCATCAGACTTTAACAAAACAGCCTATGAACTCCAAAATACCGATATCATTGGCCGATCAACCCTTAAAAAATCACTGGATAATTTAGAGCAAATCCACCTTGAAATTGAAAACAAAATCAAGCAGTTTTGGCAAATACAAACTAAACTGGAGATTAAATAGTGACGAGAAAAACCAAGGAAGAAAGGCTTGCCGAACAGAAAGCATTGATTGAAAAAGCCTCTTTATCTGCTGACTTGACAGAGAGAGAATCCAGAGGTAATCGCGCCTCTGTGTTTGGGCGCAATATGGCTAAAGATGCGCAAATGAAGCTTGAGGAGGCAAATAATCAAATTATAGAACTCCAAAAACAAATAGACGCCCTAAAAAACTCGAATATTGCACCTGATCTTATCGCAACCCTAGAACAAAAAATCAAAACTTTACAGAGCAAAGCCACTCTAGATCTTAATCCTCATCAGGTTATTGTTACCCGTTTTGCCAATCGAGATGAAATATTTTTTAGGACAGCCGAGTTTTATGAGCTAGTTGAGTCCATTAGGGAAAATGGACAAGCGATACCCATTACCGTTCGCCCCTCTAGCCTTACCGATAGCTTTGAACTTATTTCAGGAAGACGTCGTCTAGAAGCCTGTAAAATTCTTGGTATAGATGTAGTGGCTATTCTGGTAGAGGCCGATGACAAGAAGCTTACTGAATTACAGGTTTTAGAGAATTTTCGCGACGACCTATCTCATTTTGAAGAAGCCGATAATTTTGACCTTATGATTAATGAAGGTTTTTTTAAAAGCAACACTGAGCTTGCCCGCACCTTTAGCATATCAGAAGGCAAAATATCCCAACTGCGCTCCATTTCAAGAATACCTGTTTGGTTGAGAAATGAATTTCTTATTGAGATTATCGAATCAAAAAGAACACTACCCTCTGGCGACGTTAAAGATGTCGTTGAATTAAACATAGCGCCCTCTAGAATGTGCTATGAACTCTCCAAACACATTGGTCAAGACTTTGATACCAAATATAGCAATCTTATAAAAAATGCGTCGGCCTTCATAAAAAGCCACTCCAAATTTCAGGATAGAATCAAAAGTATGATCGACATTCTGGATGGCAATTCTTTACCAAGTAAACCATCTAAACCGGCACTTGTTAAAGAAAAGATTCGCATTGGAGACAAGGTGGTTGGAGAAACATCAAAAGTTAATGGTAGTTTGCAAATTCGTATACCAAAAAAATACAATTCCGAGTCACTTACTGAAAAAATTGAGCAGGCTGTTTTTGCTGCGATAGATGCGCACTTTAGCAATAAGTAATTTTTTACAGCGCTTTTTTATTTAAAACTTTACAATATTTAACTGCTTTACAGAGAATACAAAAAAACGCTGCAAGCCTTATAAACAAAGGGGTTCAGCGATTCTTTACAGCTGTAAAGATTAACTTTTAATAGGATTTACAAAGGCATTTTTTGAGATTAATCAAGAAAGATATTTAAGGATGACCCTAGCAAGATATTGGCGTATCTCGCTAGGGTTAGAACTAGAACTAGAGTAATGTTGAAAACATCCGTAGCACTAGATTTGCGACAATTTCTATTCTACTGAATTTTCTTCACCAGGTAAAGCCCTGCTCCACGTTAAGTTCAATAATTTCAAATTTTCGGGTCATTGAGAAGGTATAACTATGTCTATACATTTTCAATAACAAGCCGAAGCTGCTGGTTATTACCTTAATTATCTTCTTCACAAT
Source organism: Thiomicrospira microaerophila (assembly GCF_000934765.1). Taxonomy (GTDB): domain Bacteria; phylum Pseudomonadota; class Gammaproteobacteria; order Thiomicrospirales; family Thiomicrospiraceae; genus Thiomicrospira; species Thiomicrospira microaerophila. Next base: position 15,261 of record NZ_JYNN01000024.1, on the reverse strand, counting down.
AGGAAGAAGACATGAATTTAACAAGTAAAGAGCTTGATAGTGTAATGCATGATGACATTTACTTTGCCCTGCCACTATCAACGATAAAATGGCTAAACACTTTCAATTTAAACGCTTCACAACGGCTTATTATTGAGCGAGTTATTGGCTTTGCAATACAGCGGCCTACGCGCGCATTGAAAAACCTCAGAATTAGATTAAGCACAAGTCTTATATCTGAGTTCACATCAATTAAAGAACGAACCGTTATAAGCTCGATTCAAAAGCTTGTGGAACTAGGTCTGCTGTCTAAAGATGGCAGCAATCAAAAAGGGACTCTTTACACAATAAACCTTAGCAGTGAAATCAAAAATCTAGTAAAACCCAGATTTAAGGCAACAAATATTAAATCTATTGAGCGAAAAGAAAATGTAGCGTCGGTTATATCTGATAGCAGTGAAAAAACATCCGAACAAAATGATGTCGATTTATTAAGAACAAAGTTAAAATTAATTCAAATCAAAATAAAAGAATTATCTCCAAGCCTACCCAAAGACTTTTCTCCAAAACTTATGCTAAAAAAATGCTTCACCTTTAACGATGAAGCATGCCAAGCAATATCTAAACTTCGTGAAGATGAGTCTAATCTAATCAAACAGATTGAACTTAGAACCACCAAAGTTAATGACAAGAGATTAAATGAAGTACAAACAACGCAACCTTCAAAGCGTAAAGACTCAAAATCACCGTTCAGGTTTGTGCGTGCAATCGATTCCAAATCATTAATGACAAGGTTAAAAAATATTGGCCTATTCAAGTCTGCAACAGAACAAGAAAAGTATCACAAAGAAATTTTGTGGGCGATCAGATTTGGTTGGTATAAGGATTTTAAAGGAACAACATTTCATTGTATAAACCATGCTTTAAAACTTATTAAAGACAACACATGGAGAACACCAGCTGGCTATCAACAAAATCAGATTGAAGGATTAATTTCATTTCATAAAGTTTCAGTCTAAGAAAAGAAAGTAGGGGTGCAAAATTTGCAGATATATAATAAATCTTCTAACGAAGCTTAAAAAAGAAATAAGCTATGCAGCAATAGCAAAGCCATATTTCTTTTTTACATAGTAAACTTATTGAAAAGCTAAAAAAAGCAGCTGGAATCGCGAGTATATCGGTAAAAGACTTAATGAATCGCTTAAACCAAGAAGACAAGCCGAAATCCTAATCATCAAGTCTACCTACCCTTGTTTAACACGCATCATTAACTCTCTGCTATTAAGTTAAGGATTATGGAGAAACTAGACCTGTTTCCCTCATTGACCTATCACCCTGAGCGACTTCGCGCAGGATGACGACGCTAGGTAAAAAATTAGTCATTGCGAGGCCGTAGGCCGTGGCAATCTCTGGCAGACTGCAGGTCGTGCGCGACCTTGAGAGATTGCCGCGTCTCGCAATGACAGGTTTCTTAACTTAATGGCCGTGACGCACAGCGTTGGAACGAGGTTGTTAACCAGTCTAGTTGAATGGATTATAGGGTTTGCCAGTCGATTTGCACGAGGTTGCGGGCGTGTGTATTAAATATTAACCCCAGTTGATGTATCTGTTTACCGGCTTGTTGTTGGGCGAGGTATTTTTGCGCGTAGTTTTTGGTTTGGATTTGTTGCAACGCCGGGTTGGGGCTTTGGGCTTGATAGTCTTGGGTTTTGTCGAGTTTGAATTCGGTGATATAGATGTGATCGACGAGCATAATGGTCATATCCGCCTGTCCGTGGTGGTTGATGTCTTCAGGCGTGATAACGGCATTAATACTGGAGAGCCAAGCAAACAGCACCGAGGCATAATAACCTTCCGCATCAGGTAAATCATTTTGGGTGAAGTTGCGCCAAGGAATCGCCGCGAACAGCGATTCGATTTGGTGTTGGATGGCGGGGAAGTCAGCCGACTCAAACGCATCATACAGGCTATCTTGTCGATGTAAACGCAGTTCAGGTTGGGTTTGGCTGTAAAGATCCGCAAAATGATCAGAAAGCGCTTGTTGTACTTCAAAGTTCGGTACTTTTAAATGAAACCGTAATCGCTGGCGTTTCTCGGTTGTTTTGGCAATCGTGAGATAACCCGCTTGATAAAGTAAAGTAATCGGATTGATCTGTTCAACATCAAACGAGTCCAACACTTCTTCGCCCACTTCAATCTGCGCCAGGTCGGGTAAAAAGTAGCGCTGTTTGCGGAACAGCTTGAGCAGAAAGCTGGGATTACCGGTTTCAAACCAGTGGTTGCGGTAGGTATGGTTTTCGCTGATAAACAGCAGGATATCATACGGGTTGTACACCGGCTCACCGAGAAATTGATAGCCGTTGTACCAGTCTTTGAGTTTAGCCCAATCCACCCCTTCAAGATGCTCAGAAAACTGGTTGTGAAGGTCTGACTGGGTGTAACCGCAAATCGTGGCATAACGGGCATCGAGTGTGATGTCTTTGAGCTGGTTCATGCCGCTAAACAGGCTCACTTTGGAGAATTTGGTGACGCCTGTCATAAACACGAACTGGAGATAAGCATCTTGGCCTTTAAGCACCGAATAAATGTTTTTTAATCCATCACGGATGGAGGCGGCCAGTTCGGGTTTGTCGATGTTGTCGAGTATCGGTTTGTCATATTCATCAACGAGTACCACCACTTTTTGTTGGTAATGGTCGGCGGCCGCTTGAATTAATCGAGTCAAACACCCAGCCGGGTCGTGCAGTGAAAATTGATCACAGGTGATGTTTAGTCGTCGCTGATTGTCTTTTAACAGGTTGTAGATTAACTGATCTAAATCCGCACGCGATTCAATCACGCCATTAGCAAAATTTAAATGCACCACCGGATAGGTTTTAGCCCAATCCCATTTATCTTCAATGTACAAACCTTGGAACCAGGCCTGGTTGCCTTCAAACAATTCTTTAAGGGTATCGACCAACAAACTTTTACCAAACCGACGTGGACGCGAGAGAAAAAAAGCTCCAGCCGATTGCACCATTTGATAGACCAGTGGGGTTTTATCGACATAGACAAAATCGTCTTCACGGATTTTAGCGAAGGTTTGAATTCCAATCGGCAGTTTTTTCATCCAGCGTTCCCGTTGATTTTGATAGTTTAATCATTTTAACACGTTAGATTGAAAGCCACGTAATCCTGTTTTAAATTGATAGGGCAAAGCTCTATTGATAGTCCTGCACCGAATGTTTAGCTTCGCTTTCTTCGATTCGCTGAGAACAACCGGCTAAGCATGTGATGGTGCAGCTCAGGCCTCTTTTTTTAAATATTAACGCTTATGCGCATTCACATCCCAGATTCACGCCCAGAGGATGTAAACCTTAATGCTTAGCATGAGACAGTTCTTCTCTAACCGCCCGTCTTACAACTTCTTCTAAACTTGAACCGCCAGACCCCAAATACTGTTTAAGTACACGATTAATCTCAGTTTGATACCCAGTTCCAAGCTCTAAAGCTTTTAATTTAAAACCTTCAACAACATCTTCATCAAGATAGATAGTGATGCGTTTTTTTTGACTTTCGACCCTTAATTTATCGAATCCCGCGTAAAACCCCGTCGTCGTTCACCTAGTTCTAATTAGAGCTCAACGAGCAGTCCAAATAAATATGTTTCTGAATCGAAGACTGTGCAGAGTGCATAGGGAGCCTGAACTGTGTCTTCCGGGATTTGAAGATAAGTGGGGAATCCAAAAAATTGGAGCACTTGAACCTTGTGATAAAGTCGAACGCGCTTTAAAATAGTTTATACAATGTTAAAACCTAGTTAAACCACAAAAGGCCCGCACCATGCAAACCGCATTAAGACAAATTGGCAATTCAAGGGGCGTGATTATTCCCGCCCCGATTATTGAACAGCTACACCTAGATCAGCCTATTGAAATGCTGGTTCAAGATGGCGCACTATTGCTCAAACCAAGCGAAAATCCTAGAGTGGGATGGTTTGATGGTTACGACCCGCTAAAAGATGATCAACCACTGGCAAGCATGACCGACTTAGAAACCGAACAAGAGGACTGGGAATGGTAAGTCGTGGTGAAGTGTACTGGGTTGAACTTGACCTCACATTAGGCAGTGAAATCAGCAAAACGCGCCCCTGTTTGATTGTATCGCCTGACGACATGAACAACGCTTTACCAAGGGTGATTGTTGCACCTATTACCTCAAAAGGGCAACCACTAGGCTGTAGACCTGAAACCACATTAGCCGGTAAGCAAGCACGTATATTGCTTGATCAGGTCAGAACGATTGATAAAAAGCGCCTTAAAAAGAAGATGGGTGTGATTCCTTTGGCTGTTTGGCATAAAACAATGATTCAAATGCTTAGCTAGGAGCCTGTCGGACTAAAGCCAATCGAGTTATCGCGGTTTTCACTTTTTAGTTGGCACTTTGTTTAAAAACGCCATAATGTCGATATTGCCAAGAATGACCGGTTGATGCTTGGGGTCTTGGATTTGATGTTCAGGCCACAGGTTATAAAGTTCAAAGTAGTACCAGAGTAAGGCTTGTTTGACTTTGATCTCACGTACGCCCTCCTGCACTTCAAAATCCATTTCGATTAATTTCTTCTGTGCGCTATCAAGCTTAGGGTTCGGTTTGAGTTTCAGGATCAACAGCGTATGCCAGGCCTCATCAGACATAAGGGTTTGGCCAGGTTCACTTTGCGTGCCTGTTTCACTGATACGCCCCACTATAAAGTCACGAAATCCTTTGCTTTCATGGCACCAGGCCCGAATGTGCGTGCGTCGGGTCGTGGTGACAAATGTGTGCGGGGTGATGCGGCGTCGTTTACCGTTAGGCTCGTTATGAGAATGGTAAAAAATGTCGATACTTTTATTTTGATAGATGGTGCGTGCCACGTTGCGCACTACATCCATCGGGGTGCGGCGTGAGGGTGCTGACATGGCATAACTATCAATTTCAAACGTGTCGCTATGTGAATCTAGATCACTTAGAGAGGGCGTGTAAAACAGGTTTTTGACCGAATCATTTACTTCATAGCGTTTAGAGGAATTGTTTAGCCCTATTTTACCGGGGTTGAGTTGCTGATATTGTTTTAAGATAGCGGTTGTTTGTGGATTTGACATACGCAGTCTTAGTGCAAGTTCGGTTCGCCCAAGGCTTCCCTGCCAAAATAAACAACGCTCAACTTCCTCCATCCGTTGAATGGCGTCCCACTTTAAATCGTTATAGTCTTTAATCATTTTAATTTGCCTTTTTTATGATAAGGTTATATTATCATTAACAGTTAAAAAATTTAACTGTTTTGCTGCAAATGTAAGTGGTTTCTTAAAATGGGGGGTTAGATGCTTAAATTAATACATACCGCCGACTGGCATTTAGGGCGCGTACTGCACCATCAGTCTTTGCTTGATGAGCAAGCCAGTGTGCTTGACCAGATTATTGACTATGCTATCACTCATCAAGTGGATGGCCTGCTGGTTGCCGGTGATATCTATGACCGCTCCATGCCGCCAGCCGAAGCGGTGCGCCTTCTTAATCAAATAGTCAATCGTTTCGCATCGCTGGATATACCGATGATTATGATCAGCGGTAATCACGACAGCGCCGAGCGTTTAGGTTTTGCGGCTGAACAACTGCAAAAAACCGGTTTGCATATATTGTCAGACCTTAATCGAGTGAGCGAACCGGTACACCTCCAAAAAGGTGATATCACAGTTCAGGTGTTTGGCATTCCTTTTGCCGACCCAGAGCGTGTGCGCAATCAGTTTGATCAACCCGTCCATGATTATGACCAAGCGCATAGCTTTCTCGTTGAGCGGATTCAGAAATCACGCGACAAGTCTTTACCTACCGTTTTAATGTCCCATTGTTTTGTGGATGGCGCACAAACCTCTGAGTCTGAAAAAACGCTTTCTGTTGGCGGTTCAGATCGTGTGTCGTATGAACCGATGCTTGATTTTGATTATGTGGCGCTCGGGCATCTGCACGGCCCACAATTTCGGGGTGCGCAACATATTCGCTATTCTGGCTCACCGTTGAAGTACAGCTTTTCTGAGCATAAGCACAATAAAGGCATCACACTACTAAGCTTTGATTCAAAGGGCTTGGTTGAACAGCAACACTTGCCACTCAGCAGTCAGCGTGATGTGCGTGTTATTGAGGGCATGCTTGACGAGGTGATTGCACAGGGTAAAGAAGACCCACATAACCACGATTATGTCATGGTAAGACTGGCCGATACCACCGCGTTACTCGACCCGATGGGGCGCTTGCGCGAGGTCTACCCCAATGTGTTGCATATTGAAAAACGCCTTTTACAGCCAGAACAGGTCGGGCAGGCCAATCGCGAACACATCAAACTCGATGCGCCCAAACTGATTGCCGATTTCTATCAGCAAATCCAAGGTGAACCCTTAACCGCGCAACAACAAACCATTGTTGAGCAAGCGTTGAATCAGTTAAACAAGGAGCCGAGCGCATGAAACCTTTAAAGCTAACCATTCAAGCCTTTGGCCCTTTTGCAAACACGGAAGTGATTGACTTTACACAATTGGGTGAACATCCGCTGTTTTTAATCAATGGCACCACCGGCTCGGGGAAAAGCACTTTGCTCGATGCCATGGCGTTTGCACTTTATGGTGATACCACCGGTAAAGATCGAGCGGCCAATGATATGCGCTGCCAATATGCGGATGAAGCGCTATTGAGTGAGGTAGAGTTTATTTTTAAGCTCGGTGCCAACATCTACCGGATTGAGCGACGACCTGAGCAAGAACGAAAGAAGTCACGCGGCGAGGGCACAACCACCCAAAAGCCAGAAGCCTTTCTCTATCAAGTGAATGATGATGGTTCTGAAGATTTATTGGTGTCAAAAAAGATAAAAGAGTTTAATGACAAGATTATCGAGTTGATAGGCTTAAACTCCGAACAGTTTCGCCAAGTAATGGTGTTGCCACAGGGCTTGTTTCGCAAACTCTTATTGGCGGAATCAAAAGACCGTGAACCCATTTTAAGTCAGTTATTTCAAACCCATATTTACAAACGCCTCGAAGAGCATATTAAAGCGCAAGCGGCGCAAGTCACCCGACAAAAGCAAGCCCAGCTTGAGCAGGTAAAAGGCATTCTCCACACCGTAGACTGCAACAAACGTGATGCCTTGCATGAGCGACTTGATTTGGTAAAGCAGGCATTGGCCACACACCAGCAGAACAAACACCATGCCAACGAGAAACTTAAAAAGGTTGAAGCCGATTATCAGGCGGCAGAGCAACTAAAGCGCCGTTTTGAACAACGAGATGGGTTGCTCCAGCAAAAACAGTCGCATCTTGAATCGCAACCGCAGATTGACCAACTCAAACAGCAATTACGTTCAGCCCAGGCAGCGCAAAAATGCCTTCCCGACTTCCAACACTACCAGCAAACTCAACAGGGCGTGAGCCAGCTGCAGCGTGAAATTATCCAAGACCAAACGGCTTTAACGCAAGCCGAGGCAGGACAACAAAAAGCCGAGCACACACTAGCACAAGCGCACAACGCATACCAAGCGCGAGATGGCCTAAATCAGAAAATTAGTCAACTAGGTGGGCTCAAACCCAAGCTCAACGAACTGGCTGAGGCCATACAACAGCTAAAAACCGTTCAAACGCATGTTGACTCCAAAAACCAAGCGTATCAAGGTGCATTGCAACAACTAGATAAACGCAAACAGCAACGTCAGGCCATCCAAGAGCGCAAGCAAACGCTCGAAAAAATGCCCTTCAACGAAGCGGGTTTAGTGACCCAAATCAATCAACACACGCGGCGCATTGAACAACACCAGGCCTGGTTAAAGCTAAAGCAAACCCAGCAGCAACGCCAACACGAACTGACACAAAAACAAACGAGCTTAGAGCAGGCAAAACGTGCGCTAGACCAACAGCAAACCGCGCTCAACCAACTCGAATATAACTGGCACCTAGGTCAGGCGGCCATTTTGGCGCAAACCCTTCAGCCAAACCAAGCTTGCCCGGTGTGTGGCAGTCATGACCATCCGCGACCTGCACAATGGCAGGCGGATATCGAACCCGTTGATAAACAGACCATAGAGCAGGCGAAAACAAGCCTACAAAACGCCCACCAGGCCTGGTTGTCGGTTCAAGAGGTTGTCACTTCGTTGCATAGCCAACTTAACAGCACCACCGAGCAACTTGATAGTCTCATCGAGCAACACGGCGACTTGAGTCAATTGAGTAGTGAAAAACTGCAGCAGAATTTCAAAGCATTGCAGACGCAATTAGCGGACGGTCGCGAACAGCAGGCACTGTTGGCAAAACTGACTCAAGACCTACAACAGATTGAGAACACACTCCAATCCGAGCAAACAGCGCTTGAACAGGTTCACCAGGCCTGGCACCAAGCCCAAACACAGCTTGAACTTGCTAAACAAAAAGTGGCGCATCTTGAGCAGCAGATCCTACCAGACTATCGTGATTTGAATGTCCTATTGAATCAAATCTCACGCTTAACCCAACAGGTCACCCAGCTTGAGCAAGCCTATCAAAGCGCACAACAACAAAAAGAGCAGGCTCAAAACCGCTTGATTCGTTGCCAGCAAACACTCGCATCACGCCAAACCCAGCTTGAAGAACAACGCGCACTACTCCAAAAAGTGCAAACGCATTGGCAGGCCGTATTAACCGCCAGCGAATTTGAAAATGAGCTGGGATTTCAGGAAGCCTTAGTGGATGAATCGCGAGCCCAGGCCTGGTTAAATGAAATTGATGCCTATCAAGAGCAGGGCGCAAAAATGGAAGGCGCACTGCAACAATTACAAACAGAGCTTGAAACAACAGTGCCACCGGATTTGCCCGCTATGCAAGCACAACGCCTCGCCGAGCAACAAGCCTATCAAGCCGTTGAAGACGCCTTTAACCAAGTCAGTATTGATTATGGCAAGCTGCAAAGTGCATTGCAAAAGCTTGAACAAAGTGATGTGCAAAACCAAGCCTTAGAAGCCGAATTTGAAATCATCGGCACCCTCAGTTTAGTGCTCAGTGGCGAAAACAATGCCAAGGTCAGTTTACAGCGTTTTGTACTCGGCGTACTGCTCGATGACGTGTTGCAAATAGCCACGATACGACTCAGAAATATGACTAGGGGTCGATACGACCTGATTCGAAAAGACTCGCGCAGCAAAGGGCTTAAAGCCTCTGGTCTCGAGTTAGAAGTGTTTGATAGCTACACCAGTCAAAGTCGACATGTATCCACCTTGTCGGGCGGTGAATCGTTTTTAGCGGCGTTAGCTTTAGCCCTTGGCTTATCAGATGTGGTGCAAAGCTATGCCGGTGGCATTAAGCTCGACACGCTCTTTATTGATGAAGGCTTTGGCAGTTTGGATCCCGAATCACTCGAGCTGGTTATCGACACCCTTAAAAATCTACAAACCACCGGACGCATCATTGGCATTATCTCCCATGTGCAGGAACTAAAAGAACAAATGCCGCTGCGCATCGATGTGATATCCAGCGTGCAAGGCAGTCATATAAAAGTAGTCGGTATCTAGTTTAGAGGAGGCGATATGGAACGGATTCTTGAGCGATTAATTTTTGGTGAAGAACAAAAGCAGGGCTTAAAAGGCTTGGCGTTGATTCCAGCACCCACCGGGTTTGGTAAAACCTATGTGACCTGCGATTTTATCGCTCGAAACATCGAACGCCTGATTGAACAGGACATCAAGATTATTTTTGTTACGCCGTTACTGAAAAACCTGCCAATTGATACCTTAAAACAAGCGTTTGAACGCTATGGAAAAGGCGAACAGTTTGATGAATATTTTCTTCGTTTACCTAGTCGCTACGACAGCTTTAATGACACGTTTAATAAACAGTTGGATTACATTAAATCTGCCATGCCGGGCGAGTTGAAAAAATCGGCTGGGTTTAAAAATGTAGCTAACTTGCTTCATCAGAGTAAGCCGCAACATGCAAACGCATCCAATAACCAGGCCTGGTCTAAGCTTTACGATTTGGATAAACGATTTCGAGAGGTTGAAACGGAGTTTCGCCGCGAGCTCAAACGTGAGGTTTTTCGGGGAAGTAGAACCAAATCAGAAAAGAAAAAAATCCTCAACCAGCCGGATAATCAATGGGTTTACCGACTTTATCCGGAAGCCTTATTCGATGACAAGCCGATTGTGATGATGTCGATGACCAAGTTTTTAATGCCGTTTTCCACTTTAGTCGAGTCGGCTTATCCGTTAGTGGAAAAATTAAAAGCCGGCACCGTTGTGTTTATGGACGAGGTTGATGCCTGTAAACAGGATATTCAAAACGTCATTATCGAACGCGGGTTAGATCATCACTATGACCCAATTCATTTACTCAAGTCCAGCTACAAACACCTAAAAACCCACAGCCATCCCAGTTTCTTTTTAAAAGATTCGCCAAAGCGCAAAAACAAGATGGCCGAGAAAGGCTGGCAATCGATTCAAGATACGATTGATTTTTTGACCTCACGCATGGAGGAGGTGTATCAGCGTTTTGAACTCGGTTTTCAATTAAAAACCGAGCAGTCGGAGCACAGTCGTCAGTTTTTATTTAGCGACTATCGCACGATTCAGGTGGCTCAAAAAATCTTGGACGTGACGACCGATCAACAACAAGGTGTGAACTGGATTAAACACCATCAAAATCTTGAAGTGCCCGACTACCAGTTAAATGCACTGCTTGGCGGGGTGCAGAGCGTTAACAAAATGCTCAAGCGCAATATTTCCAATGTTGCTAAAAACTATCTCGAAAATAAAAACCTTGACCGTGCTGAAAATCAAGACGAAATGCTACGCGAACAGGCGCTTAACACCGTAATGAGCGAATACGGCATTGAGCAAAGCAATCGTTTTAGACAATCCTTTTTTGACGCGCGATTACAATACGCCACCAATATCCGTTTTAAGCCGCCACTCGATGAAGATTTTTCCGGTTTTTGCGCCCAGGGTTTTAGTCTTTTTGAGATGAGTGATAGCCCAAACCATGACACCTACTCCGCGCTCAAACATTATGTGTTTACCGATACGCCGGAAAATTATTTGGCTTATTTATGCGACAAGGCGCGTGTGATTGGGCTTTCCGCCACCGCTGAATTCGAAAACCCATTGGGAAATTTTTATTTTAATTATTTACACCAACAACTGGGTGATAAGTTCATTTGGCTAAACGATGCCGAACACGCGCGCATTCAAGATGAATTTGATCAACGCACACAAGGTTATGCCAACATTAAATTAGACGTAGGGGTGTTAAAGAATGCGAGTGATTTTGAGCAAGAATTGTTGGATGTGTTAGACGACAGCGAAATGGTTGAGCAATTGATCGCTGAAATAAACGCTTTTATATTGGAAACACAAAAACCAGATTATTTCCTACAACGCTATCTAAACTTGTTTAACACCATGCAACAGTTTATTGAAGCTGAAGATATGTATGGTTTTTTGGCGTTATTTACTGCCTTGCCCAAGCCGGATAACCCAGCGTTTGATTTAGCCTGGGTTGAGCGCGTTTTTCGCCATTTAGCAAAGGATAAAAATAAAGAAATACCAGGCCTGGTGCTGAAGGTTTTGCAAAGCCAAAACTATGCAGACGATTTGGCTAAAGTGACAAAGCTGTTATCTGAAGGAAAACGGGTGTTTGTGGTATCCAGTTATGCCACGTTGGGGGCAGGGCAAAATCTGCAATTTCCGATTCCTGACACGCTGAAAAACAGCGTGATCACCATCAATGATTCTAACCCGAGCACCGAGATGGATTTCAACGGCTTGTACCTCGATAATGTGACCAGGGTTATCCCCAATCCAAAAGAAAATGATGAGGGTTATCAGCTTAAAAACGCGTTAGACCGCATTTTTAAACTCATGTACTTGCACGAAGTCGGCGCACTTAGTACCGACCAAAAAGACGAGTTAGTAAAACACAGTTTACAAGTGCTGTACGCCAGTAAAGCCTTTAACCCCATTGGTCTAAAAGAATTACAAGCCCATCACAATGCGGTGGCAGCGAAATTGATTCAAGCCATTGGCCGTTTGTGTCGCACCAATCAAAAAGCGCCGCGTATCTTTATACGTTTAAGTGAAACCCTGCTAAAAAGTTTGCACCAGGCAGACCTTCCGGCCACCACGCCTTTGTTGCCGGAAGTTAAAGCCATTTTAGCGCTTCAACCATCGCAATCAGTGCAAGCAAGCGCAAATCAGCAACTCATCACCCAAGCCGAAAACCGAAATGAAAAAGTGGAACTCTATATCGCAAGAATGTTAGGAAACATCACCAGCCCTAATCATATAAAAACCTGGCGAGCGCTACGCGCCTATTGTTTAGCTCATCCTTGTTTTGATGAATGGACAGATGAATACCACTCCGACTTGCACCTTCAATTGCCACAAGCGCAAGCGAAATACTGGTATAAACCTAAAGATGCCAATCTAAAAGAGGTGGACATATCCGACCGTTACCAAAGCGATTATCGAGATACCAGCGATCTGAGTCGCGCGCTGGAGCGAATGATGAAACTACCAGGCCTGGTGGATTATTTTGAGAAAAAAGGCTGGGAAACAAAGCACGCCAAATCGAAATACTGGTTGGTGCCGGTGCTTTGGCAGAATATTTATCAAGGCGCATTAGGCGAAGAAATCGGTCGCTTTGTGTTTGAGCAGTGCTTGAGCTATCCGCTTTACGACTTAACGGATGACTATCACGAACTGTTTGACTTTAAACTAAAAGAAGGCGTGTATATCGACTTCAAATTTTGGCTGAATTACCGTGATGAAGCGACAGCTTATCGCGCTAAGATCCGCGAAAAAATGCAGCGCATTGGCGCAAGCAAAGTGCTGGTGATTAATGTCTATGGTGATGAACCGGCCCAGCCCATCAATATGGGAACCGATATTATTGAAATACCAGGCCTGGTGGTACAGGGCGAGTTGAACTCACATGCCAAGCAAACCATTACAAAGGCTTATCAAGAGGGTGAAGAGTATGACCAGCGTAAAAACTAACCAGGCCTGCTTTGAATTCGATTTAGCGGTAATTAACCGAGACTTTAAGTTTATTTGTCTGGAGCGTGATCAAGGCAATTGGTTTGGTTCGCCAACGTTAGATCAAGCGTTGCAAGACACGCCCGCTAAAGCGGTGCACTATGGTTATGGCAAGTTACTGTTTTTAATGTTTGATGCTACACAGGATGTCGAAAAAATTAAACACCAACTGCAAGCGCACGACACCCTCAGTAAAGTTAAAATCCAAAGCGTAAACGCCATCGAACAACCGCAAGGCGAGGTTGACCCCGCCACCAGGCCTGGTATTTTCGGCAAATGGTTGGCGCAAATTTTAATCAATAGCCTGGTTGCAGCTAGAGCCAGCGACCAAGCCCCGATATCCAACCTCGGCGGTAAATTTTATTGGCTGGTGAGTAAAGACAAATTCAAAGCCCTAGCGTTAAAAGTGGAGATTAACTTTCAAGGTATGCTGACTTTGCAAGCCACGCATTTTTCGGCGCAATCCGCCGGTTGGGTCGATAAATCGAAACCGCAATATACTATTGAAAGCAGTAACAGCTTCAAGCGCGTGTTTGTCGAGGAAATTAAAGCCAAAAAACCTATTACATATATCGCCAAAGCCTTCACGATAAAAGGCCAAACCACTAAAGCCGGTTTGCCGTTTTTAACTATCAATAAATTGTCGGGCTTTAATAAGAGTAAACTGGGCATTTGGCATCAACTGCATCAGCGCATTGAAAAGCGTTTAAATCCTTATCTAAGGTTGTCGTTTGATGAATTAAATCTCATTGAACGCCGCAAGCTGGATAAAGCAACGACCTTAACAAAACGTGCTAAATTACTCGGTTGTAAACGCATTGTGCTGGTCGATGAAGTTCATGCCGACCAATCGCAAGCCGCACTCGATGACATTCAAACCACTTTATCAGCCCAACCAGGCCTGGTGGTGACGCAAGCCGCACAAACTCAGCCTAATGCGCTCAATATACGGCTGGTCAATTCAGCGGATTATTACGCGGATAACAAGATTGCTGATCCCTATCAATCCGCCCATTCCCAGCACGCGATTCAACACCTTATTTTATCAACCTGGCAAGAAGCTGAAACCAACAAAGCGCGAAAGCCCATTTTGCAAGTCTGCTTAAAAGAAGCCCAGCTCAAACAAGAGGTGTTGCAACAGCAACTGGTCAGTTTCGATTGGTCAAGGTTTTGTAAAACCCATCACATCCAACAGCCTGTCAGCTTTTTAAAACTGGTTTACCCCAGCCAACAAGAACGCGGCACCAAAAAAATTTTAGAAGAACACATTTCCCTTAACGCCATTCAGATTCAACCCAACGGCCAACTCTCGCAAAGTCGGATTGATGATCAAATCATGGCACTCACATCTGAAAACAGACTGCACCAGGCCTGGTTAGAATTAGCACGAGCGGAACGCTGTAAACAAAGACCCAAGGAACACTGGTTGGGTGATTTAATCGGACTGATGGTCATCGGTGAGCAAATCCTTGGGTTTTATCAATCGGAAATGCTGGTGATGCCAAACTACACCCAAATAGGCCAAGTCTTAAAACAAACAGAACAACCCTTGCCGGAACATTGGCAAACCCCGCAGGATTGGCTCAAACAGCTTGAAACCTTCAAACAGCAACCATCAGGCCTGGTGAATGACCTAGAGCACTCCGAGCGACTGGATAAGTTTGCGACATTATTAAACCAGTGCGAAAGCGATGTCATTTTCAATCGCAAACAAATCAATCGTTTGATTGGAGAAGGCCTAACCAAAAACACGCTCGTCTATATTGCATTTAATGACTACCTAGAACAACAGGGCATTGTGTTACGCTTTAGTAAAGCTCAAGCCAGTTTAGATGTTCACACACCAGGCCTGGTGGAATTGAATATATATCAGCAAGGTGCGGCATTAGGTTATTCGGTAGGCATGCCGCGTGGTGCATTGCAACAAACTTTTGAACGCGGTTCACCGATTCGTTGGATAAAGTCGCTGAACGACCAACCGATTGAAATCGAAAAAACCAGCGCACTTCTTGCTGACCTGCTAGATGTTGATTTTATCCAAGCCAAACAAAGCGGCACAGTTTGGCCGTTTGTGTTTAGTTTGATTGACTAAACTAGTCTACAAAGATATAGATATTTTGTAACTATTCAGCCACTACATGTGGTCCCAATAATGTATTTTTGACACTACCTGTTGTAAAAACATCTTCAAGAAAGCATCGAAAAATAGATTTTTTGGTGAT
>NZ_JYNN01000023.1 GCF_000934765.1 Thiomicrospira microaerophila | reverse complement strand
GTGTTGGTTTAACTTGTTGAAAATTATAGCCTGCTCGGATGGGCTTTTAAATGGATTTTTTACTGGTACTGGAGATTCCGGCTTTCGCCGGAATGACACCGAGGCCGTCATCCTGAACTTGTTTCAGGATCTTTTGAGGTTTTGCACTGTCGGCTGGAGATTCCGGCCTTCGCCGGAATGACAGGGTGTGCGCGGTTGGCTGGAGATTGCCGCATCGTTGCGCTCCACGCAATGCTCGGCATTTTTTAACTTAATGGCCGTGACGCACGGCGTGGGAACGAGGTTAAATGGGCTTAGTCAACTAACTCGGCACAAACAAAAAAGCCACCGCGAAGGTGGCTTTTTTGCATGCAACATAAAGACATTCAGGCTAAGCGGTGGTGTTCACGTTTTGGCCCAAATGACTTGGCAAATGCTTCGCTGGAACAGGTGCAATCCCTTCCAACAACATCAATGCCGCGTCTGATTGCACATCCATCGCTTTCTTTAGCATCCCCACTTGTACTTCACCTTTGTCATAGATCTCTTTTTGCGCGAGCGCCGCAGAGACTGCGCCGGCCGCAGTGACGCCATCAGAAATAGCCATGTTAACTCTCCTTTTTTTCGCTGCTTTTATTATTCTCAACGTCCTCAACAAGCAACGTTGGATCTTTTTTTTCAGATTGGTCATCGCAGCGATGCCCTAACCAACCACATCCACACTCTGGCACAGGGTCAACGCCCCCATCATTCGCTGGGTGACATTTAGCTATGCGTTTAATCGCCAACCATGAACCATATAACACCCCATGCACCTTAAGCGCTTCGATGGTGTAATGAGAACAGGTTGGATAAAACCGACATCTTGGCCCAAGTATTGGGCTAATAAACAATTGATAAAATCGTACCAGCCCAATAAACAACCATTTTATCGGGTTAATTTTTTTCAGCAGTGACCAGATTTTCACTCACATCTTCCTGTGCTTCTTGCTCTGCTGATTTTTCAGCAAAGGCCGCCACTAGTTCTTGGTGGAATTTCTGTACTCGCTCAAACCAGCCTTCACGTGAGTCTTGCTCTGGGAAACGCTGCGCCAAGCTTGCAGACATCATCTGATCAAACATCGCTTGTGCGTTAGCAAACTGTTCATCCAACTTTTCAATCGCCGATTGCCAAGCTTGGAGATAAGGTGGCAAATCACCCATTTCAACGCCGTATTTCTCGGCACTTTCAGCTTGATTTTGGACATCACGGTATTGCGCCAATGCGCCCTGTTGATAGGACACAGCACGGGTTTCTGAGCGAGTTAAATCTAAAGTCATCGATTTGAGCTGACCAAAGTCAATCTTCAAATCCACCGCTTGCTCAAACGCTTTTTCAATGTCGCCATTGTAAAAGTTCTTCGCTAGCTCATCGACCTGCTCGAATACCTCGTAAATCGCACGCAGCTCATCTTCATTTAAATCGCCTTCAACCGAAAACGCAAACCGCTCCTCAAAGGCCGTCATTTCAAGCATTTCACGGCTTTCAAATTGACGCACACCTTTGGGACCTTCCTCCGTCATTTTCTGATGATTCATTTCTTGATATTGAGCATAGAGCTGACGAAAATCGAGTGTAACCTTATCACCTTCTCGCGTTTCAATTTGAAGGCTCATGGTTTGCGAATACTGATAGGCGGCTTGATAGCGCTGCATCGAGGCATTAGAAATTTGTGCTGAGCTAGGTTTAGCCGCATGACTAAGCTGATCGGCTTCATGCTTGGCTTTTACAAGACCGGCCAAGCCTTGGTTCTCATTTTTATCTGACTGTTTATCTGTTGTACCCAACCATTTTGGCAGGGTTTGTAAAGGCGTAATTTGAGACATAACGCGCTCCCTCTTTCTGGTCAACCTTGTGCTGTCGAATATATTTATTTTGTTACTTAAAGTAACGACAGCAGGCCCTATTACTTTAGCCTGCAGGTTAAATACAATAAAAATTCAACATATTTGTTAAACCTTAGCCAATCAGTTTGCAAGATTTGGCATAATACGACAATTCAACAGGATTTAAGGAGCCAAGCATGCAAGCCAACATTTGTTTTATCGGCGCGGGGAATATGAGTCGCAGCTTAATCGGTGGATTGATTCAAAGTGGTTATCCCAAAAATCAGATATGGGCGTCTGACCCTAGCAGCCAAGCCTTAGCCGCTTTAAAGCAAAATTATGGTATTGAAGGTTTTGAGGACAACCTCACGGCTATCGACAAGGCGGATATTATTGTATTAGCGGTCAAGCCTCAGCAACTCAAAGCCTTATGCCAGACAATGGCCGAACCACTCAAAACCAGCTCAAAACTAATCATTTCTGTTGCCGCTGGAATTAAAACCCAATCCATTGATCATTGGTTAGGTGGCCATCAGTCGATTGTGCGCACCATGCCCAACACCCCAGCATTGATTCAAACTGGCGCAACCGGACTCTTTGCCAACCACCATGTCAGCCAACAGCAAAAAGACGATGCGGAAAATATTCTACGCGCCGCAGGCCTGACCATTTGGGTGGATAATGAAGACAAACTGGATGCGGTCACGGCCTTATCAGGCAGCGGCCCCGCCTATTTCTTTTTGTTTATGGAGGCAATGCAAGCCGCCGGTGAAAAACTAGGGCTAGATGCCAAAACCGCCGAACTCTTGACGATGCAGACCGCCTTTGGTGCGGCAAAAATGGCGCTAGAAAGCCATGAAAGCTGTAATGAATTACGCCGAATGGTCACCTCACCGAATGGCACGACTGAACGTGCAATTCAAAGTTTTGAACAGGCCGGGTTAGCCAGTGTCGTTGACAACGCGATGCAAGCCGCCCACCAACGCGCACAACAACTCGCACAAGAATTAGGAGAATAAAATGGGAAGTCCAGTGGATCAAGCGGGATTATTTTTACTGCAGTTTATCGCAGGCCTGGTTATCTTTGTATTAGTTTTGCGTTTTTTGATTCGCGCCACCCATACGGATTGGCGCAATCAAATTGTGATGTTCATTGCCAAAGTCACTAACCCAGTTTGCAAACCTTTTGCGCTGGTATTACCTTCTAAAGGGCGATGGGATTGGGCGGCACTGGCCGCGGCGTTTAGTGTGCAGGTGCTGTTTGTGATATTAATCGGCTGGTTAACGAATCGTGATTTTGGTATCGCACTTATTTTACTCAGCGCTCTAACAGAAATACTCAATGTACTGCTCGACATGGTATTCTGGTTGATTATCATCCAAATCATTCTTAGCTGGTTAGTGCAAAACCATAACCCAAACCTAGATATTTTCCGCCAGCTTACCGCGCCTATTTTAGCGCCGTTTCAGCGTATGATTCCGCCCATGGGTGGCTTTGATTTATCACCCATTGTGGCGATATTGGTGATTAAGCTAGCTCAAATCCTAATCGTTGGCTCAATTGCGCAGTTTGCGCAAACAATGGTGTAGAATACAAAAACTATGACAGACTCTATTGGAATTGTAACCCCCCAAACCTTTGCCGTTGACCAGCCCTTGAAACTGGTTAGTGGTGCAGTATTGCCAAAATTTGACCTAATGTACGAAACCTATGGCCAATTGAATGCCGATGCCAGTAATGCGGTATTAATTTGTCACGCGCTGAGTGGTGATCACCACGTGGCGGGCTACCATGAGGGCAGCGACAAACCTGGCTGGTGGAATGACTATATTGGTCCGAACAAACCGATTGATACCAACAAGCTCTTTGTGGTCTGCTCAAACAATTTGGGCAGCTGCCGAGGCTCTACCGGCCCGACAACGCTCAATCCAGAAACAGGACGTGTCTATGGTTCGGATTTTCCTATTGTCACCTGTCGTGATTGGGTCAATAGCCAAAACCTGCTTCGCGCGCACCTAGGTATCGAGCAATGGGCGGCGATTGTCGGCGGCTCCATGGGGGGCATGCAAGTGATGCAATGGGCGATTGATTACCCTGATAAGCTACGTCACGCTCTAGTCATTGCCGCTGCGCCTAAACTCAGCGCACAGAACATCGCGTTTAACGAAGTGGCACGCCGCGCCATTATGACGGACCCGGAATTCCATGAGGGGCGCTTTATCGAGGCCGGCACCACACCGAAAGGCGGCTTAGCCCTGGCCAGAATGCTCGGTCATTTAACCTATCTATCGGATGACATGATGGGCGCAAAATTTGGCCGTGAGTTACGCACAGAAAGTCTAAAGTATAGCTTTGATGTCGAATTCCAAGTGGAGAGCTATTTGCGTTATCAAGGCGAAAAATTTGCCACCAAGCAAAACTTTGATGCCAACACCTACCTACTAATGACCAAAGCGCTAGATTATTTTGATCCAGCGGCCGAATTTGATAACGACTTAAGCCAAGCTTTTAGTCAAACTCAAGCGAAATTTCTTGTCGTGTCCTTTACCTCAGATTGGCGCTTTTCACCCGCACGCTCACACGAAATCGTACGCGCACTGCTCGACAATGATTTAGATGTGAGCTACGCCGAAGTTGAATCGGAACACGGGCATGATGCCTTTTTACTGCCCAACACGCACTACGAAGGTATTTTCCGCGCCTATATGCAGCGCGTTACGGCGGAGACTGGACGATGAACCCAATAACCCCTGAATTCAAACTGATTGCCGACTGGATTGAGCCTAATAGCCATGTACTTGACTTGGGATGCGGTGATGGTACATTACTCAATCACCTCAAACAAACCCGCTCCATCCGGGGTTATGGCATGGAAATTGATCCGCAAAAAAACATCCAAGCAATGCTTAATGGCATCAATGTTATTCAAAGTAATCTTGACAGTGAAGACCTGATCCATTATTTTGATCCGGAAAGCTTCGATTATGTCATCATGACCCAAGCACTGCAAGTTGTGCGTCGTCCTGATATTTTACTTGACCATATGCTGACCATTGGCAAACAGATCATTATCACTTTCCCTAATTTTGCCCATTGGAAAATGCGCGCGCAACTTTTGTTAAAGGGACGCATGCCAGAAACGGATACGCTACCGTATCATTGGTATGACACACCAAACATTCATTTGTGCACGTTTAACGATTTTGAAGATCTGTGTGAAGAAAAAAATATTGAAGTTGTCGCTAGAACGGTCGTTAATAATCAACACCAGAGTAATTTAGGCATCCGCCTAATGCCCAATTTAATGGGTGAAGTTGCGCTTTATAAGGTGCAAAGGAAATAACAGAGTTCAACTATGCAAAACTCACCTAGAAATGTGCGTCGTTTTTTCAGAATCAATATGCCGCTTCGGACCTATGTCACACCAAGCTCGCCTATTAACGACCGTGATATTTTAGCCACTGGGGCTAACTACATGCCAGCCAGTGTGCAAAACCAAATTAACTATCAGCGCAACCTGGTCAATAGTGCGTTAAATAAAATACAAGACAGCAAAGAAAAAGTGATGGCCATTTTTGGTGAAATCCTCGAACATTTTGAGTTTTACGAAGCTTGTTTGATTGAGTTATCTAAGGGTTATAACCCCAAAAAAGATCCTGCCAAAATATTTAAAATCAACAGCCATTTAGAAGGCATTATTAACCTGAATCGCTTAAAAAGCTCACCCAAAACATATAGTTATTTGCGACTCATTGAACAAAAGTACCTGTATTTTTTACAACGGCTTGATGAGGTTTTATCCCACTCCACACCTGATACCTTTTTTGCACCCAACCCCATACCGGTTGGCTTCAAGCTGGATGAATTTTGTGAAAAAGTATCGGACCCCAAGTATGATAAAATTCCTTTAATGCAAGCGATCGTCCAAACCAGTCATCTCCTTACGCTTTACACCGATATTTTTCGCCAACTTTATGACGACCACAGCCAACGCCAACATCCAGACCAATGGCGACTCGAGGTTTCCAATGTCAGCGCTAGCGGTTTAGCGGTAAATTTAAAAAAAGGCCTGAAACTTAACGAACGCCTTGATGTACTTATTTACTTTAAAGACGCAGACCGACTACTCAAGTTTGATGGCATTGTGGTTAACATTCAAAGCCAGCCCGATACATTTTATGAGCGCGTAGCGATGAACTTTGACTTTCCCAACGGCAGTGATCAAACCTTTTTATTAGCGCAAATTCAAAAGCATGAACTACAGGAGTGTTTTTGATATGCCATCTCACATGCAGGATTATTAGTCATGCCAGGTACGAATCACCAGGTTGAATCTCAGTTTCTTGATAATTTGAGCCTATCGGCCCGTAGTGCAGCAGAAGATATGCTAACACACGACACCTTGAAAAAGTTCTTAAACTACCAAGCTCAAGGGGTAAGCGGTTTTTACACCAAAAAATACCCCAATATCACTCAAATAGAGTGGGACAAAATAATCCGTGCGGTTATTCTTACCAAGCTGTCTTATTTTGAGATCAATAACTACTTTACTAACCAAGAGTTAGACAAGTGGCTGGAGATCGCGCAAGACGCATTTCAACAGCCACATGGCAATCCTGTTACGCTCTATAAAACGGTTGAAAACAAATACTCTGTTTTTGCCAAAGTAGTTAAAACCGCTCTACTGATTAAACAGCAGCGTCTCAAAAAAGCGCAAGCAGCACAAGCCAGGGCACGTTAACATGTCAATTCGCGACTGGCATCAACATGACCGCCCCCGTGAAAAACTAATGAGTTTTGGTGCACAAAGTTTAACCGATGCGGAGTTACTAGCTATCTTCTTACGTGTCGGTGTTAAGGGCAAAAGTGCGGTGGAACTCGCACAAGATCTGCTCGATCATTTCGGCGACCTGCATAGTTTACTCAGCGCCACTCAAGAAGATTTTTGCCAAGCAAAAGGCTTAGGACTCGCCAAATTTGCTCAAATGAACGCGGTGCTCGAAATGGCTCGCCGCCACTTTGAAACTGGCCTTAAAAAAGGCGAGTTATTTAACGCACCCGAGCTCTCTGCGCGCTATTTTTCACAGCACATTGGACACAGTGAGCGTGAACAGTTTGCCTGTATCCTACTGGATCAACAGCACCGAATGATACATTTTGAAATTTTATTTTACGGCACCGTCAACCAAGCAAGTGTGCATCCGCGAGAAATCGTGAAACTTGCACTCAAACACAATGCCGCCGCGATGATTATCAGCCACAACCACCCTTCAGGCCTACCCAACCCCAGTCAATCTGATCATCAAATCACGGATATCATCAAGCAAGCTTTAAGCCTTGTTGAGGTGCGATTACTCGATCACATCATCCTTGGCGACCACGGTCGTTGGCACTCAATGGCACAAGCTGGGCAAATTTAAAAAATAAGACTTGCAATAACCGGCTTATTTATGGATAATTCCGTCTTCTTGTTTTTGGGTAAATGAATGTTTACCGTAATTAGAATTCTTGAACGGGCTTTTGTAAGCCGGTTCTTAAGTTTTCCATCTTTAATGATTGAATAGGGGATTGAGAGATGTCTAAAGTTTGCCAAGTCACAGGAAAACGCCCTGCTGTCGGTAACAATGTTTCCCACTCTCACCGTAAAACACGTCGCCGTTTTTTGCCAAATTTACAAACACACCGTTTTTGGATTGAATCCGAAAGCCGTTTTGTAAAAATACGTCTTACACCAGCTGGTATGCGTACCATCGACAAGAACGGAATTGAAGTTGTGCTAGCAGAGATGCGTGCACGTGGTGAGAAGGTTTAATTAGGAGACGATTATGCGCGATAAAATTAAGTTAGTCTCATCAGCAGGTACAGGTTATTTCTATACCACTGATAAAAACAAACGCACCATGGCCGGCAAGTTTGAAATCAAAAAATACGATCCAGTGGTTCGTAAACACGTGATGTTCAAAGAAGCCAAAATCAAATAATTTATTATTTCGGTTTATGCCTGTTTAAAAGACCAGCCTTGTGCTGGTTTTTTTATGTCTAAATCCACCTCCACAACCAGGCATAGCCCGCATATTTCACAAACTTATAACTCGCTCCCACGCTGTGCGTGGGAGCGCTGTTGCTGGTGTGCACAATAGAATTTCTGGTATTTTACAGTACTAAAAAGTTACACAATCAGTTTAATTTACTCGTTACTGTCTCGAATGGGCTGGCATTCCCACGCACAGCGTGGGAACGAGAAAAGAAGTGTGCATACGTTAGCCAACCAGGCCTGGTTGTTTTACAATAAACTTTTAGTTTTATGGAACTAGCGCACCAATGCTCAAACTCTATACGCGCCAGCAGGCTCAACTGATTGATCAACAGGCTATCGAACAAGACAAGCTAAGCGGCCTTGAATTAATACACCAAGCCGCGGCTTTTGCCCTGGACGTGATACAAACTTACTGGCCAAAAGCCAAACAGATGGCAATTATTTGCGGCACTGGCCATAACGGTGGTGACGGCTATGCGCTAGCCAAACTCGCGCAACAGGCTGGATTAGCCCCCCACCTTTATCAAGTGGGGCCAATGCCTTTGCTGGGTGACGCGGCTAAAGCGCGATTAGAGGCTGGCGCTGTCGGTCTTTTCCCCCAAACACTCACACAAGAAGGCCTCTCACAAGCCGACCTGATTGTAGATGGTTTATTCGGTATCGGCTTAAACCGCCCGATTGAATCACCGTTTAGTGAGGCGATTAATGCCATCAACCACGCAGCGAAACCTGTACTTGCACTTGACATCCCTTCGGGCCTGGATGCCAATAGCGGCCATATTCTGGGCAGCGCTGTAAAAGCCGACATCACCACCAGTTTTATCGTGCACAAAATCGGGTTATTTCAAAATTATGGCCCGGACTTTAGCGGCAAGGTATTACTCAATACGCTAGATTTATCTACCGAACGCCTGACAGCGATACCGCCGACGGCGACCTGCTGGCAAGCCACTGCGCTACCCTCACTAAAACGCATCAAAAACACCCACAAAGGCAGCTATGGTCAAGCCCTACTCATCGGTGGCAATAAACACATGCTGGGTGCGATTGCCCTGGCAGGGCGCGCTTGCTTGCGCGCTGGCACTGGCCTGGTTAAAATCATTAGCCGCGAAGAACACCTTGTTGCATTGACCCAAATGCAACCCGAATTGATGTGCTACCCCACTAAAGACTTTGCGCAGCTCGCATCCCGTGCGACGGCTATTGGAATCGGTCCAGGGCTGGGACAGGATAACTGGGCATGGCAACTGTATGAAGCAACCTGCAAACTCGATCAACCGATGGTGCTGGATGCGGATGCGCTTAACTGTTTGGCGCTCGACCCATTTCATTATGAGCGCTGGGTTTTAACCCCCCACCCTGCCGAAGCCGCACGCCTGTTAGAGAAATCGACACAAGCTATCCAGCAAGACCGTATGGCGGCCATTCACGCCCTACACAAGCGCTATGGTGGCGTGATTGTGTTAAAAGGCACAGGAACGCTGATTTATGACGGTGAACAGCTTGCGCTTTGCCAAGCGGGCAACCCTGGCATGGCGACAGGTGGCATGGGCGATGTGCTAACAGGGCTGATTGCTGGTTATATTGCACAGGGGTTAAGCCTGTTCGATGCCGCACGACTCGGTGTTGAAATTCATGCGCGAGCCGCTGATCGCTGCATAGAAACGCAATCTGAAGCCAGCTTACTACCCAGTGATGTCATTCAACAACTTTCTCGCTTTTGATAGCGCCTATAGCCAACCAGGTCAGGTTACCAACACCACGGTTATTTAGCCGTTACCTCCTCCGCTTCAAAAAATATAAACCTTTGTTTTAAAACAAAAATGTTTGTTTTTGTGATATAGTTAGCATGTATTTTTAGTCTTCAGATACCAAACAGCGTGGACAAGATGTTTTGAAACCCCTTTCAGACCCCATTAACACGCAACCCATTCGATGGACTTTTATAGCCGTTGATCCACAAGACACCTTATTACACACAGGACAAGCCTTTGAGCAATCTACTTTCATTTTCCACCTTAAACCTTCATCCCGACCTGCTCAGCAACCTTGAGACCTTGGGTTATCATCAGCAAACTGAAATTCAGGCGCAAAGCTTGCCACCGATTCTGGCGGGCCAAGACGTCATTGCCCAGGGTAAAACCGGCTCGGGCAAAACCGCGGCATTTGGTTTAGGCTTACTCAATCAGCTGGATAGTAAAAACTTCAACATTCAAGCGATGGTACTCTGCCCGACCCGCGAATTGGCCGATCAAGTGGCCGACGAAATTCGCCGTCTTGCGCGTCGCCTGCCGAACATTAAAGTCATGACGCTATGTGGCGGGATGAACATGGGCGCACAACTCAGCTCATTGCAACAAGGGGCGCATGTGATAGTCGGCACACCGGGACGGATTGAAGAACACCTGCGTAAACAAACGCTTAAGCTTGATGACCTCAAGGTGTTGGTACTCGACGAAGCGGATCGGATGCTGGATATGGGCTTTCAGCCAGCGATTGATGCGATTATGGAAACCGTACCCAGCCCGCGCCAAACCCTGTTATTTAGTGCCACCTTTCCGAGCCAGATTGAACAAATCAGCGAGCGGATTATGCAAACACCCCTGCGCATTCAAGTTGAATCGCAACATGACCATGCCAGCATCGCCCAGCATTTTTATCAGGTTGACACGCCTGAACAACGCCTTACTGCGTTACGTTTATTGCTACTTAAGCATCGCCCTGAATCCAGCGTGGTGTTTTGCAACACCAAAAAAGATGCCCAAATGGTGGCGGATGCTTTGCATAAGGTCGGCTTTGATGTGGAAGCGTTACACGGTGATTTAGAACAGCGTGAGCGAGATCAAACCCTGATTCAATTTGCCAATAAAAGCATTGCGGTGCTCGTCGCCACCGATGTTGCGGCACGGGGTTTGGATATTGATGCGCTCGATGCGGTGATTAACTTTCACCTAGCCCACGACCCTGAAGTCCATGTTCATCGCATTGGCCGTACCGGACGCGCCGGTAGCAAAGGGCTCGCCGCCAGCTTAATCAGCGACAAAGAAAGCTATAAGGTGGCGGTGTTGAGTGAGTATCTCGATCAAGAGATCAAAGCGGAACCCCTACCGGATTTAAGTATTTTGAAACAAACACCCCTGCAAGCCAAAATGGTTACCTTGCAACTTGATGGCGGCAAAAAAATAAAACTACGCCCCGGTGACATTCTAGGCGCACTGACCGCCAATCCGCTGATCACCGGCGAGCAGATCGGCAAAATCAAAATCACCGACATGCGCAGCTATGTCGCGGTGGAACGCGCGATTGCCAAACTCGCGCTTAAACACCTAAGCAGCGAGAAACTAAAAGGCAAAAACGTCCGCGCACGGATTTTGTAATTTATAGCACTAAAAAACCAGCCTGGGCAACCAGGCCTGGTTGATTTAATTTGTGAAATATCACTAAACGTCGGATTAATATTCGGCTTTAATCGCCATTAACTCTTCTTTGGTGATGTCTTTTTTTCGTTTAAGCGTCCAAGCCTCTTCGCCCACCCATGCCTTAAATAAATCAAGATTTTGCTGACGTTGGGTTTCATTGCTACCCAAGTATTGATACATGTTGCCTGGTTTGCCATCTGGTGTGTTTTGGCCATCATCCAACCGACGCATCAGCGCCCCCGTATCTGGCCAAGCGACAAACATCAATAGATCGGCATAGGTATCCATCCGAGGCCCGAGGTTTTGTTTTACATACTTGTCTTCGTTTTCGTCAAACGCCCCCAAATAAGGCGCATTGGCACCATGACAAGCGGCACAACTTGACTGCCATAAGGGCTGAATATGCTCACGATAAGTGATTTCATCCGCCAATACTGAAAAACTAACCAGACTTCCCAATATACCCGCTGTTAATCGTTTCATTTTTTCACCTATTTATCCAATGCCATTAAGTTAAGAAAAAAATGTCATTGCGAGGCGCGCAGCGACGCGGCAATCTCCCAAGGGTGCAGGCCAAATTTCTTTAGGCTGTGTACCAGCGGTGTGAGATTCCGGCCTACGCCGGAATGACGGGGTGTACGCGGTAGGCTGGAAATTGCCGCGTCGCTAGGCTCCTCGCAACGCGATATTTCTTGCCTTTACCCGAATATTTAAATTCGCTACTCTTGATGGTAAGACTTATACACCACGTACATCAAGCTAAAAATAAACGCAAACAGCGCAATTACAACTAAATATTCCATCATAATTCCTTCAGCCTTTTCAGGCATTTAAATACATTGTTATTGATCAACGCAATACCAGCAGATACAAACAAAATAGCCACAAAACAAGCGAACAACAATACAGCATTTTGCGAATCATAGTTTTTAGCAAACCAGGCTAGCAACGATACATCTATGGCAGCAAGCACAGCAAAAACCACCTTATACCAACCAATTTCATGCTCTAATTGCACTTGTTCAGACATATCAATAATCTCAATTTTTCTTATTAGTTTAACTCAGGCAAGCATAAAAATAAAACAACTCATCCGTTTTACACCACCTTCGTCTTTCATTGTTGCCACTGAGAACATCGGCAACCAGGCCTGGTGGTGAGTTATCTTCATTTCTATAGTCAATAGCATTGATTTTAACTTACTCCGGTTGGCCTACCATTAGGGTAAAGAGTTGGTTTGGGTTGATATGACGCTGCTAGGCTTACCCCCCCCTTTGGCATTGCGTTACTCGCAGCCAGCTATGTCGCGGTGGAATGCCCAGGGCAAACGCATCTTAAGTAAATAATAAATCAACAACTTACAACCAGATCTCGCTCCCACGTTGAACGCTAACGTATGCACACTTCTTTTCTCCTAATCTGTTGTTTTTCACTTCACGTTCCTTAGAATTTGGCTTCTACTCGCGCCCAAATGTTGCGGCCAGGTTCCATAACTTTAAACACATGGCCGGTTGTTGGGTCGGTACGGTTTACATGGTTAAAGTAGGCTTTGTCCGTTAAGTTATCCACGCCCGCTTGCAGCATAAAGGTTTTGTTAATTTGATAGCCGCCATAGACATCCAAGGTTTGCCAAGCGGCGGTTTCAGGTTCACCATACGCGCTATTCACTTGGGTTTGCTGGGTCGCTAGGTTGGCGCGCGCGGCGGCGTACCAGTTGCTTTGGACATACTGCGCGCTAAACTGAGCGTTTAGCGGCGCGATATTACTCAAGCGGCGATTATCTGTTGTATTCTTGCCTTGCGTGTAGGCGAGTTGACCACTTAATAACCAGGCCTGGTTGAGACGATAATCCATATCGAATTCGGCGCCATAGATTTGAGCGTCGATATTGACGTAGATATTGTTAATGCCTGATGTATTTGTATTTGGAGCCATGCCAACAGGTCTTGCATTCGCACTTGCTTGGTTTTTAGCCAAATCACGCAAAATATAATCAGAAACCCGATCAAAATAGGCATTCGCTGACCAGTTTAGGTTTTGGCTGGTGTGGTTTAAGCCGAGATCCAGTTGTAGATGTTTTTCGGGTTTTAAATCTGGATTACCCGTCCAATCCGCCCGCGCCATAAAACGCTCGGTTTCATCAGCGGTGCGCGTGGTTAGACTTAACCCACCAAACCAATCGAGTGTATTGTTAAGTTGCTGTTGATAACGTACCAGGCCGTTCCAGTTGGTTTCGGTGATTTTTGTATTTCCTGAGTAACCACTATAGGCGGCGGCATAAAGGTTAACAGGTTCACGGTTGCCCATATTATTATCCGGTGCTTTATTCGCCTCTTTCGCTTCGGCGCTCACACTGTCCACGCGCAAGCCATAAATCACATTTTGACTGGCTGAAAGCGCGGTATTCGCCTCCACAAACAGGCTGTTCTGTTCGGTGGAGGTGTTCGGCCACATTAAAAATTGTGACTGATTATTAACGCGGTTAAACAGTGTCGCTTGTTTTTCAACCGCCTGTAACATGAAACCATAATCAAGTTGGGTTGCACTAAATTGAGACGTGAGTTTTAATTTTCCGCCTTGCGTAGTGACATCAGAGGGCACTTCACTCCTCATTGCACCACTCGGACGCAAACTAAAATTATCCATCACATGCGCCACTTCTGAGCGATAAACCTGCAGATCCACCGCATTCACGGGCCCGGTAAAGTTTTGCCCTTGATAACGCAAGCGAGTCATGCTGCCATCCGACTTTGGTGCGTCCATCCCTGCGCCTTGAAATAGGGCATCGGCGGTATTCGCTATTTCATGCGACAGTTTAAGATGATGATCCTCCGAAGGTGTCCAGCCCAAATCAATATGTCCCTGAGTGGTTTGATAGCTTGAGCGCACCGTGTCACCGTTGCCGTCCTTATAACTTTGCGCATCCTTATAGGCCGCTTGCAAGCGAACATACCCCTGATCCCCGCCCGCCGCTACATCCGTACCGATATCTTGAGTCAAACCATTCGAATTGGTGGCCGCATGTACTTTGCCTTGATAAGCCTTCGCTGCGTCAAACGTGGGCTTTTCTCGCTCCAGCAAAACCGTGCCTCCCGTGCCGCCAACACCATACTGCAAAGATTGGACACCCTTGATGACGGTGATGCTATCAAAGCTGGATATCTCTGAATAAGAGGTCGGCGGATCCATCCGATTCGGGCAGCCGCCTTCTATCTTGCCCCCATCAATCAAAACAGTCACCGCTGATTGACCTTGACCGCGAATCAACACATCCAAACCATGCCCACCCATACGCTGAGCCTCAACCCCAGAAAACTGGCGCAAAATCGCACCCGACTCGGTATTCCCCGAAGACTCAAGCAACACTTCGGTAGACTGACTGTTAGCACTAGGCGCATCGGCCTCAACCTCAATCGGCAGCAATTGACTATTAGCCGAAACCGCCCCGCTAGCTATTAAAGATAAAATGGCAATATTAAGTTTTGAACGTGAGGTCATCATTGTGCTCCATTAAAATGCATCATTAAAAAGAATGACGCCATTCTAAAGCCACAAAAAAACAACAGTATTGAGAAAGTATTACAATCTAAAAATAGACGCGCTCAGTCTGCCAGAGATTGCCACGGCCTTCGGCCTCGCAATGCCCCATTTTTTTTACCCAGAGCCGTCATCCTGCGCGAAGTCCCTGGATCCAGCCGCTGGCGGCAATAGACCCTGCGACTTCGCGCAGGGTGACAGGGCAATTAGCGAGGCTGGGAGCCTGTCGGACTCAAAATACCCTGACTTAGTCCGTTTGCATGGCCCAAAGCGGGCTGACGTTATCGACGGTTGCGGGCATGAGCCATAGCACTTGGTAGGGTTGCAGGCTGAGTGGCTGTTGATTGAGCGAATAGGTTTTTTTCTCCAGCAGGTCAACCCAGTCTTGATGAATCTCGCTGGCCTGTTCAACATGCCCATCCAGGGTTTTAATTTGATTGGTTAGGTTAAACACCGCCAGCAACGGAAAATCGAGTTGATCCAAACCACGCCAAACCACAAAAAAATCCGCACCACAATCGAGTACCTTCTGAGCGGTATCGGGATGAAACGCCTTGTGTTTTTTGCGCTTTTTTAACACTTGCAATAGCCGCGTTAGCACCCGTGAATTCGGGCTGTTTGCAGCATCCAATAGTGGTTGAAGTTGATTCATTTCCCATTTGCGTCGATTAATCGAACGCGTGCGCCCTGTGCGCTCGACACCGGTTTGGTCATTGACGGTGGCAAGCAGGCTATGAATATAGAGCGCAGGAATACCTTGCAGGGTCAGCATAATCATTTGCGAACAAATAAAGCGTTCAACCTGCCATTGGTCTGGGTCAAGCGAACCGGAGATCTCGCGGAATGCACTAAACAGCGCAATATTAATTTCATAGGGCGATTCGCTGCCATCTGGCTTGCTGCGCATCGAGACATAGCCGCCTTGACGATGCATACCGGCAATCAGTTCTTGGATTTCGGCTTCAGGCAAGATGCCTTCTACCGGGCGCAAACCTATGCCGTCATGCGAAGCGGTAAAGTTTAAAAAGCTGCAGCCGGGCGCTGGGGGCTGGAGTTGTTGCGCCCAACGCGTGAGGTATTCGCCATTTGAGCGATAGAGCGCGTGCAGTACCAGCGGCGCAAGACTAAATTGATACACCATGTGCGCTTCGTCCCCCTCACCAAAATAGGATAGGTTTTCATGGTGCGGCACATTGGTTTCGGTTAACACCAGCGCATTCGGGCTAACCAGCTCAAACACATCACGAATCAGCTTGACCACTTCATGGGTTTGAGGCAAATGCACACAGCTAGTACCGAGCTGTTTCCACAAAAACGCGATTGCATCCAACCGCAGGATATGGGTTTTTTGTTTAATATAAAACAACAGCACTTCGATCATTTTGATCAGCACGGCGGGGTTTTCAAAGTTCAAATCAATTTGATCGGCACTAAAGGTCGCCCAAACATATTTGCGCCCCCGATGGGTATAGGCCGGCACTAACAAGGGCGAGTTTCGCGGTCGCGTGACTTGAGACACATCAGCATCCCGCTCCATTTCGATAAAAAATTGATTGAACGGCGCGACATCCGCTTTGTAATCGGTAAACCAAAGGCTTTCACGCGAGATATGATTAATCACCAAATCGGTCATTAGCCGATAGTCTTGTGTAATCGCCGCGACATCACACCAATCACCTAAATCCGGGTCCACCTTGACATAATCAATCACCGAAAAGCCATCATCGGAGCTATAGGGAAAAAACGGCAAAATATGCACGGTATTAATCGCATCCTTTACCTGGTTTTGAAAAAAATGGTGCAGGGTTTTAAGTGGCACTTCGCCCTGATCGTGGTTTTGCAGGCTGTCGCCATAGGTAATCAACACCACATCCTCTTGACTCCACAAGGCTTGATTTTTATGCGGCTCGATGCCGCAAATTTGAATCAATCGATTAAGCTCTTGATAGGTGTCTTTAGCCTGCTCTAACGGGTAGAGTTTCAGCAGGCGCTGTTTAATTCTCTCAAAAATTTGTTCGCTCATTTTATTTACCCCCTGCTGATCTAATTTTAAAAAAGCACTTTCACCCTGTCAGGACAGCGCGCCGCCAAAAAAACCACACGTCATTGCGCAGCTAAAAAACCACTCGTCATTGCGAGGCCAAAGGCCGTGGCAATCTCTTACAAACTGCGCACGCCCTCAACAGATTGCCGCGCTACGCTCGCAATGACGGATTATTTTTTTTCATTCCGGCGAAGGCCGGAATCTTTTTAAAGTTAGGCATTATCGAGTTCAACCGCCTGCTTGAGCTCCTCGAAAATATCAGGAAACGCACTGGCAATGCGGTTCCAGTTCGGCACAAACGGGCGCTCATCATCCATATTGATAAACGCATCACCCGCCAGCGAAATATTATCGGCAAATAACTCCACCACCCGCTCCTCTTGATGACGATCAAGGGTTAAGCCATTCATTTCAGCATCAAACGCATAGGACTCAAGCTGATCCAGTGCGGTGCGGTAATAAACGGCGCGCACACTGCGCAAGGTGGCGCGTGAAAACTGATGACCACGGGTCGCCAGTTTACGGAAGAGGGATTTGGCGATGTCTTGACTCATGCGGGATAAGCCCGCATTGGCATCGTCAAATGACACCGTTTGGTGCTTATGGTCATAACGGTCAGCCACCTCCACCTGACACACCCGACGGGTTGAAAAATTGCGGCGAATTTCGGCCAGAATACCAATTTCCAAACCCCAATCACCTGGAATACGCACGTCTTGCAGGGCATTCACATCCAGCGCAAACTCCCCCGCCAATGGATAGCGAAATGAATCTAAATAACTCAGCAACTCGTCATTGCCACACACCGTTTCTAAAGCGCGTAACAAGGGCGTGACCAATAGCCGTGCCACACGGCCGTTCATTTTGCCCTCCGCGTACCTGGCATAATAGCCCTTGGAAAACGCAAAATTAAAGGTGGGATGGGCGACCGGATACAACAAACGCGCCAACATTTGTCGCTCGTAGGTTAAAATATCGCAATCATGCAACGCCACTACCTGCGCTTGCTTAGACGCCAGCACATACCCAAAACACCCCCATACATTTTTACCTTTACCCGGCTCGGTCGGCGCTAAACCCCGCTCTAGCAATGGGCGCATTACTTCCTGCATCCGAGGGCCATCGTTCCAGAGGATTTTATGCGGTTGAGGCAAACGTGAAAAAAACTTTTTAGCATAATCAAATTGCGCTTTATCGGCACGATCTAACCCTATTACAATTTCGGATAAATAAGGCACCTTTTCCAGTTCATTTAAAATACCTGTTAACGCCTCGCCTTCTAACTCGCTGAACAACGAAGGCAAAATCAACCCCATGGGTTTTTGACGCGAAAAATTAACCAAATCCCACTCCAGCTCATTCAGTGGTCGTCGCGTTAGGTTATGAAAAGTGGTTACTGTACCGTTTTGAAAAAAATCGCTCATAAAGCCTCCTGAAAAATGAAATGGCTAACCGCCTGCGCCCAGCCTACGGGTGCCTGCTGTGGTGCGTGATAAATAATCTGCGGGTTGTTTTGAGGTTCGAGTTGAAGATAATCACCCTGTGCATTGGGCATCACCACCGCAATATCGGCCATCGCCAACATCGCACGGTCGTTACCACCATCGCCTAACGCAAGAATTTTTCTATTCGGGTAATCGGGCTGAAGCTGTTTAAGTGCGCTGGCTTTATCATGCGGCGCCATCACATGATAAAAGCGCCCGCCTTTTTGCAGTTGCAATTGGTTTTGAGCTAAAAACGCCTGAAACTCAACCAGGCCTGGTGGTGAACCCAGCCAAATAATCGGCTCGGTCACATCACGCTGCATTGATGCTTGCGCGGCTTGAGGGTCCAAACCGGTTTGCTCTATTACCTGCTCAAGCGTCCAATCCGCAAAGCCTTCAAACAGCCAACCCTTCTGCGCCCGCCATGCATGAATCAGCGACAAAATGTGCGTTCGAGCAGTGCCAAGATAACGAACGGACTGCGTCGACTGCGCAACAATGCCGCCGTTTTCAGCAATAATAGGATCACTAAGATGAAATGTCTCGCGCCAAGCGCGCAATTCTGCGAGGGTTTTACTTGAATTGAGAAGCAGCGGCACACCCGCCTCTTTAAGCCGTGCCACAACGGGCAATACAGCCTCAAACGCATAACTATGATGATTTAACAGTGTGCCATCTAAATCGGTACTCACCAGCCATTCGGCCATAAAAAGCTCCTGGGAAGGTTTCGTTGCTTTTTATTAAACCACAAAATTTACGACGCATGGCTGGTTTATTATCAATAAACCAGCCTCTACCCGACCAGGCTTGGACAGCGTCACTACCAAGTTAAGGAATGAGTGACACCACGAGCAAAACCAACTTGTATCATTGCAAAGTCAAAAAATCACACGTCATACGAGACCGAAGGCCGCGGCAATCTCTCAAGGGCATGCACAATCGGCAAGAGATTGCCGAGTGGCTTTGCTCCACGCAATGACAGTGATTTTTACTCGTTCCCACGCTCCTGCGTGGGCATGCATACCAACCAGTCCAAGTCACTGCGAACGGAGTGAAGCAATCTTTTGAACCAGTACAGTCGGCGTTATAGCCTCGGTGGGTTCATCGGGGCTTTTCGCTTTTAAGAACCCTATAGACTTGAAGTACCTACACCCACCTCACACATGAATGCCGATATGCCGCCCATCAGGCAGTTGCACATCTAAAGACAATTTGCCGCCCAGTGCCTCAACATAGCGTTTCAGCGAAGAAAGCTTCACTTCATGCCCGCGCTTTTCTAAATTCGCTACTGAAGGCTGAGAAATACCTAAACGCTCCGCCATTTCAACTTGCGATAATGCTAACTGTTCGCGCAAATAGGCCAAACGCCACGCCAAAACATCTTCTTCCGCTTGTTTTTGCGCGGCTTCAACAATTGCCGGATCGATTTTTTGCAATAAATCAGCTAAAGGTTTTGCCATGATTTTCTCCTAATCCAGTTTTTCAAGATGTGCGATAAATTCACGCTCGGCAATCGGAATCATCCTGTCGTAAAAACGTTTATCATCGGTTTTATCTCCGCCACACAACATAACCGCTTGACGCTTAGGGTCAAAAGCAAACAACACACGATAAGGTTTACCTTTATGCTGAACCCGCAATTCTTTTAAATTTTTAACCGTTTGCAACCCTGAAAGCGTATCCACATCAGGACGACCTAATAAAGGCCCAATCGCTTGCAATTTAAAAATGCCAGTCAAAATGCTTTGCTGTTCTGCTAAGCTTAGCGATAAAAACCAATCATCAAAATAATCAACCGTCACTACCTGCCACATATAAACCTCATTATAACCTAAAGACTATATAGCTTATAAGATATTTTAGACTATCTGCATCACCCCAAAAACCCATCAAAATAATCCGAATCCAAGGTTTTAACTTGATAAGTCTCTTTCACGCTCACACCGACATTATGCTCAATCATTAACTCGGCCAGCTTTTTCCCATCCACCAATACCACCGACAGATTTACTCGTTCCCACGCTCCTGCGTGGGAACGAGTACCAACCTACCAGGCGCGTACAACATCGAGCAAACTCGGTTGCCCCGCATAATTCCGTGCACTGGAATATCGCCAATGCTCCGCTAAATCAACACAGCCTCGTTTAATTAAGAGCTACCCTCAAATAACTAATGCTTATAGCCTAAAACACATGTATTTTACTCACTGTCGGTCTGCATTCCCACACGGGAGCGTGGGAACGAGATAATGCATCATGGCGAGGAGCGCCGTGATGCGGGGGGTGCAATCGAATAGCCTAAAAAACACCTGTAGTTTAATGACTATCGGTCTGCATTCCCACGCGGGAGCGTGGGAACGAGATATGTATTTTACACACTATCAGTCTGCATTCCCACGCGGGAGCGTGGGAACGAGATACTTCGCGCAGGATGACGTACAGACCTGCCAGCCTTTTATGCGCTCTACCTTAAACTAGGAGCCAACCTGTTTAGTGATGGACGATTTAGCGCATGGTGACCAGTTCTTCGGATGAAGATGGGTGAATGGCTATGGTGGCGTCTAGGTCGGCTTTGGTGGCGTTCATTTGCACCGCGACTGCGAAGCCTTGTAGCATTTCGTCTGCGCCATCACCGACTATGTGAATACCGACAACACGTTCGTCTTCACCCGTCACCACTAGCTTCAACGCGGTTTTGATTTGGTGTTCGGTGAAGGCATAGCGCATTGGGGTAAACACGGAAGTATAAACCTTCACGTTATCATGTCCGTATTTTTTGCGCGCATCATGTTCGGCTAAACCCACTGTGCCGACGGGAGGATGCGAGAAAATGACGGTGGGTACAGCATGTAAATCTAACTTTAAATGGGGTTTATTATTGTATAGGCGCTCTGCAAGGAAACGACCTGCGCGGATGGCCACGGGTGTAAGCTGAGGCTGTCCTGTAACATCGCCGATGGCAAACACATTCGGTACGTTGGTTCGATGCTCGTCATCGACTTCAATATAACCATGCCCATTCGGGGTAATGCCAACATTTTCTAGTTTTAGCGGCTCTATTAAGCTGGTGCGCCCTACGGCCCAAACTACTTGATCAAAGCCTTCTAAATGCTGACCATCTTCGCTTTCAACGGTAAGCGTGCCGTCTTCGGCTTTAAATAGGCGCGCTACTCTGAAGTGGTATTCTTTGTGAATACCGCTTGTAATCATCGCATTGGTTAGGTTTTCGCGGATCATGTCATCAAAGCCGCGCAATACCAAATCCTTTCGGCTCAGTAAACTAACCTCCGTGCCCAAGGCTTGAAACACACCTGCCAACTCAACCGCGATATAGCCGCTGCCGATCACGGCTACTTTTTTTGGTTGTTCGGTTAGGGCAAAGAAGCCATCTGAGGTAATGCCGAGTTCGCCGCCTTCGGTTTCTTGTGGAATCAGTGGCGTGCCGCCCGGTGCGATGACGATGGTTTCGGCGGTGTAGTGCTTGCCATCGACTTCAACCGTATGTGCGTCGACAAAGCTACCCCAGCCCTCTAGTAGGGCAACGCCCTTGTCTTTCATATAGCCTGAGTACCAGGTGTTGATGTTTTTTATATACTGTTCACGCTGTTTGACTAGTTTGCTCCATGAAAAACCTTTTACATCGAGGTCAAAGCCAAAGTCTGGTGCATCGCGCAGGGCTTCGGCGATATGGGCGCCAAACCACATGACTTTTTTCGGCACACAGCCGATGTTGACACAGGTGCCGCCTATTTTTTTTGCTTCAACCACGGCACATTTGTAGCCGTATTCGGCTGCACGTTCCACCACCGATAAACCACCGCTGCCCGCACCGATAGCTATTAAATCATAATCGTATTTCATGGGGTATTTCCTTTTATTTGAAAGCCTGTTGGGTTTGTCTTTTGTTTTTTTTACAAATGGGTTGTCAAACCCAACAAGCCTTATAAAAAAGGAGCCTTACGACTCCTTTTTTAACACAATTTAACAGTCTTAACGCTTAAGATTAGCCTTTTAAATAGGCTTCTAGGTCGTCAGAACCACCAATGTGTTTACCTTCGATGAACACTTGTGGCACGGTATCACGATTCGCTACCGCACGCAATGTACGTGAAGTCAAACCGCTGTTGCTGATCTTGATTTCTTCGTACTTGATGCCTGCATCTTCTAGCGCGGCTTTCGCTTTCGCGCAGAATGGGCAACCTACTTTTGTGAAGATGGTCGCAACCGGTGGCTTTTTCGCATTGGCATTGATGTAGTTCAACATGGTGTCGGCATCTGACACTTCAAAGGGGTCACCTTCTACTTCTGGCTCGATGAACATTTTTGCCACAACGCCGTCTTTAACCAGCATGGAATAACGCCATGAACGCTTACCAAAACCTAGGTTGTTTTTGTCAACCAACATCCCCATGCCTTCAGAGAACTCGCCATTGCCATCAGGCAGTAGAATCACGTTGTTGGCTTCTTGATCTTTTGCCCATTCGTTCATGACGAAGGTATCGTTAACAGACAAGCAAACAATGCTGTCTACGCCGTTTTCAAAGAAAACCGGTGCTAATTCATTGTAACGTGGAAGGTGGGTTGAAGAACAGGTTGGGGTGAACGCGCCTGGAAGTGCAAACACAACGACCGTTTTGCCTTTGAAAAGATCATCGGTAGTTACATTAACCCATTCACCGTTCTGACGGGTTGGGAAAGTGACCTGAGGAACTGCTTGACCTTCTTTGTTTGGTAATGCCATCTGTAATCTCCATTGGTTAAATTAAACAAGAGTAAAATTTGATATAAAAATCGATCTAGGCTTTCATTAAAACCTGATTAACTCGCTTGATGGTTAGTGTAGTGATTTTTATATCATTAGTAAAATTAAATATTCAAATAAAGTTGATAGCTTTTGACTATCAATCTTATTTTTTGTCTACCAACGTTAACTCTACGCGACGATTATCTGCTCGGCCCTGAGCTGTTGAATTATCTGCAATCGGTTGAGTAAACCCCTTACCTTTTGTTGTAATACGTTCAGCCGAAATCCCTTTTCCAGTCATATAGTTTTTAACCGCAAGCGCACGTTTTTCAGATAAGCCCTGATTGTAATCGGCTGTACCCCTGTTGTCGGTATGGCCTATAACGACTAGCTGTCTTGTTGGATAAGCGCTCATATACTCAATATAAGCATCCAACTTAATGAGATCTAAGTTGGATAACACATCACTTTTCGTCGCAAAAAACCCTATAAAAGCAGCCGGTCTTTCAACACTTAGCTTCTCGGCAACCGGTGCAGGGGCTGGATCCACAACGGGCATTGGCGCTGGCGCTGCAACCGGCGCTGGCGCCACAACCGGAATTGGAGCCGCAACTGGCGCGGGAGTTGCAACCCTCACCTCTGGTTCAGGCCAACCTTCGCATTGTGCAATCGCTTTTTCTTTCGTCCATTCAATCGTTCGCACACAGCCACCAAACTGATCGCGAACGATTGAACCATAGGAGTCCCAAACATAAGCATTGTTACCCTGATGTGGAATATTGTTGGACGCCTGAACTTGCGACACACCAAACACTAAACACGAAGCCATCGCCATTTTTAACTTTGTACCCATTTTCGCTCTCCTTTCTTTTAAAGGTAAAGTTTAGAAATCATTAACCCTACCTACATTAAATAATTACAAAACACTTTATTGCAACGCCCCACCTTGTAGTGCTTTCATAAACCAGTCTAATTCGTCTCGTTCTTGGGCATATTTCATCATCACGCCTAGCAAGGCCTGGTCTTCGTGCTTGGAGGCGATGCGTGCAGCCAGCTGAAATTCACGTTCTACCACGCTGCCCTTGTAGGCTTGCAATTCAATTAAGGCCGCCGCTACGCCGATATTTTGCAATAAACACGCAGCTTGCAGTGGCTTCACCGCTTCGCCAGCGGCATCTTGCGCCAGCGTTTGCTGCGGATCAACGCCAAACTCTTCAATTAAAATCCGCGCCATCCAGTAGTTCATCTGTGGCTCTTCCGTGCTTTCCAGCACATTCATAAAAATCTCATCTGGCTTGAGCTGATGTTCTTTTACCAAGGTCTGCAGGGTTTTAACAAACGCCGCCCGATTAGCGACATCAAAATTCAATAAATTCATTTGTTATCCAGGTCAATAAAAACAAGGCACATTATACCACCTGCGCGCAAGCCTGGCCGCTGGCCCAGGCCCATTGGAAATTATAGCCACCGAGATGGCCGGTTACATCTAGCACTTCGCCGATAAAATACAGGCCTGGCTGTTGCAGTGCTTCGAAGGTTTTGGACGACACGGCATCGGTATCCACACCGCCTAATGACACCTCGGCCTTATTGTAACCGGCGGTGTCCTCTGGGTACAATGTCCAATGGGTCAGGTTGCGCGCATAGTCTTGCAACGCTTGATCTGTGGCCGTGGCTAAGGCGTTATCAAACGGGTATTTTTGCAACCAGGCCTGGCTGAAACTTTTGGTAACTTTTTGCGCTAACCATTTAGCCAGCGGGCGATTTTGTGCTTTGAGTTGTTTCAGTTCGGCATAGACATCACACTGCGGAAACAGGTTGATCATAATAGGTCGCCCAGGCTGCCAATAATTTGACACCTGTAACACCACAGGTCCACTGATGCCCTGATGGGTAATTAACATCGCCTCACGGAACACCTTCCCCTGGCAAGTCATCTCCACTTCAAGACTTAGTCCTGCTAGGTTAGCAAACCATTCTTTCCAGGGCGATTTGAACACCAAGGGCACCAGGCCTGGTTGTGATTTGATCACATTTAACCCAAATTGCTGGGCAATCTGCATGCCAAAATTCGATGCTTTGAGCTTCGGATACGCCAGCCCACCGGTTGCGATGACCAGCGATTGACAATACACATCGCCCTGCGAAGTGGCGAGCGCATAACCCCCTTCAAGCGCACTCACTCGCTGAATTTGACAACCCAGCACTAATTCCACCCCCGCCCAATCGGCCTCGGTTCGCAACATTTGAATAATCTGCCCGGCACCCTGCGTGGTGAACAATTGTCCATGGGCGCGTTGTTCATAGTCTATACCGTGGCGCTCAACCAACTCGATAAACACGGATGAAGGATAGCGCGCCAGCGCGGATTTTACAAAATGCGGATTAGTACAAATATAATGCTCAGGCTTGACATCAAGATTGGTGAAGTTGCATTTGCCGCCGCCTGAAATCCGAATCTTGGCCGCCGCTTTTGGTGCATGATCTAACACCAACACCGAACGAGCGCGATAACCGGCTTGAGCGGCACACATTAATCCCGCCGCGCCCGCACCAATAATAATCACATCATAATGTTTTTGGTTAAACCCAAGCTGGTCTGTCATACGGATTGAACCGTTAAGGGCAACCAGGCCTGGTTGCGTTTTTGGATTTCTTGCATGATCAGATTCATCCCTGTTTGCGCTAGATCTGGCTCGCCTTCGACACCTAATTCGATAAAACGCTGTCCATCCGGGGCGATATGTGGCAAGCTAAATAAGCGCAAATCGGGAAATTGGCGCTCAAAGTCTTCCATAAAATCCACCCACGCCGATTCGGCCCCATTCACCAGCTTCACCGCGAGTTCAATGCGTGGGGTTTGATTAAAATCGGCATAATAGGTATTGAGCACCCACTCCATCATCGGCTGGGTCATCTGCGGAAAGCCGGGCATAAAATAGTGCTGCTGAATCGAAAAGCCCGCCACGCGATTAAAAAAATTCGGAATAATCGCCGCCCCCGCTGGAAAGTCCGCCATCTTGGCGCGATTGGGATAAGCCTCTTCACCAAATTTCGCTTCGAGTTCCGCTAACGCTTCGGGATGACGTACCAGCGGCAACCCCAAGGCTTGCGCCGCACTTTGGCGTGTGCGATCATCCGGGGTTGCACCAATTCCACCGCAACAAAAAACCACATCGCCACTGGCAAAGCTCTGCTTTAGGCTATCAACCAACAAGCCTGCTTCATCACCCAACACCTTAAACCAACTCAGCGCCAAACCGCGAGGTTTGAGCAGCGCATTCAAATTCGCAAGATGCCTGTCTTGGCGCTTGCTCGATAGAATTTCGTCACCGATTACTAACAAACCAAAGCGTGTTTGTTGCTGTGTTTCTTTTGTCATAGCGGTTGCTCCATGATTTTAGGTTTGATGCGTGAGATTATATCCGCAAGCAGATCACAATAGGCGTTGGTTTTTGGTTGATTTGAGTCAACAAACGCGCGGTCTTACTTGACACCCCTGTTCGATTAAAACACAATGGTTAATATTTTTCTGACCAGGAATGCCAACAATAATGCTTATAAGGCCATTACACATCTTTATGTGCTTTATGCTGTCCATCTACAGTCTAGTCGCTGTATCGGCAACAGCGACGCCAATGCCGTCGGTTGACTCTTCCGCACCCACCGTTGGCGTTTTAGCCTTTCGCTCCATTGAACAAACTGAACAACGCTGGCAACCCCTCATTGAACACATTAATCACTATCTGGCCACACAAAATAGACCTGAACGTTTAAGACTGAAGGTTTTATTTTATGGCGATTTAAATCGTGCGATGGAAAACAACACGCTCGATTATGTGTTTACCAACCCCCAACACTTTGCCATTTTAAGATACCAGTCAGGCCTCTCTCCACTTGCTACACTGATGCCGCTTGCAGAAGGCGTACCGGTGGCCGATTTTGGTGGCGTGATCTTTACGCGCGCGGATAATCATGCCATTAACACCCTTAAAGACCTGGAAAAAGCCCGCATCGCCGCTACCTTTCATCAATCCTTTGGCGGTTATCTGATGCAACAGTGGGAAATGTTTAAACAAGGCTACCAAATCAACGATACCCTTTTTACGGGCATGCCGCACGACAATGTGGTCAAAGCGGTGTTAAACCATCAGGCTGATGCGGGTTTTATTCGCACGGGAATACTTGAAGCGATGGTGAGAGAGGGCCATCTGCAGTGGGCTCAAATTAAACTCATTAATCCGATCACACCCACCCCCTTCCCCCAGGTGCACTCAACCGAGCTTTACCCTGAATGGCCTTTTGCCGCGGTCATCAACAGTGACAAAAGCCTTGACCGCTTGATTAGCCTTGCACTATTTAATATCAGCGCCGATAGCGCACCCGCGCAACAAGGACAGTTTTATGGCTTTACACCACCGGGCAACTATGCACCGATTGAAGCCCTTATGATTCGCTTAAACCTATTACCTGACAAAGACATAGATTGGCGAGACGTGATTCAGCGCTATGCGTTTGTTTTATTTGTGAGTTTAACTTTAATCGGCTTACTCCTGAGTGCATTGGTCAGTATATTAATTCGTAACAATCAAAAACTCATCCGAACCTCAAGCGAACGAGATACCGCCATTAACGAATTACAAACACTCAATCAGCAACTTGAACAACGGGTTGCGCGGCGCACACAATCGCTGTTAGAAAATGAGCAGCGCTTTCAGCAAATGTTTGACCATCATGGCTCGCCGATGCTCTTTATTGATCCAGACTCCGGTGAAATTATCAATGCAAACGAAGCCGCTGCCGATTTGTATGGCTACACGATTGAACAATTGCAAGCGATGAACATTCATCAAATCAATACGCTATCGAAAGAAAAAATTGAGCAAGAACGTCAACGCGCGAAACAAGAAGCGCGCAACTATTTTATATTCCCACACCAGCTCAGATCGGGCGAAGTGCGTCAAGTAGAGGTTCACTCCTCTCCGATTCAAATGCGCGGTCGCACTTTTTTATTTTCGATTATTCATGATATTTCAGACCGCATTAAATCTGAACAAAAAATTCAAAACCTCGCGTTTTATGATCCTCTCACACAACTGCCTAATCGTCGGCTATTAATTGACCGCCTAATGAACAATCTAGCCCATATGCGTCGCCACCCGTTTCATGGCGCATTATTTTTTATCGACTTAGATCATTTTAAAATTTTAAATGACAGCCACGGCCATCAAATCGGCGATCAACTATTAATCGAGGTGGCGAAGCGCATTAGCGGCTGTATGCGTGCAGGTGACACGGTATCACGTTTTGGCGGAGATGAGTTTGTGGTGCTGCTAACAGACCTTGATGAAGATCCGATTCATGCAGCCCAAGAGGCACGCATTATCGCCGAGAAAATGCGTCAAGCGATCAATCAACCCTACTTGCTACTCAATAGTGAAAACGCCCCCGCGATAGAACATCGCACCAGTGCTAGCATCGGTATTTCGCTCTTCAACGGCCAAGATGAAACGATTGATGATTTAATGAAATGGACCGATCTTGCCATGTACCAAGCTAAAAATGCAGGGCGCAATGAAATCTGTCTATTTGATCCAGAAATGCAAAAAACACTCGATTACCGTGCGAGTATCGAGGTGGATTTACGTAAAGCCATGGAACAAAATCAGCTCGAACTTTACTTTCAACCACAAGTGGATATCAACCAACGTATTATTGGTGCCGAGGCCTTGCTACGCTGGCCGCATCCAGAAAAAGGCTTTATCTCTCCTGCTGTGTTTATCCCCCTCGCTGAAGAATCTGGACTTATTTTAGATCTGAGCGACTGGGTGTTAGATAGAGCCTGCGAAGAACTGGCGCAATGGCGCTACCACCCCAAACTCTGTACTATCCAACTAGCGGTCAATATCAGTGCAAAACAATTGCGTGAACCCGATTTTGTCGAATCGATTGCACAACGATTAAAAGCCTACGATGTCAACCCGCTCATGCTAAAACTAGAGTTAACCGAAGGGGTGTTTTTAGCCAATAAAGAAGACTCTATTGCTAAAATGAAGGCCCTGCGTTTACTGGGTATTCAATTCTCCATGGATGATTTTGGCACCGGCTATTCCTCATTGTCTTACTTAAAACAATTGCCGCTATCCCAGCTGAAAATTGATCAATCGTTTGTACGTGACCTTGGCGAAGATTACATGGATAATGTGATGGTGCAAACCATTATTACTTTGGGCCGTAATTTTAATTTGAGCATTGTCGCCGAAGGCGTGGAAACCCCTGAGCAGCTCGCGTTTTTGACGCGGTTTAAGTGCGAGATATTTCAAGGCTACTTATTCAGCAAGCCA
This sequence comes from Thiomicrospira microaerophila, assembly GCF_000934765.1. Classification (GTDB taxonomy): domain Bacteria; phylum Pseudomonadota; class Gammaproteobacteria; order Thiomicrospirales; family Thiomicrospiraceae; genus Thiomicrospira; species Thiomicrospira microaerophila. The sequence continues at coordinate 20,592 of NZ_JYNN01000023.1, read as the reverse complement.
GTTCCAATTCATGCGTTTAAGCAAAAAGTGATAGGCTAAAAATCACAGACAATCTTCATCAGCCAGCTGTTACCAAAGGAACACCTATGTCAATTGAAATCACCATTCAAAATGACTATATTTTATCGAGCACCACCAATCCTCAAGGCATTATTACCAGTGCCTCGGATCACTTTCTAGAGGTATCGGGTTACACGCGTGAAGAAATGATCGGCCAACCCCATAATATCTTACGCCATCCAGACGTGCCTAAACAGGTCTTTGCTGATATGTGGGCCACCATCCAGCGCAAACAAAACTGGACAGGTATTGTTAAAAACAAAACCAAACAAGGCAACTATTATTATGTGCAGGCGAATGTATCGCCCATCCTACAAAATAACGAGATTATTGGCTATGTTTCCATTCGCACCCCGGCTGATGCAAAAGATATTTCAGCCATCAACCGCACTTATCCTCAGATTATGCAAGGCAAGAAGCGCATGGTGCACGGTGTCATACGCAATCGCTGGCAACAACTCACTGACCGTTTTCAGCTAAAAGGGCCTCTTGTAAAAACCCTGAGCCTTGCCTCCTTCATTCACCTCATACTGGCCCTCATCATTATCGCCAGCCTATTTTATCGTTTTCAGCTTTCAAAGGTTGAACCCAAGCTACTGGCTATTGAAGAGCTTGCGATTGCACAGCATATTGACCACCTCATTTCAGAAAAAATTGAAGGGGTTAAAAACATTGCCTTTGCCTATGCCTCACGCCCGACCCTGCATCATGCACTCCAAGACCCCAGCAAAGAAACCCTGTCCATCGCACGAGAGGAGATTGAGTCGATCCGTGCCCATTTTGCCGCTATTTCAGACTACCGTCGATTGCGCGCCAGCTTAATTAACCTAGATGGCGAGGCATTGGTTAACTCGTACGAAGCCGAACCCAGCGGCACCGCCCGCTTTGCATTGTTTGACGCTGTAACACGCACCTATCAAGGCGTTGGCGGCTTATCATGGGGCGCGAATGATATCGGCTTTGGCGTCAGTGGCTATGGCCCTATTTTTAACGATGCAGGCCAGCTCATAGGTGCGATTGTCGTATCAGGGGGGCTAGGAAGCATGGCACGCGAACTACGCAAACAAAATCGAGATTGGCTATTATGGTTAGACGCCGATGCTATTTCTGGATCGGCAGGGGCGCTGCCTGCAAGCCTCCTCCACAATCATAAGCTGAGCGATACCATGTTACTCGCAAACAATCACTGGTTTGAACAACCCATGATTGAATTTGTAACCCAACATCAACAACAGCTCAATTCCGCACCCAAGACACAAGGCGCCATGCTGCTGGAAGGTTACATGGTAATCCAACTACCGGTCTTCGATGATCAAGGCCAGCCTATTGGCCGCCATATTTTTAAACAAAACAACAGCCAACTTATACAGGCACGCAACCAAGAATATCAACAAACGCTTTTATTCTTGATCGCGATTAGTCTGTCTATCCTTGTCATCATGAGTTTATCGATTTTTTCTGTTTACCGACGCGTGGTCGCACCGGTTAAACGCGCCACCGATTTTTTAGAAAAAACAGCAAAAACCTACCGCTTTAATGAGCGTATTATTGAGTTTGATCGCGCAGATGAAGTCAGCAAAATCTTTCAAGCTTACAACCAACAAGCCAATACACTCCAACACGCGTTTTCCGAAATCAATGATGTGATGCATGCGGTACAAAAAGGCGACTATACGCAGCGTGTACAGGCCGAGCTCAAAGGTGATTTGCGCACGATTAAACAGAACATTAACCATGCAATTGAAGCGATTGATTTAAATCTCGCTGCCCATCGCACATCATCCAGTGCGGCATCACAAGCAGCGATTCAAAAAACAAATACCGATTACCTCATCATGGCACACCATTTACTCAACCAACTTATCCGCACGCATGCCGACATCAAGTCGATGGCTGCGGAGTGCCAACATGAAAACGAACGCGCCAAAGCACTGGCTAACCAACTTGACGCGCTTATTCAGCAATCCGTGACTGAAAAAAGCACTAACAACAGGCCAAGAAAAAATGAAATACCCGAAATAGGGCAGAAAATAATGCGTTGAAAACCAAGCGGCCGCACAAAGGCGGCCGCTCTACTAGATGTGTCGATTCAACTAAACGCGTTGTTCACTGGTCGTTTGATAGAGTTTCACGACAGGGTAAATCCACAGAATCGATGCCGCCGCATAACCGGCTGACATCATCACCAATAACACCCAGTCTAACCAATAGCCCATGTATGCAAAGCTTGAGCCTGTTAACCCAGGTAAGCTGACAAACAAAAGACCGAGCATAATAAAGTAGCCAATCGCGGCCATTTTAAACGCGGCTTTGTTAAAAAATCCACCCGCCTTAGACAGGGCTAGCAGGTTAAGCACCAAGGCGCCAACAAAAAATACCGTCACTACAATCCAGTTAATTTGGGCATAACCCAGTAACATATAAAACATCAATCCTAGTTGTTCCATCGCAACACGTTCCTTTTTTTAAACTCTGCCTCTAAGCATTTGTTGATAAGCGGGCTTTAACATTTGATCTTTCATAATCCATGCCATCCAAGATTCTTTTTTCGGATCAATCATCGGGAAAGTAGGTGTCAAATTACCGTTATAGTCAAACTCAATTAGCATCGCTGCGCCAAAACGCGTCAACAACGGGCAAGATGTATAGCCATCAAAAGTAGCAGAAGGGTCACGGCCATCGATCACCGCCAATAGGTTCTCAACAACAATCGGCACCGACATTTTGACTGTCGCGGCTGTTTTACCACGCGGGGTACCATTAACGTCACCGCAGCCAAACACCTCTGGATAGGTCATATGCTGTAGCGTATCCTTATCCACGGCTAACCAGCCACCGGCGGCCATGTTGCCTTCGGTCCAAGCCAAGTTCGAGTTACGCACCACTTCGGGCGCACGCATCGGCGGCACGACGTGCAATAAATCATAAGTCTGGGTGCGTGTGTCACCCTCCGCTTGCCTAAAGGTTGCCTGGCGTGCTGCCACATCGACAGCAATCAGCTCACTGCGCAGGTTGACCTGCGTGTTGTTGTTAGCAAACTCGTCCAGCAAAAACTGGTTGTGGAAGGGAATACCAAATAAGCCATTGGTGCCAGAATGGAAGTGCATATTAGACTTGTCAAAGCCACCGTTTTGACGCATACGATCAAGGGTTAGCAGCGCCATTTTCAGTGGCGCGCCGGCGCAACGAATCGGTGTACTGGGCAAGGTAAAAATACCTTCTCCACCCTGCTGACTAAAGGTCTTGATCACATCCCAACTTTTTGCCGCCGCATCTGGACTTTGATAGACGCTCGCAAGGCCATTTTGACCTATCGCGTTAATATCCATCCCTTCTATCGCACCATAGTGATACTCGACACCATTGGCAACTACCAAATAATCATAATCAACCTTACGCCCAGCATCCGTGGTGACACGCTTAGCATCGGGATCAATTTCACGCGCCATCTCTTTTACCCAGTTTACACGGCTCGGCATAAAGCTACGATTATGATCTAGCACTTTACTTTTTGGCCATGCACCCGTCGCCACTAGGGTTAACCCTGGCCAATAGTAATGGGTTTCTTTACGCTCAATCACTGTAATGTCGGCATTTTTCAATGCACGGCTCAGTCGATTGGCAATACTAATGCCCGCCGCACCGCCCCCGACAATCACAATGCGTGGTGCACTTTCTGCCGCACGGGCGCTAATCGACGTCAGGCCTGTCGCTGTAGCGAGCGCCGCCGCGCCGCCTGCTAAAAACTTACGGCGACTGAGCGCCGACAACTTAACCATGTTTGTCATAATGTTTTCCAATGAGTCTAAAAATGAAACGACTGAATAATAAGTGCAGTCTATGCATTAACAAGAAAATTATATAGCGCTGGATTGATAGGGTCAAACCTGCGGCGAAATCACCACGAAGCCTGACCTGAAAAAGTGAGCAGGCAACGCGCTAAATTAGCTTAAATCTGCTTTAATTTCATTATCTAACGGACGTTGATATTTAAATGCGATTAAATTTTGAATTGTGGTTTCGGCGATATGCTCCAACGCTTCATGCGTAAAATAAGCTTGATGCCCCGTAACCAGTACATTCGGAAAGGTCAATAAACGCTCAAACTTATCATCAAGGATAATGTCATTTGAGTGATCCTCAAAAAACAGCGCGCCCTCTTCCTCATAAACATCTAACCCAACATAACCCACCTTGCGGCTCTTAAGTGCCTTAATTAATGCTTTCGTATCAATTAACCCGCCTCGTCCAGTATTAACAATCATCACATTCGCGCGCATTTGATCCAACGCATCTTCGTTAATCATGTTTTTTGTTTGGTTAGTTAACGGGCAATGCAACGTAATGATATGCGACTCAGCGTACAACTGCGCTAACGTAACCTGCTTAAAACCCTGCTCATCACACGTTTTACAAAGGAAGGGGTCATAGACCAAAACCTCACAACCAAACGCCTTCAGACGCTCACCGACCAACAAACCAATTTTGCCCGCGCCAATAATGCCAACGGTTTTATCATGCATATCAAAACCCAATAAACCATTAAGCGAAAAGTTACCTTCTCGCACACGGTTATAGGACTTATAAAGCTTACGGTTAAGCGCAAGCATCAAGCCAATCGTGTGCTCGGCCACCGCATAAGGTGAATAAGCCGGCACCCGCACAATGCGTACACCAAATTTGGCCGCCGCCGCCAAGTCAACGTTATTAAACCCCGCGCAACGCAATGCAATCAGCTTAATACCGTACTCCGCCAAGCGCTCAATCGTGGCCTCGCCCAAATCATCATTCACAAACGCGCTCACCGCGCCAAAGCCCTGTGCATAATGCACGGTAGCGATATTGAGCGGCACTTCAAAGTAGCTCAAGTCAACCTCGTCATTATCGTAATGACGCAAGGCTTCCTTGTCATAAGGCTTAGTACTAAAAACAGCAACCTTCATATCCATCTCCAAAAGTGTATTGGCTACAACCAGGCCTGGTTAATAAAACAGCCTCTAATAGGCATTTATTTGCACTCAAACTAGTTTGACACAAATCGGTGTCATGAGTGTGACATTTTTAGCCGCCCAAAAAACACATATTTTAAAATATATGCTAAAGCAATAGGTTAGTGTCGATAGACACCGAGCTCACGTACACACAAGGTCACTGGACCGGGTTGACCAATGGCCAACAATCCAAAACGAGAGGCCTGTTGAACATCCAATGGAATACCTGTTCGATAGGGTGCAAATTGCGTGAAAGGCCAATAGTCAGTTTTCCAGTCTGTCGAAGGAAATACCGTGTTTTTATACGACTGCCAAGGTTGACGTAAATCCGTTGTTTTTAAATGTGCCGCTACCGCTGGCGCCTCACCTCGCCAAGTCAAATAGAGCCCCTCAAACCTAGCAAGATTATCAATAGATGACAAATCAAACTGCATTTGGATAAAGCCACCGTTGTTATCCAAACGCACCTCGCCCGCTAAGCAGGTCACCCAACCCATACCCTCTTGGTGTTGTTCAAGCTGTCCAGATGACAGCCCTCCCATTACCTGGTCACTCATATAATCCCAAGCCTCCCCACTGTCTGCAGACAACGGATCAAGCGGATATAAACGATAGTGCATCACACCTCCTAAGGCTCAAACGCCTGGCCTAAAAAATCAAACAACAACCCTGAATCGGCTGGCGTACGCTCACGCATCACGTTTAACAAACACGCCGCCGTATAATCTGGAGTTTGCAACTGCGCCGCAGGCACACGTGTTGTAAAAGGGGCTGACAACTCGCTTTGGGTCGTGCCGGGCTGAAAACCGACAAGTGTAACCAGTGGATGACTGCGCTTCAATTCAATCGCCATGTTTTTAATCAACATATTTAGCGCCGCTTTGCTTGCACGATAACTATGCCACCCGCCCAATCGATTGTCACTAATACTGCCTACTCGTGCCGACAAGACCCCAATTTTAAGCGGTGCGCGTCGCGGCCAGTGTCGCAACCATTGCGATAAAAACAACATCGGCGCCACCGCATTCATTTGAAAAGCGAACTGTAATGCCGCTGAGCTCATTTGCTCATGTCGGCGCTCTGGGGTAAATTGACGACTATGCAAAAACCCTGTCGCTATCCACAACTGCGTGACCGACTTCATCGGATTATGCGTATTGGCTTGTTGCAACCAGGCCTGGTAGGCCGTTTGCCACTGCTGCTCAATCGCCGCTTTGGCGGTGTAATCTAACGTTAAGTCCACAGCAGGTATGGCTAAGGGAGCTAAGGCCAAAGGACGATGGCTAAAGCGCACGCATTGATTACACAATCCTTGCGCAATGGCCTGTTCAATCAGCGCAGAACCAATCGCCCCTTTCGCCCCCACCACCGCAAACGTTGAGTCAACCATCATGCACTCCTTAAAAAAATCTTATTAGACAATAGTTTCATACAAGCTATACAATAGCATATTATCTCACACAAAATGAAATCCATTATGAATAATAATCAAGCCAATCTACCTAGCCACCGCCTCAGCCGCCTAGCACGCCTTGGCAAACTCGCCAGCGGCGTGGCCGGGTCCATGCTCTACCAAGGCAGCAAGCAATGGCTAAAAGGTGAAACCCCCAATAAACAAGACCTGCTACTCAGCCCACAAAACCTACAACGCTTTAGTCAAGAGCTCGCCAAACTGCGCGGCGCGGCGATGAAAGTTGGGCAGCTGCTATCGATGGATGCCGGTGATCTATTGCCACCCGAGCTGGCAAGCCTGCTTGCTAACCTGCGCAATCAAGCCCCTTCGATGCCCCTCTCTCAGCTACAAAAACAACTTGCGCAACACTGGGGACAAAACTGGTCTGAACAATTCACACAATTTAGCTTCTACCCGATTGCCGCGGCGTCTATCGGCCAAGTGCACCGCGCCCGCAATCTTGAAGGGTATGAGTTAGCGATTAAAATCCAATACCCTGGCGTCGCACAAAGCATTAGCAGCGATGTCGACAACCTCGCAACCCTACTGAGCTGGTCACGCTTAATACCCGCTGATGTGGATTTAAAGCCGATTATCGAAGAGGCCAAGCAACAACTACTGCTTGAAGCCGACTATCAACATGAGGCCCAAGCCATGGCCAAAATAGCGAACAACATAACGCAACGGGGTTTAGAAGAAAAATTCGCCGTACCTACGTGTCAACCACAACACAGCAATGCACAGATTTTAGCCATGTCATTTATGGCTGGCGAACCTATTGAGCAACTCAAACACAAACCGCAAGCCGAGCGTGATCGCGCCATGTCTCACTTATTTGAATTGCTATTTTTAGAGCTATTTGACTGGCAACTCGTTCAAACGGATCCTAACTTTGCTAACTTTCTCTACCAGCCAGACACACAACGCATTGGGCTACTTGACTTTGGTGCTACCCGTAAATACAACCCAGCCATTGCGCAAGGCTACCGCCAGCTCATCTCCGGCGCACTGGAGCAAAATCTGGGCGTCATGGAACAGGCCGCGGAGCAAATTGGATTCTTTCAAAAAAATATTTTGCCCGAACAAAAAGCCAGTGTAATGCAACTTTTTCATCAAGCCTGTGAACCCCTATGCCAAACCGGTACGTTTGATTTTGCCAACAGTGACTTAATTGCGCGCATCAAACAAAAAGGCATGGCGCTCAGTTTTGAACAAAACTACTGGCACAGCCCACCTGCAGACGCCTTGTTTTTTCACCGAAAACTGGGCGGACTCTACCTGCTCGCGGCACAATTGGGCGCACGGGTTAACCTACAATCGCTATTTGAACCCTATCGAATCTCGATGGTTTAAACGCCTATTACCTTCTGAGGACAAAACAATGCGCTATTGGATATTAATCACATTTACACTGCTCACAGGCTGTGCTCAACTGAGCGAAAAAACCGACCTATCGACCCAGCAAGTTTTACAGACGCACAAAACGATTGACATCGCCCCAAACACGACACGGCGCTTTATTCAGCATGGCGAGCTGACCACGCGCTTTGGGTTTGACCGACGCGAACAGCACTGTCGACTAGAATTACGCACCTTCGCGACACACGGCCGCACGGTTCAACCCGACCAGTTCTTAATCACCCGAATCCGATTCGATTCAGAAGCGATTGCGATGCGCCCCCACTTGTTGGCGGCTGGGCAAGGCGTTAACTTAATGCTAGCGATGGAGGACAACGGCCCGCCCGACATGATGGAATTAATTATTATTGATCTCGCGTCCACGCGCCAGCCCGATGTCATGCGCCTCATCTGCGCAGGTGCTTTAAGCAATGGAAACCCCATCGACTACCCAAGAAACCTACGGCCACAGTTAAAACAAATTAACAGCATACTAGGCGACTACGGGCAGGTTAAGATACCCTAAATAACAGATCGCAACTGATCTCCGCCAACAGCTCGCAACCCACCCGCGTCATAGCGAAACGCAGTGAAGCAATCTCTCAAACCAGCGCGAAGTCGGTCAGAAATTGCCACCGCCTTGAGAGGTTTCCGCCGCCTTCGGCCTCGCAATGACCCATTTCTTTTACCCAAAGCCGTCATCCTGCGCGATCATAACCCGAATTTATGAATCGAAGAAAGCGAAGCTAAACATCCGGGTTAATTGCACTGATTTTACTCCGGCTGGCCTACCATTAGGGTAAAGAGTTGGTCGGGGTTGATATGACGCTGCCAGGCGGCGAGTACCTCCGCTTTACTCAGTTGCTCGATTTGGCGCGGAAAGGCGTCTAGGTAATCGAGCGGTAAATCATAAAATCCGATCATACTGATATAGCCGAGGATTTTGCTGTTGCTATCCATTCGCAACGGCCAGCCGCCGATCAAGTTGCTTTTGATGTCAGCGAGTTTTTGCTCGTCAAAGTCTTTCATAAAACCCTGTAGCGTTTGTTTAACCACTTCATCGGCTTGCATCGCTTGGCTATTCGCGGTGGATAAACCCACAATCCAAGGACCGGCTACACGCATCGGGGCAAAGTAACTATAAACGCTGTAGACCAATCCGCGTTTTTCGCGCACTTCTTCAACTAACAAAGACGCAAAGCCACTACCGCCTAATAAATGATTGCCTAAAAACAACGCATAATAATCAGGATGCCCCCGCTCAACAGCTAATTGACCGGCAAAGTATTGCGTTTGCGCCGCTTGAAAATCAATCACCTCGGTTTTAGGTTCGTTTTTAGCCTCATTCTTAGCTTGGGTTAAAGGCTTAGGTTGCGCGAGCGCAGCCGGCTTTTCCCCCTTAGGCATTGCGGCGGTTAATTGTTCCGCCAGCTTTTCCGCTTGCTGACGTGTAATCGCGCCGACCATCGCAATTTGCGCGTTTTGTGCCACATAGTAACGCTGCTTAAAGGCTTCAAGGTCTTTGATATTCAACGAGTCGACCGATTCGACCGTGCCTGATACCGGATGGGCATAGGCGTGTTCACCGTACAAGCCCTGCCAAAACGCACGTTGCGCGACGCGAGCGGGCTGCTCTTCGGCTTGCTGTAAGCCTTGAATGAGTCGCTGGCGATCGCGCTGAAAAATGGTTTCTGAAAAAGCGGCCTGATTAATCACCTGCTCAAATAAATCTAACGCGGGGTTCAACAAATCGGCTCGCGTTAAACTGCGCAGACTAAAGCTAGCCGCATCACGATTCACATCGCCGCCAAACTGCGCACCTAGGTCATTAAAGCCATCCGCAATCGCCTGCTCGGTTAATTGAGCGGTTTGCGTACCGATCATATTCGCAGTAAAGCTCGCCAGGCCTGGTTGTCGATTATCACGCGCACTGCCGGCGTCAAACTTAAGTTCAATGTCGATCATAGGCAATTCCGGTGCTTCAACAAACAGTACCTTGGTGCCTTTGCTGGTGGTCCAAGTTTGAATATCAACCGAAGCCTGCAGACTCCAGCTGGTGAGTCCAAATACGAAGGCTATAACGTAAATTGATTTTTTCATTAGTGTGATCTCCCGCCAAAATCAGGTTTGGCTGTAGGGCGACGATTGGTTTCGCCACTGGGACGTAAAATCCCAACCGTCATGTTATCCGTCTGCAAATATTTTTTGGCCACCGCCTGCAATTGCGCCGGGGTGACTTGGCGTAGGTTATCCACCCAGGTTTCCATCGTATCCGCAGGCAAGCCGACACTGACCATCATGCCAATCGACATGGCTTGCGCTTGCACCGAATCCTGATTGTAGACATATTGTGCTTCGGCTTGCGCCAGTACGCGGTTGAGCGCCTGTTGGCTCATCGGCTCGGTTTTAATCCGCTCAATTTGCTTGATTAACTCCGCCTCCAATTGCTCGATGTCAACGCCAGCTTGTGGCTGAGCGCTGAAAAAGAATTGGGAGCCTAAACGACCATTGGCACGATAAAAGGTGCCAATCGAGCTGGCGATCTGCTGCTCACGCACCATTTCTTGGGTTAAGCGTCCGGAGTCACCATCTAACACACTCGCTAAAACCGACAAGGCATAGACCTCATCCGCGCTGTCTGCCGTCACCAGCGAAGGCACATGAAACCCTAGGATAATGCTCGGTACCGGTGTCGCATCTTTTAATTCAATCCGGCGCATCCCCTGCTGTTGGATTTCTGGCTGTAAACGCGGCTGAATAATGTCGCGCGCAGGATATTGACCATAGGTTTGTTTCGCTAACTCTACAACCTCGTGCGGATCGACATCGCCCACCACCACCAACGTGGCATTATTGGGGGCGTACCAACGGTCATACCAATCCTGCAAATCGGCCAATTGGTAATTTTTGATATCCGCCATCCAGCCGATAACCGGATTGCGTTCAGGACTACTTAGAAAAGCGGTCGCTTTAAACTGCTCAAACAGTTTAGAGCTAGGTCGGTCTTCCACCGCCCATAAGCGCTCTTGAATCACCACATCGCGTTCAGGCTGAAATTGCGCTTCGCTCAATTTTAAATTAGCCATACGATCCGATTCCATCTGCATCACTTCGGCAAGATGCTGTTTACCGACGATTTGAAAATAGGCGGTGAAATTGGAGGAGGTGAAGGCATTTTCACGCCCCCCCATTTGCGAGACACGTCGTGAAAACGCACCCGGCTCCATAGTCTCGGTACCCTTAAACATCATATGTTCAAGCATATGCGACACCCCGGTTACACCCTGTGGTTCATAATTAGCCCCAACGCGATACCACATTTGATGCACCACCACGGGCGCACGTTGATCTTGCTTGACGACGATCTGCAGTCCGTTATCTAACTGGGCTTCAAACAAGCGCGGCGCTTCCGCCGCTTGAACCAGCCCAACAACCAACCAGCTCATCCATCCTATTGTGAGTAGCTTTAAATTCATAACCCATCCTTTTAACCCGAATAGTTCAACAAGCCTTTTGCATTGACGCCAAAGGTCTCTTTCTATAGCAAATTACTTTATAATGTGTGCAATCATTTTTTACAAGTTTACAAATATGGAACTTTTCGGCACTAGCCGATAAGATTACCCAGCCTACAGAGGTTATAGAGATTATGTTTGGATTTTTTCGCAAAAAAGATAAAAAACAAGAAGCACCCCAAGACGAGCAGGATCAAAAAGCCATTATTTCTGACCAGCCTGGCGCTGCTGAGGCGATGCCTGAGATCGTCGTCCAGCACGAGCCTGTGCCCGAAAAACACCAACCTACGCCAATAGAATCGGTAAAAGACCCTGAGCCGAGTGTTACTGAAAAACCGCCTGAGAGTAAGACTACACCCCAAGTCGAAACTAAATCGATAGAAAAAGCGGAAATTAAGCCAGCCCAAAAACTAGAAGAAAAGCCAGAAGAAAAGCCCACAAAACTTGGCTTATTTGCCCGTTTAAAAAACCAGCTCACTAAAACACGCCAAGCCTTCAGCGATGGTTTAGCCAACCTCATTTTAGGCAAAAAAGAAATCGACCAAGACCTGCTCGATGACCTAGAGATGCTATTGCTGACGGCGGATGTTGGGGTCGATGCAACCGATCAAATCATTCAAAACCTGACCGGACAAGTGTCGCGCAAAGAGCTTAAAGACCCTCAAGCACTGATTGATGCGCTCAAACAACAACTGGCCGATTTGCTCACCCCCGTCAACCAACCCCTAGTGATTGACACAAGTCAAAAACCCTTTGTTATTTTAATGGTTGGCGTGAATGGTGTTGGCAAAACCACCACCATTGGTAAACTGGCGAAAAAATTTCAGCTAGAAGGCAAATCCGTGATGCTCGCGGCGGGCGACACCTTCCGTGCGGCCGCGGTGGAGCAACTACAGACTTGGGGCGAGCGCAATAATGTGCCGGTTATCGCACAGGGTACAGGCGCCGACTCTGCCGCCGTTATCTTTGATGCGATTCAATCGGCGAAGGCGAAAAAAATCGACATTCTGATTGCCGATACCGCGGGGCGTTTGCATACCCAAAGTAATCTGATGGAAGAACTTAAAAAAGTGCGCCGTGTGATTCAAAAAGTTGAAGCGAGCGCACCGCATGAAGTCATGTTGGTGCTGGATGCCGGCACGGGACAGAACGCGATTAGCCAAGCCAAGCAATTTAACGCCGCGATGCAGCTTTCAGGCCTGGTGCTATCAAAACTGGATGGCACGGCAAAAGGCGGCATTATTTTCTCTTTGGCACAACAATTGCCTATCCCTGTTCGCTATATCGGTGTCGGTGAAAAAATTGATGACCTACGCGAGTTTAATGCGAAGGAGTTTACCGATGCGCTTTTTGCAAAATCAGAAAAACTAAAACAGGAGTAACCCATGCCGAGCCAACTTAAAACCCATTTCCGTTTTTCATTCATCAGTTTTTTTTCACTGATGGTTGTATTAGGTTTACTGTCAGGTTGCAGCACGACACCGCCACCGGCCAGCAGTCACAACAATATTTGCCAAATTATTGAACATGACCCGAGATGGTATAAAGCCGCTAAAAAATCAGAAGAAAAATGGGGTACGTCTGTAGCTATTCAAAAGGCCTTTGTTCACCAAGAATCGCGCTTTGTGCATAATGCACGACCTCCAAGAGATTATGCGCTAGGCTTTATCCCACTGCCACGTAAATCCAGCGCGTTTGGCTATGCACAAGCGCAAAACCCCGCATGGTATGACTATCAAAAAGCTACCGGCAATTATCGCGCACGCCGGGATAATATCTATGATGCCCTCGACTTTATCGGCTGGTATAACTCGGTTTCCAACCAGCGAAATGGCATTTCTTTGCGTGATCCCTACAACCTCTACCTCGCCTACCACGAAGGTCATGGTGGCTATCGGCGCAAAACCTATAACCAAAAACCCTGGCTAATCGAAGTAGCTAAAAAAGTAGACCGCCAATCTAAACTCTACGATCAGCAACTCAGAAGCTGTAACAACCTACCAAGACGCTTTTGCATCTGGCCATTTTGTTAACACAGATGTTTCATAGATTCGCGTGCACTTTATGAAATATGCGGGTTAAGTGTTAACGCTTGATAACCCGGTTTTTCACAACCAGGCCTGGTTGCAAACAGTCACAAAAAAAGCCCCGCCAGTGCTTCACTGACGGGGCTTTTTATTAGGCTAAATGTTTAGCTTAATGTAATCGGATCGATTACATCATGCCGCCCATTCCTCCCATGCCGCCCATGTCTGCGCCGCCTGCTGAACCCCCGTCTTTTTTCGGTAGATCAGCAATCATCGCTTCGGTCGTGATGATCAAACCTGCAATCGATGCCGCGTTTTGTAAAGCCGTACGCGTTACTTTTGCTGGGTCGATAATCCCCATCTCTAACATATCGCCATAGGCTTCTGTGGCCGCATTAAAGCCAAAATTACCTTCGCCTTCTTTTACCTTGTTCACAACCACTGACCCTTCTAGGCCGCAGTTTTGCACAATTTGACGCAGGGGCTCTTCCATTGCACGCATCGCAATTTGAATACCGACGTCTTGGTCATGGTTATCACCCTGAACCGTCACGTTCGCTTTAGCACGCACCAAGGCTACACCGCCACCGGGTACAATGCCTTCTTGAACCGCTGCACGCGTGGCATGCAATGCATCGTCAACACGGTCTTTTTTCTCTTTCATTTCCATCTCAGTGGCCGCGCCCAACTTGATCACCGCCACACCACCAGCAAGTTTAGCCAAACGCTCTTGTAGCTTCTCTTTGTCATAATCAGATGTAGTGTTTGCCAACTGAGATTGAATCTGCGCACAACGTGCTTCGATATCGGCTTTTGCACCGGCACCATCAATCACCGTGGTTGAATCTTTAGCGACATTCACGTTTTTCGCTTGACCTAAGTCCTCTAGCGTAATCGCTTCCAGTGTCATGCCCACTTCTTCAGAAACGACAGTACCACCGGTCAATACCGCGATATCTTGTAACATCGCTTTACGACGCTCACCAAAACCAGGTGCTTTGACCGCGGCGACCTTAACGATACCACGCATATTGTTGATTACTAGGGTAGCGAGTGCTTCGCCCTCAACGTCTTCCGCAATAATTAACAACGGACGACCTGATTTTGCTACCGCTTCTAGAGTGGGTAACAATTCACGGATATTCGAGATTTTCTTGTCCGTTAATAGGATGTAAGGATTCTCCATTTCCGCAACCATTTTCTCTTGGTTGGTCGCGAAATAAGGTGATAGGTAACCGCGGTCAAACTCCATCCCTTCAACGACTTCAAGTTCATCATGCAATGAAGAACCTTCTTCAACCGTAATCACGCCTTCTTTACCCACACGCTCCATCGCATCGGCAATCAACTTACCTACTGTGCTGTCAGAGTTGGCCGAAATTGTACCGACTTGTGCAATTGAATCAGTGGTTTCGCAAGGCTTAGACATATTAGAGATTTCAGCCACTACCGCTTCAACCGCTTTGTGAATACCCCGGTTTAAGTCCATTGGGTTCATACCGGCGGCAACTGATTTCATGCCTTCACGCACGATAGCTTGCGCTAATACGGTTGCGGTTGTTGTACCGTCACCGGCAACATCATTGGTTTTAGAAGCGACTTCTTTAACCATTTGCGCGCCCATGTTTTGAAACTTATCTTCTAACTCAATTTCACGTGCCACAGACACACCGTCTTTAGTCACAGAAGGTGCGCCAAATGATTTTTCAATCACCACGTTACGGCCTTTAGGACCTAGGGTAACTTTAACGGCGTCTGCTAGGATATTAATCCCTTCAACCATACGCTCACGTGCTTCAATACCAAATTTAACTTGTTTAGCCATTTGTAATTTTCCTCAATTTAATGTGTTAAGACAATCTAAGTGTAACTATACGTCAACGAAAAATTAACCGCGAATCGCGATAATGTCGTCTTCACGCATCACTAATAGTTCTTCACCATCGACTTTTACTTCTTGACCTGAATATTTGCCGAACAAGACCTTGTCGCCGACTTTAACGCTCATGGCAACCACTGTGCCACTGTCAGACGCTTTACCTGGGCCTACAGCCACCACTTCGCCTTCGGCTGGTTTTTCTTTTGCTGAATCAGGTAGTACGATGCCGCCCGCTGATACTTTTTCTTCTTCCAAGCGACGCACTACAACGCGATCATGCAAAGGTTTAATGCTCATAGATAGTTCTCCTAACATTGTTAAATTTAATCGTGAGGTTTAATCCAGATAATTTTAAATCTGGGTTTGGGCCGATTCACGCAATGCAAATCGGCTAAATTTATTAAGACAGGGCTAATATGGGGCTAGGAAAAATAGATTCAAGGGGCAGGATTAAAAAATTTTGAATTTAAGAAAAACCATCAGGTCGTGGCAATATCTCAAATCCGGGTTTAGCAAAATAATAACCTTGCATTAAACGCACCCCCAGATCTTGATAAAACGCCACTTCTTCTTTGGTTTCTAAGCCTTCGGCTAGTACAGTAATATTCAGATCGTTGCAAATTTGCATTAAACCCCTAGCAATCGATTGCTTGATTTTATTCCGGTCAATATCGCGAACCAGCTCCATATCAATTTTTAGAATTTGCGGTACAAAACTCGCCAACAAATTTAAGCCTGCGTGCCCCGCACCAAAGTCATCCAGCGCGGTAGTGAAACCCTGGGCTTGGTATTCTGAAAAAATACGTGTCAGATGTGCCACATCAGCAACATGTTCCGATTCGGTAATCTCAAACATTAAACGTTCAGTTGGAAAATTATATTGCTTGGCCGCTTCTAACGTACTGCGAATACAATGCCTTGGCTCATACACCGCATTCGGTAAAAAATTAATACTGAGCATCCGGTCAAGCTTGAGTTCGCTGGCGAGCTGAATCGCTTTGACCCGGCAGGCCTGGTCGAACGCGTAACGATTCTGATCATTCACCTTGCTGAGCACTTGATAAGCGCCTTCACCCTGACAGCCTCGTACCAGCGCTTCATATCCGAATAGCGTTTTATTTTTGATGTCAACTATTGGTTGAAATGCAAATGTAAATTCAAATCCAAGGGGCTGGTGACATTGCTTACACCCCGAAACAATTTCTTCAACTGGAAAAAAAGTAGACATCACGCACTCCAACAACATTTTAATAATGGGCTAATCATACCTTGATTGCACAATGAATTAAATCAAATTGATTGCGAACTTTAAGCCTAAACTGTATTTTAATTGCGTCTAGTCGGCATCCTATCCTCACTTCAAAAACATTTTCCATCTGCTTTTGCGTTAAAATAATCAACTTTTGAATTGAACAACAAATGGATTTGCTATGAATCGTCTGCAACGGATTGCCTTACTAAAACAATTACTGACTGAACGTGTGCTAGTACTCGATGGTGCAATGGGCACAATGATTCAGGGTTTAAATCTGTCGGAAGAGGATTTCCGTGGCGAGCGTTTTGCGGACTTTCACATGGACATCAAGGGCAACAATGACATTTTGGTCATCACCAAACCTGACGCGATTCGCGACATCCATTTGAGCTTTTTGCGCAAGGGCGTAGATATCCTTGAAACCAATTCGTTTAACGCCACCACCATTGCGCAAGCCGATTACGATATGCAAGACCAAGTGCGCGATATTAATATTTACGCCGCGCAGGTGGCCCGCCAGGCCTGCGATATCGCTGAACAAGAAGACGGCAAACCGCGTTTTGTCGCTGGGGTGCTTGGCCCAACAAACCGCACCGCTTCGATCTCACCGGATGTGAACGATCCTGGCTTTCGCAATACCCATTTTGATGAACTGGTCGAAGCCTATGTGCAGGCGACGAATGCACTATTAGAAGGCGGCGCAGATGTCATCTTAATTGAAACCATTTTTGATACCTTGAACGCCAAAGCGGCGATTTTCGCGGTTAAGCAGGTGGAAGATACCTTGGGCGAAGAGGTGCCGATTATGATTTCGGGCACCATTACCGATGCGTCTGGTCGCACCTTGTCGGGGCAAACGACCGAAGCCTTTTATAATGCGATTCGTCATGCTAAGCCTTTATCCGTTGGCCTAAACTGTGCGCTTGGCCCGAACGAGTTGCGCCCTTATGTTGAAGAACTCAGCCGCATTTGTGAAACCTATGTGTCGGTTCACCCAAACGCCGGCCTGCCGAATGAGTTTGGTGAGTATGATGAAACCCCAGAGCAAATGGCAAAAGAAATTCAAACCTGGGCTGAAAATGGCTGGCTAAATATTATTGGCGGCTGTTGTGGCACCACCCCTGAGCATGTCGAAGCGATGGCAAAGGCGGCGCAGGCTTATCCTCAGCGCACCCTCCCTAAGGTTAAAGTAGCCTGCCGTTTGTCTGGGCTTGAGCCGATGACGATTGATGACTCCACGTTATTTGTTAATGTCGGTGAGCGCAATAACGTCACCGGCTCGGCCTTGTTTAAGCGCTTGATTATTGAAGATAACTACGAGCAAGCGGTTGAAATCGCGGTTAAACAGGTCAATGACGGCGCGCAAATTATTGACGTTAATATGGACGAAGGCATGTTGGATGCTAAAGCCTGTATGACGCGTTTTTTAAATATGATGGCCGGTGAACCCGATGCTGCGCGTGTACCTGTGATGATTGACTCATCAAAATGGGAGGCGATTGAGGCGGGTTTAAAATGTATTCAAGGAAAAGGCATTGTTAACTCCATCTCCTTGAAAGAAGGCGAAGAAAACTTCCTCGCCCAAGCCAAACTGATTCAGCGTTATGGCGCAGCAACGATTGTGATGGCGTTTGATGAGGATGGCCAAGCGGATACCTTTGCGCGCAAAACGGAAATCTGTAAACGTTCGTATGACTTATTGGTGGCGAATGGCTTCCCGCCCGAAGACATTATCTTTGATCCGAATATTTTTGCCATTGCGACGGGTATTGATGAGCACAATAACTATGCGATGGACTTTATTAACGCGGTGGAGTGGATTAAGAACCATCTGCCCCATGCGTTAATTTCGGGCGGTGTTTCTAACGTATCTTTTTCTTTCCGTGGCAATAACCCGGTGCGTGAAGCGATTCATTCGGTTTTCCTTTACTATGCGATTCAAAAAGGCATGGATATGGGCATCGTTAATGCCTCACAAATGGCGGTGTATGACGACCTTGATCCAGAACTGAAGCAAGCGGTGGAAGATGTTGTTTTGAATAAGGATGATGGCGCGGCCGATCGCTTACTGGAAGTGGCAGAAAAATTCCGTGGCGATGGTTCGGTGCAAAGCAAAGAGTCCGATATTGCATGGCGTGATGCGAGTGTAGAAAAACGCTTGGAACATTCTTTGGTTAAAGGCATTACCGACTTTATTGAAGCGGATACCGAAGAAGCCCGCACCACCCTCGGTTCACCGCTTCAGGTGATTGAGGGACCTTTGATGGATGGCATGAATGTGGTCGGCGACCTGTTTGGCGCAGGCAAAATGTTCTTGCCACAGGTAGTGAAATCAGCGCGGGTCATGAAACGCGCGGTGGCTTATCTACAACCCTTCCTTGAAGAAGAAAAGGCCTCAGGTCAAGCCAAGGGTAAGATTGTGATGGCGACGGTGAAAGGTGATGTGCATGACATCGGCAAAAACATTGTCGGCGTGGTGTTGCAGTGTAATAACTTTGAGGTGATTGATCTGGGTGTGATGGTGCCCGCGGAGAAAATTCTCGACACCGCATTACGTGAAGGTGCGAATGTGATTGGCTTGTCAGGTCTCATCACCCCGTCACTCGAAGAAATGGTGCATGTTGCTAAAGAAATGCAACGTCGTGGCATGTCGATACCGCTACTAATTGGCGGCGCAACCACCTCTAAAGCCCATACCGCGGTCAAAATTGAACCGCAATACGATCATCCGGTGGTCTATGTAAAAGATGCGTCGCGAGCCGTGGGGGTAGCGCAAAGTTTGATTTCCAATGACCTCAAAGCCGACTTTGCCGCTAAAATTCGTGAAGAATATGTGCAGTTACGTGAAGAGCGCAAAGCACGCGCCAAACAAGTCAAACGCACGCCGCTGAACAAAGCGCGTGAAAACCCGATCCCTATAGACTGGTCAGACTACACACCGCCCAAGCCAAGCTTTTTAGGTAAAAAAGTATTCGACACGATCGACCTCGCTGATTTGGTGCCCCGGATAGATTGGTCACCCTTCTTCCAATCTTGGGATTTGCACGGCCTCTATCCACGCATTTTAGACGACAAGATTGTCGGCGAAGAAGCGAAGAAGGTGTTTGCTGATGCGCAAGCCATGCTTCAGAAAATTATTGACGAAAAATGGCTGACAGCCCGTGCCGTGATTGGGTTTTATCCCGCGAATGCCGTGGACGATGATATTGAACTTTATACTGACGAAACGCGCACAACACCGCTTTGTCGCTTACACAACCTGCGCCAACAGGCGGAGAAAAAGGCGGGGCAATATAATCAATGTTTAAGCGATTACATTGCGCCCAAAAACTTGAAAGACCAACCAGGCCTGGTTATTAATGATTACATTGGCGCCTTTGCGGTAACGGCAGGCATTGGCATTGAT
The DNA here is from genome assembly GCF_000934765.1 of Thiomicrospira microaerophila. Classification (GTDB taxonomy): domain Bacteria; phylum Pseudomonadota; class Gammaproteobacteria; order Thiomicrospirales; family Thiomicrospiraceae; genus Thiomicrospira; species Thiomicrospira microaerophila. The sequence continues at coordinate 608 of NZ_JYNN01000023.1, read as the reverse complement.
GAGCATATTGCACGCTTTGAAGCCGAGCATGATGACTATCACTCGATTATGATTAAAGCGCTTGCAGACCGTTTAGCCGAAGCATTGGCCGAGCATATGCACGAGCTAGTTCGCAAAGAATTTTGGGGTTATGCGAAAGATGAAAATCTAACCAATGAGGAACTCATCAAAGAGAAATACCAAGGCATACGCCCAGCGCCCGGTTACCCTGCCAACCCAGAGCACACTGAAAAAGGCACGCTATGGGACTTACTAAAACCGGATGAAGAAATTGGCTTAGAACTGACCTCCAGCTATGCAATGACACCCACCGCGGCGGTGTCAGGTTGGTATTATGCCCATCCGCAAAGCAAGTATTTTGGGGTCGGCTCAATTGGTCGAGATCAAGCCGAAGACTACGCACATCGCAAAGGCTGGACGATTGCTGAGGCTGAAAAATGGCTAGCACCCAATTTAGGGTACGACCCAGAAGATTTTGCTTAGTAGGTTGATTCAAGGAAAACGCATCTTAAATGTAAGCGTCCGACCGTGCCCATACTTTACAGCACAGACCTCATCGCCTAACATACGTCCATGTTGATTAAGCGTGGTGTTTAGGTTTCTGGAAG
>NZ_JYNN01000022.1 GCF_000934765.1 Thiomicrospira microaerophila | reverse complement strand
CTAGGAGCCTGTCGGACTAAACCGGTCGAAGCGAAAAAAAGTCTGGTTTGAGTCAGTTTTTGTTCAATTCCGAGGAGAATAGCTAGCTATTTGACGAGGAAGTGGACAAAAAATGGCCAAATCCAGCTTTTTTGCAGCCGATTGGCTTTAGTCCGACAGGCTCCTAGGATCATGGCGATATTCTAAAAACAGCGGTTGCTCCAAATTAACGAACAAAATATTCGCTGGATTTAGGCCTTCATCAATTAAATGTTTAATCGCCATCTTCGCCAAGGTACTTTTTCCACAACGCCGAATACCGCTAATGGTTACCACCTGCTTTAACGGCAAATAGCTAACTAATTTGCTAAAGGCTTGACGATAAGCATAAGCCTTAGGTAACTGCGTCCAATGCAGATTTTGTTCAACTAACAATTCCCTCATACATACTTCCGTAAATTACAACACTATTAAGAAGTATACTTCCTAAAAAACTAAAGGTAAATTAAAAACCTACAGCACAAACACAACCATAGAAATAAGAAATCTTGAATCAGTACACCTCTTTACGATGGGCGATGCGAATTAGCGTAATCAGCAACAAATCATTTTCTCGCAAATAAACTATACGATAATCACCCGCACACTTACGAAACTTACCTTGATGCCTGCCTTTTAACGGCAATACGCACTTGCGCTTGCTTATCAAGCTTCAAGAACTCTTTTTCTGCCTGTTTTTCAAACACGACTTAATACATTCAAGCCCGCATTTTTAAACACATCCTCCATTGAAACCACCGTTGACTGTCCTGATTTCAGGGCATCAATGCGTTTATCAGCCAGCATCTCATCAAGCGTATCGACGTAAGTGCTTACCGCTTTCTCAATCAAATAAGTGCGCGAGCGCTCCAACTCTTCTGCATAACCGTCCAACTCAGAGAGCAGGTTAACATCCATACGAATATTTATTGCTTTTTTCATTTCACCAACCTTGTAGATACATGTATTGACACCATTATACACAGGCTACAACAGTGCCAAAACGAGATTTAACGCATCAACTGGGGTGTAAAACGGTATTGGGCTTCAACACCTGTTTTGATGCTTAGGGCTTCAGCTAGCTCATCAAACACCTCATCCGACAGGGTTTGGCTACTAACCACATTCAGCTTGACGCTCGGTGTGCTTGCCCACTGGACATCGACGCTTTCCAAGCGAATGGCTGTATCATTAATAACCAACTCCATGCCTTCTAAGCTATTGGTTAAACTGCTTTTTTGATCCATTTGCCAAAACGCAAACGCCAATGGAATCGCCAACAATCCCACAATCAAGGTCGACGCACCAAAGCCCTTCTTGGCACGCGCAAAACTGGTATAACCCATCACCCAAAAGGTGATCGCCGCGCCCGCGGCAATACCAAATAAGTTGGTAATAAATAATAAAAACGAACCATAAATTACCGACCAGTCCATCCAGCCCAACCCGATACCCGTCACGGCTAATGGCGGCACCAGCGCCACCGCAATTGCCACGCCTGCTAGGGTTTTAGCCACTTCCGATTTGGCATAGGCATAAGCACCCGCAATCCCAGACACCACCGCCACGCCCAGATCCAGCAGCGTTGGATTAAGTCGTCCCGCAATCTCATTCGTGACATATTGAATATCCACTATCCAAGTCGCAACCATCGCACTCATCAAAGCTAAAAACAAACCAATCAACAGGGTTTTGATCGATGAAACCGTTAAACCCCCTTCACCCCGCGCCATCCCCATGGCCAAAGATACAATCGGCGCCATCAAAGGAGCCAAAATCATCGCACCAATCACCACCGAGGTCGAATTCGCCATCAAACCAAACGTCGCCAACAAAGTAGATAACACCATCAACACCATATAGGGCGAAGTGGTCAGGGCGCTTTGGCGCAGCTCTACAAAAACATGCTTATAATCTTCTTCATGCGCTTGGTCAAACAAAGGCAGTGGCTTACCAACCTTTTCAATCGCATCGGCATCACGAGGCAAGCCTTGTACTTTAAACACCTCCTTATGGGTTTTGCGCGTGGTGTCGTCATCGGCCAGCAAGCGCCCAGGTATCAGATGAATCGCCTGTTCACGCACATCTAATTTAATCTCTTGCGCCTGATGTGGCTGATTATCGATAAAAAACTCAACGTCTCGCTGCGCCTTAATGCGCAAACTATTTGACTGCACCAAACCAAAGGTATCTGCCAGTAGCGTCAATTGGCGCTGACCTAATACATAGGATTTGAACCAATGCCAACCATAGCCCATTAAGGAATTAGGTGCAAAAATTACCGCATTCATTCGACCATCATTAAAGTTAAAATTCGTTTCTAGCCCACGTGTAATCGCCGCCGAACTGGAATGGGGCTCTACCCAAATACTCAGAGCCGCGGTATTAATCGATTGTTTTTTTCCGGTTTTTATTTTAAACAACTGCGGCGTTGAGCGCTTTACCGCTTGATAGGTTTCTTTCCAGTCTAACCAGGCCTGCTTCCAAAACGGGGCATCTTGCTTGTCATCCATAGCACGAGCGCCTAACTTTTCACCCAGCACCACACTCGCCAACACAATTTGACCATTACACATCAGCAAATCAGCTTTGACCACCTTGGTTTTATCCACGCCATCGGCCACCGCCTCTTTTAACTTGCGGGTTATACCAAAAAAGCTTTGCGCGTTTTTATTGTTATCATTTGGCAGCAACGCCAGCGGAACGCTACTTCCCATTTTGGGCAAGTATTTAAATAACTCAACCACCTGCTCATCCGACAAATCGAGCCAATAGCGGCGTGCTTCAGGCAAACAGTGTTCAATCTCCATGCCCTCAGCACAACTAAAAAATTCAACATCCAACCCCTGCGCGGTTAATAACTCGCGCACCGCCTGTTTTCGCTCTTCAGATTGCGCTGGATCAATCAGCACCAAATCTTTAGGTAAAGGCTTTACCTGCTCAATGCTCTGCGCCACTACTTGATCAATTTCTTGTTCAGATATCATTCAACTTATCTCTTAATTCATTGTAAAAAGGCCTTTTGGGCCGTCTAATTTTGCGAAGGTTTTTATCAAGTCGCAAACGCCTATATAATAGCGCAACACCGCTATTTTTATAAAAGGATTTACTATGCCAACCCAAGATTCTATTCAACGTTTTCTGTTTAAAGATCACGCCATACGTGGACAACGCCTCCTGCTCAACCAGGCCTGGTTGTCTATGCTCAAAGATCGCCATTATCCAACGCCATTGCAACAGCTGTTAGGCGAGCTAACCGCCTTTAATGTGCTACTGGCAAACGGCATTAAACACCAAGGAAAAATCACGCTACAAGTGCAAGGCCAAGGCCCGGTCAACCTATTGGTTGTAGAAGTAAACCATCAACTCAAACTCAAAGGCATGGCAAAAACCAACCAACCGATTACCGACCAAAACGACGCGGATGCCCTATTAGGCGAGGGGCAAATTTTACTGTCATTGGAAAACACCCAAACCGACCACATCTACCAATCTTATGTCAGCCGCGAAGGTGAACAGCTGGTTGGCTCACTGGAACACTTTCTATCGCAATCAGAACAACTGGATACTCGGCTTTGGATCAGCGTAAATGACCAAGCGGTAGGCGCCTTGTATTTACAAAAAATGCCCGATATCGAAACCAGTGACGCCGATGCCTGGGATCGTATCCAACACCTCGCCTCAACCCTAAAAGATGAAGAACTGCTTGAGCTAGACAATGAAACCCTGCTAACACGCCTGTTTCACGAAGAAGTGGTCGAAGTATTTGAAGCCAAACCCTTGGCCTATGAATGCAACCAAGACCGTGAACGAGTTGCTACCATGCTTAAATCACTCGGTGAGGAAGAAGCCCGCACGCTACTTCAAGAACAAGGGGAAATTGTCGTGTTTAATGAAATGTGTAACTACCACGAGCGCTTTAACAGCGAAGACCTAGATAATCTATTTGGCACCCAGTAATTTAACCCGGATAGTTGGCTTTCGTCGTCATCCTGCGCGAAGTCGCAGGATCCAAATGGCTCGGACTTTGAGAGATTGCCGCGTCGCTCCGCTCCTCGCAATGACTGGCTTTTTTCTTAAGTTGTAGCCGTGTAGCAATAAATAAATTTTATTGGCAGATTATAGAAAAATTATGTAATTTAAAGTTTGGTTTTGTTGACAGTGAAAATGAAAGCGTTAAACTATGTATCAAGATGGTACAGCCAATGGGATAGCTACCTAACTGGAACTGGACACAGTTGATTTATGATGCTCAAGCACTAAGACTAAACGCTCATAAGTAGACGCGTCAATGCGCTTAGTAATGGTCGCCTGATAGAGTTCGCACAGCACATGATGCAAGTGTTCATATCGATCTTGGTTGATGGTGTTAATCTGCTTGTCAATGTTTTCGGTTTGCTGATGCGGCTGGTCTAACCAAAACTTAGGCAAGCAAAAACAATGCTCAATATGGCGCGCAAGTTTTTCTCCAATATTACGTGTTGGATTCAAACCGATGATGCGACTTACTTGGGTAGGCGAACGCTCAATTCTCTCTGAGAAAAGTGTTTTGTTGCCAATAAAATTAACCAAGAGTTGCGCGTTGTGAAGACGTATGTCGTAAATGCTATTCATATCGGCCTAATAATAACCATGCGCACCGCAAAAGTATATGACCAATTGGTGCAAACAAGGAAAAAATAATGTTTGAGCTTGCCTACACCAGCCGCGCTAGTGAAATGATGGCACCTAACCAACTTGAAGAATTGCTGGCTGAAGCGATTGAATTTAACACATCACATGATATAACAGGCCTGCTACTCTACAACGATGGTATTTTCTTTCAAGTCCTTGAAGGTGAAGAATACGCCGTCAGAAACTTGTTTGCCAACATAAAAAAAGATTTCCGGCATTATGATGTGCGCACTATCTATGAACAATCACTCGTGCAACGCCACTTTAAAGACTGGTCAATGCGGTTTTACAATGTTTCGCCAGATCAACGCCAACAGGGGCACAGTGACATTATTCATACCAAGCTCAATGAAACCGAAAACTGGGTGATGCCCAGCACAGCCATGGTTTTAGTTGATGCGTTCCAACACTTATAAATACACAAGATAATTAAGGTAAACATCATGGATGCAGAAGACCAGCCTCAGCCCATAAAATACAATGGATTTGTTGTCGCAATCGGTGCCTCGGCAGGCGGTTTAGAAGCGCTTGAAAACTTCTTTTCAACCTGCCCGACTGATAGCGGTTTGCCTTTTATTGTTATCCAACATCTCTCCCCCGACCATAAAAGCATGATGGCTGAATTGCTTGGTCGCTACACGTCGATGCCGATTAAACTGGTAAAAGAAGGGATGCCGATCGAGCCGAGCCATGTCTATTTAATTCCAGCGGGCACGATCATGCGTGTGGTGGCGGGTCATTTTGTACTCACTCAAAAACAACCTCATGTATTAAGCCTACCCATCGATATTTTTTTTACCTCACTTGCCGAAGAATACGGTGAAAAATCCATTGGTGTGATCTTATCAGGCACCGGCTCTGACGGCACACGTGGCAGTTATATGATTAACGAGGCGGGGGGATTTTTATTAGCTCAAGACCCCCAAGAGGCCAAATTTAACGGCATGCCCAATAGCGCAATTGCCACCGGGCTGATTGACGACATTTTACCTGCTAACCAGTTGGCCGAGGGCCTGTTAGGTTACATACAAAACCCACAAAAAACTAAAGACAACAATGCAGATAAACTCAAAATTGAGTTGGATAACAATGAACCCCTTAATCTTATTTTTCATTATTTGATTCAAACCGCTGGGGTTGACTTCAATGAATACAAGCAAGCAACTGTGCTGCGTCGCATTGAACGTCGCATGCAAGTTAAGCATATTCAGAGCCATAAAGACTATGCACAACTCTTAGAAACAGATCGAGCAGAGCTAGCCAATTTACGCCGTGAGTTATTTATTCCTGTCACCAGCTTTTTTAGAGACAGCGCTGCATTTGAAGACCTGCAAAATATTGCGATTGAGGAAATTGTCAAGAAAAGTGAATCGGGTGGCAGTATTCGAGTCTGGTCAGCCGGCGTATCCAGTGGCGAAGAAGTCTATTCGATTGCCATGTTGTTTTTTGAAGCCTTTGAAAAGGTGCGCCGCTGGCCTAACCTTAAAATATTTGCCACCGACGTCAACCCACAAGCAATTGAACTGGCTTCTGCGGGTCACTACCCTGACTCGATTGCCGCTGAAGTCAGTGCTGAACGCTTAGCTCACTTTTTTACTAAGGCCGGTAGTGAATATGTGATTAAACCCGAGTTGCGACAAGCGGTGGTGTTTGCTAAACACAACCTACTCGCCGACCCACCCTTTACCCGGATGGACTTGGTAACCTGCCGCAATACCTTGATTTATTTTAAAACCGAACCTCAGAATCGTGCATTACAGCGCTTACAATATGCCACCAAACCGAATGGATTTTTGTTTTTGGGTTCAAGTGAATCCATCAGCAGCATTGCCAAGGGTTTTGACACAATTCATGCGAAAAGCAAACTCTTTAAACGCAACTTTGTAAGCTTGCCGCTACTCGACTTAGAGGGGCGACATACTAGCATCACGAAATACACCCCCCGCGCTAAAAAACATCCCATTAAACTGAGTGCGCAAGAAACCGCTGAAGTAGCACTGCTAGATGAAACTAGCCACCAACTGATTGATGCTTATTCACCGCCCGGTTTTCTAGTCAACGACCATCAAGAAGTGATTCATCTATATGGAGATGTTAGACCTTTTTATCGGCTGCGTGCGGGTGCCGCTAGCATGGAAATTAGTCGCATTCTGCCCGATGAGTTAATTTCTGTCGTGTCAGCCTTACTATATAAATCCCTAAAAGATCAAAAAGTGCTGTTTTCTGACCAGGTTAAGCTCAGACAGGAACGAGACACCTATACATTTATCCGTGTGTGTGTTCGACCAATTATTCGATTTGAGGATGAAAAGTTTGCGCTGGTCTTATTTGAGCCCATTAATAACGAACGCGACACAACGCTGGATGAAACCATTAACCTTGATGATGAAACGGCTGCTCGCATTGACGTGCTACAGCAAGAACTAGGTGCGACCCGCGAAAGCTTGCAAGCGACAATTGAAGAACTGGAAACATCAAATGAAGAACTGCAAGCCACTAATGAGGAGCTAATGGCCTCGAACGAAGAACTTCAAAGTTCTAATGAAGAGTTACAATCGGTTAATGAAGAACTCAATACCGTCAACGCCGAGTACCAAGAAAAAGTAATGCGACTTAATCAACTGAATGCCGATTTGGATACCATGGCGAAGGCCGTGGGTGTGGCGACTATTTTTGTTGATCATAAACTCAATGTAAGCCGCTTTAGTCCTGATGCGGTGGGGTTATTTAAATTGCGCGATGCTGACATTGGTCGCCCTTTAAGCGACTTGCAGCATAGTTTTGACAATGAACACCTGATTGAGTATTTTGAGCAAACCTTAAAAACCACTCGTCCCTTTGAAACCGACTTGATTCACCAAAACAAAAAGAGCTATTTACTGCGCATCCTACCCTACCAAATTCCCTCAAGCAATCATCATGGTGCCGTGGCGAGTTTTATTGATGTTACAGCGCTCAATGACGGTAAGCGCTTGCAAGCGATTATTGATGCACTACCTGAACAAATTGCGGTACTATCGGATGAGGGAGAGATTAAATTGATCAACCAGGCCTGGTTGGCTTTTGCCACAATCAACAACAACCCTAATCCTCTAGGAACAGATTATCTTGCAGCCTGCGAAGCCCGCCTAGACACAGATGATTCCACAGCAGAACGCGCATATTTAGGGATAAAATCTGTACTGGAAGGCTCGAAAAATAACTTTAGTCTAGTTTATCCCTCCACAACAGCCACTGAGCAACCTTGGTTTGTCATGAATGTTCAACAAATCGAACATCAACCTGGCTATTCAGCGCTAGTTAGCTATGCCCCATTAAGCTCACCTCACCCACAACAGGATAAAGAAAGCTAGCCATGGATCAACAAGAGAAACTACGCTTGCGTCAGCAAGCACAACAGTTATTAAAAAATCAACCGGATCTAGCTGAAACTGAAACTCTCTCTCATCAAGACCTCAAACATCTTGTCGAAGAAATGCAAATCTATCTGGCTGAACTTGAGGTCCAAAACCAACAGCTGCAAGAAACCCAGCTCAAACTTGATCATCAAGAAGTTCAATATAAAAAACTGTTTGAGCACTTGCCCATTCCAGCGCTGCTACTCAATCAATCGGGCATTATTATTGAGAACAATGAACAGGCCGAATTATTTTTTGCTCATCGCACAACTCGTCACCTAAGAAACCATTCAATTTTTCGTTTTTTAAGTGATACAAATAGTCAATGGTTGCTTAACCGGCTTAACGACCTGCACTTAACCGATGTCCTCTCCGCCAGTTTTGAATGTCAGATACAGGGGGAATCTATTCCAGTCAAGGTTAGCCTAATGCCGATTAAGCAGTCACTGGATCAATTTGCCCAGCGTCACTTTATCGTTACTTTTATCGATTTAACCGACCAATACTTACGCCAAAAAGAATGGCGCATTTTTCAAGGCGTACTTGATCATAGCTCAGTGTTAATTTATGCATTTGATCGTGATGGCCGTTGTTTGCTTGCTAATCAAAAGTTTGCTGAATTCTTTGGTTTTAAATCGCCCGGTGAAACAATGGGACTTAAACGCGAAGAATTAATGTCACTACGTGATGCCAATGCGCATTTTCAACATGACCTTGATGTACTAACCAAAAAAAAACCTATTCAATTTAAAGAAGACGTTTTTAAAAACGGCCAACTCTACTATCTGCTAACCGACAAGTTTCCTTTGCTAGGTTCACACAATGAGGTGATGGCTGTAGGTGGCATCACCTATGATATTAGTGAGCAAACTGAACAAGAAAAACAATTGGCGCTATCAAACGAGATTTTCACTAAAGGGCAAGATGGGATTATTGTCTGTGATCCAGATGGGCTTATCTTATCAGTTAACCATGCCTTTGAAGAAATCACTGGCTATGCTCAACAAGACTGTCTAAAGAAAAACCCACGGTTTTTATCATCAGGTCGTCATGACAAGTCATTTTATGAAAATTTCTGGTATTGCTTGGTTAAACAAGGGTTTTGGCGTGGCGAAATTTGGAACAAACGTAAATCTGGTGAGATTTATCCACAACAACTCTCGGTATCATCAATTAAAGACACCCAGGGAAACCTAATCAACTATCTTGGTGTTTTTAACGATATTACTGATAAAAAACGAGCCGAAGAAGAAGTCATGCATTTGGCTTTTTATGACCCTCTTACCGGCGTAGCCAACCGACTATTACTTCGAGAGCGCACCGAACAATTGATCGCCAGTGCACAGCGAAATCCGAATAGCTTTAGCCTGATGTTTATTGATTTAGATCATTTTAAGGACGTCAATGATGTGCACGGGCATGACGTAGGTGACGCCCTACTTAAAGACGTCACCCAGCGAATTAATGCCCTCATTCGTCCGCAAGACACTCTGGCTCGCATAGGTGGTGATGAGTTTGCAGTACTCTTTCCTCGGCTCACACCACAAAACAGTTTAGAGTTAGGTGAGCGTTTAGTCTCAACCTTGGCTGAGCCCTATATAATTAAAAATCAACACCTACATATTTCAGCTTCTATTGGCATCGCATTATTTCCAGATGATGCACAAGATTACAAAACCCTTCTCAAGCATGCGGATCTAGCCATGTATCATGCCAAGCACCAAGGCCGCAATAGTGTTTATCTATTTAAAAACGAACTCGAAACTGAGTTGACCCGTTCGGTCAATATCGAAACCGAATTACGTTATGCGATTGAATTAAATCAATTCCACCTTGTTTTTCAACCTCAGTACTCAATTAAACATCAATCCTATTTATGCATGGAAGCCCTCATTCGCTGGTCCCACCCAAAGATGGGCATTGTTTCACCCAATATTTTTATACCCCTTGCTGAGCGCTCAGACTTTATAATGGATATCACGGATTGGGTACTTAACAATGCGCTAATGGCGTTAGATCATCTGCGAAAAAAAGGAATTCATCTTAATTTATCCGTCAACATCTCTGCGCGCGAACTGATACGTTCAGACTTTGTAGAGCGCATCAGAAAACATCTTGCCGCCTTCCCTGAAATCGCCCCCGAACAGCTTGAATTGGAAATCACTGAGCGGATTGCAATGGAGCAACCTACTAAAATACTACTTATATTTCACTCACTTAGACTATTGGGCGTAGGCTTAACGCTTGATGACTTTGGTACGGGTTACTCGTCGCTCAATTATCTAAAAAAATACCCACTTCAGACCCTCAAAATTGACAAATCATTTGTGGACGACATAGGTATTGATAGAGAGGATGAAGCTGTCTGTAAAGCGATTATTTCCCTCGCGAAAGCCATCGGCTATCAAACCGTCGCCGAAGGGGTTGAAACGCAACAACAAGCCGAATTTTTAGAGCAGCAAGGCTGTGATTTAATCCAGGGCTACTACTATTCGAAACCCCTAACCGAAGAAGATCTGATCAACCTATTGAGTAGAAATAATGAAAGTATAAGTATTCAATAAACTTACGATGATATAAAAACAACAAGGCAAAAACACTAACAACTTAATCAATTATAATTTTTATACAATACAACAATTAACTACAAACACTTATAAGTTTCTTGCATATTAAGCGCTAAGCGCGTAACATTGAAACTGTAAGGCACTCTTTTCCTTACAGTTATCAAGGGTTAAACATGAAACATTCTTCAATTATTCCAAGTGATGCCGCCCTATTACAGGATTTATTTGCCAGCGGACCGCTTATGGTATTTGAGTGGCAAGCGAGCGATGGTTGGCCGGTAAAGTATGTCTCACCGAATATTCAACAGATTCTGGGCTATTCACCCGCGTCTTTGATGTCTGGTGAATTGGCGTTTGCCGCTATTGTTCATCCTGATGACTTAGAAAAATTAGCCAAAGAAGTGACTCAGTTTTCAGCCGAAAAACGACCCTTTTGGGAACAGCATTACCGCCTCATTGATGCACAGGGAAAAACGCATTGGGTTTACGATTACACTCGCCCAATTTACAATCAACAGGGCGAACTTGAAACCATTTTGGGTTACCTAATCAATCAAAATGACGCTGACTATAATCATCAGCGTTTCAATAATCTAATCCAAAACTTTCCAGGCATGGTGTATGAATTTACCCTGTCACCCGATGGCAAGATGGCTTTTAGTTATGTCAGCCCTGGCGTTGTTGATTTATTTGAGCTGACGCCTGCCGAGCTTGAGAATAATGCCGATCTGCTGTTTGAGCGTTTTTCTCCCGCTGACCAGGTCACACTGAAACAGAAAATTAAACACTCCGCCCTAACACTGACCCCTTGGTCAGACGAGACCCAAATAACACTACCTAGTGGCAAGCGACGCTGGCTCTACAAGCAATCCCAAGTTTTTCAACACAGAGACGCTAGTGTGGTTTGGTATGGTTTTGTCACTGACATCACTGAAAAAAAGCAATTGGAACTGGCTTTAACAAAATCCCAAAACAACATGAAACTGGCTCAACAGCTCGCTAAAATGGGGAGCTGGGAACTGGACTTGGTTGCCAACACACTCTATTGGTCTGATGAGGTGTTCAACATTTTTAGACTTGACCCGCAATGCTATCAACCCAGTTACGAGACCTTTTTAAACCTGATTCACCCTGATGACAAGGAAGCGGTAAATCATGCCTATCAACAATCGGTTACCAGCAAACGTGCCTACCAAATAGATTACCGCTTGTTGTTTGCCGATGGCAAAATCAAATGGGTGCAAGAACGCGCTCAACATCAGCTTAATGAGCAAGGCGAGGTCATTAAATCAATCGGCACAGTGCAGGACATTAGCGAGCAAAAACAATTTGAAACTCAAAGCCGTATTACAGAAGAGATTTTTAAACAAGGCCATGACGGCTTAATGATTTGCGACACCAACGCCCGCATTGTTACCGTCAACCATGCATTTGAGGAACTCACCGGCTACTCGGCGAAAGATGTCCTGTACAAAAACCCTCGTTTTCTTCAGTCCGGGCGCCATGACAAGGCGTTTTACAAAAGCTTTTGGGACAGCCTGCTTAACAAAGGCCATTGGCGCGGTGAAATGTGGAACAAAACAAAATCTGGCACATTCTATCCACAAGAACTGTCGGTGTCAGCAATCAAGGATTCGCAGGGTAATACAATCAATTACCTGGGCATATTCCACGAAATCAGCGAACAGAAACAAGCTGAAGAACAAATGATGCGCTTGGCATTTTATGATTCATTAACCGGCGTGGCTAACCGACTATTACTTCGTGAGCGCTGTGAGCAGTTAATTAGCCGAGCTGAGCGCGCTACCACTCAATTTAGTGTGATGTTTATCGACTTGGATCATTTTAAAGACATTAATGACACACACGGCCATGATATCGGCGATCTTTTGCTTATCGAGGCCAGCCAGCGCATCCAACAGTTGATTCGCCAACAAGATACCTTGGCGCGAATGGGTGGCGATGAATTTGCAGTTTTATTTCCACTGCTTGGTGCTGATGATAGCCTTGAGCTTGCTAAGCGACTGGTGAAACGCCTTGCTGAACCTTATCTAATTGATGGTTTAGTTTTAAGCATCTCTGCATCGATGGGCGTAACCATTTTCCCTAACGACGCACAAGATTACAAAACCCTACTCAAGCACGCAGACCTGGCGATGTACCAAGCTAAAAACAACGGCCGCAACAACGTGGTAATGTACAACCTAGGCTTGAAACTCTAAACTCACAACCCACGTTGTACCTCACTACCAAAAACGCTCCTCGCAATGACAGTTTATTTCTTAATTTAATGGCCGTGGCGCACAGCGTGGGAACGAGAAACGAAGTGTTATATGTTAAGTGCACTAGGAAGCCTGTCGGACTAAACCCGATGTTTAGCTAATTAAATATGCGGGATACGTGAAGCTAATAAATTAGTTCAACAATACAGCTTTAACTGAAAGCATTTTACTGGCCTATCTTCAATAACATCTGTCTTGTGGTGATTAACTCTTGCTCAATGGTTTCCGACAGCCGGGCTACGTGGGTATCAAAGGTACTCATCGCACCATTGACAATAAGACCCTCCATATAAACCAACTTGTTTCCCAACTCCTCAAGGCCAACGGCGTAGGAACTGCTTTTGAGGGTGTGAATAGCACTACGCATTTTATCTTTTTTAGCTAACTGCTTTAGAAGCATTTGGCTATCGCGCTCATAGTGAGCAAGCATCTTAAGATAATCCTCTTCACCCATTAAATCTATTTTTGCCTGTAGTATGGATGGCGTCATTAATAATAACCTTCAATTTCTGATAGTAGGTTGATAATTCTACTCGGTTTGGTTGAAAAAAGACAAAAGATATTGACCCGTAAATGACAGCTTCTTGGTTTTAGCCCAGCGAGGCTCCGCGAGCCTGCAAATTTATCAAACGGCTTGGTCGCGAGTAAAGACCCAGTCTTTGTCATTTGATAACTCTGGCGAAAACTGGTAACCCGCGTAATCAAAATACTTTAAATCTTCGACCTGTTCAATCTTTTTGTCTATCGCATAGCGCACCATCAGGCCGCGCGCTTTTTTGGCGTAAAAGCTAACGATTTTGTATTGACCGGATTTGAGGTCTTTAAAAATCGGCGTTATTACATCGCTGTTGAGTTTTTTTGGCTTCACCGCTTTAAAATATTCATTAGACGCTAAGTTCACAATCGGCTTACCGGCTTGGGCTAATGTTTGATTAAGATTATTCGTAATCTGTTCGCCCCAAAAGGCATACAAGTCCTTGCCCAGCGAATTGGCAAACTTAGTACCCATCTCCAAACGATAAGGGCGCATTAAATCCATTGGGCGCAACAAGCCATACAAGCCTGATAAAATCCTCAAATGGGTTTGTGCATAGTTTAAGCCTTCCTCGTCCAGCGTGCTCGCCTCTAACCCTTGATACACATCACCTTTAAACATCATCAAGGCTTGTTTCGACACACCATCCTTTTCAGTTGGTTTCAACCAGGCCTGGTTACGCTCAAAGTTGAGTTGCGCTAAATCATCACTAATGTGCATTAAGGCACTTAAATCAGCCGGTGCTAGCTCAATGAGTTGCGCCATCAGGGTTTGGGCTTGGTGAGTAAAATCACATTCGCTGATCGGCAAACTGGGGTTTCGAGCTGTTTCGTCTAGGGACTTAGCGGGCGAAATTAACATTAACATGGTTTAAAAACTCCTCTAATAAAGCAAAACGCCCGGCTAACCGGGCGTTTTAACACATTCTTTACATTCTTTATCAAGCTTAGGCTTTAGGTGCCATACCTTGCGCTTCTAGGAAATGACGTAATGCCATAATATCATCTTTATTTTCAATGTCATGACCATGATGCGGGGTGTGAATCACGACTTCAGCGCCGTTCATCACAATTTTTGCACGCCCGTGATGGCTGGTATCAACCGTTGCACCAAAATGCTCTAACGCATGGGTCAGTTTTTTCCAATCGACATTCGCGGCAATCGGGTGGGCAAAAATCTTTTCAATCATTGCATCGTGTTTGTGGCTCATTTTTATCTCCAGTTGGTGGTTAATAACTTTGTTTTTTCTTTACAAATATTATAGCACTCACAATAGGCGCTGAGCTTAAGTTTTGCATAGCGAAGCGACTCAGGCTAAAATCAACGCTTATCTATCTGTAAGAGACCCTTCATGAGCAAACGTAAACTCAGCGACCAACAAAGCCGCCGCGTCAACCTAAAACGCCAAAAAAGTGACGCACCTTCTAGCATGGATTTACAACCAGGCCTGGTTATTACCAACTTCGGAAAGCGGCTATTAGTTGAATCCGAACAAGGTGAAATTATTAGCTGCGCCATACGCCAACATTTAGGCAAGCTCGTCGCGGGGGATCGTGTTTTCTGGCAACCAGACATTGAACTTGGCACAGGTATCGTCAGCGAAAATCTCGCCCGCCATAGCGCGCTATCACGCCCAGGATTTCGAGGGCAAACCCGAATGGTGGCGGCCAATATTGATATTATTGGCATTGTTGCACCCATTGAGCCAGGTATTCACCCGGATATGATTGATAGATACTTGGTGGCTGCCGCACAATTAAATTTACCCTGCGCACTCATCATCAACAAAACTGACCTACTCACCACGGATGAAGACTGGGAAGCCCTAGCAGAAACCTTACTACCCTATGACGAACTTGGAATTGAGATTATTCCGGTATCCAGTCAAATCGAAGATGGCTTAGAGGAACTAGAAGACTTTTTAAGCGATAAAACCTCGGTTTTGGTCGGCCCCTCTGGCGCGGGTAAATCCTCACTGATTAATGCCTTGATACCTGATTTAGACATTCGCACCAGCCGCCTTTCAGAAGCAACGGGGCTGGGTGTTCACACCACCACCAACAGCATTCTGTATCATCTACCCAAAGGCGGTGACATTATCGATTCACCCGGTGTACGTCAGTTTAGCCCAGCGCCCTGCAGTTTGAGCGAGCTAGAAGGCTATTATGCCGATTTCGAACCTTTTCTAGGTCAATGTAAATTTAATAACTGTACCCACACCATTGAACCTGACTGCGCCATTAAACAAGCGGTTGAACAAGAAGCCATCGCTGAAAGCCGCTTTCAAAGCTTTCAGCGCTTACTCGCCGAGTTCAAAGCGAACACCACCAAGCCTTCGAACAGCTAGGCGCCTACCAGATTAGGCAACCAAAAACACAGACACCAGATAGAGCAGAACGGTCGTCGCTCCAATCACCCCTAGCCAAAACAAGAACACCCAAGCCAGCGGCTTGGGGTTGTTAATCCATTTCAACACATACCAACTGGCAAAGGTCGCCAGCATAATAATTAACCAAATCTTAACAATTGCCATATTAGCCGCCTCTTTTATAATTTCTATCTATTTTAACCGATAATCAATCCATTAATTCGGCATCAAAAAATGAATTTAAAGAATCAAATTATTAATTCACTAACCCTTGCCATAAAAATATTTGATGGCATTTTTAGCGGATTTACCCGGTTATGCGACTAGCTTAACTTGACTCGACCCCATGTATCAGGTCTAATAACTCTCAGGGATTACCCTCTATTTTTTATCGTGCTTTTAGGAGAGTGCTAAAATGAAAAAAATGATGATGGCTGCCGCGGCAGCGGGCTTAATGACTTTTGGTATGGCCGCTCACGCGGGTAATGTTGCTGCAGGTCAAGCGGCTTACTCAACCTGTATGGGTTGTCACGGCATGCAAGGTCAAGGTGGCGTTGGTCCGTCTGTTAAAGGGCGTGACGCGGGTGAACTAGCGGCATTACTAAAGCGCTACCGTGCTGGTGAGCAAGTAGGTCCAATGACAGGTATGATGGCTGGCTTTGCGACAGGTTTGTCTGACGCTGACATTGACAACCTATCCGCCTATATGGCTCAGATGTAATTTTGCAATTACATTGAAAAAAACCGCCTAACGGCGGTTTTTTTATTTAAAGCCCTACGTTATAGACTATAATCAAATTTGGCTTTTTAACGGAGACACCAAAAATGAAAAAAACAATTCTTGCGGCTGTCGCATTTAGCTTATTTAGTTCGGCTAGCTTTGCGATGCAACCACCCGCTAAAGCAAACACCTGTATTGGGTGCCATGGTGCCGATGGCAATAGTCTCGTACCTAACTTTCCAAAAATTGCAGGACAGCATGCCGCTTACCTTGAAAAAGCACTCAAAGATTACCGCGATGGCTTTCGTCGTGATGAATCTATGGCGGCATTTGCACGTGGGTTATCTGATCAAGAAATTAAAGACCTCGCTAAATTTTACTCACTACAAACCCCAAAATAATAACGCGTAACTTAACCTTCAACGGGTAAACTCCCCGCCTTAAACCGACGGGAAGAGCACCCATTATTCACTACAAAAAAACCACCCGATCTGGTAATAGAGCGGGTGGTTTTTTTGTATCGCTCGTTAGCGGGTTTTAAGCGCTTTTTGCTTGGTCTGCAAACTGCTCCCTTAATACCATCGCCGCTTTCACCATATTGCTGAGCGCGGGTTCGGTTTCTGCCCAACCACGAGTTTTGAGGCCACAGTCCGGGTTAACCCATAGGCGTTCTGCCGGAATTAGCTGGGCGGCTTTTTCGATGAGGCGCACCATCTGCTCCACGGTCGGAATATTGGGCGAGTGAATGTCGTAGACACCCGGGCCGATTTCATTCGGGTATTCAAAATCGACGAAAGCATCTAGCAACTTCATATTCGACTTGGAGGTTTCAATCGTAATCACATCCGCATCCATTGCCGCCACCGCGTCAATAATGTCATTGAACTCGGAATAACACATGTGGGTATGAATCTGGGTGTCGTTTTGCACGCCCGATGTGGTCATGCGGAAACTGTTCACCGCCCAGCGTAAATAGTCTGCCCAGTCGGATTTTTTAATTGGCAGCCCTTCGCGCAACGCCGCTTCATCAATCTGAATCATGTGGATTCCAGCCTGCTCCAAATCCAGCACTTCGTCACGTAACGCTAACGCAATCTGGTTACAGGTGGTTTCACGCGGCTGATCATTGCGCACAAACGACCATTGCAACATGGTCACCGCACCGGTCAGCATCCCTTTCATAATCTTGTCGGTTTGACTTTGCGCATACTGCGACCAGCTGACGGTCATCGGCTTAGGGCGCGAGACGTCACCAAAAATAATCGGCGGTTTGACGCAACGCGAACCATAAGACTGCACCCAACCAAACTGGGTAAAGGCATAACCGTCCAACTGTTCACCAAAGTATTCCACCATGTCATTGCGCTCCGGCTCGCCGTGCACCAACACATCAATTCCCATGCGTTCCTGGCGTTCACACACATCGCGGATTTCGGCTTGCATCGCTTCGACATATTGCGTTTCAGTCAGCTCGCCATTTTTAAATTGACGGCGCGCTTGGCGGATTTCTTGGGTTTGCGGAAAGGAACCTATCGTGGTGGTCGGGAATAAGGGTAAATTGAATTTGCCCTTTTGCAGTTTTGCACGTTCGCTATAAGGCACAGGGCGATCCAATGCAATCTGATCCAACTGTGCCAAACGCGCTTGTACTTGCGCATTGTGAATCAACTTAGAGGATTGCTTGGCGGCAATCGCTTGTGCATTCGCTTGCAACGCCTGTTGATCCGCCTGGCCGTTTAACGCATCCGCCAATAACTTCACTTCCGCCAATTTCTGCTTGGCAAACGCCAGATAGGTTTTCAGCTCAGGATTCAGCTTTTCTTCGACCTCCAAATTCACCGGCACATGCAATAACGAACAACTTGGTGCGATCCAAAGTTGGTCACCAAATTTGTTTTTCGCCACTTTTAGCGACGCAATCGCGGCATTCAAATCTGTTTTCCAAATATTACGCCCATCAACCAAGCCCAGCGACAAGACTTTCTCTGCCGGATACTGCTCAATCAAATCTTTTAACTGCTTTTCACCACGCAAGCCATCGTAATGCAGGCCGGCTACTGGCAAATTGCAAGCAAGCACTAAGTTGTCGCCCAGGGTTTCAAAATAGGTCGCTAATAATAATTTAACCGGTGTTTGCGCAAGTTCTGTATAGGCTTGATTAAACGCATTCTGCCACTCCGTGCTTAACTCCAAGCCCAAAATCGGCTCATCGATTTGCACCCAGTTAATCCCTAAATCGGCCAGCTTTTGCAGCACTTGTTGATACACCGCCAACAAACTCGGCAAACGGCTGAGTTTTGGAATCGCATTTGATACGTTTTCTGCCAGATACAGATAGGTCACCGGCCCCACTAACACCGGCTTAAAGTCGATATTAGTACCATCGCTTTTTAACGCCAAGGCTTCCGCCACTTCGTCAAATAAGCGTGTGTCGGTGATTTTAAACTCGGTGTCGTCATAGAGTTCCGGCACTATATAGTGATAGTTGGTGTCGAACCACTTTTTCATTGCTCCGGCGTATCCGGCTTTTGATTTATTTTGCTCGTGGCCATGCCCCGCACAGCAGGCCTGGTCGTCAGACGGCGCCCGACCACGTGCCATCCGAAACGCCACCTCGACATCGAAGTTCTCTTGACGAAATCGTTTCGGGATCACACCCAGTAAGGTGCTCATATTCAGCACTTGATCGTAATAGGCAAAATCGTTCAGCGGAATCAACTCAATGCCGGCGGCAATCTGGGTTTGAACGTTTTGGTAGCGAAGTCCCCGCGCCTGCTTTTCTAAATCAGCCAGCGTTTTTTCGCCCTTCCAATAGGCCTCAAGCGTAAATTTCAATTCGCGTTTGTCGCCAATACGCGGATACCCTAAATTGTGAATCGTCATACTATTTTCCTTTTGATTACAGATACCGCAATGCGGCGTTAATTAAGATCGAAAAGAATGATAGAATGCCAGCAACATGAAAACAAACGAATTAAATTCAGGATAACTTGAATTTAATTAATAGACGATTTTATGCTTTACCTGAACAGACTTTGATTCTGGAACGGAAGTGAAGGCAAAGCATAAAGCTAGGCGCCAGTCGAACTAAACCGGTCGAAGTGAAAAAAGTCTGGGTTAAGCCCAATAGGTGCTTAGAAAATCACCTACAACTGGAAAACACCTTAACTTTACGTTAGTATCTGCGACCTGAGGCTAACTATGCGGTTAATGCTAATGCTGAATTTTAAAAGATAATGTTACACTCACAAGCCACTTTATTGCCAGGAAACTACACCATGAGCCGTCATTTAGAAATTGCTAAAAATGTATTTGAAATTGAGGCTGCCGCCATTGATAACTTAATTATGCTATTAGACGAGCATTTTGAGTTGGCGGTAGATGCGATTTTAAAGTCTACCGGACGTGTGGTCGTCTGTGGCATGGGTAAGTCAGGATTGATTGGTAAAAAAATCGTCGCTACCTTTGCTAGCACCGGTACGCCTAGTTTTTTTATGCATCCGGGCGAAGCGTTTCACGGTGATTTAGGTATGGTATCTCCCGATGATGTGTTTATCGCACTGTCTAATTCGGGTGAAACGGAGGAGCTGATTCGGCTATTACCATTTTTAAAGGACAATGGTAATGCAATTATTGCGATGAGTGGCAATCCGGTGTCTACGCTGGCGAAAAACGCCGATTATCATTTAAACATCGCGGTACCCAAAGAAGCCTGCCCCTTGCAGCTCGCGCCGACATCCTCGACCACCGCCACTCTCGTTATGGGCGATGCCTTGGCGATAGCCTTAATGCAAGCGCGGGGCTTTCAGCCGCATGACTTTGCACGTTTTCACCCTGGTGGCAGTTTAGGGCGTAAACTGCTCACTCGCGTCAAAGATGAAATGGTATCCGAGCGCTTACCGATTGTCGCGCCTAACGCGCCGATGATTGAGGTGATTCACAGCATGACCGAAGGGCGGCTTGGACTCTGTATTGTCGGCGATGGGCAAGGCATTATTACTGATGGCGATTTGCGTCGCCAGCTTGAAATCAATGCTGGCCAGTTAATGACACTTCAAGCACAGGACATTATGACACCAACCCCCCGTACCATTGATGCTAACGCTAAACTCACTGAAGCCGAAACCTTAATGAATCAGCATAAAATTACCTCTCTGCTGGTTACATCTGAAAACCGTTTAGTGGGGATAATCCAAATCTACAACCTTGCGGTTTAAGGCTTAATTCGTTAGGATTGTTATTTTTTCATCAACATCAAGGAGCGTTATGCGTTTAGTTATTGGTTTAAGCGGTTTGTTAATCAGCCATTCTGCACTGGCGATTGTCAATATTGAAAACCTTCGGATGGATGAGAGCCAAGCCGGGTTTTCAACCAGCACTACGCTGTCGGTCAGCGGCAAACGCGGCAATACGGATGAGGATATTTATGGCTTAACCGGTGGCATGCAATATATTGGTGAGGACACGGCGGTACGCAACTTATTTCTTTATGATTTAAAAAACTCGCAATCGAACGGTACCCCCTATTCCGAGTCTTATTTTGTACATTATCGACACACCCGCCAACTCAATACGCATTGGGCTTGGGAAAAGTTTATTCAGCACCAAAGCGAACCCTTGAGTGATAAGCGTGAGCGTAATTTAATCGGCACCAATGCGCGTTATCGTTTAACCACGTCACCGTTTAATGGTCATGCGGGTGTGGGTTTAATGTATGAACAGCGCTCGGTTAAACCCAACAACCAGCTAACGGAGGACAAAGGCGTTAGATTCAACTTGTATCTGGATTCAAAGTACAAACTGAGCGAAAACACCGATTGGAAGATCAGCCTCTATGCCCAACCCAAAGTCGATGCTATCGCTGATTTGCGCTCTGTGGCCAGCACAGGTTTAACTACACGCATTAACCAGCGTTTTGCATTTACCTTTGATTTAGCTTACAGCCACGACGCCAAGCCGCTTACAGCGCAAAAATCCTATGACCTGAATTACAAAACAGGGATTAACCTGCGGTTTTAAGCCACTAGTCCGACCAGGCCTCGCCATTTAAAGGCGCCGGGTTCAGCGCGGCATTGCCGCCTAAGTCCAAGGCAAGGTTGTAGGTTTGGTTAGGATTAAAGGTGAGCGTACCGGTTCCTGTTCGTCCTTTAATTTTAATACGCCCAGCAATCGGATGATTAAGCCGTTGTTCTAGATCATCGGCGGTTACCACTCTTGAGCCGGCATCAACGGTCGTGGAAATTTCTACCCAACCATAGCTGGGATGATAAATTTTTCCATTATAAATCGCGCCAGTATCCGTAAAGGTGACCACAAAATCTTCATAGCGATACTCATCTGGCGGCATGTTTCGCTTAACAACGACATCTTCATAGTTGTAGGTTCGTCGGTTGTCAGCTCTCGACACACGCAATTTTCCACCAACTGATAAATCATAGTGCGCGCGCATTCGCTTCTGATAGCTTAAATACTCAACCACAAACAAATCTTCATTACCAGTAAACACCTGCTGACCAAACTCGGCTGAATGGGTGTTCCAAAGTAAAGTGGGGTTACAATAATTATCAAAATTTAGGGTATTGACACCTTGCTGATTGTCATTTATCGCCTGGCTTCTACTTAAAAGCCCATCACAGGTTCCGTCTAACCCTGCCATGTCATCCGCCACAGGGTTAGTGCCTTCGGCATGCCAGAAAGTAAACAGTGGCTGATGACGATGATGCAACTCAAATCCTCTCGCAAAAGCGCGTAAAGCAACCATATCATTTAACTGTGCTTGAGTTAATCGGCCATTGGGTGAATAAGTGACACCATAATCCACTACTACAACCGGCGGTGGATAAACCTCGGGCATCGGTTCCCAAGTTTTATTTTCTAACTTTGGATTATCAAGGGGGTTACCCCCTAGGTCCAGCTCAATGTTATAGGTTTGGTCTGGGTTAAAGGTTAAAAAACCTTCACCATCGCGGCCCTTGATAAAAATACGGCCATCTATCGGGTGGTTTAGTCTTTGGTCAGGATTCTCTGCCGTTAACACTCTATCGTCCAGCACGGCCCCTGTTGATACCTCAACCCAGCCGTGCGCAGGATGGTATATCTTGCCATTATAAATAGCGCGACCATTATCAAACGTTACCTTAAAATCCACATAGCGATATTCATTGCTCGGGCTATCCTGCTTAACCACTAGATCTTCATAATTGTATGTCAATTGGCCTTGTTCTTCCGATACGCGCACCGCCCCACCGATGGATAGCTTATAAAATGCGTTCATGTCTTTTTGGTAATCAAAATATTCGACTAAAAACAAATCGTCATTGCCGCTATACACTTGGCGCCCGGACTCCTCAGAGTGGGTATTCCACAAGAGCGTGGGGTTACAATAGCGCTCAAACGCTAAGCTATTAATAAACTGTGTTTGCGCTTCGTTGGCCTCACTGCCTTGAGTCAATCGCCCCTGACAGGTGCCGGATAGAGAAGGCATTTCATCTGCGGGTCGCAAACTTATCGCCGCTTGATGCCAAAAGGTAAAGATGGGTTGATGGCGGTGGTGGAACTCGAAGGCTTTTGCAAAATCATGCAACTGCTCAAGATGATCTAAGCGTGCTTGGGTTAAGCGCCCCGTGGGAGAATAGGTCACACCATAATCCACCTCATCTGAAGGCGGCGTAAAGGTTGTTTTTGTTGTGTCCAAGCAGGCGGTAAGCGTTAGCATTAACGCCAACAACAACCCAAAAGACATGCTCAGTTTCATCCTAGTTGCTTCCTAATAATTATTGCGCTGCGACTATGGCACTCCTACTGCACTACCACTATTGCACTGCTTTATAACGCGCTGGGGTACCTATATCGTTCCAAACGCCGTGATAGCACTGGCCACTTATCCGCTGATCCGCCATAGCCTGACGCAAAATAGGGGCTAAGGCTAAACGACCCGCAGGCCAACCCTTAAACAAAGCAGGATGCAGCAGGCTGATACCCGAAAAAGTCCATTCACCCGTAGGTAATAATTTGCCATCGGCGCTTAAGCCAAAGTCGCCTTGTGTTTTAAATGATGGAGTAGGAACAAGCACACAATGTGCCAGCATCGATTCAGGAAGGGATTTAGGTAGCTGGTTAAAATCAAACTCGGTAAACACATCACCATTAATCAACCAAAAAGGCGCAGCACCCAGCAAAGGCAAAGCCTGAATAATACCCCCTGCGGTTTCTAGACCTCCCTCGGGTTCAGGCGAATAGTGAATCTTTAGCCCCCACTTACTGCCATCACCCAATAGCGGCTCAAACTGTTCTCCGAGCCACGCATGGTTAATCACTACCTGTTTAACCCCTGCTTGAGCCAGCTTTTCAAGGTGATACACCAACATGAGTTTACCCTTAATCGGCAACAGCGGTTTAGGGGTGTGATCGGTTAACGGGCGCAGGCGCTCGCCGCGTCCTGCGGCTAAGATCATTGCCTTCATCGCCTTCATCGGCATTAAATTTTCACCTGTGCGAATTGAAAAGCCAGCTTTTCGGTCCAATCAACCAGACTACGCATCTCAGCATAACGCGCGCCAACTTCGGTGATATAGCCCAAGGTGGTGGGAATATCTTTCAGATAACTGTCTTTGCCATCACGGTGATAGAGTCGAGCAAAAATGCCCGCCGCTTTGAGATGACGCTGAATCCCCATCCAATCCATTGCCTGCACAAAACCGGACCATTCGGATTGGCTGATCAAATTCTTTTGACACAGGGTTAAAAAATATTCCCGTTGCCATTCGCCAACCTGATCTGCTGGCCAGCGAATATAACAATCGCGCAACAAGGAGACCGCATCATAGGTTAGCGGACCTTTAAGCGCATCTTGAAAATCCAAAATACCCGGATTATTATCGCGTGTAACCATCAGATTACGACTATGATAATCACGATGCACATACACCTGAGGCTGCGCCAAAGCCGATTTAATCAAACACTGCTGGGTTTGCAACCAGGCCTGGTTCTCCAAGCGGTTCATGCTCATCTCGCAATGCGTTTGTCCTAACCAATCGCTAAACAAGGCCATTTCCTGCCCAAGAAGTTGCGCCGTGTAGATGGGTCGAGTACTTGGGTCGCCATGTTGATGCAGTCTCGCTAGCGCGCCCAGTGCATCGCTATAGAGCGACTCGACGTTTTTGGCCGACAAGACCGAAAGATAGGTGTGCTCACCCAAATCAGTCAACAACAAAAATCCTTGGGACAAATCCTGCTCCAACACCTTGGGCACGTGAAATCCCAATAAATCTAGGTGATTGGACACCTCAACAAAAGGCCGACAATCTTCTTTTTCAGGCGGCGCATCCATAATAATCAGGCTCTTGTCAGAAAACCTATCTTTATAATGAGTACGAAAATAACGCCGAAAACTAGCATCACTCGAAGCCGGAACCGGTGAACTAAACTCACCCTCTTGATATTGTGCCAGACCCGCTAACCAGGTCTGCATCTTGGAAAAACGTAAATCCATTAATTGCCTTTATAAAAAATTGATAACTCAGGTAAAATAACCTGTTAATTTGCCAATTAGATAGTTTTGTTTTGAGAATGTCAATGTTTAACCGGTTTACCCCTTTTTATGTTTGCTTGCTAAGTTTTGCGACGCTCGGCGCTTCGCAAGCTCAAACAACCGAACTGCCAGCTAAGCCGCTAACCTGCGGCATTGATTGGCTGTTTCCGCTTATTGCTATGCCCCAACTCAATAGCGCCACACACATTGAAGCAGACCATTTAACGCAATCAAACTCATTTCAGCTCAAACTCATTGGTCGCGCAACGCTTTCTCAACCAGGCCTGGTTGTCATGGCTGACCAATTAAACTATGACCGTGAACAACAATCCATTGCACTCGCCGGGCAGATTGAGCTCCATCGAAGTGATCTATTGCTTGGCAGTGAAACCGCTTTTTACAATCAAACAACCCAACAGGCCGAACTTACCCAACTGCGCTACCAACTCAAGCCGAGTGGTTACCATGGTCAAGCCGAATGGCTTAAACTGGATGGACTAACACAAATCAGCCAGTTGCATCAAGCCAGCTACACAACCTGCGCACTGGAAGACCCAGTCTGGCAACTGAACTTCAATCATCTTGAAATCAATCAAACCACCCGGCGCATTTATGGTCATCACGGTTATTTGAGCGTGCAAGGTGTTCCGCTTCTCTATACGCCCTACATTAACTTCCCGCTGGAGAATCGCGCGACAGGTTTGTTGTTCCCGACCTTTGGTACACATAAAACACCGGCACAACCCCACTCAGAATGGCTGGTGGCCCTGCCGTTTTATTGGGCGATAGCGGATAACTATGATGCTACCTTTACAACCCTATGGATGCAACAACGGGGCATGCTTTTAGATACAGAATGGCGTTATCTTCAACCCAGCCACAGCGGAGAATTAGACCTCAGCCTGATCCAAGACCAGCTGGCCCAATCCGAGGGGTTGCAGTATTTAAGCCAAGGACAAATACAACAGCAAGATGCCCAGTCTTTGCGTTGGCGCGCCCGCTTTGATGGACGGCAGCGCTGGAGTGAGCGCTTAAATAGCCAAATCCACTGGCATGAAGTCTCTGATCCCGATTTTTACAACGACATGCCGCTTGATTTTAACAGCGAAACAACCCAAACCCACGCCGAAAATAGTTATCGTATGCGTCAAGTGTTACTGCGATATCAACAACCAGGCCTGCAAGCACATATCCAACATTATGGCTATTTACCACTACGCCATGGCGAAGGCATGCTACTCGAAAAAAGCCCAGAACTCGGGATAAACTGGTCAAAGCACACAGGTCACTGGCACGCTAGGGTCTATGCCGAGGCCACAGAGTTTAAGCGCTATTCAGGATTTAATGATTTCTCAGAAGAGGGCTACCTACGTGCTCGCGCACTCGACAACAGCCTGCGGCTCAATCCAAACCAACACCAAGGACAACGCTACCTTCTGCAACCCAACCTAAGTTATCGACTTGAGCAACCCTATGGTTTTATGCACGCGCAAGTTCAGGGTAATTATCGTCGCTACCAGCTCACCAATGCGCCCGATGCCGCTAGCACCGATTCGCTGATCATGCAGTATGCTTTGCACAGCGGCTTGTTTTTTGATCGCACACTGACACTGGCCAACCAGCAATACACCCAAACACTCGAACCCCAAATGCAATGGCTTTATGTGCCGTATCACGACCAAAGCCACCTTAGTCTGTTCGACACTGGCATGAACAGCCTCGACTTTAGCAACCTGTTTCAGCTTAACCGCTTTAGTGGTTTTGACCGAATAGGCGACACCCAGCAAGTCAGTCTGGCTTTAACCAGCCGCCTACTCAACGCCATGGGTCAAACCCGAGCTGAAGCCGGCATAGGTCAGGTTTTCTACCTAAAAGAACGCCAAGTCGGGTTAATTGGACATCAGCCCCAAGATAATCAACGCTCGGATTACTTTATTAAACTCGGCGCTCACCTTGATTCGATTGATTTTGTTTCCACCAGCCAGTTAAATGTGGATAATTTTGAGCTCAGTCAAACCCTGAATCGGCTAAAATGGCAGGCATTCGAGCGGATTGAGCTATTGGCAGTTCATCAGGGTTTTAATCTCAACCAGCCCAATGCGCGACAACAAACGCTAGCTACGGGTTTGATGCTAAAACTGAATAACGAATGGCAGGCAGGAAGTTATATAAATTACGACCTAGAACAAAGCGTTCGCCGTGAATTTATTGGCGGTCTGCGTTATGATAGCTGTTGCTGGGCATCCGAACTGATGATTAAACAAAATCAAATGGCCGATGGCCAATATAATTACTCAATCAAATACCTCATTGAACTAAAAGGGTTGAGTAGTGTCGGTCAGCGATTAACGGATCAAATACAACGCAGCCTTGATTTTTAACGACCAACAATTAACAACCCATTATTCTATTAACAAAAAGACAACTTATGTGGCAATCCCTAAAAAAACATTCAACCCTTATTTTTAGCTTCACAGCACTGCTGGTATTTAGCGCTCATCTGCAGGCTCAAACCCTGCTTGATCGCATAGTCGCCGTCGTCAACGACGACATTATTTTGCTCAGCGAGCTGAATGAAGAAATGGATCTGGCGATAACCGAATTACGCCAGCGCCAGATTGCACTGCCTGATCGTCAAACACTGCAAAGCCGTGTGCTGGATAACATGATTATGCAAACCCTCCAAGAGGATCGTGCGCGTCAACGCGGACTTCGGGTGAGTGATGATGAAATCAATGAACAACTGTTGCAGATGGCGGAGGCTAACAACTTATCACTGCTTCAACTCCGAGAAGCGCTAAACCGCCAAATGCCAAACGGCTTTGCCCAAATGCGCCAGCAAATCAGTGACCAAATCCTGATTCAAAAACTGCGTGAAATTGAAATCATCAGCCAAATTTTTGTCACTGAACAAGAAGTGGCGCATTTTATTCAGCGTCGCCAGCTGGAACAAAATAATTTCCTCTATCATATCGCCCACATTTTAATCACACGCCCGGACTCGCCAACTCGTGAACAACGTCAAGAACTGGAAAACAAGGTAAATGACATACATCGCCGCCTGCTCTTAGGCGAGGATTTTGCCCAATTGGCCGTGCGCCACTCGGAAGGCAGTCAAGCGCTTAACGGCGGTGACTTGGGTCTGCTCGAATTTGATCAAATCCCCTCGTTCTTTGCCGAGGCGATTGAACAATTACAACCTGGCGAAATTAGCCCAGTAATTGAAAGCCCCTCTGGCTACCATATTGTTAAACTCCACGCACTTAGCGAAGCAGCTCAAGGCAACGGCACAACCCTAGAGCAAGAAGCGATACAAGCCATTCGGATGCGCAAAGCGAATGAAACCTTTGATTTATGGTTGCGCCGCCTTCGTGATGAAGCCTTTGTTGAAATTCGTTTAGAGGATGCACGCTAATGAAAGCCGCCCGTCTTGCGATTACCTCCGGAGAACCCGCCGGCATTGGTCCTGATTTGGTGATTGCGCTTGCACAACAGCATTGGCCGATGCAGCTGGTGGTGCTAAGCGACCCCGCACTGTTAACCCAGCGTGCCGATCAACTCAATCTACCACTGGAAATTTTGCCCTATCAAGCGGATGCGCCTGAACAAATCAGCCAACCAGGCCAGCTATGTGTGCTACCGATTCCTTTACGCCAACCCGTACAACCAGGCCTGCTTAATCCTGCGAATGCGGATTATGTTATCGAAATGCTGACGCGCGCGACGCAGGGTTGTTTAAACAATGAGTTTGCGGCATTGATTACCGGCCCAGTTCACAAGGGCGTGATTAACGAGGCTGGACTGGCGTTTTCTGGGCACACCGAACTGCTGGCTGAGTTGAGCCAAACCGAACAGGTTGTGATGATGCTGGCCACACCGGGATTACGTGTTGCCCTAGCGACCACCCATCTGCCGCTCGCCGACGTACCCAAGGCTATCACCCAAGATTTACTTAACAAAGTGATGCGCATTACCTATCAGGCGTTGCAACAGGATTTTGCGATCGAAAAACCGCGATTGTTGGTAGCCGGCTTAAACCCACATGCAGGCGAAGATGGTCACATGGGACGCGAGGAAATCGACACCATTCTGCCTGTCATTCACCAGCTTCAAGCTGAGGGTATGAATATTCGTGGCTGTTATCCCGCTGATACAATGTTCACCCCCACTAAATTGCAACAGGCTGACGCGATGTTGGCCATGTATCATGACCAAGGTTTGCCTGTACTCAAGCACATGGGCTTTGGCAATGCGGTCAACATCACACTGGGCCTGCCCTTTATCCGAACCTCGGTCGATCATGGCACCGCGCTTGAACTGGCGGGCACCGGTCAAGCCGATACCGGCAGCTTTCACTATGCGATTCAAATCGCGCTGAATATGTTGGAGGCACAGCATGAGCGGACATAAGCACAAAAAACAATTTGGTCAAAACTTTTTAAACAACCCCAACGTGATTCACAATATTGTCGCCGCGATTGCACCGCAACCTGACCAACATCTGGTAGAGATTGGGCCAGGAGAAGCGGCGCTGACTGAGCCGCTACTTGATCGGGTGGCCAAGCTCGATATTATTGAGATTGACCGTGATTTAATCCCCGCTTTGACCCGACGCTTCGGCCACAAGCCGACGTTTCACTTGCATAATACCGATGCACTCAAGTTTGATTATCGCCAGCTGTTGGCTAACCCGAGCGATAAATTAAGACTGGTCGGCAACCTGCCCTACAATATTTCCAGCCCATTAATTTTTCATTTAATTGAGCAGGCAGATATTGTCAGCGACATGCATTTTATGTTGCAAAAAGAAGTGGTGGAACGCCTCACCGCTACCCCGGGCAACAAAGCCTTTGGTCGGCTCAGCGTTATGGTGCAATATGCCTGCCAAGCGGAATACCTGTTTACGGTAGGGCCTGAAAACTTTACCCCCGCACCGAAAGTAGACTCGGCGATAGTGCGTTTGATACCCTATGCCCAGCCGCCGTTTCAAGCTAACCACTTTGGCGACTTTGCCGCTTTGGTTAAACAAGCCTTTAGCCAAAAACGTAAAACCCTGCGCAACACGCTAAAAAATTGGCTAACAACCGAACAGATTGTGCAATGCGACATCGACCCAGGCCTGCGAGCGGAAGCGTTAGATGTGGCAGATTTTGTGCGCCTAGCCAACCTCTATAGCCAAATCAAGCAGGAACAAGGCTAGTCTATGGCTACCTATGTCATCGGTGACCTTCAAGGTTGTTTTGACCCGTTGCAAACCTTGCTGACACAGATTAATTACCAACCTGAGCAAGACACACTTTGGTTTGTCGGCGATATCGTTAATCGCGGTCCCCAATCGCTCGAATGCCTGCGTTTTGTCAAATCACTAGGCGAAAAGGGGCAAATCGTATTAGGCAACCACGATTTTCACCTCATCGCCTGCGCGTTAGGTTTAGAGAAATATCGCTCCAAGGCGGACACGATCGACCCGATTCTAAACGCACCCGATTGTGACGAACTGATTGATTGGTTGCGCCAACAGCCGCTAATGGTCAAACACCCTAGTTTTGCTGCCGTGATGGTTCATGCTGGCATTCCACCGCAATGGTCGATTAATGAAGCCATGCAACACGCCCAAGAAGTCGAACAAATACTAGGCGGTGCAGAATGGAAAATATTCATCAAACAACACCTGTTTGGTTCAAAAACCCGAGAATGGGTTCCACTTATTAAAGGCTGGGAGCGGATGCGCTATATTGTCAATGCGTTTGCTCGAATGCGTTATTGTGACCCGCAGGGCAAACTCGACTTTGAAAAAAAAGGCGCGCCCTCCTCGAGTGCTTCAGGGCGCTACCAACCCTGGTTTGTTCACCCGAATCGCCGCAACAAAGACCATCAAATCTTTTTTGGTCACTGGTCAACGCTCGGCGCGCTCGATGGCTATCAAGTTCACTCAACCGATACAGGCTGCTTATGGGGCGGCCTACTCACCGCCTACTGCCTTGAAACCCAGCATCGCCATACGCTACAATGCCCACAAACCGCTAAACCCAAAAAAAACAGTAAAACTACGCCATCTAAATCATGAGCGACGCGCCCAATACTCCGCCATCTACAAAGCCTGCTAAGCCATTTGCAGAGGATTTGCTTAAAAGGCTAGACGAGGTAGACATCGATAGTTTTAACCTTAAACAGGTTGAAGAGGAGGTGATGGGCGAAAAAGTATGGATCAAGGTGCTGACCATTCCCGTGACCATGCTTAGCTTGGTGATTTTAACTTTCTTAGGCGGCTGGATTAGCGGCTATATTTTTATCAGCTTCTTGCTTAGCGCGCTATTGATTTTTATTATCGGTAAAATGTTTGAAGGCTATGAAAACCAATTCAAATGGGAGGCACGCCAAGAAGTCGAACGACGGATTTTAGAAACGGAAGGTGAACAAGGCCTCGTGATTCACTTCAAACCCTTTTTGCCAACTCGCTTTCGTCATCTAGTCCAGTGTTTGCGAAAAGGCAATAGCCGTTATATAGATCAATACATTCAAGCGATCAATTTATTGCAAAAAAAACTAGATAAAGAAAAGTTCACTAAAGCCTGGCACCTCGCCCACCCGGAAACTGCGCCCGTCAAGCCAGAAGACACAGATAATAATTCAGAGAGCTAAAAATGAAACCTAGGAGCCTGTCGGACTAAAGCCAATCGGCTGCAAAAAAGCTGGATTTGGCCATTTTTGCCCACTTCCTCGTCAAATAACTCGCTATTCTCCTCGGAATTGAACAAAAACTGACTCAACCCAGACTTTTTTCGCTTCGACCGGTTTAGTCCGACAGGCTCCTAGCCCGACGATAAACAAAGAAGCCGACTAAAGATAGGACTAGCCACCAGACTGGCCAGTTGGTCCAGCGGGTGTAGGGGGTTTGGCCTTGGTGGGGTTGGATTTCGCCGCGCAAGACGCCGACTTCATAGGCGGGTATCTCGGCTTTAATCTGGCCACGCGTATCGACAATCACGGTATAACCGGTATTGGTGGAACGTGCAATTTCACGCCCTAGCTCACGGGCGCGAAGTTGCACTTCGTGGCGTAGTTGGGCGGGCTCAAAGGTGTGGGCAAACCAAGCATCGTTACTGGTTGTGACCAGGTAAGCCGCTTGCGCCGCATCCTTGGCCAACTCGGCACCAAACATCATTTCAAAACAAATCGACAAGCTAACCGGATGACCTGCCAATGACATCATCGGTTGTTCTGTCTCGCCAGCGGTAAACTGTGAAAACGGAAAACCCAGTTGTTCCGATAAAGCTTTAACCAGGCCTGCCATTGGATAATATTCACCAAACATCACTAGATGACGCTTCCGGTAAACCTGCGTATCATCGCGTAAATTAATCATCGAATTATAGTAAACATCCGTTCCTACTTCTCTAACAATCGCGCCGACTACCACATCTTTCTGCTGCTCGGTGGCATCCTTAATTAAGCTGCGCAACACAATCCGAGAGGCCTGGTCATAATAACCGGGTACCGCTGTTTCTGGCCACACAATCACATCCGCATCCCAGTTTTCACGCGTGAGGGCGACATATTGGCGAACCATGGGAACAAACTCGTTAGGCTGCCACTTTAAATCCTGCGCGATATTGCCTTGTACCAACGCCAGCTTAACGGGCTGATCAATCGGTTCTACCCAGTCGACACGCCCTATTAGCCAAGCTAAAAGGCTTAAAGCCGCAAGGCTAATTGCGCCAAACTTCAACCAAGGCGTTAACCATAGACTGACCAACAAACCCGCCATTAAAGCCAGCAAAAAACTGACTCCAAACACACCAAAAATCGGCAAAAATCCATCTAGCAAGTCACCTAACTGCGATGCGCCAATTAATAAGAAGGGTAAACCACCTAGGCTATGCGCACGTACCAGCTCAAAGAACACCCAACTCGCGGGCAGGATAAGACATAAAAACAACAGGGTTGAATGCGCCGAGGTTTTATTGACCGGCTGAAACCAACGTGCTAAAGCGCCCGCCATCGCGGGAAACAAGGCCAACAACAACACAAAGCCCATCACAATCAAGATCGCGGTGACCAGACCGACATCTGAGTAAAAATACACGCTAGAGAACAACCAGCTGACACCTAAACCAAACTGCCCCAAACCAAACCATAAGCCAAACTTAAAGGCTTGCAGAATAGTTTGCGCTTGCGTTGTCCATAACCAGAAAAGCCCAATCAAGGCCACCAGCGCCAGAAAGGAAAAACCAAAAGGGGGAAACGCGAGCACACTGAGCAAGCCGAATAAAAATGCCAGACCCGCATAGCGCTCAGGTTGAACAACCTGCTTAAGAATAGAGAGATATTTCATATTAGTCGATGAGATCGGTATCTTTGGTTAAACGCTTTACAAGGAACAAATGCACGCGTCGGTTGTCCGCTTTAATCACGCGCAGTAACAAACCTTGCATTTCCAACTCTTCCCCCTTCTGAGGAACATGACCCAATACACTCGACACTAAACCGCCCAGTGTTTCGCTGTTTGATTCATTTTCTTCAGATAAATCCACGCCAAATTCTTCAAAAAACGCGCTTAAAGGCGTGATGGCTTGTACCTTAAAACTATCGCCGTTTTGGGGTTTAATATATTCAACCTCCTCTTCGTCATGCTCATCTTCGATATCGCCCACGATTTGCTCTAACACGTCTTCAATCGTAACCAGGCCTGCTAAAGCGGCATATTCATCCACCACCAGCGCCATATGGTTATGGCTCGATTTAAACTCACGCAGTAACACATTCACCCGCTTACTTTCTGGAATAAATACCGCTGGACGGTAAAGCGCACGTAAATCTTCGATTGAATTAAGCTTACCCTCAACCATTAAACGCAGGACATCTTTCGCCAACAAAATGCCCACGATCTCATCTTTGCTTTCTGACACTACGGGGTAACGCGAATGCGCTGACTCGGCTATTTCTTTGAGAATCATTTCAAGGGTTTCCGACTCATTTATCACATCAACCTGCGGACGCGGTACCATAATATCGCGCACGCGGGTTTCTGAAACCCCCAAAACACCTTGTATCATATACAGCGCATCAGTATCTAATAAACCCTGTTTTTGCGCCTCGTTCAATATTTCCAGTAAATCTTCACGATCTTCGGGTTCGCCTGAAAACAAGCGTGTAATACGCTCCAACCAAGTCGAACCGTTACTACTGTCTGCGTCACTCATGATGTTTTTTCATCTCCAAAATAAAATTAAAAATTAAAATATATAAATCGCTCAGTCATCGTCATAGGGGTTATCAAAACCCAAGGATTGCATAATCTGTATTTCAAGGCTTTCCATTTCTTCGGCCTCGTCATCATCAAGGTGATCAAAGCCCTGTAGGTGCAAACAACCATGCACTAACATATGCGCCCAGTGCGCGATCAACGGCTTGCCCTGCTCGTGCGCTTCGCGCTCCACCACTGGCGCACAAACCACTAGATCACCCAAATAAAGCGGTTCATCGTCATCCAATTCCACGCCAGGCGGCATATCAAACTCAAACGATAACACGTTAGTTGGCTTGTCCATACCACGATAATCACGATTGAGCTGCTGACCTTCTTCCAGATCAACTATCCGTAATGTCAGCTCAACATCTTGCGATAAAACATCCGGCTCTAACGCCGCCGACAACCAGGCCTGGGCGCGTTGCTCGGTTAATAATGCCTGCAATTGGGGCGTGCTATACGCCCATTGTATATCGAGTGTTAGATTTGACATCTTAGTCGCCCTGTCTTAGTCGAGTCGATTGATTTTCATAGGCTTGTACGATGCGTTGTACCAACGAATGACGCACGACATCCTGGGCTTGAAAAAACGTAAAACCCACCAAATCTACATCGGCCAATACTTCAATCGCGTCACGCAGCCCTGATTTTTGATGTTTAGGTAAGTCACACTGGGTTATATCACCCGTAATCACCGATTTCGAGCCAAAACCCATTCGAGTTAAGAACATTTTCATCTGTTCAACGGTGGTATTTTGCGCTTCATCCAAAATAATAAACGCTTCATTCAGGGTACGACCCCGCATAAAGGCCAAGGGTGCGATTTCAATCACGTTTTTTTCAATCAAGCGCTCGACCGCTTCAAAACCAAGCATATCAAACAAGGCATCATACAAGGGACGTAAATAGGGATCGACCTTCTGATTTAAATCACCCGGCAAAAAACCCAGCTTTTCCCCTGCCTCAACCGCTGGGCGTGTCAATATAATCCGCCTCACCTGCTCAGCTTCCAACGCGGCGACCGCGCAGGCTACCGCCAAATAGGTTTTACCTGTGCCCGCTGGGCCGACACCAAAGTTAACATCCTTTTGTTGCACTAAATTGACATAGTGACTTTGATTGGGATTGCGGGTTTTAATCGGTTTGCGACGGATTTTAATAATCGACTGTTGATGATCAAGTGGTTTGGCCTGCTCAAAGCCTTTGGTTTGCAGACTCAGATGAATATCCTCTGGCAACAGGGTTTTGTGCTTCGTTTGCTGATAAAGGTCTCGCAGGATTTGCTCGGCTTGCACCAAGCGATCCGCCTGACCCACCACGCGAAAATCAAACCCAAGATGGTTTATCTCCACCCCCAGTTTTAACTCAAGCTGACTAATATGTTGATTGTGCCAGCCGCAAAGGTTTTGCAGCTGTTCATTGTTTTGCGGCGACAATTCAAAGTGAATGCTATGCAATGGAGAGATTATGGATTCAGACAAAATGTGAGCACCTAAATAATAAGGTTTTCATTTTATAAGCAATTTTTTTGAATCACAAGGCATAAAATTGAGAATTTGCACGACCCGCTTCTGGCTGGCCAACCACCTCACCGCGTAAAGAGTTCGTCAGCGCCTCGGTGACCTTCACATCAACAAAGGTACCGATCATGTCTAAATCACCGACAAAATTAACCACGCGGTTATTTTCAGTGCGACCCGCCATCTCATTTTCTGACTTACGCGACAAACGCTCAACTAATACGCGTTGCACCGTGCCGACCATCGCTTGACTGAATGCCGCCGATTGTTGGTTTAAAAGCGCTTGTAGCGCATACAGGCGTTGTTTTTTGACTTCCATCGGTACATCATCCGGCAAGCTCGCGGCGGGCGTACCCGGTCTTGGGCTATAAATAAAACTAAACGAGCGGTCAAATTTTAAATCCTCAACCAGCTTCATTGTCGCCTGAAAATCCTCTTCAGTTTCCCCGGGAAAGCCAATAATAAAATCGCCTGATAAACTTAAATCCGGACGGTGCGCCCGCACTTTACGGATAATCGACTTATACTCCAACGCCAAATGGTTACGTTTCATCAACGCCAAAATGCGGTCAGAACCGGCTTGAATAGGCAGGTGCAAATGCGACACCAGCTCGGGAATTTCAGCAAACGCATTAATAATATTGCTGGTCATTTCATTCGGATGCGAGGTGGTGTAACGAATACGATCAATCCCTTCAATTTCTCGAACCGCATGCATGAGGATGGATAAATCAGCGATATCGCCATCCACCATCAACCCACGATACGCATTGACGTTTTGCCCTAGCAAATTAATTTCACGCACCCCCTGTTGTGCCAAGCTATTTATTTCCGCCAGCACATCGTCAAACGGCCGACTGACCTCTTCACCACGGGTATAGGGCACAACACAAAAGGTACAATATTTAGAGCAGCCTTCCATCACCGAAACAAACGCCGACACCCCGCTAGACTCGGGCTTGGGCAGAAAATCAAACTTCTCAATTTCCGGAAACGAAATATCAATCACCGCTTTCGCCTTGCCTTTGATTGAGCGCGTACCGAGCGCATCATTAATCATCGCGGGCAAGCGGTGCAGGGTTTGTGGACCAAAAATCACATCCACATAAGGCGCACGCTCACGAATCACCTTGCCTTCTTGCGAGGCCACACAACCGCCGACCCCAATCACGCGATGGGGCTTTTCGGCTTTCCATTTTTTCCACTTACCCAGCTCATCAAACACTTTTTCCTGTGCTTTTTCACGCACCGAACAGGTGTTCATCAAAACCACATCCGCTTCTTCAGGCGTGTCAACCAAGCGCAAACCATGGGTGTTTTCTAACAGATGCGCCATTTTTTCTGAGTCATACTCATTCATCTGACAACCATAGGTTTTGACCAACAGCCCACCTCCAATCAACGACTTCGCAAGATCAACAGGGACCGCTGAGGATTTAACAGTATTTGAACGATTAGACATGACACACCTTTTTAATAAATCAAGTTTTAAAACAGCCGCATAGTGTATCACAAAAGCCAAATTTACTTAAAAATTGAATGCCTCGCTTCACATCGATCACGCCCGCCTCCCTATTGACTCAAAAATTCGCTATAATCACAGAATTAGCCCGGATAGTTAGCTAAACATCAATAACAAACAAGGATAAGTCTATGAATCTAGATCAAGCGCGTTTTTTTATGGTTGAACAACAAATTCGTCCGTGGGACGTTCTTGACCCACAGGTTTTAGACCTGCTCGAAAGTTTACCCAGACATCACTTTGTAGCAGAAAGCCAACAAAAACTGGCTTACACCGATATTGAGCTGCCAATTGGTGAAGGTCAGACGATGTTAGCGCCAAAAATAGAAGCCAAAATAATGCAAGCACTTGACGTTGCCGAATCTGATGAGATCCTTGAAATCGGCACAGGCAGCGGATATATGACAGGACTGCTTGCCAGCCTTGGGAAATCGGTCACCACCATTGAGATTTTTGAAGCCTTGCAAGCCACAGCCAAATCCCGCTTAACGCCGTTTGACAATATAACATTTCATATTGGCGATGCCTCACAAACATGGAATGATTTAAAAGACTATGATGTTATTGTGCTTACCGCTTCATGCCCTGCGCTACCAGAAAGCTATAAAACAAAACTCAAATTAGGCGGGCGCCTGTTTGCATTCGTCGGCCAGAGTCCTGCCATGGAAGCCAAACTCATCACGCGCCTAAGTGAAAATGAATGGTTAGAAGAATCACTCTTTGAAACAGATGTCGCGCCCTTAGTAAACTCACGCCCGACTTCCCAATTTATATTTTAAACAATACTTTTAACACCTTAACGCCAGCCCTCGCTGGCGTTTCCCATCGCCACTCCCAAGTATAAATTATCTAACTATTAAATATATTTATACTGAATCATAAATATTTCTAGCGCTAAATAAAGTTTAACTTATATACAATGTCAAGTTGATTATTACTCAACGAAGGACACGGCTCTATGAAAAGACTTGCTCCGTTATTCGCGGCTAGCCTACTCACTTTCGGTGTGCAGGCGCAGGCAAATGAAGACTTGCGATTTGACCCAGAAGCCATGGCATGGCTCTGCGCACCCTGCCACGGCACCCAAGGTCGTGAGTTGTATGAATCCATGCCCGCGCTTGCAGGCCTCGACCCCGAATTCTTTACACAAACAATGCTCGACTATCGTGAAGGACGGCGCGCCACCACCATTATGGATCGTGTAGCACGCGGGTTTAGCGATGCCGAGATTAAAGCAATGGCACTTTGGTTTGCAGAACAACCTGCCGAACAGTGGAATCCAGAGGAGTTGAACCATGCCCAATAATTCAACCATATTATCACGCCGTGAGCTGCTTAAAAGCGCCGGGTTAGGTGCACTCGCTCTATCAGGCATTTTCGGTGCCAGTCATCGCGCCTATGCTAAAAACGCCCAGCATGTGGTGGTTATAGGTGGCGGCATCGGTGGTGCAACCTTTGCCAAGTACATGCGCTTTGCGGATGCCGATGTCAAAATCACGGTGATCGAGCCCAATAAAGAATACATCACCTGCCTGCGCACCAATGACGTAATGGTCGACTTACACACCCTAGATGAACTCACCTTCAGTTATGACACCCTGCGCAATAATTATGGCATTCAATTTTTATTTGATAGCGTGAGCGATGTGGATTTTGATAAAAAACAAGTCCGTACTAAACAAGGTGAAAAATTAAGCTACGACAAACTCGTTGTTTCACCTGGAATAGACTTCCGATTTGAAGACTATGAAGGATTAAGTGCCGAAATAGCTAACACCCAACTCCCTCATGCCTACAAAGCCGGGCCTCAAACCTTATTATTACGTGACCAAGTACAAAGTATGCCGCAAGGCGGTGTGTTTGTCATGTCACCGCCTGCAGGCGAGTTCCGCTGCCCGCCCGGGCCTTACGAACGCGCTTCGATGTTTGCAGAATGGATGCAACGCCATAACCCCACAGGCAAGATTTTAATTCTTGACCCCAAAAACACCCACTCTAAATACGGCCCCTTCCGCAAAGGTTGGGAACGCTTGTATGGTTTTGGTACCGATAACTCGATGATCGACTGGTTAGCCTTAGATGAAGGCGGTAAAGTGACGCAGGTTGACCCAAAACGTAAGCTGGTTAAAACAGAAAACGGCACTGAAATTAAGTATGACGCCTGCAACGTCATTCCCAACCAACGCGCCGGTAAAATCGCACAGCATCTTGGACTCACTGATGCGTCTGAATGGTGCCCGGTGAATCGCAACACCTTTGAGTCAGAAATCCACCAACATGTCTATGTCCTTGGTGACAGTACGATTGCCGATGCGATGCCAAAATCTGGCAATGCTGCCAACACTCAGGCCAAGGTGGCGGCAAAAGCGATTGCCGCTGAACTCAAGGGCGAAACACCTGGCAATGCTATTTTCTCCAACGTCTGCTTTAGCCTCGTAGGTTCACGCTATGGCATCAGTATCTCAGCGATTTATGAAGTACGTGATGGATTAATCAAACCCAAAGGCCAGTCAGCCGGCGTTTCACCGATTGTCGACTCTCCAGCACAAGCGGCACTCGAAGCGGTGTATCAAAAAAATTGGCACCGTACCTTTGTTAAAGATGTGTTCGGTTAAGTGAGGACAAGAGCATGAATAAACGAAATACTATCGACAAAACCAAAACCCTGCTGGGTCTAACGATGGCTGCATTACTTGTGGGGTGTTCAAGCGAACAGACAGATACGCAAACAACCAGCACAGCCGTGACCAACAACCCAATTATCAGCGAAGCCCCTCTCGCTGTAACGCCGCCAGTTAAAGCTGAAAAAACTGGCCCCATCGCTTGGGATAGCGCGCAACTCACGGCCACAATCGCCGCCATGCCACAGGGCGATGTTCAACGCGGTGAACAGGCGCATAATCAACTCATGTGCATCTCCTGCCACGCCGTCACAGGGCAACCCAATTCGCGTAATTTTGTAAACCTCAATGGTCAGCCTGCTAACTACCTAAAAAAGATGTTAATTGATTACCGTGATGATCGACGTGCGGAGTCTTATGGTCAAGCCAAAATCATGACCTACATTTCCAAAGAGCTGACTGATCAGAACATTTCGGATCTCGCGGT
The DNA here is from genome assembly GCF_000934765.1 of Thiomicrospira microaerophila. Lineage (GTDB taxonomy): Bacteria > Pseudomonadota > Gammaproteobacteria > Thiomicrospirales > Thiomicrospiraceae > Thiomicrospira > Thiomicrospira microaerophila. Next base: position 9,886 of record NZ_JYNN01000022.1, on the reverse strand, counting down.
ATTCTATGCCGCACAAGCCCTGCCCAAAGGCAAGGATGCGGGCTTTTACGCCGATGACCATATCGGTCAATTAGTGCGCATGGGCGACATGGGGCGCGGTGTAATGAGCTGCGCTGCCTGCCACGGTGCACAAGGCCAAGGAAATGGTGATCTCTTCCCAGCCATTGGCGGCCAAGAAGCCGATTATGCGATTCGCACCCTTCGCGCCTACCGTTCAGGTGAGCGTAATAATGATGTCAACGGCATGATGCAAAACATTGCCAAAAACTTAACCGACGAAGAAATCGACGGCCTAGCCGCCTATTACGAAAACCTGAATCCTTGATGTCAAATTAAGCGTCATTAAAACAGATTGGCAACCAGGCCTGGTTGCCAATCTGCTAACCTACAGGTGCTTCAAAACCCGCCTGTGTATTATTTATCATCTACGCCCCACCCTAAAAAACTTTCATCATCTTTTAATCATGTTTTATACTTTTAGCCTCAGTTTTTCGTTAAGATATCTGACCTAATTACTGTAAACCCCAAGGAGTGCAAAAATGGAAATAAATATTGGCATCAATGAAACCAACCGCAAAGCGATAGCCGAAGGCCTGTCTAAACTACTCGCTGATTCGTATATTCTATTTTTAAAAACCCATAACTATCACTGGAACGTCACCGGACCGATGTTCCAAACGCTGCACACCATGTTTGAAACACAATATACCGAACTATTTACCGCGGTAGATGAGATTGCTGAACGTATTCGTGCACTCGGTGAAAAAGCGCCCGGCTCATTCCAAACCTTTCAACAACTCAGCCAAATCACCGAAGAAACAGGAAGCCCAAGCGCAGAAGAGATGATAGAGAACCTGGTTCTCGGACAAGAAGCGGTAGCAAAAACCGCAAGAGAAATCAGCAAAATAGCCGATGAAGCCAGCGACGAACCCACCCTAGACCTCCTCACCCAGCGCATGCAAATCCACGAAAAAAATGCTTGGATGCTAAGAAGCCTCATCGCACACTAGGCAGCTGACAGCCAATGCTTGCGAGCACCACTCGAGTATTAAGCAAGCCATTGGCTTTGTGGGGGTTGGTAACTAATAAGGCCTTGAACCTAATCTCATTTGACAGCTAATTTGTTAATAACGCTTGATACCAGCTATATACTTCTTTTGCTGTCTTTTCCGGGGTTAAATGAGACTTTACGAATGCAAGACCTTCAGTAGATAACTTGTTTTGTAGCGCAGGAGAGGTCAAACAACGGGTAACAGCCTCTTTTAAACCCTCAACATCACCCTTCTTAATCAGCAGACCCGTTTGTCCATCCAGCACCACCTCACGTGTGCCCCCGGAATCGGTAGCCACCACAGGCGTACCCACACACATCGCTTCAATCGCAACGCGCGGCAAGCCCTCTCCACTCTCCGAAGCAGACACCAGCACATCGCACCCACGAATTATCTGAGTAGCATCGTTTCGATAACCGGTAAAATGCACGCGCCCAACCAGGCCAGGTTGTTTTACCTGCTTTTTAAGCTGCATATTTTGGTCGATATTGCCGATAAGCAGCAGATGAGCGTTAAGGGCAGGATCCAAATTTTTAAAAGCTTCTACAAGGGTTAGTACCCCTTTTTTCAAGCTATTTCTCGAGATACAGCAAAGCGTTTTAGCACCCGCTGGCACACCAAATTGCGTGACAGAAACCGCCTCACCTTCATACCAATCAGGATTGTGTCCTTTATGAATCGTTTTAGGCTTATGTACGGGGAATCTTAGCCATAAAAATCGAATATCAATCAAAGATTGACGGATAGCCTCCGCGACACACATGATCCCATCCAAACGCGGATGCAGTAAAGTAATCCAAGATTCAGGTACCAAATAGCCTACACCTGTAGTAACACCTCTGTAGGCAAGAAGCTTCGCCGAGCTAGACTTACCAGCTCTCAGCATACATGCAATAGAATGCGACCTGTATGCATGAACAATGTCATAAGATTCATCCGCTAGCATTTCTGCAAGATATTGAGTAGACTTTTTGTCAAAGCGAGACTTAATTTGTATCGGTCTTACATCAACTCCTGCGTCTTTGAGCATGACATAGTAGCGCCCTGTTGGGTTCGCTAGAACAACAAATTTTTCAATTTTTTTGCTTAGTAGAATATAAAGTTCGGTTTCAGCACGGTCTTGGCGATCGGTTATCGTCAATACTTTCATTATCGTCTCCGTTTTTTAAAGTCGCCAGTAGTTCATTTTTTGCCTTACCTTTAACTTACGTAGCATGTTAAGTTTTTTAGGCTTTAAGGTTTCAAGTAGGCCTTGTTGAATAAAAGAGTCTACTGCCTCTATAACCCTTTGACTCGAGCCATCATCAAGGTAACCATGTAGATCTTTACACCGGTTTTGTTGTGCATTACGTGTTGCTGTATCGCGTATGAGCGCTTTACACAGCGTGGCTTCCAACGCATTAACATCCGTGACATTTATTGCAAAATCACCTGGATTTTTAGTATTAAATGTGACCAATGGCTTGTCAAAAAATAAATACTCGTACATGATCGTTGAGGTGTCACAGAGCATAACGTCTGACTTTAACATGCCATCATAAAGATCATCATTTGTTTCTAAAAACTGATAATTCGTTGCTTTTAAGCTTCTATATTTGTGCTGTGTTTCTGCCGGCGTTTTTGGATGAAGGGTTGCTATCACCTGCCACTTTTCGGATTGAATAATACGCCTAATTTCCTCAAACAACACCTCAGATGATGTAAGTGAAGGTGAAAAAGTAGATGCATAAAATAAACAAGGAATACGAGCACTAGGCTTTGCTATGCAATCTACATGTAAACTAGCTTGTTTTTTTTGATAGAGCGTATCAAATTTGGGCCAACCTGTTTTATACACCTTATAGGTTCCATCGTTAAGCTCTTTAAATCGCTGAGTATCAATTTCAGAATGCGTACAGTAAAGATCAAACCAGCCTCTTAATCTAAAGTGCCCACTTAACTGAACGGCTTGCTCGCTGCGCTTGTTTATTGCAAAGCCATGAAAAACCATTACTTTAATGCCTGGCAAATAATATGGAAACCAATTACCTGCAATAAACATGACGTCAGGCGCAAAATCGAATACCGCTTGCGCACTAGAAAGATGAGGTTCATAATCATCTAGCTTTGGTTTTAAGTCAGGCGCAAAAAACCAAGCCACCTGCTCACCACGCTGCAATATTTTTTGTTGTAGTGGTCTATATATTGCATAACAGTAGTCTGCATTCACAAAAAAAAGATATTTACGCGTTTTCATGTTTGTCTTTTAGCCACACTTAAGAGAATCAATATTTGAGTTTTGACCGCTATTATAATTAACTAGTGCATATTTAAGAAGAACTGAAATAACGATTAATGTAAATGCAAAAATCATAACGCCTATATTGTGCCTTAATGGGGAGTGCGTTAGGCTAAAATCTATATAACAGACCGATAAAACCGCACCCGCACTGGCCAGTGCGCGAACATTTAAGCAGGGGTGTTGAAAATAACTTAAAAACACCCTTAGTGGTAAGAAAAAAAGCAATATAAGCGCGAACAACCCTATTAGACCAAACTTAACAAATCTCTCCAAGTATTCATTATGTAAATGCGTAATATGCTCAACAAACGGATCTAACTCACCTTCTTGAATCAACGCCGACTTGCGTTGTTGATAACCTAGGGTACCTACTCCATAGATTGGGTTATCCGCTACAATGATCAATCCTCCACGCCACATTTCCAACCGTGAACCTACAGAAGTTGCAGCAACGCCTTGTTGATAATAGCTTTTGACTTCAGCGACAGCAAGATCTACTCTTTCTTTAACACCCGTACTTGGCTGAGTGTAAATAAACACTAAAGTGAACACCAATAAAACAGAACCGACAAAAACATGACGCCATTGAAAATGAGAACTTAGTCCACGATAAATAATCAGTAAAGCAAATGGAATTGCAATCCATCCACCCCTTGTACCTGAAAGCACAGAGGCTACAAGGCCCATTAAAAAACCAAATAAAAGCAGTGATATCCAAAAATACTTTTTTCTCTGACTTACAGCCCAGCCCAATCCAGCTAACGACAAAAACGCTAACAAAATTGAAGTGTTACCAAACTGAATTATTGCAGTAGTATAACCCAACTCAACTCTAGATAGGCCGTCAAACAATATCACTTTGACAGTATAGACTCCCGTCAGTATCGAGCCTAACGCAGCTCCAAACCAAAAAAAAGCCAGTTTGGGTGGATACTGAATCAAACAAAACATAGCGACAATTGCAGCAACAAAGCGAAACGGCTTATCGAAGCCACTAATACCATATCCAAAGATCCAAGCTTCTAGCATCCACACCAATGAAAACACAGCTAAAACCGACCCTAACAACCAATCTTGCTTATTAAGCATAACCCAAGACTGTTGTTTAAAAACAAAAAACAATCCGGCCAGAAACAGCATGGCGGCGCCATAGGAATAGCCGGAGGGCAGAATTAATGCCAAGGATAAAAATAGAAATACGGCTAACGAGCTGTAGAGGGTGAGTAGCTTGGTAGTGAACGCTGTGTCAAGAATAGAAAGCTTAGTCACCTTGGTTATCCTGCTTGGTTTGCTCAATAAGATCGGTTAATCTATTCAGTGTTTCGCTAGCCTGCTGTTCCTCGGCGCGGGTCAATGCATGCCCGGTTCGGATGAGGTAGCATTGTTTTAGCCCTGCCGCTTGGGCGGCCTGTATATCGCTAAGTTTGTCGCCGACCATGATCGAGTTGGTCAAATCAATGTGGTGATCTTGTTGCGCTTGAAGAAGCATACCAGGTTTAGGTTTTCTGCAGTCACAGTCGCCGGTGAATTTGGGGTGGTGTGGGCAGTGGTAAACACCGTCAATGTGAATAGCCTGTGCCTGAAATTGGTTAAGCATCCAAGCGGTCAAGGTCTGATAATCCTCTTCGGTGTAAAAACCCTGTGCAATACCGCCTTGATTGGTGACGATGATAATTTTGTATCCTAGCTGCTGAAAGTAGCGGCAACAATCAAACACGCCGTCGATAAACTCAAAATCTGGTATTTTATATAGATAGTGTTTTTCAACATTCACGACCCCGTCACGATCAAGAAACAAGGCTGGAGTCATGATTTACATCCTATCACTTGCTGCATTTTTTCTTTGACCTTATCCACGCTAATATGCGTCATTAAATCATCGCCCTTTAATCGAAAGCCCCACTTTACCTCACTAGATACGTGATTGTGCCGCTTATTCAACAATAAATGATATACATCAACAACCAGGCCTGGGTACGCATAGGGACCGGTGCGTGCCGGATTACTATGAGCGTACAGGCCGACTACGGGTGTGCCCACAGCAACCGCCATGTGCGCAGGCCCCGTGTCGGGTGCCAGCACGCCATCGGCCAGGGCGATCAGTGCCAACAATTGTTTTAAGTTACTTTTACCGACAAGGTTTAGGCACGAGGCCTGAGCATGGTGTTCAATCGCCTTCGCCAAGCGTTGTTCAAGCTCGGTATTCGCACCACAAATATAAACCTGATAGCCTTGTGAGGCGACCCAATCAGCAATCGCCGCATAATGTTGAGGCAACCAATTGCGCTCTGCATTCGACGCAGCAGGACAAATGACGATGTTTTTTGTTGAACGGCCGATCTGTTGCCGTGCCCAGGCCTGGTCATCTGGCGCAATCGACATATCCCAGCGTGGTGGTTGTTTTGGCACCCCGATAAACTCGGCAAACTGCATAAAACCCTCTAGCACGTGCTCTCCCTGACGTGGCGCGATGCGATGGCTCATAAACAGGCTATGCAGCTCTTTGGCTCTTGCCTTGTCAAAACCAACCTTGTGATGTGCGTTGATAAACAGACTGGCTAGATTGGCACGCAAGGCGACCTGCATGTGCAACAAATAATCAAAGGTTTCTCCCGCCAAATCGGCTTTTAACTGGCGATAGGCGCGCCAACCTTGCTTTTTGTCGAACACAACAAAACGTATACCGGGTAATCCTTTTAATAGACTATGTTCAACCTTGCCGATAACCCAAGTGATCGCACAGTCTGGATAGTGTCGTTGGATAGATTGCACCGCCGCTAGCGCATTACACACGTCACCAATCGCCGACAAGCGTAAAATACATACGGAGGTTGGTAAGGGCAAATTCAACGCCACTCGCCCTGTCCTCTTGCTTTTTGAATAATGCCAGTGGTTGACTTGCCCTCTACAAACCCCAATACTTTGACTTCACCGCCCTGAGCAAGCACAAAGTCAGCGCCAACAATCGAATCTATCGTGTAATCGCCCCCCTTAACCAACACATCGGGTGATATTTGCTCAATTAATTTCAACGGCGTGTCTTGCTCTTCGGGTAACTCGCCAAATGGTACCACCCAATCAACGCAGGCCAAGCCGGCTAAGACGGCCGCACGATCCTCCAATCCATTAATCGGTCGAGTCGGCCCTTTTAAGCGCGAAACCGACGCATCGGCGTTCAAGCCAACCACTAAGCGATCGCCTAACGACTTGGCTTGATTGAGATAGCGCACGTGACCGGCATGGAGAATATCAAAACAACCATTGGTAAACACGATCCGTTCGCCATTTTGTTTCGCAAAGGCGATGTGCTGGAGCACGGCATCGAAGGGAGCTAAATAACTGTCGCCTTGCGCATTGAGCTGTTGATTAAGCTTCGCCGCTAGCTCTTCCGGTGCTACCGTGGCCGCACCCAGCTTGCCCACCACAATACCCGCACAAAGGTTTGCTAACTCAACGGCTTGTTGGCTTTCAAAACCAGCGCCAAGCATGACCGCCAAACTGGCAATCACGGTATCTCCCGCACCAGTCACATCACTGACCTCTAACACTTGCGCGGGAACATGATAGTGTGTCGATGCCGTAATATAACTCATACCCTGTTCGCTTCGGGTTAACAGCATCGCGGCAATACCCGATTGCGCGAGCAGCGTCCTTGCTGAATCCAGCATCTTGGCTTCACTGGCGATATCACCACCCGCATCAATAAATTCCTTGATATTGGGGGTAATCACATCCGCTCCCGCATACAGACTTAAATCCGTTTGTTTGGGGTCAACTAAAACCATCTTACCTGCCGATTTTGCGATTTGAATCATCGCGCTTATCTGCGTCAAAGAGCCTTTGTTATAGTCGCTAAAAATGACCAAATCCACATCCTGAACTTGGTCGGCAAACATCTCAGCCAAGCGCAGAGCACTGGCGGCAGAAAAGCGTTGTTCTATATCAAGACGTACCACTTGCTGATGTCGCGATACCACGCGCATTTTGGCAATAGTGGGCTGTGCCGCTTGCTGGTAGAGCGAGGACTGAATATTTTCTTCGGCCAACAGCTGTTGAAGGCTTTCACCTTCCGCATCCTGACCGATAATCCCTAACAGCGCTACTTGGCCATCTAGATGTGAAATATTACGCGCCACATTCGCCGCGCCCCCGGCCTTGTCCTCAATACGCGTGATATTGACCACCGGCACAGGCGCTTCTGGCGAAATACGTTGGGTATCGCCATAATAATAGCGATCCAACATCACATCACCGACCACCAAAATTTTTGCACGCGATAAATGCGCTAAATGCGCTAAATTAACCATCATAGCAAACCCTCACTCAAATCACCTTGCAGACAGTGCCCATCCAAAGCTTCACACCACCAGTGCCCAATAAACAGATGCATTTCTTGAATACGCGCGGTTTCATCACTTTCTACGCGTAAAACATGCTGTGCAATCTGTGCAAGCTGTCCGCCATCTCCGCCAGTTAACGCCAATGTCGTCGCACCCAGCTGGTTAGCTGCATCCACCGCGCGATTCACATTCTGGCTATTACCAGACGTACTCAACGCAACCAGAATATCATTTGGCCCCATAAGCGCTGAAACTTGACGCGCAAAAATGTACTCAAAACCAAAGTCGTTAGCACACGCAGTTAAAATAGAAGTATCGGTAGTGAGCGCAATAGATGCGAGTGCTTGACGATTCTGTTTATAGCGCACAACCAACTCAGCCGCTAGATGCTGACTGTCAGCCGCGCTGCCCCCATTACCACACCAGAAGATTTTACCCCCTTGCTGCAGGCTATGAAGAATCGCCGACAACATCCTCTCAGCCATAGGTTGATAAGCTTGTGCATGTTTAAATAGATCCAGGTGACGCATGAGTGCGTCATTATAACTTTGGGCGTTTGCGGTCATAAATTTGGCTTTTAAATAAAAGACATCACTATCTTGTTAAAGTAATCGAATATTTTAACGGATAACGCACACCGCCATGATTATTTTATCCAAACAGCGCTTGACACCCTCTCCGCCGTAAACCTAACCTATGCACATAGGTTTATAACTCACCCCCACGCACAGCATCACGGCCATTAAGTTAAGGAATGACTGACAACACGAAGCTAACCAATGTTAAAAGTCTGTTAAAAGTGGCTGTCCTTTTAAACTCTTTGTTAAAAGTTGTTAAAAGTGGCTGTCCTTTTAAACTCTTTTAAAAGATAATGATATTCGATACCTTCTTTTTCAAACTCTATAAGAAAAACGTATTTGAATGACTGCTTCCAACCGTCCAGCGACATGCTGCTCTCTCCAAACAGAATGTTAAGCGCCGTATGCATACGTGAAAAAGTAAAATCTGGCTCAGTCCGGGGATCAAAAATTAAATAGTTAATAGAAATAGGTACCGCAACGCTTCTCAATCGATAATTTTGTAAGTCATCAATTCTTGTCATATTACAAGGGACTTTATTGTCTTCAGAACCAATATTTACATCAAAGGTATTGTAAATCACACTACATGAAGTCGCCTATTGCAGGAATTCGCTTGATGATTTGATCAACAGTATCTTTATCCTTTGCTTTTTTGTGACCAAACATGTAAATCATTTCTTGATCGGACATATCGTCTATTGATTGCAGCATAACCCCTTTTTCCTCCTTGAACTGAATCCTTAACCAAATAAAGGATTAATGTTTATCCGATGGCGCTGCCTGACTCAGACATTCCATCAGCACATTTAACGGCAACTGGTACTTCTCAGCGATCTTTTTAACCGATAGTGAAGTCTTTGATCATTTGGATGGCTTGCTCCAAGCTGCCTTTTCCACTCCCTGCTCCATCGCCAAACGCTCAATCGTATTCATATAGGCCATCTATGTTGTTCCTCGATTTGTTAAACGATGTCTTTAAATTCATATTCTAAATTATGCGGCAGTGTGATCATTCAGCCAATCAGGTCAAACAATACCAAAACCTGCTTTCGATCAAAACCGCATTGATAGAGTTTGCGAATCTTAAAGTGGGTGTTCTTTTTAGACATGCTCCTTAGCCGCGACAAACATTAAGCTAATGATTTCAAAAGCTCGATAAAAGCTGGGTTCGCAAGCGTTAAACCAAAAATCATCAATCCAATAATCACCTTGAGTAAGGTTTGCATGTTTTTCTGTTCAGCACGCACTTCACTGATTTCAGCACGCACCTCACTGATTTCAGCACGCACCTCACTGATTTCAGCCCTAACAAACTCTTTTGTTGCCAGCTCATTGCGCAAGCTATCATAGAGTTCATTCTTAAGCTGCTGTTTCTTTTCAAGGATAGATTCAACAGCTTTATCATCTATAGCTTGAATTGATGACTCAATCGCTCGAGCAAATACGTCTGTTTTTTGCTTATCGCCCAGCGCTTCAAGCAGCAAATCGTATATAGGACGCGGCAAAGTATAGTTCATCATAGAATCCTTCTAATCCAAAGTTTTCGTTTATTTTATCACTAAGCCATCATGCTAACCGAATGAAAATAACAGAAAAGTGAAAACGAAAGCATCAAGGGTAAAAAGCATAAAA
>NZ_JYNN01000021.1 GCF_000934765.1 Thiomicrospira microaerophila | reverse complement strand
GTCAGCAAGAGCAAGCTCTTCTGTTACCGTTCGACTTGCATGTGTTAGGCCTGCCGCCAGCGTTCATTCTGAGCCAGGATCAAACTCTTCAGTTTAATCTTGAACATATATAAAACACTCGGAATTGACAAAGTTAACATGGAAGAATTGCTTCTACCTATACTTCATTTGTCGTTTCGAGTTAATTTTTGCTTCGGCGCATCTTCGCACTTCCACATAAATTATCTCTGAATTACCTGATTTTTAAAGAACTTAATTCGTTCACTAAGCAAGTGTTTCTCACTCAGTAAGCCAGCTATTCTAGCCAACTTCGAAACTCGTGTCAATCGTTTTTTTCAAACTTTTTTCTGCAAATTTCGTTTCGTGTTTCTTCTTCAGCGCCTTAGCGTCGAAGTGAGGCGTATTCTACAGACTATCCCGGTTCACGCAAGCGTTATTTAACATTTTTTTGATTTTTTTATTACAGCGACTATTTATCAACAACTTACCAGTCAACACGCGCTCCTATCTAGCCCGCATGTTTGATAAATTCGCGTGATGATCGCGCAGGATATTGGTTTCCCAGTGCTTTTTTCGAAGGCGTGCTCTAGTTATTCATGCAGCCGACTGAGAAAAAAGTACTGGGAAATCAATAGTCAAGCGAGGGCACGTGAGATTTATGAATCGAAGAAAGCGATGCTAAATATCCGGGATAAACCAACCACACAACGGAACAGCAGAGCTACTTTACTAACTGTAGCCCGTCGGACTAAACTAGTCGCAGCGAAAAAGTCTGCGTTGCGTCAGTTTTTGCAGCCGATTGGTTAGCACGGCAAACGCCTAGTCCCTAAACAACTGCCACACAGGCACAACCCCGTCTGGTAAAGCCGCCAACCAACCTAGGTTTCGCCATTTATGCTCTGGGCGGTGAAAGTCCGACCCGACCGAAGCATAAAACCCATAACGCTTAGCGCGGTCCGCCATACCCACTATATTAGATGTTCGATTCGGCGTGGTCACTACTTCAATACCCTTGCCACCGGCTTGAGCAAAGTCAGTTAGCATCAGATTAAGCTTCCGACTGGTCATATTGTATTTTTCTGGGTGTGCCATCACCGCGATACCCCCCGCTTGCATGATCGTTGCCACCCCTCTTTCCAAAGCAGGCCACGCCTCACTCACATAACCTGGGCGACCATTTTTTAAGAATCGATCAAAGGCTTGTTGCTGACTAGTTACATAACCACGCTCAATTAGTACCTGTGCGACATGTGGGCGCGCCGCCACCCCGACCCCAACGATTTGTTGAATACGTGCCAACATACAAGGATGCCCACGTTTAACTAGCTTGCTATTAATTTGTTTAACTCGCGCCCAGCGGCTGTCGCGTATATCCGCCAACAAGGCTTGTAATAGCGGATTATCTGTATCAACATTTAGCCCAACAATATGAATACTTCGCCCCTGCCATAACACCGACATTTCAACACCTGAAATCAAGCGCAAACCCTGTTGTCTCGCATACTCGACCACCGCCTGATAGCCGGCGGTAGTGTCATGATCAGTAATCGCAAGACAATCTAATTGTTTTTCAATCGCCAAGTCAATTAATTGGTGCGGCGTCAAGCTTCCATCAGACGCTTGGGTGTGGCAGTGAAAATCAACTTTCATTCTTCGTCATTCCCCTTTAGAATGGCATATTCTATAGCGTGGTAACCCTGATTACCAGCACGACACATTCACCAACTAAAAATGTAAAAAAACTATGAAACTATTATTTGATCTCTTTCCCGTTATTCTATTTTTCATTGCTTATAAAATGTATGACATCTATGTCGCCACGGGCGTCGCCATTGTCGCCACTATACTCCAAGTGAGCTATTTGTATGCCCGTTATAAAAAAGTAGAAAAAATTCACCTAATCACCCTTGCACTGATTGTTGTACTTGGCGGTGCCACGATTATTTTACAAGACGAAGCCTTTATTGCCTGGAAACCAACTGTCGTCAACTGGGGGTTTGCACTGGTGTTTCTAGCAAGCCATTATGTATTTGGTAACAAGCCAATTGTGCGCCGAATGATGGATTCAATGATTAGCCTGCCTGATCAAATCTGGATACGCTTGAGTTATCTATGGATTGGCTTTTTTGTGTTCTCCGGTCTAATTAATCTATGGGTCTATTACAACTTCTCACTCGATGCATGGGTGAACTTCAAGCTGTTTGGTTTAATGGGCTTAACCTTTTTGTTTATCCTGGTTCAAGGTGTCTATATCAGCCGCTATACTAAAGATGAGGAACAGGAGGAAAAAGACTTAAAAGAGCCTACCCCTGAGGCTTTTGATAATAACCAGAGAAAAACGGAGAACTAAGTATGCTTTTTTCGATCTTTGCCTACGATGTAGAAAACAGCTCAGCCTTGCGCCAACACGCTCGCCCAGCACATATTGCAAGACTTGAGGCACTTAATAATGCTGGACGCCTAGTGATAGCAGGCCCTAACCCCAACTTAGAAGGTGAGGGGTTTAGTGGCAGTTTGATTGTGGCTGAATTTGATAGCTTTGAAGCCGCCGATCAATGGGCGAATGAAGACCCCTATTTCTTTGCTGGCGTATATGACACAGTTGAAGTAAAACCGTTTAAACAAGTTTTTCCTAAATGAATCACTTATCACTCACTCTACTCGCGTGTGGCGGCACGATAGATAAAGACTACAACCCAATTACGGGCGAATTGTGTTTTAGCCAGAGTCACCTAGGTGAGATACTAGATCAAGCGAACCACCAGCTTAATATTGATCTGCAAACACTAATGCTTAAAGATAGTTTAGAGATGGACGAACAGGATCGTGAACAGCTCTTTCAGGCCTGTTTGGCTTGTGAAAGCCAACTTATCGTCATTACACACGGTACCGACACACTTACCGATTCAGCCGAATACCTGAACGCGCGATTTGAACATTTAAACAACAAAACCCTCGTTCTAACAGGGGCCATGCGCCCTTTTAAACTAGGAAACTCTGATGCGCTGTTTAATTTAGGCACCGCTTGCATGGCCGTACAACTCTGTAAACCAGGCGTATATATCTGCATGAACGGCCAGTTATTTTCAGCAGGAAAGGTTACAAAAAATCGCGCTTTGGGCATTTTCGTTTCACCCTAACACCTTATCTCAATTTCAATGTAAGCGAGTCTACCATGCCCGTTCTTTTGGCTTATTTTGCGGTGATTGCAATTTGGACCACCACGCCCCTCGCTATCCAATGGTCAGGTCAAACCGACTGGTTTTTTGGGGTCGCTGCACGCCTGATTTTAAGTGCGCTGCTGATTCTGCCTTTCGCCCTACTGTTTAGCAAACAACGTTTTGCTCTCGACTGGCCCGCCATCAAAGTCTATGGCGCCGCATCTATTGGTCTACTGGGCGGAATGACACCCGTTTATTGGGCCGCCCAAACTATGCCCTCAGGATGGATAGCCCTCATTTGGGGAATGACGCCGATTGCAACTGGATTGTTAATATATTTTCTACTCGGCAATGAACGTCTATCTTTAAACAAATGGCTCGGCATCAGCATCAGCTTGCTTGGATTAGTTGCGCTATTTGTTCCCAACCTTGAACCGACCGAGTCTCGCCTGCAACTGATGGGACTTGGGCTGGCCCTTGTCGGTGTATTTTTCCACTCTCTCAGCACCGTGCTGGTTAAAAAATCACAACACAATTTACCACCGCTGCATGTCGTTACGGGTGCGCTTTGGATAACAGCAGTCGTTTTCCTTATTTTCCAGCCCCGTATTCTGCTTGATTGGCCAGCGCTTGAACCTCACAGCCTCGCCGCTATCGGTTATTTAATTGTAATCGGCTCGGTTATTGGATTTGCACTTTACTACTATGTTCTTAAACAAATGGATGCGATGCGCTTAGGCCTTATACCCATGATCACACCTGTATTTGCTTTATTGCTTGGTTACTTTGTTAACAATGAAATACTCAATTGGTCGATATGGTTAGGTGCAGGCCTGGTTGTGCTTGGGCTTATTTTGTTTGAGCTCGATCGTTTCTATCGCTATCGAAAGCAAAAAAGTCAGCGTTAAAACCCAACAATGTTAAAATAACGCTGAACTTAATTAGGAGCAAACCGCATGAAAAAACTCTTTTTATTAACAGGCCTGGCTATCACCCTTGCCTTTAATGGCCTCTTAGCAAAAGCCGAAAACCCGCAAGTTTTAATGGAAACCAATAAAGGCTCATTAATTATTGAACTGTTCCCAAACGAAGCACCCGAATCGGTTAATAACTTTTTGGCGTATGTTAACAGTGGCTATTATGATGGCACCATTTTTCATCGCGTGATTGGTAACTTTATGATTCAAGGCGGTGGCTTTGATGCCGACTTCAACCGTAAACCGACTCGTGCCCCGATCCAAAACGAAGCCGACAATGGTCTCCAGAATCGGATTGGCACCATTGCCATGGCGCGCACCAATGACCCCCACTCCGCCACCTCTCAGTTTTTTATTAATGTCGCCAATAACAACTCGCTCGACTTCCGGGAAAAAACACCTCGCGCCTGGGGTTATGCCGTATTTGGTCGTGTAACAGAGGGTATGCGCACGGTTAATCAAATTCGAACCGTCCCGACCACAAGACATCAAGGGCATCAGGATGTACCTATTGAACCCGTTATTATTGAACGCGTAAGACAGATTAAATAACTTACTTTAACAACCAGTAATTAACCAAAGGAAAACGCATGACACAGGTTACCTTCCACACTAGCATGGGTGATATTAAAATTGAAGTTGATCACAAAAACGCACCTATCAGTGCAGCTAATTTTGTGCAGTATGCTGAAGAGGGCTTTTATAACGGCACTATTTTTCACCGCATTATCCCAAACTTTGTTGTTCAAGGTGGAGGATTAGAACCCGGTATGGAATCCAAACCCAATCGTGACTCGATTATAAATGAAGCTGATAACGGGCTAAAAAACTTAAAAGGTTCACTATCTATGGCACGCACAATGGCGCCTAATTCGGCGACTTCGCAGTTTTTTATCAACTTAAAAGACAATGCGTTTCTTGACCATACCAGCAAAGATGTTCATGGCTGGGGTTATGCGGTTTTTGCCAAAATAGTTGAAGGCATGGATGTTGTTGAAGCAATGGCAAAAGTTAAAACTACCAACCGTATGGGACATCAGGATGTACCTGTCGACGATATTTTGATCGAAAATACCACCGTCACTCAGGCTGACTAAACCTTGCCTCAACAAGCGCTCTGCTATATTCTGGCTGATGTTCACCTTCAGCCAGACCCTCAACACCCCGTTAATCAACTTTTTCACCAGTTTTTAACTCGCCTCGCTCCTCAAGCAGATGAAATCTACATTTTAGGCGACTTATTTGAAAGCTGGGTCGGTGATGATATTGAACTCAGCCGCTATCAAACCGAAATTAATTTACTCAAACAAGTTAGCGACCAAGGCACCCACTTGCATATTGCTTATGGTAACCGCGACTTTTTAATGCGCGGTTTATTTGAACGCGCCACCGGAGCAGATGTAATTCGACAGGACATCATCATCGAAACAATTCAAGGCACCCCATTCCTACTACTTCACGGTGACACACTTTGCACGGATGACGTAAGCTACCAAAAAATGCGGCGCTGGCTACACAAACCTTGGATACAATGGCTATTTCTTCATTTACCTCAAAAAACACGTTTAAAGATAGCCGATTCTATGCGAAAAAACTCAGGTCAAGCTACAGCTAGCAAGTCTCAACAAGCGATGGATGTCAATTTACAGACCGTAAAGACGATACTTGCTGAACATAAATTCATTGAACACATGATCCACGGCCATACCCACCGCCCTCATCGACACGCTACTCACTTAAAGTCTGGAGATAAAACACGTTGGGTTGTCGGCGACTGGCACCCTCAATCCGCTAAATTCATTCAAATAAAAAACGGGCAACCGGAGTTTATTCAATATTCGGGCTAGTAACAAGACAGCTTACATCATCACAACATCAAAAAACTCGGCTGGATAACAACTTTCTGCTTGAAAGCTAATGGGTTTTTTTAGAAATGCTTCCAAGGAAGCAATGCTTTCCGACTCCTCATCCATTATCTTAGCGACTACGCTTTCAGCCGCAATCACACGGTAGCGCTCAGCATTAAAGGATTTGTCCATACGCGTGATTTCCCTAAATATTTCATAGGCTACGGTTTCGCCGGTTTTGACCACGCCTCGACCATTACAAACAGGACAAGTCTCACACAATGTACGCTCCAAACTTTCACGAGTACGCTTACGAGTCATCTCAATGAGGCCTAACCTTGAGATTTCACTTATTGATGTTTTGACCCGATCTTTAGCAAGAGCTTTTATTAATGCATCATAAACATGTGTTTTATGCTCATCTTCCTCCATATCTATCAGGTCAAGAATAATAATACCCCCTAAGTTTCGCAATCTCAGCTGTCTTGCAATCGTTTGTGTCGCTTCTAAATTCGTACGATAGATGGTCTCTTCAAGATTTTTATGGCCGACAAACCCCCCTGTATTTACATCAATGGTCGTCATCGCTTCTGTTTGGTCGATAATTAAATAACCTCCCGACTTCAGCGGAACGCGTTTTTCAAGTGCCGCTTGAATTTCATCCTCGATGTTATACAGATCAAATATGGGCCTCTCGCCTTGGTAGTGTCCTAGTTTATCAGTTACTTCCAACACATACATTTGTGCAAAACGCTGCATTTTTGAATAGGTTTCAGCAGAATCAACGCGAATTTTCTCAATGCCAGCGTTAGGAATATCTCGTAAAATTCTTAAGTACAGGGGTAAGTCTTCATAAATAATTTGCGGTTTCACCGCTAACTGTGATTTTTCAACAATCGATTGCCAGAGGCGCTGAAGATAAATCATATCTGCTCTTAATTCATGGAACTGCGCGCCCTCCGCCACCGTTCTGACGATAAACCCCCCATCTATCGCTTTGGCCTCGGGAATCTGCTTCATCAACTCTCTTAGCCGCTCTCGCTCCTCGGTAAGATCAATTTTCTGGGACACTCCCAAGGTTTTTTCAGATGGCATATAAACGAGCAAACGAGAAGGAATGGAAACCTGCATAGTTACCCTGGCACCTTTCGTTCCGAGAGGGTCTTTAACCACCTGAACCATAAGCTTCTGCCCCTCATGCAAGAGCTTGGCGATATCTTGAGGTGTTTCAGGTGATTTTTTTTGTATCAAGTCATCTGATAAATCAGAAACATGCAAAAAAGCGGCGCGCGATAAACCAATATCAATAAACGCGGCCTGCATACCGGGTAGAACTCGCTCCACCTTTCCCCAATAGATATTACCAACCAGGCCACGCTTTTTAGAGCGCTCAACCCATACCTCTTGTAACACGCCATTTTCAACCCAAGCAACACGCGTTTCATTCGGCGTGATGTTTACCAGGACCTTTTCTTCACTATTCATGGCGCTACTCATAAAACCGACTTTCGGTTAATAATTGATTTAATTCGAAAATAGGTAAGCCCATCACAGCGGAGTAACTACCCTCCAAGCGCGCAATATATTTGGCACCTATTCCTTGAATTGCATAACCGCCGGCCTTGTCTTTAGGCTCTCCGGTATTCCAATAGTCATCTATATCCTGAGCAGATAAAGCATTAAATTTTACACGTGTACAATTTAATGCCCATACCTCCTGAATGCCATTGTCGAGTGCGACGGCTGACAGTACCTCATGCCATGAGCCGGATAACATTTGCATAGTCAGACAAAAATCGGCTTTAGATTTAGGTTTACCGATCACTTCCCCCTTAATAGCCAACAGCGTATCGCCCGCGATCACCCAAGCCTTGGGGTCGAGCGTATTTTGCCTTCCTGCTCTGGCTTTTTCCAATGCCATGCGCACAACAAAATCATCTACACGTTCATTAGGCTGTGGAACCTCATCAATATCAGCGGCAACTACATTAAAATCAAGTCCCATTTGGCTTAACAACTGAGCGCGACGCGGTGAAC
The DNA here is from genome assembly GCF_000934765.1 of Thiomicrospira microaerophila. Taxonomy (GTDB): domain Bacteria; phylum Pseudomonadota; class Gammaproteobacteria; order Thiomicrospirales; family Thiomicrospiraceae; genus Thiomicrospira; species Thiomicrospira microaerophila. Next base: position 43,438 of record NZ_JYNN01000021.1, on the reverse strand, counting down.
TTGAAGCAAGATATATATGTTTATTCACCTGAAATCCTTTTTCATCTGGCCTTTATTTATTAGAAGAGAGAAGCAGATCAATCAACTCAGCCAAGTGCATGGCGGAACGATCAGCAAGATCTGCAATTTGCTGACGACAACTCACCCCCGTTGCCACCACCCAGTCATCCTCTGAAGCCTGTTCAATAGCCGGCAACAAGGCTTGCTGAGCAATGTTAACTGACATATCATAATGCTTGTAGCCAAAGTCGCCTGCCATACCGCAGCAGCCACTTTTAATCGTGTTGACGACTAAACCAGGTACTTGCGCAAGGATCTTATTGACATCTTCGGGTTTAGCGAGCGATTTTTGATGGCAATGTACATGCAGCCAAAGTGTTTTTTCTACGGTATTGATCGTTGGAAAACGCTGCTGTTTAATCAAATCAATCAGCAACTCTTCATAGAGCATAACGTGCGCATAATCAAATGCATTGGCTTTTTTAGGCAATAAATCTTTTGCTTCATCACGCCAGGTCAAGGTTTCAGAAGGTTCGATACCAATGATATAATCATCCAGTGCCACATTAGACAGCGCGTGAATTATGCGCACCAATTCAGCAGAAGCCTCAAGCAATAAACCTTGACTAATCAACAATCTCGGCGAGGCTTTCATAAAGACAGGTCGCACATCAAACCCTAGTTTCATTAGGCTTTGCAGCGTCGCTCTGCCAACTTGCGGTTCTTGATATTGGCTATATAAGTCCACCAACACCCAAACTTTTTGCTGATTAGCTACGTTTGCTATTGATTGAGCCTGAGACACCCACCAGGCCTGCAAATTAAGTGCACCCATTTTCGGTATCGGGCGCCTTTCATCCAAACCCAATGCTTTTCTTGATAAGCCAATCTTTTGTACCCAGCTTAATGCTTTTGGGTTTTGTTGTGCCCAAAACATCACCTTTTCTTGCTGATTCAATAAAAACCTTCGTGTTTTACTGGGCTTAAGTTGATAGGCCACCTCCGCCTTTAAACGTGCCATATCTACACTAGCAGGGCACTCCGATTTACAGGCCTTACAAGCCAAACAATGTGATAAAGCTTCTTGCAACTGTGGCATGCCCAGTGCATTGACTGGATCCGGTTCGGTCAGCGCCCAACGTAATAAGTTGCTGCGTCCTCGTGTTGAATAGGCTTCTTCTCGAGTTACTTGATAGGAAGGACACATGTTACCCGTAGTCTTACGGCAGGCGGCGGCACCGTTACACTTCTCTACCGCATCCATCAAACTGATATCACTGCGCCAATCAAACCCGGTTGCTAGTTTTTGAATCGGTTGACGCTCAGCCCGCAACCCTTCTAATATCGAAGCGTCTGACAGTATCACACCCGGATTCAATTGATGCGTAGGATCAAATATCGCCTTCAGCTGCTGCCAAATTAGATATACCTCCTCGCCAACTTGCTGCCTTAAAAAAGGGGCACGTAAACGCCCATCACCATGTTCGCCGGACAAGGCACCGTTAAACTGTTTAACCAGACGAGAAAAGGCTTGCGCTAACTCCCCGAACACCTGACGATCATGCGGCTCCGCTAAATCGAGCTCAGGTCGAATATGAATAAGCCCTACTGATGCATGGCCATAAAACACCGCACGCAACTGATGTTCAGCTAACAATACCTGCACAGCACGATAAAAGTCACACAATTTACTAACGGGTACCGCCGCATCCTCAATCACCGCTACCGCTTTCTTTCGTGTACGCTTGCCCATTAGCAAGCCTAAACCTGCCTTCCTCAGTGCCCAGACCTTATTGGCTTGATGACTTGCAATCATCGGTGCGGCATACGCGCCCTGCCTCAACAACCAGGCCTGGATGTGTTTAGCCTGTTTTTTTAAACCCTCCGCAGAAGATGCATACAATTCAATAACCAAAACAGCTGCTGGCTTACCCTCCAACCAAAAACGATTTGCCGCTTGCTCAGCATTGCGTGCCGTACAAGCTAAAGTTACCTGATCAATTAACTCAACGGCAGCTGGTTTCATGGCAAGCAGCGGCTCAATAAGACTGAGTGCTTGCTCAATCGATTCAAAATGAGCACAAATTAATTGACTATGCGTTGGTTTCGCGCTGAGCTTTAGTGTAGCAGAGGTAATAACACACAGGGTTCCTTCAGAACCACAAATGATAGGCGTTAAATTAAAGGGCTTACCTTCAGGATTAAATGGCTGATAATCGCGTGCCAGCACATCTAGTGCATAACCAGTATTACGACGTATTAAACTAGTATCAGGCGATGCCTGCAAAATTGCCTTTCGATGCATCTTAACCAATGAAATGACCTGACGATAAATTTCACCCTCCAAGGTTTGCAGTGTCATTTTTTGATTCAAGGCTGTTGCGTCCAAGGATTCAAAACAAGCTTGCGAGCCATCAGCCAACACCACCTCTAATGACGCCACCCAATCACGCGTTGTCCCATAATACACAGAATGAGCGCCCGCGGCATTGTTAGCAATCATGCCACCCAATGTTGCACGACTAGCCGTTGAAATATCAACTGGAAAAAATAAGTTATCAAAAGCAAGCCGCTGGTTAAGCTCATCTACAACCAGACCAGGTTGTACTTTTACCCGTTGCTGACTAGGCCTATACTCAATTAATTCATTGAGGTGCTTAGACACATCCACCAACCGCCCCTGTCCAATGGCTTGCCCCGCCAACGAGGTACCTCCACCACGTAACGTAATCGCTTCACCCACACGCAGCGCCTCCTGCAACTGCTCCAAGAGCGCATCGTGCGTCTTAGGCACACTCACATCCTGAGGATAAATCTCAAATACAGAGGCGTCTGTGGAATATAAAAGTTCTTTTTTCAAATTAAACCCCAAGCACTTTTTTTAGCCCCTTCGGCAACATTAAAACACGCTTTGCCCGTGTAATAGCCACATAAATAACATTCAAACTTTCACGATACCCCGGATGCCCATCATCTGGCCACTCAAAATCCGATGCTAATACCACCTGGTCGAAACCCAATCCCTTTGCCTTGTGCACAGTACTAATAAACACTTGCGTTTGTGCTGAAGGACGTGCATGATTGCCCAATTTTTTTATTTTATCTAAGGTTTGAGTTTTATGCGTTTCGACAAACTTTACAATCGTTTTCCATTCTGCCTTATTAAGTTCTTCGGCCACTTCACTAAACTCCTGCCAAGAATTAAACAAGCTTAACTCTGCCGACCTAGGTACCTTTCGATCCCCCTGGTACAAACCATACGCTGACTCAATCAAGCGCGTAATTTGATCCAACCCGCCATTAATACTATAACTGATATTACGCTGCAAACAAAAGTCTGCCACCTCAAACACCTTTGCATTCGTCCGGCACATCACTGCATAAGGTTGATAAGGATCAAATCCACTATTAATAGGCTGATCCAGCCCACGCCCTACAATACGTCTTGTCTCATTTAACTTGTCCAATAGTTGATTAGCCAACGCTGAAATATGAGAACCAAATCGAAAGGAATGGGTTAACGGATAGTCTTTTAATGCCACCTTATCGAGTGTGTTAATGGCATTACGCCAAGCATAAATTTCTTGATGACGATCACCGACCAGCACTTTTTGACACGACTGTTGAGCCAGAATGGCCTGCAACACCGGGTTAGTATCTTGCGCCTCATCCAATAACACAACATCATAACCGAGCTGGGGCTTTCTCAACTGAAAAGCTTTTAAATAAGCATCATGCGTCATCCCACAATCACACCCTGGGTCTAGCATATTTTCGGCTAAACACTGTGTAATAGAGAGGAGTTGAGTAACAAAATCAGCTTCTTCTCTTGGGCTCGCGTTAGTCGCCCACTGCATGATCATTTCTGAAATATGGTTTTTATCCACCACCCACTCTGCCGAGTTCAGGTAATTATTTAATGTCTCACTGATCGCAATATTAACCTGAAAACGAGAACGACGAAATGGCTGCCAATGCTCGGGTTTATTAGAATAATGTTCCAAGTCTTGATAGGGCAAAAATGCACCAGCGCGTTTGAGCTTTTGCTGATACCGTGGCTCGGAATGCATCATAAAACGATAAGCTAAACTGTGTGCCGTTCGGCATTCAACCCAGTTAGGGAAAAGTTGACGTGCTTCCTCCGCGATCGCCTTGTTAAACGCTAAGTAAAGAATACGCTTAAAGGGAAGGTGTTGAGCCACGCCTCTAAGCGTCGTGGTCTTAGTCGCACCAGCAAAGGCCGACACTTTGAAACTTTCGCCGGCCTGCGCCGCTTGAATAATCGCGACTTGTTCCGGCGTCGCCGCTAAATCATTGATGAATAATGAATCAGAGGCGCAACCAAACATAAAATGAGCAGGTGCAAGCGGCACTAAATATAATTCACCTCTAGGATTTCATAATCAATATCACCACTGGGCGCTTTAACAATAATTTCCTCACCCTCCTCTTTGCCAATCAATGCACGCGCAATAGGTGAATTAATCGATATTTTATTCGCTTTTACATCCGATTCATCATTACCGACGATGCGATAAGTTACTTGCTCATCGGTATCCACATTTAACAATTTAACCGTAGCACCAAATACAATTTTGCCATGCGCTTCAATTTGTGTAACATCAATAATCTGCACATTGCTCAACACGCCTTCAATGTACTTAATTCGTGCTTCATTCATGCCCTGCTGCTCACGCGCTGCATGATACTCCGCATTTTCTTTTAAATCGCCGTGCTCACGTGCATCGGCAATCGCTTGAGTTATGCGTGGGCGATCCTCTTTTTTTAAACGATTAAGCTCAAGCTGTAATTTATCGGCACCTTCTTTAGTCATAGGATGTTTTTGCATTTTCATTCTCCTAAAAACAAAAAGAAGCCGGCACATAAGCACCGGCTTCTATTGTCTATTCTAATTAATTTTTAATATAAATCTTGTAACCGCTGCACTGGCTGCACATCAAGATAGTCCATCGCCGCGACGGTAGCAAACGCCCCAGCCATGGTGGTGGTATAACAAATCTTATGCATTAAAGCCTCACGACGTATACCAGAGGAGTCTTTGATACTCACAGAACCATCCGATGTATTAACGATCAAATCAATTTCCTCATTTTTAATCGCATCGACAATATTGGGACGCCCTTCTGCAACTTTATTAATCAACTCGCACTCAATACCCGCCTCAATCAAAGAGGACGCCGTACCCCGTGTAGCCACTAAACTAAACCCTTTATCTTGTAAGCGCTTAGCTAAATCGATAACCTTCACACGATCGGCTTTGCGCACACTAATAAAAGCTTTGCCCTGGCTTGGCAAAATCGTACTGGCCGCCAACTGTGCATTCGCATAAGCTTGCGCAAAATTAACCCCAATACCCATTACCTCACCAGTTGATTTCATTTCTGGGCCTAGAATAGGATCTACACCTAAAAACTTAATAAACGGAAACACGGCCTCTTTAACAGAGTAGTGCTTGGGTTTAACTTCTTTTTCAAAGCCTTGTTGTTTTAAAGTTTGACCCGCCATACAACGTGCGGCAATTTTGGCCAATGGAAAACCGATTGCTTTAGACACAAACGGCACGGTTCGCGATGCACGTGGGTTGACCTCTAAAACATAAATATCTTCACCTTTAACAGCGAACTGGGTATTCATTAAACCAATAACATTTAACGCCTTCGCCATTTTGTATACTTGATCGCGTATTTCATTCTGAATTTTTTCAGAAATACTATAAGGCGGCAATGAGCAGGCAGAATCGCCAGAGTGAATTCCGGCTTGTTCAATATGCTCCATTAAACCGCCGATGACAACCTGCTCTCCATCACAAATTGCATCGACATCAAGTTCAACCGCATCATCTAAAAACCGATCTAACAACACCGGTGAATCATTTGAAACCTTAACCGCCGTTTTCATATAGCGAATCAAATCTTCTTCACCATAAACGATTTCCATCGCACGTCCACCCAAAACATAGGATGGACGCACGACTAACGGATAACCAATTTCTTTAGCTAAGGTAATAGCTTCATCTTCACGACGCGCGGTTCTGTTTGGCGGCTGACGTAATGCCAGTTTATTAAGCAACTGCTGAAAACGTTCGCGATCTTCAGCCAAATCAATCGAATCAGGTGAAGTGCCAATAATGGGGACGCCGGCGGCCTCTAGGTCACGCGCCAATTTTAACGGTGTTTGACCGCCATACTGGACAATCACACCTTTTGGCTTTTCAACTGCAACGATTTCCAACACATCTTCAAGCGTCAGGGGTTCAAAATACAATCGGTCAGAAGTGTCATAATCAGTAGAAACAGTTTCTGGGTTACAGTTAACCATAATGGTTTCATAACCATCTTCGCTTAGCGCCATCGCCGCATGTACACAGCAATAATCAAATTCAATACCCTGACCGATACGGTTGGGCCCACCGCCCAATACCATAATCTTGTTGCGATCAGTTGGTTGCGCTTCACACTCGTCCTCGTAGGTCGAATACATATAAGCCGTGGAAGTAGCAAACTCACCCGCACAGGTATCGACACGTTTATACACCGGACGAATTCCCAAGGTATGACGATACTTTCGCACCAAAGCACTATCCGTTTTTAATAAACTGGCAATACGATTATCAGCGAAACCTTTACGCTTTAACTGACGTAAAAAATCTTCTTCAAGCGCATCGAGTCCTTTGGCGATAACCTGAGATTCAAGCGCTACAACTTCTTGTATCTGCGCTAAAAACCACGGATCAATTTTACTGACCTCAAAAATCTGCTCAATCGTCCAGCCTGCGCGAAACGCATCGGCCACATACCAAATACGATCAGGGCCTGGGTCACGGAGTTCACGACGCAAAATATCGCGCACGTCCTTTTCATCCGTCGTCGCCATATCAATCATTTCATCAAAACCGTTCATCCCGGTTTCAAGACCACGCAATGCCTTTTGAATCGACTCTTGAAAGTTACGCCCCATCGCCATGACCTCACCAACCGACTTCATTTGAGTCGAAAGACGTGCTTGGGCTTGTGGAAACTTTTCAAATGTAAAGCGTGGCACCTTGGTGACAACATAATCAATTGAAGGCTCAAACGAGGCGGGGGTCGCCCCATTAGTGATATCATTTTTTAATTCATCAAGCGTATAACCTACCGCTAACTTAGCCGCAATTTTAGCGATAGGAAAACCTGTTGCTTTCGATGCCAAAGCCGATGAACGTGAAACACGCGGATTCATTTCAATAACAATCATCCGGCCATTTTCAGGGTTAAGCGCAAACTGCACGTTTGAACCACCGGTTTCAACACCAATTTCACGCAGCACAGCAATCGATGCATTACGCATAATCTGATATTCTTTATCTGTCAGGGTTTGCGCAGGCGCAACAGTAATCGAATCACCGGTGTGCACACCCATCGGATCAAAGTTTTCAATCGAACACACGATAATGCAATTATCCTTGCGATCACGAATCACCTCCATCTCAAACTCTTTCCAGCCCAAGATAGACTCTTCGATCAATAGCTCCTTAGTTGGTGACAAGTCCAAGCCAAACTTACAGATCTGCTCAAATTCTTCTTTATTATAAGCGATGCCGCCGCCAGAACCACCTAATGTAAAGGATGGACGAATAACCGTCGGAAAACCGAGGTCTGCTTGAATAGCCCAGGCCTCGTCCATATTGTGCGCAACTTCAGAACGCGGCATATCTAAACCAATTTTAGTCATCGCATGACGAAAACGATCACGATTTTCAGCCTTATCAATCGCATCTTCACTCGCGCCAATCAGGCTGCAGTTATACTTAGCCAACACACCATTATGTGCTAAATCCAATGCACAGTTAAGGGCTGTTTGACCGCCCATAGTCGGCAAAATCGCATCGGGACGCTCTTTTTCAATGATACGCTCAACCACCTGCCAAGTAATCGGCTCAATATAGGTCGCATCCGCTAAGTCTGGATCGGTCATAATCGTTGCCGGATTGGAGTTAACCAACACTACCCGATACCCCTCTTCCTTTAACGCCTTACACGCTTGTGCGCCAGAATAGTCAAATTCACAAGCCTGACCGATAATAATGGGGCCGGCGCCGATAATCAGAATACTTTTTATGTCTGTTCTTTTTGGCATGTTATTCCCTTATACCTGTACCCAACTACTTGGCGTTAGCGGATTTAAACTGTTTAATATTTTCTACAAACTGGTCGAAAAGCGACGCAACATCATGCGGCCCCGGACTTGCCTCAGGGTGCCCCTGAAAACTGAATGCCGATTTATCTGTGCGAGAAATGCCCTGCAATGAATGATCAAAAAGAGACTTGTGCGTTGCCTTAAGACAAACAGGCATTGTCGCTTCATCTACCGCAAAACCATGATTTTGCGCTGTAATTAAAACTCGTCCTGTTTCCAAATCTTGCACAGGATGATTACCGCCATGATGACCAAACTTCATCTTCAGTGTTTGTGCACCACTTGCTAAAGCGAGCAATTGATGGCCTAAACAAATTCCAAACACAGGAATATCCGCCTCTAAAATTTCAGCAATAGCTGTAATCGCATAGTCGCAAGGTGCAGGATCACCTGGACCATTAGATAAAAACACACCGTCGGGTTTCAAGGCTAACACATCCGCTGCACGGGTTTGAGCAGGTACCACAGTTAAACGACAGCCACGATCAGCCAACATGCGCAAAATATTAAGTTTAACACCATAATCATAGGCCACAACATGATAAGGCTGCTCTCCTGAAGGTTCTGCATGCCCCTTGCCCAATTGCCACGTTCCCTGCGTCCAATGATAAGTATCTTGCGTTGTGACTTCCTTTGCTAAATCCATACCCTTCAGTCCTGAAAAGCTACGGGCTTTAGCAACAGCTTGGTCTGCATCGATATTTTCGCCCGCCACAATCACCCCATTCTGCGCACCCTTTTCACGCAAAATACGCGTCAGCTTGCGCGTATCAATATCCGCAATCGCTACCACATTTTGGGATTTTAAATAATCTGGCAAGCTTTGCGTAGCACGGAAATTACTCATTACAGCAGGACAATCCTTCACCACCAAACCCTGAGCCATAATTCTAGATGATTCTTCATCATCAGGATTTACCCCCACGTTACCAATATGTGGATAGGTTAAAGTCACTATTTGCTTGAAATACGAAGGATCCGTTATGATTTCCTGGTAACCGGTTAATGAAGTATTAAACACCACCTCACCAACACACTCACCCTGAGCGCCTATCGAAGCACCCCAAAACAACGTCCCGTCTTCAAGCGCCAATAAAGCTGTATAATTCATCTCATCGCCCGCCTAAATACTTAAAATGCAGATACAAAAAACGGAGCCAACTCCTGAATACCAAGAATAAGCTCCGTTTGCAATTTCACTTGAATATGACCTCATGTCACCCTTGCTTCGCGTCATAAAATCAAAAAATTTAATGAACGAGATTTTAATGCATTGAGCGGGCAAAGTCCAGTTGAAATTTACCCCATACCTTCAATCAACGCAAACCCAAAACATCTTGCATATCATAAAGCCCATTCGGCTGATGCGCTAACCATTGGCACGCACGTACGGCACCGTTTGCAAATGTCATACGGCTCGATGCTTTATGGGTGATTTCAACACGCTCACCTATGCCAGCAAACATTACCGTATGATCACCGACAATATCGCCCGCTCGTACCGTAGCAAAACCAATCGTATTCGGATCACGCTCACCGGTATTTCCCTCGCGGCCATACACCGCACAGGTTTTTAAATCACGCCCCAGCGTTTGTGCTACCACTTCGGCCATTCTTAATGCCGTGCCAGATGGCGCATCAATTTTGTGACGGTGATGGGCTTCTAACACCTCAATGTCAAAGCCTTCATTTAACACTTCAGCCGCCATTTTCAATAACTTAAGGGTTAAGGTAACACCTACACTCATATTGGGCGCAAACACCACAGGAATCTTGGCCGCTGCATCATCAATGGCAAGCAGGCCTGCTTGATCAAGCCCTGTTGTACCAATCACAATGCGTTTATTCGCTTGCACACATAAACCTAATGCCTGCAACGTCACTTCAGGGCGCGTAAAATCAATCAACACATCAAAGTCATCAACAACCTGAGCTAAATTATCAACCACACGCACACCTAAAGCACCGACACCCGCCAGTTCGCCCGCATCCGCGCCCACTAAACTCGAACCGGGTCGTTCAACCGCTGCGCCTAAAACCAAACCTGGCGTATTTACCGTCGCTTCAATTAAATGCTTGCCCATTCGGCCCGATGCGCCTAGCACACCAATGCGTAATCCTTCGGTCACTTGATTTCCCCTTCTAAGTTATGAGTTCCACGGGTCTTTTTTGTCTTTAGACTTTTCATCACTCTTGTCATCATCTCCAGTAAAAAAGGCTTTAACCGTATCAAAAAATGAATGTGACTTAGGGCTATGAGTATGAGCCTGCTTGCCCTGCAAGCTTTCATCAAAGGCTTTTAACAGCGCTTTTTGCTCGCCCGTCAAATTAACGGGCGTTTCAATGTTAACCTGACAAATCAAATCACCTACATAAGACGACCGTACTGACTTAACACCTTTACCCGATAACTTGAATCGCTGACCCGACTGTGTCCCTGCAGGTATTTTTAAACGCGCCTTACCATTTAATGTTGGCACCTCAATCTCACCACCCAAGGTCGCCGCCACAAACGAAACAGGTAGCTCACAAAACAAGGTATCGCCATCACGTTCAAAAATAGCATGTGACTTCACACGCATCCTAACGTAAAGATTTCCTCGTGGAGCACCTGTCTCACCCATGCCACCTTCACCCTGCAAGCGAATACGATCGCCATTATCAACACCGGCCGGAATTTTAACCGACAGGGTTTTGTGCTTGGTCACGCTGCCACGACCATTACATTTCTTACAGGGTGATTTGATGATCTTGCCACGACCATGACAAGTTGGACAGGTACGCGCTACTGAGAAGAAGCCTTGCTGAATACGTACCTGCCCCTCCCCACCACAGGTTGGACAAGTTTGCGCACTGGTACCCGGCTCTGCACCAGAGCCATGACACACATCACAATCCTCTTGACGTGGAATGCGAATATCAACTTCAGCGCCATTAACAGCATCCTCAAGAGAAATTTCCAAATCATACTGCATGTCATCGCCCGCTTGCGGGCCGCGACGACTAAAGCCGCCGCCAAAGATATCACCAAAGATATCGCCAAACGCGTCACCAAAACCGGCACCGCCACCAAAGCCCCCGCCTTGATTGCTGCCCTCAACACCCGCATGACCAAACTGATCATAGGCCGCACGTTTTTTGGCATCCGATAGGACTTCATAAGCTTGTGTCGCTTCTTTAAACTTATGATCGGCATCAGGATCATCTGGGTTACGATCTGGATGGAACTTCATCGCTAGCTTGCGATAGGCTTTTTTAATTTCTGCCTCGGAGGCGGTTTTCGCTACCGACAGTATTTCGTAATAATCACGCTTGCTCATAATTCGACACATTTATCCTTAAAAAACTCGGATAAGCAACCAGGCCTGGTTGTTTATCCGAACTTTTTGGTTTCTTGATTGATTAAGTTATCAAATCAATTTGTTCTTAAAATAGAACAGCGACCTAATGAAAATAATCTCCATTAAGTCGCTGCTTATTCACTTTACCAATTATTTCTTGGTATCGTCAACTTCCTCAAACTCCGCATCAACAATATCATCGTTAGCGTTTTTCTCGCCTTGTGATTGCGACTCAGCGCCACCTTGCTGTTGCTTAGCCATCATTTTTTCAGTCATTTTTTGCGATGCGGCCGCTAAAGCTTGAACTTTTTCATCAATCTTCGCTTTATCATCACCCTTCATCGCGTCTTCAACGTCTTTAATAGCCGCCTCAATCGCTTCTTTTTCTGATGCATCAAGATCATCACCCGCATCTTTCATTGCTTTGCGGGTAGCATGAACCATTGCATCCGCTTGGTTACGTGTTTCCACCAACTCCTTCATTTTACGATCTTCTTCCGCATGCGCTTCAGCATCTTTTACCATGCGCTCCACTTCTTCATCGGTTAAGCCTGATGAAGCTTTGATCGTAATGTTCTGCTCTTTACCGGTGGCCTTATCTTTGGCTGATACATTTAAAATACCGTTTGCATCGATATCAAAGGTGACTTCAATTTGTGGCATACCACGTTGAGCCGGTGGGATATCTTCAAGATTAAACTGGCCTAATGACTTGTTACCTGAAGACATTTCACGCTCACCTTGAAGAACATGAATCGTTACCGCTGTTTGATTGTCTTCAGCGGTTGAAAATACCTGCGACTTACGCGTTGGAATCGTGGTGTTCTTTTCAATCAACTTGGTCATGACCCCACCCATGGTTTCAATACCCAAGGATAAGGGTGATACATCAAGCAACAATACATCCTTCACATCACCTGATAAAACACCCCCTTGAATCGCCGCACCCATCGCAACGGCTTCATCAGGGTTTACATCACGACGCGGTTCTTTACCAAAGAATTCTTTCACACGTGCCTGCACCATAGGAACACGCGTAGAACCACCCACCAAAATCACATCATCAATGTCAGATGCTGACAAGCCCGCATCCTTCAGTGCAATTTTACAGGGCTCAATTGAACGCGCAATCAAATCCTCCACGAGCGATTCAAATTTTGCACGTGTAATTTTAATATTCATATGCTTAGGGCCGGTTGCATCCGCTGTAACATACGGCAAGTTGATATCAGTCTGTTCACGTGAGGATAATTCAATTTTTGCTTTTTCTGCGGCTTCACGTAAACGCTGAAGCGCCAACGGATCATTGGTTAAGTCAACACCTTGGTCTTTTTTAAACTCTGCAACCAAGTAATCCATGATCTGCTTATCAAAGTCTTCACCACCCAAGAAGGTGTCGCCATTTGTTGAAAGCACTTCAACTTGCTTTTCGCCATCCAGATCGGCCACTTCGATAATCGACACGTCAAACGTACCACCACCTAAGTCATAAACGGCGATTTTGCTATCACCTTTAGCTTTATCCATACCATAAGCAAGCGCCGCTGCGGTTGGCTCGTTGATAATACGCTTCACATCCAAACCAGCGATTTTACCTGCATCCTTGGTTGCTTGACGCTGTGCATCGTTAAAATAAGCAGGCACCGTGATCACCGCTTCAGTGACTTCATGACCTAAATAATCTTCAGCCGTTTTTTTCATTTTTTGCAAGGTACGTGCAGACACCTCTTGCGGCGACATTTTTTTACCATCCACATCAACCCATGCATCACCATTGTCCGCCGCTACGATTTTGTATGGCACCATGCCGATGTCTTTTTTCACTTCCTTGTCTTCAAAGCGACGACCAATTAAACGCTTGATTGCAAACAAAGTATTTTTTGGATTAGTCACCGCTTGGCGTTTAGCCGAATCGCCAACCAACACTTCGCCGTCGTTAGTGTAAGCGACGATTGAAGGTGTGGTACGCGCCCCTTCTGCGTTAGGAATAACCTTAACGTCCTTGCCTTCCATTACGGCAACACACGAGTTTGTTGTTCCTAAATCGATACCGATAATCTTTGCCATGTTTTTATTCTCCAATATTTTATAAACTTGTTAATTATGTAAGCTAGTTTGTATATAAGTCTTGATTCACTTTATTCAAGCACTGAACCTTCGATTTTTTTTAAAAATTATTGCGCCACAATAACACGTGCCGGACGAATCAAGCGCTCATTCAATGCATAGCCTTTCTGAAACACCTCAACGACCATATTACTTTCATGTGCGGGTGATGGAATCATGGTCATCGCTTCATGTTTTTGTGGGTCAAATTTCTCGCCCGCTGGATTAATTCGCTCTACATTAAAGTCAGCCAATACATCTAAAAGTTGCTTGAACGTCATATCTAATCCTTCACGAATAGATTCTAAAGAAGCTTCAGGCTTACTGGATGCCTCCAACCCCATTTCCAAGCTATCTGCAACAGGGACCAATGCATGAATCAACTTTTCAACCCCATACTTATGGGCGTTTTCTATATCAATGCGTGTACGACGACGTAAGTTTTCCATATCCGCCTGCACCCTTAACAAACTATCCCAGTGGGTTGCGGCCTGCTGACGTGCTTCTTCCAGTAATTGATCGACATCCTGCTCTACTTCCGTTTCAGCCTGCTCCAAGGTTTGCTCTGAATTTGCCGCATCCAACTCGTCCGGATTGGCTTGTTTATTTTGATCTGACATGGTTTATGCTCCAACATTTCATTATTAATTATTCTGCTTTGTCTTTGATGGGGTTCAATACCCGATGTTTCAAGAGCCGATTAAAAATAAATTTCATAAGATTGAAATCAGATAAATACCACCCATGCAGGCGAGCCTGCATATCTCATAAATTCACGCACCCCCACTTGTCTATTGATTCCCCAGCACTTTTTTCTCAGTCGGCTGTATGAATAACTACAGCGCTCCTTCGAAAAAAGCACTGGGAAACCCATATCCTGCGCGTCCATCACGCGAATTTATGAAATATGCAGGCTAGCTTGTTATAATTACCAGAATTTACATTCAACTTAAAAATATAAAGACATTTATGGATAAACATTTCGACCCAAACACTATAGAAGCTAAATGGTACCAAACTTGGGAAAACGCCGGTTACTTTGCGCCCAATACCGATTCAAACCAAGCCCCCTACTGCATTATGATACCGCCACCGAACGTGACCGGTAGTTTGCATATGGGTCATGCGTTCCAGGACACTATTATGGATACGCTAATTCGTCTTAACCGTATGCAAGGCAAACCGACGCTATGGCAACCGGGAACCGACCATGCCGGTATCGCCACCCAGATGGTGGTGGAACGCCAACTTGCGGCCAAAGGCTTAAGTCGCCATGATCTTGGACGTGATAAATTTATCGACGAAATTTGGAAATGGAAAGCCGAATCGGGCGGTACCATCACTCAACAACTGCGCCGCTTGGGTGCATCACCAGACTGGAGCCGCGAACGCTTTACGATGGACGATGGTCTTTCTAATGCGGTGAAAGAAGTGTTTGTTCGCTTGCATGAAGAAGGCTTGATTTATCGTGGCAAACGTTTAGTGAACTGGGACCCTGTACTTCACACCGCTGTATCTGACTTGGAAGTGGTTTCTGAAGAAGAACAAGGCAATATGTGGCAAATGCGTTATCCGTTAAGCGATGGTAGTGGCCATCTTGTCGTCGCGACCACCCGCCCTGAAACCATGCTCGGTGACCAAGCGGTGGCGGTGCATCCTGAAGATGAACGCTATCAAGCCTTGATTGGCAAAACCATCACCCTACCGCTGGTCGGCCGTGAAATCCCGATTATTGCCGATGATTATGTGGATCCAGCCTTTGGTACTGGCTGTGTCAAAATCACCCCAGCGCACGATTTCAACGACTATGAAATGGGTAAACGCCACAACCTGCCGATGCTTAATATTTTTACCCAAGACGCAGCGATCAATACTGAAGCGCCTGAAAAGTATCAAGGCTTAGATCGTTATGAAGCACGTAAACACATCGTCGCTGACCTGGAAGCCCTCGGTTTAATGGAAAAAATTGAACCACATAAACTAATGGTTCCTCGTGGTGATCGTACCCATGCAGTGATTGAACCGATGCTGACCGATCAGTGGTATGTCGCGGTACAAGAACTGGCGAAACCCGCGATTGATGCGGTGAAAAACGGCGATATCGAATTTGTACCCAAAAACTGGGAAAACACCTATTTTGAATGGATGAACAATATCCAAGACTGGTGTATCTCACGCCAAATCTGGTGGGGACACCGCATCCCGGCTTGGTATGACGACCAAGGCAAGGTGTATGTCGGACGCGATGAAGCCGAGGTCCGAGCTAAACATAACCTGGGTGATCGTCCGTTAAAACAAGACGATGACGTGTTAGACACCTGGTTTAGTTCCGCGCTTTGGACCTTCTCCACCCTCGGTTGGCCTGAACAGACTCCTGAGCTAAAACAGTTCCACCCGACTTCGGTTTTGGTAACTGGCTTTGACATTATCTTCTTCTGGGTTGCGCGGATGATTATGATGAGCTTGAAGTTCACAGGGCAAGTGCCGTTTAAACAGGTGTATGTCCATGGTTTAGTGCGTGATGCCGAAGGTCAGAAGATGTCTAAATCCAAAGGCAATGTTCTCGACCCCATTGATTTGATTGATGGCATTGACCTTGAAAGCCTGGTCAACAAGCGTACCTATGGCATGATGCAACCGGAAAAAGCGGCGAAAATCGAAAAAGACACCCGCAAGCAGTTTGCGGATGGCATTCCCGCTTTTGGCACCGATGCGATCCGTTTTACCTTCGCGTCATTGGCTTCAACCGGCCGTGATATCCGCTTTGACTTAAACCGTTGCGAAGGCTACCGTAACTTCTGCAATAAACTCTGGAACGCCACCCGTTATGTATTAATGAACACCCAAGGGTTTGATACCGGTGTCGATGAATCCGCACCTGTTGAACTGTCGCTGGCCGATCGTTGGATTATTTCACGCTTGCAAACCTTGGAAACCGAAGTGGTTCGCCATTTTGAACAGTATCGTTTTGACTTAGCCGCCAATCTACTCTATGAATTCACCTGGAATGAATACTGTGACTGGTATTTAGAATTGGCGAAACCGATCCTCAACAAGGATTCATCGGATGCGGCGAAACGCGGCACCCGTAAAACCTTGGTAGGCGTGCTGGAAGCCTTACTGCGGTTATTGCATCCAGTGATGCCTTATATCACCGAAGAAGCTTGGCAAGCCGTCGCGCCTTTGGCGGGTAAACACGGTGCAACCATTATGCTACAACCTTATCCACAAGCGGATGAAAGTAAAATCGACACCGCAGCTGAAGCCGAGCTCGATTGGGTGAAGCAGTTTATTATGGGTGTGCGTCGCATTCGTTCTGAAATGGATATTGCACCGGGTAAACCCCTGCCGGTTTTATTAAGCAAAGTGTCCGCCCAAGACCAGGCCTGGTTAGACCATAATCGCCTGTTCTTAATGACACTGGCTAAGCTTGAGTCGATTGAAATACTGGAGCGCGACGACCAAGCACCCGAATCCGCCATGTCTTTAGTAGGTGATATGAATATCTTAATTCCCATGGCGGGTTTAATCGACAAACAAGCTGAGTTAGCACGCTTAGATAAAGAAATCAACAAACTCAAATCCGAATTTGCGCGCTTAAACGGCAAGCTCAGTAACGAAAGCTTTGTTGCACGCGCGCCCGAAGCCGTGGTAGCGAAAGAACGTGCTAAACTCGACGAAATTCAAACCGCATTAAGCAACTTGGAGCAGCAATATGGCAAAATTCAACAGCTTTAAACGAAAAGTTATTACAGCAGGACTCAGCGTGTGCTTCAGCCTTCCTTTAACCGCCATGTCAAACGCCATGGCGAGTGAAGGCTATACTCACTACATTAGTGATCGAGTTGAAGTGCCAATGCGCCGTGGCTCAGGGCCAGAGTATCGTATTGAACGCATGCTACCAACAGGTACACCTATTAAGATTCTTGAAACCACAGGGGCTTGGTCGCGCGTTGAAGTAAAGATAAACAACCGTGATTGGACCGGCTGGGTATTTCAAAATGCAATCCAAAACGAACCTCCAGCGCGTTTGCAATTAATCGAACAGATAGAGCGTACTCAGCAACTCAATGAACGCTTTCGCCAACTTGAGTCTGAACACAATACGCTACGTGAACAGTACACACAAGACAAACAAGAGCTTGAACGTATTAAACAAGCACATTTTGAGCTCAACAATGCACATGATGAACTTAAATTGATTTCAGGTAATGCGGTTGAAATGGATAATCGAAATCAAGAAATGCGTCAAATGATTAATGACCTTGAATCGCAAAATATCATTATGCGAGAGCAAATCGCCAAGGCTGACGATACAATTAAGCGCCAATGGTTTCTTACCGGTGCAGGCGTATTGTTGCTCGGTTTATTGTTAGGGCGTTTCTTTAGATTGCCACAAAAACGCGGAAGTTGGGATAAGATTTAAAAGCCAAAAAAACCGGACAAGTGTCCGGTTTTTTTTGGGCTTCGTTATTTTGCCAAAAGTGCAGGAATCAACTCTTTCGCTTCGACATAACCCGGGATCATAGAGCCATCATCAACTATCATCGTCGGCGTACCGGTAATACCGAATTGCTGTGCATGCATCATATGCATTTGCACCGGATTTTCACAACGCTGGTTTTTTGGATCTAAACCATTTTTTGCATCATCCATCGCTTTCACTGGATCCTTGTCACACCAAACCGAAACCATTTTATGATAGCTTGGCGTATTGGGGCCTGAGCGCGGGAAGGCTAGATAACGAACCGTAATGCCATTTTTGTTAAGTTCCTCGACTTCATTATGAAACCTTTTACAAAACGGGCAATCAATATCGGTAAAGATGGTAATCGTTCGTTTCTCTTCACCCTTCGCCTTAAAACTAATCATCGTAGCCGCATCAATTTCTGCTAGGGCCTGAGCGCGGGCTTGATCCTTAGCAATTTCTGTCAGATTATCACGTGTATTTAGGTCAATTAAATTGCCATTAAACAAATACTGCGCATCCGCCGTAATGTATATCACATTCGGCCCTAACACCACCTGATACAAACCGTCCACTTGGCTTTTCGTGATTTGCGCACTCGGCGCGGATGGAATTACTTGATTAAGTTTTTGCTGAATTTTAGCCACCGCCTCATCGGCTAGCGCATTAAAACTAAGGCTGGCTGCAACCAGGCCTGGTACAAGGGTTTTTAAAAATTGTGTATACATTGGATATCCTAATTGTTTATTCAAATTGTTTAGCCACGCGGATGGTGTTGCTGATGCAGACTTTTCAAGCGCTCTTTCGCCACATGTGTATAAATCTGGGTGGTCGATAAATCGCTATGCCCCAACAGTAATTGCACTGTTCGCAAGTCGGCACCATGATTAATCAAATGCGTTGCAAATGCATGACGTAAACCGTGAGGCGATAGTTTACCAGTGATGCCGGCTATTTGCGCAAGATTATGGATACGATGCCACAATGTTTGTCGAGTCATCGTGCGCCCTATGCGCGAAACAAACAGCGTTTCCAACCACCTCTCACCAACAAGATTAGGCCGTGCTATCTTTAAATAGCTCGTTATCCACTCGGTGGCGTACTCACCCAAGGGCACTATGCGCTCCTTATTTCCCTTGCCCGTCACCATAACCAGACCCGCCGATAAATTCAACTGTGCTAAAGGTAAATTAACCACTTCCGATACACGTAAACCCGTAGCGTACATTAATTCAAGAATAGCGCGATCACGTAAACCCAAATCGGTTTGCGTGTCCGGCGCATTCAGTAAATCAAGTATTTGCTTTTCACTCAACACAGAAGGAATCGCTGCAGTAACCTTAGGCGTTTTAACCAAATCACAGGGATTAATCGACAACCAGGCCTGCTCAATCGCAAAGCCATAAAAACGCTTTAACGACGACACCATACGCGCTATCGAACGATCAGAGCGCTTAATATCCTGTAATTGAGTGATAAAGGTTTGTAAATCATCACGACTCACTGATAACCAGGCCTGGTTATCTAAGCCGCCAAAATAGTTAGCAAACTGTTTGAGATCGGTTTTATAAGCAGAACGCGTGTTGGCGCTTAAACCTTCTGATAAATAGAGATGAGATAAAAACGCGTCTAACGCTTGGTTAAATAGCATGAATAGGTTTTAGACAAAAATATCTTTTAAAACAGGAACCAATAACACCGCAATCATTATAGCAATCAATATCTCTAAACGATAAATACGTTTATCAACCTGGGCAATTTCTTTCATTACAGGCGTCAAACCCTCCTTCAAATCAAGCTTTGTCACAAGCTGAGTTTCTTGCGAATCTTTTACCGCTATTGCGATCGCCTCAGCTTGCTCCTCCGACATACCCGATGATCTTAGCGTTTTAACAAACCGTAATCTATCAAATGTAACGCTTGACATAACCCATACCTTTTATCTATTTTTTGTAATATTAACACAAAAAAACCCCGCAAAGCGGGGTTTCGATTTTAGACTAAAAGCCGTTATATTTTAGCGACGTCAAGCTCTTTAGCCAGTCTTGGCTTGTCTTCTTCATCCGGATCAGATGGGAAGTAGGTTTGCCAGATAAAGTACATCAACGGAATGACAAACAGCGTCAAGATAGTTGATGAGATCACACCAAAGATTAAGGAAATAGCCAAACCACCAAATACAGGATCAGGAATCATAACAATAGAGGCGAAGATAATTGTTAAGGCGGTTAAGATAATGGCTTTTGAGCGCACCTTACCGGCCTCAATAACCGCATCACGTAATGGAATCCCCTCTCGACGATATTCGATAATAAAGTCGATTAACAACAGGGAGTTACGCACCACAATACCGGCGAGTGCGATCACCCCGATCATCGAGGTCGCGGTAAAGGCTTGGTCTAACCACCAATGCCCTGGGAACACCCCAATCATGGTTAACGGAATCGCGCCCATGACAATAAATGGCACCATAAATGAGCGATAATAGCCTACTAGAATCAAATAGATTAATACCAACGCTACCATAAACGCACTCCCCATATCACGGAACACATCTAGGGTTAAACGCATTTCACCGCCCCATAACAGAGTGTAATCGGTCACATCTTTAGGTTGTGCTTCCAAAAAGCCAAGATTAGCAGTTTGGAAAGTCACGCCTGATTCAGGCAAGGTCACATTATCAATCATTTTATCAAGTGACAACACCGCATAGACCGGACTTGAACGTAAAAGTTCACCGCTTACCATCGTCATTGAATGCTGATCGCGCCCCATAATAGGCTTGGCTTGCATCCGCTCTTCAATTGTTGCAATCGCTGACAAGGGCACCGCATCACCTGAAAAAGAATTGATACGTAAGGTTAACAACTGCTCTGGCACACTGCGTTCTGAACGCGGTAAACGCACCACGATATTAACCGGCTCGCGCACATTATCCAGATGCATATAACCTAATGCATAGCCACTGATATAATCATGCAACATTTTGCTAACCGCGGCAGGCGCAATGCCTAACAAGTTTGCTTTTTCACGGTCAATATTAATCTCATAACTGGTTACATCATCGGTCACTGAGTTATCCACATTAATCATGCCGTAAATCTGTTCAAACTTAGCATTAATTTCATTCGCCGCTTCACGCAACTTGTCATAATCAGGGCCATACAATTCCGCTAAAATCTGTGCGGTTACGGGTGGCCCAGGTGGCGTTTCATAAATCTTCACCTTCGCTTGCGGAAAGTCTTGGCGAACCAGCGCGAGGGTGTCATGCAACTGCTGGGCAATTTCATGCGAACTTAAACTACGCGCTTCTTTTTCTAACAAATTCACCCGAATCTGCGCAAAGTTAGACCCCTGCTTAATTAAGTCCCCTCTAACCAATGCGGCAAAATCAATCGGTGCGGGCATACCCACATACACACTATAATCGGTAACATAAGGTGTCTTCGACAGAATATCACCCACAAAACGCACCACGCGATCCGTTGCTTCAGTAGCTGACCCTGTTGGCATATCTACCTGTACCAAAAAGGTATTGGTGTTATCGAAGGGTAGCATTTTAACCTCTACCCCCATTGGGTGAAGCGGATTATTCATGCCATCCTCACGCACAAACTGCAAGGCAGGTTGCACCATCGCCGCAAACAAACTGATTAGCACAACACCTAAAAAGATATTGCGTTTGGTGCGACTTTCAATCATCGGAATAATGATTTTTGCATAACCCCGTTGCAACCAATCTTCTTTTTGCGGATGCGGGTTTTCAAGGCTCTCGGTTTGCTCCATTTTGGCAACGGCACGTTTACCCAACCAGCGATAAGCCGCATAAGGCACCAACATATAAGCAATCAACAAAGAGGCAATCATCGCAATCGGCACGTTAAATGGAATCGGCGCCATAAACGGCCCCATCATGCCGGTTACAAATAACATCGGAATAAACGCCAAAATAACCGCCAAGGTCGCGACATTCGTTGGGTTACCAATTTCATTAGTTGCACGCACCAACAAACTATCCAGGTTTTTGGGATCACAACCATCTTTGATATGCCGATGAATATTCTCAATAACCACAATCGCGGCATCCACCAGCAAACCTAACGACAAGATCAACGCAAACAGCGTAATCCGGTTCAAGGTTTGACCAAATATCAAACCAACAATTAACACCACAAACAAGATCAATGGCACTGTCAGGGTGACAATCGCCGCTTCACGCCAACCCAACGAGAACATCAAAATAATCACGACCGCCACAATAGCGACAACTAAGCTATCCACCAGTTGATTAACCGCTTTATCCGCCATCTCGCCATCATCGCGGGTCACCACCACCTCAATATCAGCGGGCAGCATGGAGACTTTTAATTCTTCAAATTTCTCCAACACGGCACTTGTCACATGCACGGCATTGGTGCCAGGTTTTTTGGCAATCGAGATCGTCACTGCAGGAAATTCTCCACGCTTACTCGCTTGTGCCGCAGGGCCAAAACCGATACGCGTATGAATTTCTTCTTCCAGCGGGCCATCGACAATACGCGCTATGTCACGTAGAAAAATTGGCTGCCCCTTATCCGCACCAATAATAATCGAACCCACTTCATCGGCATTACCCAAATAACCATTGACGCGAATCTGGGTGGTTTGGTTGTTAGAAACCAAATTCCCCACAGGTAAAGACACGTTTGACCCTAGCAACATGTCACTAATATCATCCAATGACAGCCCCGTCATCGCAATTTTTTGCGAATCTAACCAAACATTCACCGCGCGCTTATGCCCCCCCACCACATCGGTAAAGGACACACCAGGCACATTGCGCAATTGTTCCACCAGCTTCAAACTGACATCACGCAAGTCAAAGCCATCCATTCGCTCAGAGGTGAGCGTTAAGGTCATTATCGGTACATCGTCCACGTTTATCGGTTTGATAATAGGCTGCTGCGTGGCCGGTGGCATGCGATCCATATTCTGCATGACCTGGTTATAGACTTTTACCAAGCTATCGACCTGGTTCTCACCGACCTTAAACTGCACGGTGACGACACCAAAGTCACTCGTGGCATAACCAAAGGTATTCTCCACCCCTGGAAGCGCGTTCATAATCGCTTCTAAGGGTTTAACCACCATATTATTGACTTCTTCAGGTGTTGCCCCTGCCTTAGGCACCATAATATTGGCGGCTGGCACCACAATTTGTGGGTTATATTCACGCGGTGTCACATAAAGCGCTAATATCCCCGCCAACATAATCGCGATCATAATCATCATCGTGATTTTGGAATGAATAAACATCTGGGCAATTTTGCCCGCCATATTAAGTTTTAAATCTTGATCTTCATGCGCTCGTGTGCCCATTATTAAGCTCCTGTGCTCGACGCATTAAAGATCACACGATCGCCGTTGACTAGGGTTTGATTATTACTCACCACAACTTGCTCGCCGACATCCAACCCGGCTTGTACCTCAAAATGGCCATTGAGATTTTCACCAATACGCACCATTCTAAAACTAACAAGATTGTCTGAACCTACCACAAATACACCCTGTATGCCGGCACGGGTGACTAACGCCTCGGCGGGTAACAAAATCGCTTGACGTTCACCGCGCACAAAACTAATGCGTGCGAAGGTACCTGAGTTGACATTATTCACTTCTGGCAAGCTGAGCTTAGTGGTATGTCCACGCGTGCGCGGATTGGCAGCGGCCACTAATGAATAAATTTCACCGGTCATTTGATGCGCCACACCGTCCACCAAAATCTGTGCGGTATCACCCACTTTCAATACGGCATATAAATCTTGCGACACTTCAGTTTGCACACTCAAGGAGCGCAAATTTTCTATGACAACAATAGGATTACCAGGTGCCGCCAAATCGCCTGCTACCGCCATTTTCTGTACAATAACACCATCAAATGGCGCACGCACATTGGCATAATTAAGCTGGAACTCAGCTTGATCGAGTCCGGCTTTAGCGGCGGCTAAATTTTCTTGCGCCACACTATACTGTAAACGGATACCATCAAACTGCTGGCGTGACACAGACTCTTCTTTTAACAATTGAGAAAAGCGGTCAAAATCAGCTTTTGCATTTTCTAATGCGGCTTGCGCCTGTTGGTAAACGGCGCGAGCTTGAGAAATCTGACTTTGAATATCCTGCGGGTCAATTTCAAACAATAAATCACCGCGCTTGACGTGATGCCCCACCTCAACAGGAATACTGCGAATATAACCCATTA
The DNA here is from genome assembly GCF_000934765.1 of Thiomicrospira microaerophila. Taxonomy (GTDB): domain Bacteria; phylum Pseudomonadota; class Gammaproteobacteria; order Thiomicrospirales; family Thiomicrospiraceae; genus Thiomicrospira; species Thiomicrospira microaerophila. The sequence goes on along the minus strand of NZ_JYNN01000021.1, from coordinate 19,086 downwards.
AACGCGACGCAATCCGTGCCTGCTGATCGGGTACAACCGAACCTGGCACGCTGGCGACTAAAGGAACTGTACCCAAATTCACCGGCGCGACGCTCACTTGATGCTCTGCTACCTCATAAGCTAGTTGTTGCGTAGCTTGTTCAGAATCACAACCGCTCAATCCTAGTGCTAACGCCAAAAGACTGACGCTCAAAATTTTTGAATTTGCTCTCATTCACTTATTCCTTTATTAAATTTGTTCTAAACTCATGCGCCCAGTAGACAGCATCAATTGGGCTTTTTGAATATTCATCGTGTATTGTGCGCCCGCTAACTCCGCACGCGCTTTATCTAACTGCGCCTGACCTGCCAATACTTCAGTCATGGTAGCGACACCTGTTTCATAACGTCGTGAAATTAAAGCTTGCGCCTCAGCGGCATACTCAACAGCGGCTTGGCTAGAGGCTACTTTTTTCAGCTCATTTTGATATTGACGCCAAGCTTGCAACAAGCCCATCCGCACTTTCTGCTCCTCTGCTCTCACCTTCGCCGCTTGCTCACGCGATGCCGCGCTGGCCTGATCAACCGCTCTGTCTGTCATGCCAAAATCGGTAATTTTCCAAGAAGCCACCGCCGCGATGGTGTAGGAATGCGCACTCAGACCAATCGAATCATCATTCCAATCAGAACGCGCCATTAGGTTAAAACTTGGTTTCTTTTGGGCTTGAGCAACCTGAACAGCCGCTTGACTTGCTTGAGTTTGGTGTCGCATCGCAATCAGTTGCGGATTATTGTCAATCGCCATTTGAATCAAGCTATCTAGCGAATCATCGGGTAAATCAATTGATACGCGCTGCGCCACATCCAAATCCGCGCTCGCGCTCAACCCCATTAGTGTACGCAAACCATCAAGCGCCAGTAGCTCTTGGTTTTTAGCCTGCTCTAACATCAGCTCAACTTCAGCACGATGCGCTTGCGCACTCAACAATTCAGAACGTACTACAACACCCTGGCGAACTAAATTACGGGTAGTATTGACATAGGCATCTGCCGCGATTAAAGCCTGTTCGGCCACCTGAATAAATGAACGCGCCGCATGCACACCTTCGTAGGCTTCATACACAAAATAAGTCAGCATCTGTTGCACAGCCTGATCGCCTTGCTGCGCGGCTAACAACATGGCCGAGGCTTGTTGCTGATAGCCGGCAATCTTGCCGCCATTATAGATAGGCAACAACATTTCAACCCGGGTATTGATATCGTTATGTGTGCCGGGCTTGTTAAGATCACGAGGACGTGTATTTAAGATACTTGGGTTAGTATCATCAAATTGGCTAAACCCAAAATCACCAAACGTGGCTTGGCGTTGTTGCAACTTCATCCCAAACACATTCAACGCATTATTAGAATGTGAACCAGTTACCGACAAAGTAAACTGCGGCATACGACTTAGTTTTGCTTGATCAAAAGCCGCTTGTGCTTGATCAATTTGACTTGCAACAACATCACGTTGTGGGTTTTGCGACAAGGTGGTTTCAACACTGGTTTTAAAATCAACCGTCTGGCTCATCACCAGGCCTGGTGATGCAAGGGACATCGCCAACAACAAAGCCTTAAATTTCATTTGGTTATTCCTGTAAAATCGTGAAAACAAACTTACTGGCGCAAGTGTGAAAAATAGCTAAAGCATAGCGGTTATTGTTAAATAACTCAAACACATTAGAATATTAGAAGGTTCTAATATAAGAAAATAATGATATTATAGTGAGCTGTTCATATATTGCAAATAGATTTACCCTTCAACCTGCAGAAACAACAAAGCCCTCAATCAAGAGGGCTTTGTGTTTAATAGAACAATTAAAAATTATTCGATTTCTAACAACTTAACCTTGGTTAAACCAGAGTCTGTCGCATAATGCGTGATTTCAGCTGGTGATGTCGCGCCCAATTTAGTCATTAGGTTCTCACGGTGCTTAGACACGGTGCGATCACTAATTTCTAACATTTCAGCGATATCCTTAGTTTTGTAACCTTCCGCAATCAACTTAGTGACCTGTTTTTCGCGAACAGACAGCTTACGCATGTTACGTTTTTTCTTCACTTTTGAATCCGCATCCAAAAGATTAACAACATGTGGTCTAATTTCATCAGAAATAAAACGCTCACCCTCGAAAACCTGCTTTAGCCCGGCTAACAAGTCTTTTTTAGCGATATGCTTAGTCGCAATACCGTGCGCGCCCAACTCAATGGCTTCTTGCCAAACACTCGGGGTTTCAGCCGCAGTTAACACAAACACTTTAGTATCCTGGTGACGACGACGCAATTGACTAATCGTGTTTAAGCCATTTAGCTTTGGCATCGCAAGAGAAAGCACTACAACATCTGGATCTTTTGCACGAACTTGTTCCATACAAACAATACCATCTTCTGCTTCTGCAACTACTTTAAAATCCACATCTGTTTCAATTAACATTTTTAATGCTTCACGAACTAAATCATGGTTTTCTGCTAGCAGTAGGTTTATTTTTTTTCCCATGTTACTATCCCTCATCTAATTAATAAACTATATAAACGTTTACGATATGCATTCATAAACACTTCACTAGAACGTATTGCTTTAACCTTCTTAACCCCTTTCAAGTAAAGAAGGAAAAGGTTTCGCTTTTTTCTGTAGGAATTTTAACATGTATAACTTTTTTACAAAAGACTTTTTTAGTACTTTATGAATCTAGAACCTAAAAAATCATTTAATTCCACGATATTAGCCTTCAAAACAGCGACACAGGATAGGATTTTTAATCCAATCTGCGTAAAATAAGCCGACAATTCTTCAATATTCCACACTAACTAACAAAAGTATTAAAAAAATGAAAGACACTCGCCCTGTACAAGACAGCATGGGAACACTGAATGTTCCTACCGACGCCCTTTATGGTGCACAAACTCAGCGCGCCATCAACAATTTTCCGATGAGTGGACGCGCTCTTCCGCCCTCTTTTATTCATGCACTTGCCTTGGTCAAACAAGCCTGTGCACAAGCGAATTTTGAGTTAGGTTTACTAGATCTAACCAAAACACAGGCGCTCTCAAGTGCGGTAGAAGCCATCTTAAAAGGTGAACATGATGCCCAATTCCCAGTCGACATTTTCCAAACCGGCTCGGGCACCAGCACAAATATGAACATGAACGAAGTGCTAGCCACGTTAGCCAGCAGAATCAGTCAGCAAACCATTCACCCGAATGACGACGTCAATATGAGCCAAAGCTCAAACGATGTGATTCCAAGCGCGATTCATGTCAGCGCAATGCTTGCGGTTACTCAGCAACTGCTGCCAAACCTACAACACTTGTCGAATACACTAGAGCGCAAAGCGCAAGCTGTCGAAGGCATTATCAAAACAGGTCGTACACATCTAATGGATGCCATGCCGATTAGCCTAAGCCAAGAAATACGCGCTTGGCGTCAACAGATTATTGATAACATTTCACGCCTCTCATCAAGCCTTGAACGTGTCCGCCTACTTCCCCAAGGCGCTACAGCCGTCGGCACTGGCATCAATGCAGATCCAAAATTTGCAGAGATTTTTTGTCAAAAAATTAGCGAGCTGACACACATTGACTTTAAACCCATGCCCAACCTATTTATTGGTCTAAGTTCACAAGATACCGCGTTAGAGCTCAGCGGCCAATTAAATGTGCTCGGCGCCAGTCTAATGAAAATCGCCAATGATTTGCGCTGGATGAACGCAGGTCCGCTGGCAGGCTTAGGCGAGATTCAACTTCCTGCACTTCAACCTGGTAGCTCGATCATGCCTGGCAAGGTCAATCCCGTCATACCCGAATCCGTAGCAATGGTATGCGCTCAAATCAGCGGCAACCACACCGCGATTACCATCGGCGCCCAATCGGGCAACTTCCAACTTAATGTCATGCTACCAATGATTGCCGACAATCTACTCTATTCAATCAACATCGCCGCCAACGCGGCTAAACAACTTGCCGATCAAGCGATTGCAGGCTTTGTGGTTAATCAGGCACAGCTTAAAAAAGCCTTAGATGTGAATCCAATTCTAGTCACCGCCCTTAATACTGTGGTAGGCTATGAAAAAGGCGCGGCAATTGCTAAAGAAGCCTACCGTAGTCAACGCCCTGTTTTAGAGGTCGCGTTAGAAATGACCGATTTAGATCGAGACACGTTAATCCGTTATCTTGACCCGGCTAAATTAACCCAAGGCGGCACACCCACACTTTGATTAAAAGGATTTTATATGGCAGTTTTAAACTTAACCTCCGCACAATTTGAAGAAACCATTGCGAACAATGACATGATTATTTTTGATTTTTGGGCCGAATGGTGTGGTCCTTGCAAACAGTTTGGCCCGGTATTTGAAGAAGTGGCAGCAAAACATCCTGACATTGTGTTTGCCAAAGTCAATGTTGAAGAAGAGCAGGAATTAGCTGGCATGTTTCAAGTGCGCTCGATTCCAACGATTGCTTTAATGCGTGAAAAAGTGGTTGTCTATGCCAACCCAGGTGCCTTACCTGCCAGCAACCTAGAACAAGCTGTCCAACAGCTGCGTGACTTGGACATGGTCAAAGTTCATGAAGATATGGCCGCAGCACAAGCTAATCAATAATTACCAACCCCTAACGCGAGGTGTATTCAATGAGTGAAAAGAAGTTTCGTTTAGTCACACGTAGTGACTTTGATGGCTTAGTGTGTGCCGTTATTCTGAAAGAAAAAGACTTGATTGATGACATTTTATTTGTTCACCCTAAAGATATGCAGGATGGCAAGGTTGAAATCGGTCCAAATGACATTACCACCAACCTACCCTATGTCGCCGGCTGCCATTTAGCCTTTGACCACCACCACAGTGAAAGCTTACGCAATGAAAAGCATGATAATCATATCATTGATGTCGATGCGCCTTCAGCGGCACGGGTGGTCTATGACTATTACGGCGGAAAAGAGGCTATGCCTCGCATCACGGACGATTTAATGGAAGCGGTAGATAAAGGTGATGCCGCGCAGTTCAGTCACGACGAGGTACTTAATCCGAGCGGTTGGCCATTATTAAATTTCCTAATGGATGCGCGTACGGGCCTAGGGCGCTTCCGTGATTTCAGAATCTCTAACTATCAACTCATGATGGAATTAATCGACTACTGCCGCGATCACACCATTGAACAAATCTGCCAACTGCCGGATGTTAAAGAGCGCATTGAGCTTTACTTTAAATATGAAGCAGAGGCTAAAGAACAATTGCTACGCTGCTCAACACAGCATGGCAATCTCGTGGTTTTAGATTTGCGCAACGAAGAAACCATTTACCCAACCAACCGTTTTACCATCTACGCCCTCTTTCCGGAGACCAATATTTCGATTCATGTCTTATGGGGATTAAAGCAACAAAACACCGTATTTGCGATTGGAAAGTCCATTCTAAATCGTAGCTCAAATACCAATGTGGGCGAGCTGTGTTTACAGTATAACGGCGGCGGACATATGGCCGCGGGCACCTGTCAAGTTCCTAATGACCAAGCTGATGCCACGCTTCAAGCCTTAATTAGCAAGATTAACGCAGACGGTTAATCCGATTGTAACGTTACACATAAATTTCAAGCGGCGGCAACATAGCCAACCGCTTGATTAAATCCGCACGCGTTACCATGCCAATTAACCCTCCCAAATCCGACATCACAGGCAAAGCGCCTATTTGATATTCCGTCATCATAAAAGCCACGCGCCGCACATCAACATTCGGCAAAGTGGTAATCACCTCAGGGTTCGCAATCTCAGCAATCCTATGACCTTTGGGCGCCTCAATCCGATTATCATCATTAATAATCACATGACGCAATAACTCTTGCGACGAACAAATCCCAACAAGACTCCCCTCATCAACCACCGGTAAATGGTGGAATTTATGTTGCTGCATTAACTGCCAAGCATCACTAAAACTCGCTTCCGGGCTAATCGTTACAAGCTTAGTTGACATAATTTCGGATACCGTAACCACCACATGACGTTCATGCAGGGTATCAAGCTGTTTTTGATACTGACCCAGCGCATAGCTGGCTTTTTGATGCTGCTGCGTGCGCTCAGGTAAATCCTTATCCAACTCCATCATCGTTTCCTTAAAATCCGACTCAGTAATAGCATTCACTTTCGTGGGATTCGCTTTATCTGACTTCCCGCCAATAAAATTACGCCCCTCTGGACTATAAACAACAAACATAACCAACACCTATAACGAATTAAAATTAATGTATTTGAATAAGCTTAAAGCGTGCCACAAGCATCTAGGAGCCTGGTTAAAAAATTGATTATTTTCAGAATCAACCACAAGCAAACCACTTCAAAACCTACACAATGGTATAATTGAACGTTAAACTCGATATATCAGGGCAAACGCATCTAAAGTAAATAATAAATCAACTGCTTACAATCAGGTCTCGCTCCCACGTTGAACGTGGGATCGCCTTGGACTTGGGTTTAAGCGCTGTTTCATAGGTTAAATCGGTCTACATTCCCTCGCACAGCGTGGGAACGAGGTTAATCATGCCTATCGCTATGATTTTTTTATTATTTAGATGCGTTTGCCCTGCTCGATATATCGGGTTAATTGCCAAGGGGTGGCCAGCAGGCCTGAGATTGCATCCGCAAAACCCTTTGAACCTGATCCGGATCATACCGGCGTAGGGACAGGCGCTCAGTTTACTTCTATCTGTTGCTTCCCTGTCCTTTTTTAACCTCCATACATTGCAATGGATTAAAAAGGATTACCATGAAATTCAAACCACTTGCTTTTGCCGTTATAAGTTTATCACCAGGCCTGGTTATCGCCTCCAGCCTTCAACCCATTATTGTCAATGCCGACTTACGCGCCAGCGAACAACAAGCGATTGCCGCTAGCGTCACCGTTATGGATGAAATGGCGTTACAAGATCGCGGCGCGATTCATTTTGATGATGTGTTGCTGCAAACCCCGAATGTCAACTACTCAGGCCAATCTTCACGCGCGCGGCATATTCAAATGCGCGGCATGGGTGAGCGTGATGAATACACCGGCGCACCGAATGCTAGCGTTGGTTTTGCGGTCGATGGCATCGATTTTAGTGGCATTGGCATGGTTGGACATTTATTTGATGTCAAGCAGGTTGAAGTATTGCGTGGCCCGCAAAGCACGCGCTATGGCGCCAGTGCGATAGCAGGCCTGGTGAACATCCAAACCAACGAGCCAACGCCTTATAATGAAAGCCTGATTGAAGCTACGCTGGGTTCGAACAACCTTAGCGAAATCGGTGTCGCCACCAGTGGCGCATTCAGCTCAACCGACAAAAGCCCGCAATATCGACTAAGCCTATTTAAACAGGATAGCGATGGGTTTCGTGACAATAAAACCTTAAACCGCAGCGATACCGATGGCCGCGATGAACTCAGCGCACGCGCCAAGTTACGTTGGTGGGCGGGCGAGTCAACCCAATTTGACCTCACGCTGATCCATGCCAATCTCAAAAACGGCTATGATCACTGGTCACGCGATAATAGTTTCACCACCCAATCAGACCAACCCGGTCAAGACAATCAAAAAACCAACGCCGCGGCGCTAAAAGTTCAGTACGAAGGTAACCCAAACTACACCCTCACCTCTACCACCAGCTTTGCGGACTCGGATATGGTCTATAGTTATGATATTGACTGGATTGCCGACCCTGCAAAAACAGTGGGTACCTATTACAACGACCAAACACGAAAAAACATCTCTCAAGACCTGCGTTGGACTTCGACAGAGCAATCTAAAATGGGGAACACGGATTGGTTAATTGGGCTATTTGCATCACGCTTAGAAGAAACCAATCAACGTATCGAACGTGCAGATTATAAAGTTTTTGGCGATATTTATAACAATGATGCGGACAGTGATTTCACACACAATAAATTCGCGATTTACGGTCAACTTGACCAAGCCATTAGCCAACAAAAAACCCTTATTTACAGCTTAAGAGTTGAGCACCAACAACAAAACTACCAACTCAATGCACGTAAATTTGGAACAGACACCAGTTTTGGTGGCGGTGATTTTGACTACCCGATGGCCGACGATTTCTCACCCTCTGAAACCCTATGGGGCGGTTCGATTCATTATCAACACCAATACAGTGAACGCCATCTGGCTTTTGCCGGCATTACACGTGGCTACAAGGCCGGCGGTTTTAATACCGGATTAAGCAGCCCGACTTTTGCCAAGTATAAAAATGAAACGCTTTATAACTATGAAATCGGTTTACGCTCGAATTATGGCGATATCAAAACGGCAACAACCCTATTCTTTATGGATCGGAAAAACCCACAATTTGATGGTTACAGCTATGAACCGGGTGGCTACGAATGGGTATTCTTTACCGAAAACCTTGATTCCGCCAAACATTACGGTTTAGAAACGGAAATTAATTGGCAGGTGGATAGTCGTTTGACTCTATTTACCCATTTAGGTCTATTAAAAACCGAAGTCAAAGGCACACCGATTAATAGCAGCTTTGAAATGTCAGGGCGTGGTGCGGCGCATGCGCCTAATTTCCAATACCTTATCGGTGGTCAATATCGTAGTGACCAGGGCTGGTTCTCTCGCTTAGAACTTCAGGGCATGGATGCGTTTTATTTCGACAATGTACATAATGAAAAATCCAGCGCCTATGCCTTGGTTAACGCCCGCTTAGGTTATGAAGCCGCCGATTGGGAAATTTATCTTTGGGGCAAAAACCTGACCGATGAGCGTTATGCAACCCGTGGCTATTTCTTTGATCACTTTGACGGCGATGGCGAACAACGCTATCTTAGCCTTGGCGATCCGCGCCAAATCGGTTTAACCGCACGGGTGCGGTTTTAACTAGCCACAGAAAAATCCCTGTCATTGCGAGGAGCGTAGCGACGCGGCAATCTCTCAAGGGCGTGCGCAGTCTGTAAGAGATTGCCACGGCCTTCGGCCTCGCAATGACCGCGATACGGGTTTGTTCGTAATGACGTTGCACAGGTCTTCACACAGTTTAATAAATTAAAAGGAAATCAAAATGAAGGTATCACTCGATATTAGTATGTACCCACTTGATCAGCATTTTGTTGAGCCGATTTTGGCGTTTATTGCACGGCTAGAGCAGCAACCAGGCCTGGTGATAAAGCGCAATAGTTTAAGCACTCAAGTGTTTGGCGACTTGCAGCACATCATGCAACTGATGACCGATGAAATCACAGAAGTATTTAATCAAAACCCCAATACGGTTTTTGTATTAAAATTGGTCGGACAAGATCGCTCAGATTAATTGCAATATCTAAACCACTTCAACTCGCCTAACAAAAGGATAGATTTATGGATGCCAGCTTTGCCGAACTCTTTCAACTTCAACTGCAATACTTTTCAATTTGGGAAGCCGTTGCGGTCGCGCTCGGATTGGCCTATGTATTTATGGCCGCCAAAGAAATTATCTGGGCTTGGCCGGCAGCCTTAGTCAGCACCGCGATTTACACGATGATTTTTTGGGAAGGCAACTTACCCATGCAATCGGCGTTGAACCTGTTTTATATGGGCATGGCGGTCTATGGCTGGATGCTCTGGCGTCCGCGCCCAGCCGATGCAACGCACACACCACTGAGTATTCATCGCTGGAATCTTGGCAAACATGCGTTATGGATAGGTTTGGGTGTGTTGTTGACCTTCAGCTTTGGCGGATTATTAACCCTGTTTAATGCCAGCCAAATGCCTTATTTGGATGCAGGCGTGATGGTATTTTCAATGATGACGACCTTTTTAATGGCGCGTAAGGTGCTGGAAAGCTGGTTTTATTGGATTATTATCAATACCTTTGCGGTCGCGCTTTATTGGCAAACCGGCTATCCCTTAACCGCGATGATGTTTGTCGCCTATATGTTTATGGCATGGTACGGCATGATTAACTGGCAATTACGCTGGCGCCAGCAGAATCAGGCCACCGCGAGTTAGTTGGGCTTGCAGGCCTAGCAGATGTAGGGTGGATAAGCAAAGCGCATCCACCTGGGTTTTAAACCACTTCAAAATTTTTAGGTGCCGATAACCAGGTATGTAGGTTATCCGCGCCTAACCAATTCAACCGAAACAAAATCAACCGAAACACATCACGCCACGCCTCAAGCTGGCTAAATAACGCTTCGCTATCAATCCCCTGCCCTGCCAAGTACGCCACATAATAATCGCGCCAAATGGTGGATTGTTCTGCATTCAACAACAACTCCAGCATCACCAAATGCAAGCTTGCCGGCGCCATCACCCAGGCATCCATATCCACCATACCTATCGGCATATCCTCTTGCCATTGCAATTGATCCCAACGAAAATCTAACATCACGGGCATGAGTGCTTTTATCGGGCAAGCAAGGGTCTTATCTACTGCATGAGCAACCAGGCCTGGTTGTAAATCGAGGGTTTGCACAAACGCGTGTGTTTTCTGCATCCAGTTCTCTGCCACTGCGGTTTCATTAACCGCAAGCCGGTGAAGCTGAGAAACCTGTTGCGCTAAAATCTTGAGTGCAGGGTCTGACAAGGTTTTTGGTGGTTGATTGTGCCCTGCTATCGCACGACTTAACACATAGCCATGCTGCTGGCTATCAGAGGGCGATACCGCCAAAAGAATCTGTGCGATTTGAAGCGGTGAAACCTGTTGCAACAAGAATGCCCAATCGGGTTGATACTGATAGCCCTGCGCCAAGTCATAGCCCAACCAAGCTTTAACGTCTTGCCAAAAAGCCTGCTGAGTTAAATTCTTACGCAACCATTTAAGATAATAGGTACCGGCATCAGTATCGAGTTTAACAAGTGAATGGGTGGAATCTGAAAAAGCACTATCTAACAACCAGGCCTGGTTGAGGTGTGTCCAAGGCAATAAGGCCGCATCAATCTGTAAAGACTGTTGAATAGCCGACCATTGTTGGGCAGAAAGCAATCTGGACGTTGAAAAAGTAGAAGACATAAAAAAAACAGCCGGAATCCGCTAGAAACGCGTTAACCGGCTGTTTTTGGTAAGCAACCTAGTGATGACCACCGCGATGCGGATTCCAATCTTTTAGCACATATTCCGTGCCGCAATAAGGACACTTGGCTTCACCGGTTTCTTCAATCGGCAAAAACACTTTTGGATGGGCATCCCATGCACTTTCCCCCGGCATCGGGCAGTACAAAGGTAAATCATCATAAGTTACTTCAACACGTCGCTGTGAACAGGATTGTGCAGTCATGGTCACTCCTCTTTTAATTTTTTAACCGGCTTTAACCGGCTTATTTTACCGGCGTTAACCAGCCTAAATGCGGCGCTGAACGACCGTGAACCACATCAAAATACAAACTTTGCAGTCTTTCGGTAATCGGACCACGCGAGCCTTCGCCAATTGGACGGTTATCTAATTCACGAATCGGCGTCACTTCAGCCGCCGTACCGGTAAAGAAGGCTTCATCGGCAATATACACTTCATCACGCGTAATGCGTTTTTCAATGACTTTATATCCCAACTCATTCGCCAGCTGGATCACCGTTTTGCGGGTAATGCCATCTAACGCCGCTGACAAGTCTGGCGTATAAATCACGCCATCTTTAATCATAAAGAAGTTCTCGCCACTGCCTTCGGCCACGAAGCCTTGCGGGTCAAGCAACAAGGCTTCGTCACAACCATGCGAAACCGCTTCTTGCAATGCCAACATCGAGTTCATATACGCGCCATTCGCTTTCGCTTTGGTCATGGTAATATTTGGGTGGTGACGGGTGTAAGACGAAGTAGCCACCTTAATCCCCCTCGTCAAATTTTCTTCACCCATATACGCGCCCCACTCCCAAGCCGCCACAATCACGTGGGTTTTTAAATTATCCGCACGCAAGCCCATGCCTTCTGAGCCGTAATACACCATCGGACGAAGGTAAGCTGATTTTAAATTATTTTCAGCCACCGCCGCACGTTGGGCTTCATTAATCGTTTGTTTGTCAAACGGCATCGGCATATTCATGATTTTAGCCGAATTAAACAAACGGTCGGTATGCGCCTCTAAGCGAAAAATTGACGTACCTTGCTCGGCGTCATAAGCACGCACGCCTTCGAATACGCCCATACCGTAATGCAGGGTATGTGTTAAAACATGGGTGTTGGCATCGCGCCAAGGCACCATTTTACCGTCCATCCAAATCAGGCCATCACGATCAGACATTGTTCGCATTCAAAGGCTCCCTAAAAAATTTGTTCATTAAATAAATTGACTATTTTATCCTAACCTAAGTCGCAATAACAGGTTTTGCGATAGGTTTATTAAAACGCGCAATTAACTTGAATTTATTCTCTATTCAGCTAAAATCAATCTTTGTTCTACGAAATAGCTAAAACTAGGAGCCTGTCGGACTAAACCGGTCGAAGCGAAAAAAAGTCTGGTTTGAGTCAGTTTTTGTTCAATTCCGAGGAGAATAGCTAGCTATTTGACGAGGAAGTGGGCAAAAAATGGCCAAATCCAGCTTTTTTGCAGCCGATTGGCTTTAGTCCGACAGGCTCCTAGTCCTTAGCTTGTTGCTTCCATAGTGGGATTGAACCTTGGGTTTAAATCCGAACTTTTTTTAGAGGTCAAAATGTCAGCCAGTTTAATGAATACCTATGCACGTTTGCCAATTACCTTTGTCGAAGGTGAAGGCGCAACACTTTATGATGAGCAAGGTCGCGCTTATTTAGATGCGGTTAGCGGTATAGCTGTCTGCAGCCTCGGGCATGCGCATCCTGAAATAGCACATGCTTTATGTGAGCAAAGCAAAAAACTCATTCATACCTCTAACCTTTATCACGTTGTTAACCAACAACTGTTGGCCGATGAACTTATTCGTTTATCTGGCATGGATAAAGTGTTTTTCGGCAACTCTGGCGCCGAAGCTAATGAAGGCGCGATTAAAATTGCGCGTAAATACGGCAACGACCAAGGCAAAACCAACCCTGAAATTTTGGTGATGGAAAATAGTTTTCATGGACGCACCATGGCGACACTCAGTGCTACCGGTAGCCAAAAAGTGCAAGAAGGCTTTCATCCGCTCGTGTCCGGTTTTGTGCGTGTTCCGTTTGATGACATCGCCGCCGTTGAACAAAAAATTGCCTCCCACCCAAATTTAGTTGCGATATTGGTTGAGCCAGTTCAAGGCGAAGGTGGTGTGCATGTCCCTAAAGACGGTTATTTGAAAGCACTTAGAGCACTATGCGACCAACACAACCTGCTACTGATGATTGATGAAATCCAAACCGGTGTTGGACGCACAGGCAAATGGTTTGCGTTTCAACACGAAGACATTTTGCCAGACGTTTTATCTTTGGCCAAAGCGCTGGGCAATGGTGTGCCAATCGGTGCTTGTTTAGCGCGTGGCAAAGCGGCTGAGGTGTTGGCACCGGGTAACCACGGCACTACATTTGGTGGCAATCCGCTGGCTTGCGCGGCAGGCTTGGCGGTAATAAAAACCATTGAACACCATAATTTTATTGACTATGTAGCCAAACAGGGTGAAATCATGATTAGTGATTTCAAAGCGCGTCTTGCCGGTATTGAGCAGGTCAAGCAAGTACGCGGAAAAGGCTATATGATCGGCATTCAGCTAGATCGCCCTTGTGGTGAACTGGTGAAACGCGCCCTAGACAAAAACCTACTAATCAATGTAACACGTGGTGACACTATTCGCCTGCTTCCGCCTTTTGTGATGTCACATACACAGCAAGAGCAATTGGTCAGCGGTGTTTGTGAACTGATTAATGAATTTTTAACCGATATTTAACTAAATAACTTATTTTTAACATGACAAACCAACATTTTTTAACCCTCAAAAGCCTCAGCACAGAGCAACTCAACCAACTACTTCAACGTGGAATTGAGTTAAAAGCGATGCAAAAAGCTGGCGAGATTTACGAGCCACTCAAAAACCAAACGCTGGCGATGATTTTTGAAAAAGCATCCACGCGCACGCGAATTTCTTTTGAAGTCGGTATGACTCAACTCGGCGGTCACGCGCTGTTTCTTTCACCGCGTGACACCCAGCTTGGGCGTGGCGAGCCGATTGAAGATAGCGCAAGAGTGATTTCAAGCATGGTTGATGGCATTATGGTGCGCACCTTTGAACACAGTATTGTTGAAACCATGGCTGAATTTTCAAGTGTGCCCGTGATAAACGCCTTGACCGACGACTTCCACCCCTGCCAACTTTTAGCCGATATGCAAACCTATTATGAACACCGCGGCTCGATTCAGGGTAAAACCGTGGTATGGATTGGCGATGGCAACAATATGTGCCAATCTTATATCAATGCCGCCCAGCTGTATGATTTTAAACTACGTGTCGCCTGCCCGAAAGGATTTGAGCCGCGCGCAGACCTGGTTGAAATGGCGAAGGATCGAGTTGAGATTATTCGTGATCCGATGCAAGCCGCTGATAAGGCAGATTTAATTGTCACCGACGTATGGGCCAGCATGGGACAAGAGGACGAACAGCGTCTGCGTAAACAAGCGCTATCTCACTATCGCGTTAGCCAACCCTTGATGGAACAGGCCAACCCTGATGCACTATTTATGCATTGCTTACCCGCTCATCGCGGCGAAGAAGTGACCGCCGAGGTGATTGATGGCTCGCAAAGCGTGGTGTGGGATGAAGCTGAAAACCGTTTACATGCTCAAAAAGCCTTACTTGAATTCTTAATGAAAAGATAAATGTAAAGATAAAAAAGGAAAAAACTATGACACAAGATGAATTAAAACAACTCGTTGCCAAAGCCGCTATTGAATATGTAGTGCCTGAAACGATTATTGGTGTGGGCACAGGTTCAACGGCTAACTTTTTTATTGATGAATTAGCCAAAATTAAACACACTATTGAGGGCACTGTGGCCAGTTCTGAAGCCTCGGCCGCGCGCCTACGTGGTCACGGCATCCCCGTTTTAGACCTCAATAGTGTCAGCGAAATTTCGGTTTATATTGACGGCGCAGATGAGGCGGACCCAGGTTTGCACTTGGTTAAAGGCGGCGGCGGTGCCTTAACCCGTGAAAAAATCGTGTTAGCCGTAGCGGACAAATTTGTGTGTATTGCCGATGAAAGTAAAAAAGTCGCGGTATTAGGTAAATTCCCATTACCAATTGAGGTCATTCCAATGGCACGCAGCTATGTAGCGCGTGAAATCGTTAAGCGTTTTGGTGGCGAACCCGTTTTGCGTGATGGCTTTACCACCGATAACGGTAACATTATCCTAGACGTTCACGGTTTACAAATTAGCGATCCGGTCGCGATAGAAACCGAAATCAACCAAATAGTCGGTGTCGTGACCAATGGCTTATTCGCCTGCCGTAAAGCCGATGTGTTTTTATGTGGCGGAAAAAACGGCGTAGAAACGCTAAAAGCCTAGTTGCGATCAATTTCTGAGTTCTTACTAAAAGCGCAAGAACTCAGTGACATCCCCATTTTTTAACACTTCGGATTCACATTTTTCTATATATTAATTTTTTCACGATCATTGTCTGGAGCAAACATGAAAAGCCTATCTACCAAACTCTTTGCAGGCCTAGTTGCCGTCCTTGTGGGTGCATTAGTTTACTTTTCAATTTCTGGGGGCGAAAAAGCACCTAACGTTCAAGTCACACTCGATTCAGGCGAGCAAATTAATTTGACCCTGCCCAAAAAACCCATCCTCGTTAACTTCTGGGCGACCTCTTGCCCGAGCTGTGTAGCCAAGATGCCGGATATGGCTAAACTCAAACAAGAATTTGGTGACCGCTTTGAAATAGTGGCGATATCAATGGACTATGACCCTAAAAACCAAGTTGACGCTTTTATCCGCGCCAACCCCTACCCGTTTAATTTTATACAAGATACCGATGGCGCCTACAGCCAAGCCTTTGGAAATATCCGCCTCACCCCAACCACCTTCTTAATTGCTCCTAACGGCAATATTGTGTACCGTAAAATTGGTGACAGTGATTTTGAATTCTTAGCTCAACGTATTAACCAACTCAGCCCACAGTTCTAGGGCAATTCTAGGAGACCGTCATGAAAAAACTTCTACTTGCCTGCGTAACCAGTTTTGCGCTTGTCACCTCTGCATCGGCGATTGATCGTGATGACATGATGATGGCTTTACAAGACTATATGGAAATGGCGGCTTTTGGTGACGGCGTCATCATGGCCGCCAACTTGGCTGAAATCAAAGATGAGGTAGTATTGGTCGATACACGCCAACCGCAGGACTTCGCCAACAATCCAATTCCCGGTGCGATAAACATTGATTGGCGCTTTGTACTCGCTGAACTTGATAAGTTGCCTGAAGATAAAATGATTGTCTTGTATTGCGATACAGGGATTCTATCGTCAAAAGCCCATATGGCTTTGCGTTTAGTCGGTTATCAGCAGGTGCGTGTACTTTTCAACGGCCTTGCTGGCTGGCAGCAACATATTAATCAATAACAAATATTAAATGAAGATAACCGGTCTTTATGCTATAACCGACCCCAACCTATCACCAGGCCTGGTTGTTGTTGAGCATGTGCGCCAAGCCTTATTAGGCGGCGCACGGATAATTCAATATCGCGATAAAACCTCACCGTTTGAACAACAGGTGGCGCTAGCTAAACAGCTTAAAAACCTATGTCACAACAACCAGGCCTGGTTGATTATTAACGATTCGATTGAACTGGCGTTAGCCTGCCAAGCAGATGGACTTCATCTTGGCAAGGATGACACTAGTTTGATGCAAGCCCGCAAAGCCTTAGGTGAACAGGCCATCATTGGCATATCCTGCTACAATGACCTAGAACGCGCCCAGCAAATGCAAGCCTTAGGCGCCAACTATGTAGCCTTTGGTCGTTTCTACCCCTCTCTCACCAAACCCAATGCCCCACAGGCCGAACTCAATACACTATGCCAAGCCAAACAAACCCTTGATATCCCGATTGTCGCCATCGGCGGTATTAGCCAACACAATGGCGCCGCATTGATTCAAGCGGGCGCTGACAGTCTAGCCGTTATTCAAGCTGTGTTTGCTCAAGACGATATCTACCAAGCCGCCACTGACATCAGCGCATTATTCAAGGTATAATCGCTTGTTAACCATTAACCCATAAAAAGGATACGCTATGTCTCGTTCTCATGATCTGTTTATCGCCGCGCAAAAACACATTCCTGGCGGAGTCAACTCGCCCGTTCGTGCATTTAAGGGTGTTGGCGGTGATCCGATATTTTTTAAATCTGCCCATGGCGCTTATTTAACCGATGAAGACGACAAAAAGTACATAGACTATGTTGGATCATGGGGACCTGCGATTTTAGGTCACGCACATCCTGAAGTGATTCAGGCGGTTCAACGCCAAGCCGAGCATGGCTTAAGTTTTGGCGCGCCAACCGTGATGGAAACCACCATGGCCGATTTAGTATGCGAACTGATCCCTTCGTTTGATATGGTGCGCATGGTCAGCTCGGGCACCGAAGCCACCATGACCGCGATTCGTTTAGCCCGCGGCTATACCGGTCGTGACAAGATCGTTAAATTCGAAGGCTGCTACCACGGTCACTCTGATTCCTTGCTAGTCAAAGCCGGTTCAGGCGCATTGACCCTGGGCGTACCCTCCTCACCTGGTGTACCTGCCGCCTTGGCCTCTGAAACCCTAACGCTCACCCATAACGATGCCGACGAAGTGCGTCAAGTATTCAGCGAAATCGGTGATCAAATCGCCTGTATTATCGTAGAGCCGGTAGCCGGCAATATGAACTGCATTCCACCTGAGCCAGGCTTTTTAGAAGCCTTACGTGAAGTGTGTGATCAACACGGCGCGGTCTTGATTTTTGATGAAGTGATGTGTGGTTTCCGCGTCGGCCTACAGGGTGCGCAAGGCCGTTATGGGGTTACTCCCGACATCACCACCTTTGGCAAGGTGATTGGTGGGGGTATGCCTGTCGGTGCATTTGGTGGCAAAAAAGAGATTATGAGTCATATCGCCCCCCTCGGCCCGGTTTATCAAGCAGGCACACTATC
The DNA here is from genome assembly GCF_000934765.1 of Thiomicrospira microaerophila. Taxonomy (GTDB): domain Bacteria; phylum Pseudomonadota; class Gammaproteobacteria; order Thiomicrospirales; family Thiomicrospiraceae; genus Thiomicrospira; species Thiomicrospira microaerophila. The sequence goes on along the minus strand of NZ_JYNN01000021.1, from coordinate 1,058 downwards.
GGGTAATCCTATCGCGATGGCGGCGGGCTTAATGACGCTAAATCTACTCAAATCCCCCGCGTTTTTTGAACACCTAGAACAAAAAACCAAGCGTTTAGTCGATGGTTTGCAGGCGGTGGCCGATGAAGCAGGCATCCCTTTTACCACCAACCAAGTAGGCGGTATGTTTGGTTTCTTCTTCACGGAAGAAAAGAATATTACCCGCTTTGCGCAGGTAGCACGAGGCGATATGGCGCGTTTCCGCAAGTTCTATCACGGCATGCTGAACGAAGGCGTTTATCTGGCGCCATCCGCATTTGAAGCGGGCTTTATCTCTGCCGCCCATTCAAATGCCGATATAGATCAAACCATTGAAGCCGCACGCATTGTGATGGCGAGTTTATAATCTGCTAACACTGTAATTGTCTAATAACCCGGCTAAGGTGATAGCAAGGCCGAACGCTTTTCCGACTTTCTCAGATGGAGCCGTGTAAGGCTTGTCCACCATGATTAACCTCGTTCCCACGCTGTGCGTGGGAATGCAGACCGATTTAACCTATGAAACAGCGCTTAAACCCAAGTCCAAGGCCCTCCCACGTTCAACGTCAACGTGGGAGCGAGACCTGATTGTAAGCTGTTGATTTATTATTTACTTTAGATGCGTTTGCTCTGGGATACTAACTCAATCTCTAAGGTCAGCCTATGCATTATGCTAAAATAACGCCAGTAAATGAATAGTGTGAAAAAAAACAAATGACCAATACCACCGATTCAAAGTTCCACGACACCGGCTATAAGGAATTATTCTCTTACCCGGAAATGGTGCAAGCGCTGATTGAAGGCTTTTTTCCCGAAGAGATGGCTCAGCTGGTGGATTTTGATAGCCTAACCCCACAACCGGGTAATTATGTCACGCCGCTGTTTGATGAAAAGATAGAAGATGTGGTCTGGTCAATTGATGTAAATATTGAGGGGAAATGTCAACCCATATTCTTGTACTTACTAATGGAGTTTCAATCTGGGGTGGATTATGCCATGCCTCTGCGATTTATGCATTATGTCGCGGGTTTTTACTCCAC
>NZ_JYNN01000020.1 GCF_000934765.1 Thiomicrospira microaerophila | reverse complement strand
ACCGAACAACAAAAACAACACAACCGATTGGCCTCAGAAGTACGCTACATCGTGGAGCGCACCTTTGGTGTATTAAAACAGCACTATGGAATGGCACAAGCCCGCTATAACGGACTCAAGCGCAATGCGGCAAAATTAACACTCATGTGTATCGGATACAACCTAAAACGGGCAATAAACATACAACTGAGCTAAGGCTCAAGGGGTGCGTGTATCCAAAAAACAGGATATACGCACAAAGTAGCAAGAAAGCGTCATAAAAGTGACGCAAAACAACGAAAAAAGGACTAAAATGCAAGACCACGGTTCAAAAAAGTCGAATTTGAAAATTTAACTTTGGGAATAGCTGGGTTTTGCAAAGGTCTCATATAGACGAAAAATTTTTGACTTCCGGTATCAATCAGGTTTTTGAAAAAACATTTTTGCCCTTAACGCCCACTGATATTTCAGAGCAGTGCATCTCTATTCATTTCAATGTCCTACCCGCAATGGAAAGGTACTTTAAATGCAAGGCATATCTGACAATAGGGAGTGTTAGAGACCATAAGAACAATTACTTCGATATGACTGATGAATATATAAGTCAAACTCTTTCATTTGGCATTATGTCAAAGTACAAACTTCACTGCTGGATAACACTGGATTCATTGGAAATTATTGATGCTACATTGGCTACGACTATTGGTGTTCATGATGGGCCAAAAGATTTAATCGGTCAGATGCTCGCTATTCACCCAGACAACTTGCCTGACATTGGCTCAAAATTGGTTTATACACCAAAAATACTTGGCTCTAGTTATCTCGAGTCTATCGGTATAAATCCACGTTCTGGAGTTGCTTTTGTTGGGGCCAGTTCCTACCGAAAACCAAGCATCTACACCAAACTAAAGAGCAACATGTACTCAGTTCTAGACAAAACATAACAATTGAATTAACTACGCGCCTTAAAGGCGCCGGACGCAGCAAACTGCGCCGGTTATTGAGGCGTTATTGCGTCGGTCGAAAGTGTTGGTTTCGGCAGAATGTTCGGGTCGCGGAAACAATATCGGGTTTTGTTCAGGAAGGGTTCCGTTCGAGATTGGTGTATTGAAGGAAGTTTGGCGTTTGTGTTATGGGGCTGCTCTCGCTGGCTTTTAAAATGGCCTGAAATTTTTTGGGTGCAGAAAGCGGTGCTCTCGTTCGAGCTGTTCCTTTGCTGTATCGGGCAGCTTCCAGAGACTGCCCCATCTGCGAGATTTTGCAGGCTCAGGCTGGTTGCATTCTGCGGGTTCCATTCTGAAACAGTTTAGTGGAACGATGGCTAGGGGCTTGCGGCTTTTGTGGTGTCGTTTGTGGCAGGCTATCGTTTTTTGCCTTTGTTTTTCTGTTAACCTGTCAATAACAAAGCGCAGCAGTTCGCCGCCGCTGGCGGCCGGAAACCATTTCGCTCCGCTCAATGGCTCCGCTGTGCTTGGCGTTATATGCCCAAGCCATCGGGCTACAAAATCATTAATTATGGAAAAGGACGCATAGATTGAAAGTTAAGATTACAGACAGGTCAGTATGGCAAGAGTTCTTAAAAATGATGTCGATGATATCGGCCATTTTATCAATAGCTTTCATTTTTATTGATGTTTCCGATGAGTATAAAAATTGTGCCGGCTTGTCAGTTGTACTTTTCTTTGTTGGTTTGTACTTGTATCTGTGGTGGAGATACAACAATTTGAGACACCTGAATCTTTCAATTGATGGAAGCAAAGTATCAGTATTGACAGGTGACTTGTTCAGTCAGCCCGGAATTAAAGCTATTGCATTTAATGAATATTTCGATACTCAAGTGGATGATAAGATTATATCCAAGAACTCACTGAATGGAATTTACATCAATGAGCACTCTAACTTATCAGTGGCTGAGCTGAATCAAATTATCGAAGATTATCCATTTGAAGATGGCGAGTTAATAGATGGAGATGTTAAACGCACGGGAAAGTCAAAAAAATACAAACTAGGAACCGTTTGTCTTATAGAAGACTATCTATTGGCTGCGTTTTCGAAGTTTGATAGCCAGAATAAAGCGGTTCTTAGCATGCCTGAGTATCTCGAGTTCTTAATAAATTTTTGGGATAGCGTTAATCGAGTTTACTCTCAGAAAAGTGTTTCGGTTCCAATATTTGGATCTGGCATAACTCGAATTAAAGAACACAAAAATATTAGTGATGAGGAACTGCTCAAGATAATGCTTTGGACATTTCGAGTGAGTGAAATGAAATTCAAATATCCAGCGAAATTAAACATTGTCATTCACAAAGATAAAATTGATTCAATAAATCTATTGGATATTAAAGCTATAGAAAATGGAATTTGAATCGCTGCTGATTTATAAATTAATATTACTTGGGGAATAGCATGGCAAACAGAACCGGAACCTATATCGCTTTTGACGGACTGGGTAAAACGAACCCTACTGAATCTGATTTTAAGTATTACGCAACAATGCAAGCATGGAGCACAGGAAAAAACATTGATTTCAAGTTTGTAAATAGCCATGACAAAACTGCAGCCGTAAGAGATACAAGTCTTCGGAGTACATTAGAATCAAGAATCAGAGAACGGTTGGCGGCATCAAAAAACTGCATTGTAATATTAAGTGATGACACCAGAAAAACGGGCAGCATGTTGTCATACGAAATCGAAAAGGCTGTTGATTTTTACAAGATACCATTGATTTGCGTGTATGTCGGATATGACACAATCTATGCACCTAAAGAGCTATATAACAGGTGGCCCAATTCCTTGACAGCCAGAATTAATAACGGAACGGCAAATGCCATCCATGTGGCGTTTAAGAAAGAAATACTCTTAACAGCGATCAATCAATTCTCAGTAAATGGTGGCTCTCCGGGTGGTTCATTAGTGACTTATACAAAAGAAGCACAAGAAAGAATGAACTCAAAATAAATTACGCGATAAGGCATATAACAAGCGCATGTTGTCGGACTGGTTTTCCGCTGCGCTCCAAACCAGCCGCAAATGCGGGCGTTAGGCAAGAATTATGAAAGAACCTATGTACTCAGACATGCAGTACCCATATCATCGTGACCAGAATGGTCCGACTCCCTTGCCCCCATTTGTAGATGAGTTTGACGACATCGTTTCTCAGTTGCGGTGGAGGTTGTTTGATTTTTGCAGGATTCACCACATCGTTTATGCAGAGATGGAACGGTGGGATCAGAAGTTGGACCAAATACCCAAAGAAGCGATGGACTATCAATCGGACCAGACAATGGAGGATATAAAAAAAATAAGACTCCGCCAAGCAGTTGTTGACAAGGACATAGAGAACAAAAGAATTGCTTCGTTTTCCGATCAAATTATGGTGGTTGGTTTATGGGCTATTTGTGAGCAGTTTGTATCTAAAACCTACCGTCGAGCTGTGAGCATGATGAATAACTGTGAAGAATCCAGTATTTCAGTTCCATACCGGTGGGATCAAATAAAGTTAAGGTTCTCTGATATCGGCATAGATATCGAAGGGTGCGAAAATTACCAAAATGCAGATGAGTGCAGGGCTTTAAATAATGCAATAAAGCATGATCCTCTAGTTTCTGATAAGCTTGCAGCATACGGTTATTTTGAATCATATGAAGGAAAAGTTTTGGATTCTGTTCCATTGGAAATGCAGCGTTATTTAAACGGAATATCGGACTTCTTGGGAAGTCTTATTGAACGATCAAACCAGGCTACGAAAGCCTAACAAAATGCTGCACGCGGAAAAATTACTCGCTCTGCTCCTAATTTTCCGGTGAGCAAGGCGTTATTGACCTTGCCTGTTTGCGTCGGTAGAAAGTGATGGTTTCGGCAGAATGCTCTGGCCGCCGCAACAATATCGGGTTCTGTTCAGGAAGGGTTCCGTTCAAGCTTGGTGTATTGAAGGAAGTTTGGCGTTTGTGTTGTGGGGCTGCTCTCGCTGGCTTTTAAAATGGCCTGAAATTTTTTGGGTGCAGAAAGCGGTGCTCTCGTTCAAGCTGTTCCTTTGCTGTATCGGGCAGCTTCCAGAGACTGCCCCATCTGCGAGATTTTGCAGATCCGGGTTGGTTGCATTCTGCGGGTTCCATTCTGAAGCAGTTTGGTGGAACGATGGCCAGGGGCTTGCGGCTTTTGTGGTGTCGTTTGTGGCAGGCTATCGTTTTTTGCCTTTGTTTTTCTGTTAACCTGTCAATAACAAAGCGCAGCAGTTCGCCGCCGCTGGCGGCCGGAAACCATTTCGCTCCGCTCAATGGCTCCGCTGTGATTGGCGTTAGGGCTTCTCAGCATTAAAGGTAAACGAGTATATGAATGAAGTTGACGTTTTCCCTGACAAATACTGGCACTGCCATGTTGAGTTGGTTGGTGATGGAAAAAAGAGAGACCGTTCTTCGGTGTTCAACGATTTAACTTTTGACGAGCTTAGCCAGCAGGTCATAACACCTTGGCATTCTGGAAGAGCGTTTACTGTTGACGGAATGATCATCAAGAGTATCGATGATATCCAAAAAATTAAAATAACCAACACTCCACAGCCAAAATCCTATTATGCAGATCAACATAACAACAAAATGCGTAGTTCTGGTATAGCCGACATGGCAACCGACCGGAGGTTATTACCATTGTCATTAGGAAAGGACTATACACATGACCTTCTTTTCAAAGAGCCTGCGGTGAAAAATACTAAAGGTGATGTGATTTCTGGTGGCGATAACAACAATGTTTTTGTTGTCCATGGCCATGATGAACAGGTAAAAGAATCTACAGCAAGATTCATTGAAAAATTAGGATTGAATGCAGTAATCCTTCATGAGCAGGCAAATGAAGGAAAAACCATAATTGAGAAACTGGAAAAGCACACTGACGCTGGATATGCAGTCGTTCTGTTCACCCCGGACGATGTGGGTGCTAGCGCCGAATCAAAAGATAACCTCCGGCCACGAGCACGGCAGAACGTATTGGTTGAACTCGGGTATATGGCTGCAAAAATCGGACGGGACAAAGTTTGCGTTCTAAGAAAAGGAGGCGTTGAAATTCCCTCTGACTATCTTGGGGTGTTATATGTCGATATTGACGCTGCTGGTGCATGGAGACTCAAATTAGCTAAAGAGCTTAAAGTTGCGGGATTGAAAGTGGACTTAAACGAGGCTATGTAGAGACTGACAAGTTGCTCATCGGCAAATTACTCTATGTGCTCGCAATTTACCGGTGAGCAAAGCGTTATTGACCTTGCCTGTTTGCGTCGGTTGAAAGTGTTGGTTTCGGCAGAATGCTCTGGCCGCCGCAACAATATCGGGTTTTGTTCAGGAAGGGCATTAGTGTGTAATGGTCAAGTATTTCTGTAGTGTTGCTAGATGGGTGGTCTTTTTGTTAAACGATTTTATAAGTCCTGATAGGCTTGTTCTAATTGTGCCAAGTGCTTTTGCAGTTTAAGCGTTGCATGTTGGATGATGTGTTTTTGGTTAGTCAGTCGTTGATAATAATCAACGACTTGAACATTTTCTAGTTGTTGTATTACGCCTTGCGTGACGCGATCAAACACGGTTTTCATGGCTTTGATGGGAAATGCCGCTTCTTGCGCCATCAGTGCCAAATCGTAGGCCGACACTTGGCTAATAGTAAATTCATCACCGATCGCCATGGCTAATTGGGTGTCTATACCGGCTGGAGCGGTCTGACTTAAGCGCTCTTCCAAACCTTCAAGCTCCAAAATACATACCTGGTCGTAAAACGGGGCGATGCGAATGCGGCCATCCGCTTGCACAAAAAAACTGAGGTTTTTGGCATGTGCATCGACATTGCCAATACACAATTGAAATGCGATCCATTCCATGAACGTTTTAATATCCAGTATCGGTGCGGCGGAATATTGGCGAATGGCCTGGGCCAGTTTAACAATGGATGCCCCTTCACGAATCATCGCTACATCGGGCGAGCTGCCATAAGGCCGTTCCATTTTATAGTGGGGCGGCAAGTCGAGTAGCTGGCAGCCATCAATTACATGGCGTTTAGTGTAATGGCCGTGGGTTTGGAACGTGCGGTCAAAACGTTCAATTAATAACACAGGTTCAGGTACTTCAACCAGTTGACACCCCGCTGTGGGCAAACCAATGCGTTCTGACAGTTGCATACAAAAAGCTTCATTCACCACCATCGATTCAAACTGGGCATTAACGGGCGGTGGTTTAAGAATATGGCTCGTATGGTTGTTTTGTCCTTCCGGTAGAAACCACTGTTGATCTTTAACCTTAATGCCAATTTTGTCTTGAAAACCAGCGACGGACACTCGCACTTTTTGATCCCATATCGCAAAGTCTCGTCTTTCGCGCAGTGCGAGCCGAGCTGAGAGTTCGGTATGCGTCAAAGGGCGATCTTTTGTTTTGGAGGTGTTATCAAGTTGAGTCGTTAAAACAAACGCGCCAGCGGCATCTTCACCTATTGCATGTAATAATTGAAAGCGATTGTTTTTTGAGACTCGGAGTGCGAGCGCGATGTTATCCAGGTTTTGCCCTTCGGGTAGTAGGTTTTGAAAGAAAGCTGTGACGCTTCGCTCTTTAAGTGATTGGTCAAAGGGAAGTGCCGGTGAAAGTGCAAACCCCGTTTTAGTCCAGTGTTCGGTATAGTTGAAAGTAAAACCTACGCTGTTTTGTTCAGCGGTGAGTGTGCCGACATGGATCTGTTGGTAATAAAGCTGGAGTTGCGGCTTATATTTGGGTTCTGATGATGGGTTCATAATGTTGACTCGCTTTGTTGAATATCTAAACGAATGCCAAAACCTTGTAGCGCTTTAAATAGATTGCCACTACTTACACCTTGATCACCTTTCTCAATCCGAATTAAGGTCGTGACCGACATCCCGAGTAGATCCGCCGCATCTTTTATTTTTAAACGATTTTTTGTTCGACAATGCCGCACCATCTGTCCCAGTTCTACCAGGCCTGCTTGGATATGATTCGGTTTGTCTGCAATAACGATTTGCTTGCCTTTCATTTAAAACTCTAGTTCAGTGGAATTTAAAATAATTTTACATCTTATCCTGTTTAAAATCCATATTATTGGATTTTAAACAGGATGGTCTGGGTTAGATAATGCAAAAAATCATAGCAACGGGCATGATTAACCTCGTTCCCACGCACAGCGTGGGTGCGAGTTATAAACATATGTGCATACGTTAGAGGTTGCACCACCGAGGCGTGCAGTTTTCGTGACAATATCAATGGCATTATTGCCAAGCAAGCGACTGTGTTTGGCGTGAGTGTGGATTCGGTTGAGAGCCATAAAAACTTTGCGCAAACCCACCGTTTGCCCTTTAGCCTGTTGTCAGATAGTGACGGCAAGGTGGCGGCGAGTTACAACTCATTGCTGAATTTAGGGATTATGAAGTTCGCGCGCCGCAACAGTTTTATTGTTGACCCGAATGGTCAGATTGCGAAGGCGTATAAAGGTGTTGACCCACAAACCCATGTGGCGGAAGTATTGCGTGATTTGCAGCGGTTACAAGAAACAAATTGAACCCGTTATCTAACCAGGGCAAACGCATCTAAAGTAAACAATAAATCAAGAGCTTAACCCGGACATTTCAGATCTCGCTCCCACGCTGAACGTGGGAGCGCCTTGGACTTGGGTTTGAGCGTTGTTTCATAGGCTAAATCGGTCTGCGTTCCCACGCACAGCGTCACTGCCATTAAGTTAAGAAGAAAACCGTCATTGCGAGGAGCGCAGCGACGCGGCAATCTCTCAAGGGCGTGCTCAGTCTGCCAGAGATTGCCACGGCCTTCGGCCTCGCAATGACCCATTTCTTTTACCCAGAGACGTCATCCTGCGCGCAGGGTGACAGGCTCTTAGATAGAAATTCACAGTTATAAATAAATAAGGTAATATTATGCTATAGGAAAGGAAAATAAAGTATGTTATCTCAAAACGCTTTAAAAAAAGGCATTAAAAATACACTTGGCCAACGCGTTGGTTTTAGCTTACTGGTGTTGCTGCTTATTTTTTTACTATTTATCTTTATATCGCCGTTCACTAAACCTCAGCCACCGATAAAAGTCGGCGTTTTGCATGCTTTAAGCGGCACCATGGCGACCAGCGAACAGCCGCTGGTGAATATGCTGCAGCTAGCCGTCGAAGAAATAAACCAGCAAGGCGGACTCCTTGGGCGGCCGCTGGAACTGGTGATGGCTGATACCCAGTCAGATGCCGAGATCGCCGCCCAGCAAGCACAAAACTTAATTGTAGATCAAGAGGTTAGTGTGGTATTTGGTTGTTGGACCTCGTCTTGTCGTAAAGCGGTGAGGTCGGTGATTGAGCAGCACCGCCATTTATTGTTTTATCCCGTGCAATACGAAGGACTAGAGCAGTCCAATCATATTTTCTATACAGGTTCGGCGCCGAACCAGCAAATTGTGCCTGGCGCGCGTTGGGCGATGCAGCAGTTTGGTCCAAGGGTTTTGTTGGTTGGTTCTGACTATGTGTTTCCGCGAGTCGCCAATATGATTTTGCGCGATATGATTAGTGCGAATCAGGGCGAGGTTTTAGCTGAACTCTACAAGCCTTTGGGTAATCAACAGTTTGATGCCGTTGTTGATCAAATAAAAGCCCTCAACCCTGATGTGATTCTGAATACGCTAAACGGTGATAGTAATCAGGCGTTTTTTGATGCGCTGGTGAGCGCTAATCTGTCGGACAAGCCGATTGTTTCCTTCAGTGTCGCCGAGCCTGAGCTTGCGGCTTGGGGAGGCGGGCGATTAACACAACATTATGGCGTTTGGGGTTTTTTCCAGTCACAAACGGATCCACGTACGCTGGCTTTGGTGCAGGCTTATCAGCAACGTTTTGGCGCAGGATTGGCCGTCTCTGATCCGATGATCGCCAGTTATCTAGGCATGCAACTCTGGGCGAGGGCTGTGGCCTATGAGCAGTCTGTCAGACCTTATCAGGTCAATAATGTGTTCTTGCAAAGTTTATCAATGCCCGCGCCCGGTTCGATGGTGGTGGTTGAGCGCACCAACCGCCATCTTTGGCGCCCATTACGTATTGGACATGTTCAGCCAGATGGTCAATATAAACAGGTTTATGTCACTGAACGATTGATTCGTCCAACACCCTGGCCGACCTACCGTAGTCGTCATGATTGGGAGAATGAGCGAGCGAGGTTGGGGTTATGAACTTTTTTTCTAAAATTTTGCCACGCTTGATGTTAGGGTTTACCTTGTTGGCGGTGGTGCCTATGATTGGTGTATTTACCCTCAATAGTGTGCACGTTGAACGGGGTTTGCAGCAAACAGCGCTCAATCATTTATCGGCGATAGCGGATCGTAAAATGGTTGAGGTTAATCAGTTTATCGCTGAACGCATTGTCAGCGCACGGCATATTGCTCATGTGCGTTGCACTCATCAAGCGATGGTTAACTTTACGCGATACCCGGTTTTTTCAACCGAGTGGGAAACCCAGGCTCAGGCGTATCTTAAAGACATTAGTGTGCTCTATGAAGACGGGGGTTATTATGATTTATTGTTGATGGACAGCGATGGCAATGTGGTCTTTTCAGCGATTCGTGAAAGTGATTTGGGAACAAACTTAAATACCGGGCCCTATAAAGATTCGGCACTCGCTCAAGCACATCGCGATGTATCTTCGTTATTGCAAACCCAAATTACCAAAGCGGAACCCTATGCGCCATCCAGAGAGCAGGTCGCGATTTTTGTTGTAAGCCCGATGGTTGAGGATGGGCGCTTTTTGGGTTCGGTCGCGTTACAATTAGACGTTGGAAAATTGATTGATATTTCAATTGATCGTGCGGGTCTGGGTGAAACCGCTGAAATCGTATTGGCTCAATTTCAGCCAGATACCAACAAGGTGTTGTATTTATCCGATTTACGTCACATTCCTAACGCGTCTTTTCAGCGTTTAGTGGGGTTGGATAAGGTGCCTCCACCGATGATAGCGGCGTTAACCGGTGAGCGAACCGAATCCTTAACCTATGATTATGCGGGTGTGAGTGTGCTGTCGGCGTCACGGTTTTTGCCAGCCACCCATTGGGGGATGGTGGTTAAAGTGGATGCGGCTGAGGCGTTTGCGCCTATATATCAACAGCGCAATCTCGCGTTTATCTTGATGGTTTTGTTTATGTTGTTGTTTGGTGTGGCGGCCTATTTGTTTGGTAATCGGTTGGTGACACCTATTCGTGAATTGCAGCGGGTAGCGCAAGCGATGGAGTCGGGTGACTTATCGCAGCGTGCGCAAGAAAAGGGCGCACAAGAAATTAAACTGCTCGCGCGTGATTTTAATCGAATGGCGACGCATATTCAGCAAGACCGTGCGTTGTTAGAGTGCCGTGTGCAAGAACGCACAGCAGAGCTTGAAACCGCGCGTAAAGAAGCCGAAGCGGCGAATCAAGCTAAGTCGGCTTTTTTAGCGAATATGAGTCATGAGATTCGCACACCCATGAACGGCATTATTGGCTTAAGCGAGTTGGGTATGGCCGAAACAGACCCCGCCAAGACGCAGGATATGTTGAAAAAAGTGAATAGTTCCGGGCGTTTGTTGCTTGGTATTATTAATGATATTCTTGATTTTTCAAAAATCGAGGCCGGCAAAATGACGCTAGACCCGCACCCCTTTTATCTTTCAACTGTGCTTGATAGCTTAGAAACTTTGTTTTTGCATCAGGCCGAGCAAAAGGGCATTCAGTTGTTGATGGAGGCGGATGCTGTTAAGCAACGCTGTTGGGTAGCCGATGATCTGCGCGTGCATCAGGTATTGACTAATTTACTCAATAACGCGATTAAATTCACTGAAAAAGGTGAGATTCGCCTCATTATCACTGAGAAAAAAACGGAAAAAGATAACCAGGCCTGGTTATGTTTTGAGGTAAAGGACACCGGCATCGGGATGACTTCTGCACAGGTGTCACAGTTGTTTCAGTCCTTTAGTCAGGCGGATACGAGTACTACGCGTAAATATGGGGGTACAGGTCTGGGCTTGGTGATTAGTCAGCGATTGGTTGCGCTAATGGGTGGCGTTGATATTCAGGTCGAATCCCGACTCAATGAGGGAAGTTGTTTCTCGTTTAGCTTGCCAATGTCGGGTTGCACCCCAGCGCAGCAGGCGCAAGTGGTGAAATCCGCGCCAGTGGTGAGCGAGACAAAAACCTGTTTTGACGGTCGTGTGTTGCTGGTTGAGGATAATGAAATTAATCAATTGGTCGCGGCTGAACAGCTTAAGAAGCTATGTTTAGAGGTGGAGTATGCGGATAACGGGGAAATTGCGGTTGAAAAAGCCAAGCAGCAGTCGTTTGATTTGATTTTAATGGATATTCAAATGCCCATCATGGGCGGCTATGAAGCCACGCGACAAATTAGAGCGTTTAACGCCGAGGTGCCGATTATCGCTTTAACCGCTGCGGCGATGATTGAGGATCGCAATAAGGCGCTCGCGGTGGGTATGCAGGATCATCTGAGTAAGCCACTGGACTCGCTAGCACTGATGGCGGTTTTAAAACGTTATCTAGCGGGGCGACGCGTAAAAGACAGTGCATCACCCGAAAATATTGCGCCCAAGCCGCAGCAAAAAAATCAGCCGCACGCCTGGCGTCAGGCCAAGATGTTAAATGTGCAAGCGGGGCTGGATCAGTTAATGGGCAATCAAGCCCTTTACCACAAACTGCTGTTGCGTTTTAACGCGCAAATTGAGCAGGATTATTTGCCGATCGTGCCACAGCTCCAAGCACTGACAGAACACGCACCGGCCGATGCGTTCGATCAAGTACAAAAAACCAATCATGCGCTCAAGGGTGTAGCAGGAAATTTAGCGGTGGAAGGGCTGTTTAAACACAGCTTGGAAATAGATTTATTGCTCAAGCAACACCAGCGTCCAACTGACCAGCAAATTAGGGAATTTGAACAAGCCTTGCTGCAAACTAAGGCCGAGATAGCCGCTTATTTAATGCCAAATAACCTCGCTGATCAAACTGAGAAATCCTTGCCATCTGGCTCAGTCGAGCAAATCAGTCAAGACACGCTAAATCAACTAGCCCAGCTTAGGTTAAAAATTGCGGCGAGTGAGTATGTTGATGATGAATGGCTAGACAAAATCGAAAAGACATTGCCAAATCACTGTCTGGCCGATTGGCAAGCCATGACTAACGCGCTGGATGCCTTCGATTTTGAACAGGCTGAGACTCGTTTAGAAAAGCTGATTGCTTCATCTAAATAGTTCAGCGTGTGTACCGGCTCGGGTGAAGACGATATTTTCAAGCTTGCCGGTTTTTTCTAGTTTGTAGATGAGTAAAAAATCACCACCAATGTGGCATTCTCTAAAGCCTTTTCAGTTTCCAATAAGTTCATGATCCCTGTAGATGGTGTCAAGGGGTTGTTCATTGGCTATTAGTTGCAGCATTACCGATTTTAACTTGGGCATGTCATAACGACCTGATTGGTTTAATCGCTCCCAGTCTTTAGAAAATTGTTTTGTAAAATCAGATTGGCGTGGCAATAGTGCACGCTTAATTTTAGACATGCTTTTCTAGGAGCCTGTCGGACTAAAGCCAATCGGCTGCAAAAAAGCTGGATTTGGCCATTTTTTGTCCACTTCCTCGTCAAATAGCTCGCTATTCTCCTCGGAATTGAACAAAAACTGACTCAAACCAGACTTTTTTTCGCTTCGACCGGTTTAGTCCGACAGGCTCCTAGGTTTGCTAAAAGTGAGTCTGCTGAACTAAAGCGCGCTTTTTTAGCGAGAAGGATGTTATCCGCTTCTTGCATGGCTTGTTGCGTGATTTCGTTAGGTGCTTTTATATCAAATGGAATTTGTTTTTGCGTAACAACTTGAGTTAAAAACACGCGTACTGCCTCAGAGACGGATAATCCCATTGATGCAAGCGTTTCAGTGGCTTGGTTTTTAATATTTTCATCAAGTCTAATATGCAGGACTTTTGAGCTCATTTTGTTTTGTCCGTTTAATTTGTGTGTAGTGATTGTATATTCAATGTGATACAAGTGCAAGTCTATCAAGGCTTACCAAGATTCGCCTAGTTGGGTTTCTACCCAGTCGAGGAAACCATCTTGCCAGGCCAGATGTTGTTTGATTTGGGTTTGGGCGTTAAATGGGTTGAGGTTTTTGCAGAGCACTTGATTTTTAACACGGATTTCAATCGGGTTTTGTGCGCTGGCGGCTTGGTTGCCTTGTTGATAGGCGTATTGTGTTTCAAGTTTGCCGCGAGCTTTTTCACCTTCGGTGCTTAGCCACGTATCCTGTGCGCCCTGTTGATGCGCATAACGCAAAATGTCGATGGACATCGCCAGTTCATGGTTAGATAAGCTGCCTAACCATTCGTTTAAATTGAATGCAAAATCGGCTTGCGCCAAGTGGGCGATCAGGGGTAAATGCTTGTCATTAAAATTGGGTGTGTTCATGATTAAACCTGTTTAATAAAGTTTTGGTATTATTGTATAACTATTGTAAAACATTTTACAGGCAGTACAATAGAATGACAGAACTCATTGTAAATGGATAACCAAAATGAAGCACTTAAAATGGACGGTTGTTGGTCTTATAGGTTGTATGCAACCTGTCATCGCTGAGGATGTTAATCGCCTCTCGACCATAGAAGTAGAATCTAGCGCGGAATCCCTTATATCTGAGGGTTTGCAACCCGGTATTGAAATCGCGCCCTCTGTGTCCACACTCGATACCGCGCCTTCCGAAATCCAACTTAATATTCTTGAACTAAAAGGGGTGGCCGGTACCCAAGGCGATCCGCTCGGCGCGGTGCGTACCTTGCCGGGGATCAACCTAGCCAATGGCGGCGGTGGACGCACGCCGGGGTTTTATGTGCGTGGCTCGAATGCCAATGAAAACAAAATCCTGATTGATGGCTTGCCGGTCGGTTATATCTATCATTTTGGCGGGATCTATTCGGTGCTGAATCCCGATTTAATTGATAATTTTAAAACCTATTTGGGTGGCTTTGGCGTGGAGTATGGCGACAGAATGGGCGGCGTGGTGGATGTGCAAACCCGCAAACCCAATGCGCAGCGCGTCAGCCAAAGTTATCAAGTGGGTTTTTATGATTCGTCTGCGCGAATTGAGGGGCCAACCTCTGAAAAGGGGTCAGCGTTTTTTGCGGTGCGGCGCAGTTACATCGATTTGTTCTTGCCGGCAACCGGTTCTTTAGGTTCGGATTCAGATAACCGTTACACCCAGTTTCCGCAGTTTTGGGATGTGCAAGCTAAGTATCGACACGAATTGGCGGATGGCTTTGTTGATTTCTCATTATATGCCGCTGACGATCAATTGCGCTTTGATATTCGTGATGAAAAACAACGTTTGCAGGATCCGGCCTTAATCGGTGATTTAGGCAGCAAACGCGCGTTTCAAACCTTGGGTGCGCGCTGGGTGAAGGCGTTGAATGAGGATGTCGAGCAAACGCTGCGCGCGGGGGTGCTGTTTACCAATAATGACTTTGTGATAGGTACTCAGCAGGCGGGTGATCGCAATCCGGGTCAACCTTATGGCTTTGAGCAACGGGGCAGAACTTGGTTTGTGTTACCGCAATGGGAAGTTTATCAGGGTGACAATCGTTGGACGTTAGGTGTCGATGGTTATCGCTATGATTTTTCAATTGATGGTTATATTGGTCAGCCTTGTCGGGAGGGGCAAGCCGACTGCATTTTGACTAACACGAACGCGGCGGATATCGCAGAGGCGTTTAGTGGATATGAAGCCGCTGCCTATGTCGAGTTGCAGCGTCCGCTTACCGAGCGCTTGTTTGCTACGCTGGGTTTACGTTCAGGACATTATGACTGGGCAGCGGAGCGTTATCATGCGCTATCACCGCGTATCAGCTTGGAATATGATTTCGCTGAAAACACGATATTCACCGCCAGCTGGGGGCGATTTATGCAGGTGCCGCAGGGCAATGAAATTTCAAAAACGATCGGCAACCCAGCGCTGGTGATGACCGATTCTGAGCATCGTATTCTTGGGGTCAAATATGAATGGAGTCCACTCTGGTCAACGCAGGTTGAAGTCTATCAAAAGCCGATGACCAAATTAGTGGTATCGCGTGATCCACCGGAAAACTTGGCCAACCGAGGCGTGGGTGTGGCGCAGGGATTGGATGTGTTAGTAAAGCGTAACTTTAAAGATCGCCGCTATGGCTGGTTGAGTTACAGTTATTTAGAGTCAACACGCCGTGATAAGGATGACCCGAGCACTGAGCGCCTGTTTGATGGTGACCAACCCCATACCCTTAATCTGGTTTGGGCACAGCCGTTTGGCGGCCATTGGGCCGATTGGGTTTGGGGCGTGAGTGCGCAGGTACAATCAGGGCGGCCATATACACCGATTGTTGGCCGTACGCAGGATGGCGAGCGCTGGATACCCGAGTATGGCAAGGTTAATAGCGAGCGTTTGCCGGTTAATGCGCGATTGGATTTGTCGATGGAGAAAAATTACAAGTATAGCGGTTGGAATTTAGATGTGCGCTTTGAGTTGCTGAACATCGGCGCATTGATCGCACCCGATACCGCTGTCATTGGTTATGACTATGAGCCAGATTACAGCAACTTTAACAATCCAGATAAAGTACAAGGCTTCCCGTTCTTGCCCTCATTTAGTATAAGAGGTCATTTTTAATTCAAGAAGGATGTGGTTAACTAACCAGGCCTGGTTAACGCCCCTATTTTGAGCGGACGCTAAGTAGAGGCGGCCTTGCATTAGTTCGAGTATTGGTAGGGGTTTCTATATTGATAGTGAGCGGGCGGCGCAGATGACTCTTGCTTTAGATTGGTCATCGACTCGCTGAGTTGCCCTAATCGTTTTTCCATTGACTTCTGTTGTTCACTCAGGGTGTTGATTTGTGTTTTTAAAGCACTCCAGTCCTGTGTTGAGATGGTATGAGCCGTTGTTGTAGATGTAGGGGTGGCTGTTGTTTGATTATGAAATCTTTGTGTGATAAGTGCTTGTAATGCTTTTATTTCTGCTGTTTGTGTTTTGATTTGATTTTCAAGACGGTTAAATCTAGGTGTTAAGCTACTCAGGTCAGGTGTCGAGGGACTAGCTTTTTGGGTTGTTTGCGTGATGGGCATTTGTTCTTGTAAACGATGAAGATCCGCCTGTAATTGCGTCAGCGCAGTTAAAAGTGTTTGTTGGTGTGACTGAATCGCGTGATTAAGGTCTACCGTATCGGTAGGGTTGATCGACGTTTTGGCCGGCGCTAGCATGTTATTTGCATTTTGCTCCACAGGGATTTCAGGGATTTCAAATTGTAAGTCAAAACTTTGTGGAGGGTGTTTTAAGTCAGCGAGACTCAGCTCGATGAGTGAGGCTAGCTCATTAATTTTTAAATTTAAATGACGCTGGTTAAGCGTGTTTTCCGTTTTGATGATATCGATGATTTGTTGCTCAAGGTTTTGCTGTGTTTGCTGGCTTGAGTAGAGAAACCAGCTGGATGCCCCAGCCAAGCCGCCGACAAATAAAATGCTGCTGATGGATAAGGCGGTCACAAAGCTTTTACTGGACTTCGCTTCCTGGTTGGCATTGCGCATGGCTTGACGCGAAGCCAGCGCGATCTCTTGCATGTCATCAAGCTGTAACTGCTGCTTTTGCGCTGTACGAAGATTGATATCGGCCGTTTCTTGGCTAAACTGTGCGGCCTGTTGTGATGACTTACACGCTTCTAACAGTAGACCGGTTGTGCTGATATTTTCGGCTGACGGCGTATGATCTAATTGCTTTTTAGTGTTTTTTACGTCACCTACTTTCGCACTCAGGTCTTCGGTGTTTTTTTCGAGGCTTTCGAGTTCATCAAGAAGTTCGTCGGTTATATCGCTCATTAGAGTGGCCTGTTTTTTAGCAAATTCAAGTTATTTTGTTTTTAGCTGTGCTAATCGTGCGCGTATTTGTTGATTTGCTGATTTTAATGCATCGTTTTTCTCTTTTATTTGCTGAAGTTCTTGCGCAATTTGATCTTCAGATCGCTCAGTGAAGTGGGTGTTATCGAGTGTATAGCCTGCATTTTTTACCGTTTCAAACGCCCGTTCGGCAGCGTTAAAGGTAGACTCAATCAGTGAGCGTGCTTTTTCAGCCGAGTCTTGTGCTTGTTTTGCGGTGGATATCGCTAAATTATTTACTTCGGACACCGTTTGTTTAATTTCTTGAGCAATAGTATGCATTTCTTTGTCAAGCTCTATGGCTTCTTGCATAAAGTCCACTGACGACTCAATTGAAGGGTTGAGGGGGGGCTTGTCCTGTGTAGCCGCCGGCTCAGTTGGCTGGGTATCACTCGGCTTAGGTTGCGAGGTTTCCTCTGGTTCTTCTGGTTGCAAGTCATCAGTTGCAGACGCATAGGAAGCATTAAGTAACGCCTCATCTAGCGGTTCATCGTCTAGGTCAAGCGCATCTATCTCCGACTCGGTATCGGCCATGTCTAGGTCGATATCGGTTTCTTCAAGTTCGTCTTCCTTTGGTGTTTTTTCATCTGTATCGACTTCAGGTTGTGCGTTATCTTCGATATCGAGTAGATCATCCTCTTCAGGTTGATCATCCTCTTCAGGTTGATCATCCATCAACTGCTCAGAAGCGCTGGCGTCCTCTAATGAATCCAATTCGTCTAGTTCGCTCAGGGCTTCAATGTCGCTGGCTTCTTGCGTATCTTCAATATCCTCACCCGATGCCTCCAGTTTACTCAGTTCATCGAGTGAAGTTTCATTTAAGTCCTCAAGGTCATCGGTGTCATGTGTTTCCATGTCGCTTAATAAGTCAAGCTCGTCTATGTCACTTAATAAATCATCTTCAAGTGATTCAGGTTGCTCTTGATCAAGCATTTTTAACATTTCTTGATTAGCTAACTCTTCTTTTTCAAGTGCGGTCATGGTGCTCTCCTGTTAACCAAGTGACTGAGTGAATGTACAAAAAAGCATAAAATATGCCAAATTAACTAATAAAACGCAGCCTTATTTTCAATTGTTATGAACTCGTGTGTTGTAGGGTGTTGGAACGTGAGTTTTTGTGCATGTAACATT
This sequence comes from Thiomicrospira microaerophila, assembly GCF_000934765.1. Taxonomy (GTDB): domain Bacteria; phylum Pseudomonadota; class Gammaproteobacteria; order Thiomicrospirales; family Thiomicrospiraceae; genus Thiomicrospira; species Thiomicrospira microaerophila. Next base: position 36,691 of record NZ_JYNN01000020.1, on the reverse strand, counting down.
AATCTGTCCGCCATAGTAAAGCTTTTTCGGTCTGAATAAAAGTTATCCCCTAAAATGGGGTGACCAAGAGATTTCATATGAAGTCGAAGCTGATGCGAGCGTCCGGTAATAGGGTAAAGTGCAACAGAAAAATGGTCAGTATGCTGTTTAATCAATTGCCAGCGTGTTTGCGCATGACGGCCATGGGTGAAGTCGATGATTTGTCGTGGGCGCCTTTCCCAATCACATCGCATAGGGAGCTGAATTTCGCCTTCAGGTTCTTCAATCTGTCCTGCACAGCATGCAAAATACATTTTATGGACTTGTCGATCTTGAAACTGGATGCTGAGGTTTCGATGACTTGCTTTGTTACGTGCAAGCAATAACAAACCCGATGTGTCCATATCTAGTCGATGAACAATCAGCGCATCAGGATGTGTAAGGTGAATGTAGCTTAAAACGCAGTGTTTATGCTGTTCGCTTTTGCCAGGTACCGATAAAAGCCCACTTGGTTTGTTAAGGATAATAATATCCCTGTCTTCATATACAATCCAGTCATGAGGCGGGGTGATGTTTTTGAACATGATGTCACTTTAAGTGTAAAATTTAACCTTTATTCTATAGGAGAGAGCGAATGTCGGGTCATGAAATTTCAGTTTTATTTGTTTGCATGGGCAATATTTGCCGTTCACCCACCGCGCATGCGGTGTTTAGAAAGCAGGTTGAAGAGGCTGGGTTGGCGCATAAAATACGAATCGACTCGGCGGGTACGCATGCTTATCATGTTGGTAACCCACCTGATGAGCGTTCAATGAGAACGGCGGCTAGTCGCGGCGTCACTATGCAGGACTTGCGTGCGCGTAAAGTTGACTTTTCAGATTTGATTGAATTCGACTATATTTTAGCGATGGATGCGGATAACTTAGCTATCTTGCAACAAATGGCGCCTGCTGATCTAAAAGAAAAAATAATGCTGTTTATGGCGTTTGCGCCTCATTTAGGGCATGATCATGTACCTGATCCGTATTATGGTGGTGAGCAGGGGTTTGATCAGGTCTTTGATATGGTCGAGCAAGCATCAAAGGGGTTACTTGCATCGATTAAACAGCGACATTTATCGCATCCCGCGTAAAGCTTCGTCTCGCCATGACAGTTTTTTTCTTAACTTAATGGCAGTGACGCTGTGCGTGAGAACGAGCCAATGGCTAAATCCAGCTTTTTTGCCCGAATACATCATCAGTAGGTGAAGGTATTCGGTTCACAGGTGTTTTTTTTGATTAGAAAAGGTCAATCTCGCCTTCTTCCATCGAGCCGCTGCTAACTCTTTTCATTCTTGTTGACTCGATCTGGTTGCGTTCATCATGAATACGGGTTCGGAAGTTATTGAGTCGCTCTTGATATTCGGCAGCAGAAGAGGAGGGGTTGTCTTTTTCACTATCTAGGTAATGGTTAATTTCTTGTGAAAAGCTATTGAGGTTTTCAAGGTGATTAATAACTTGCTCAACGAGTTGGCGAACAATATCTTCAAACTGCAGTGAGCGCACCGCATTCGACACACTGCGTTCTATGCCCGAAATGATCCCTGATACATCACCGAGTTTGGTTGAAATGGTGGCATTCATCGCTTCAAGGTCTACTAACATGGCGTTAACGCGATTTTGAGAGGTAGACGCTTGCTCCATGTCTTTGCTAGCCATTTCGCTAACGATTGTTTTCACCTGTTCTACGGTATGGTTCGCTTTTTGTGCCTTCTGTCTTATTTGCTCATTGAGCTGATTGGAGTTAAGTGAAAGTTTGCGCACCTCATCGGCGACCACGGCAAAGCCGCGGCCAGCTTCACCCGCACGCGCCGCTTCTATCGCGGCATTGAGGGCAAGCAGGTTGGTTTGGTCAGCAATTCCTTTAACGTCCTCAAGTAGATTAAAGATGCCATCAATTTGATCAACCATTTCATCAATCTTGTGCATGGTTTGGTTGCTTCTTTGACTGCCATGTTTAATCATGTCAATGAGCTGCTGTAAAACCTGTTTGGTTTCAGAGGAGAATTTTTCAATACTCATGCCTTCACCGGTGCCACCCAGGTTGGCGAGCAGGGAGAGTACGAGTTCATATTGTTGTGTTGTTTGTTTATGCAGCCCGCTAAAACTGTCGTTGAGGGTGTCAATTGATTCTGCAATGAGTTTGTTAACTTGCGTGAGTTCAGTTTTAACAATATCAACTTCTTGATGAACAACGGCATCGACATCGCGCATGATCACTTGTAGCGCTTCGCCTGATTCTTTAATGGCAATAGAGGGGGGTAGACAAACCTCTTCAAAGGCTGGCTCTGTGGTCACGTCGTTTTCGTCATACGACAGATTGTCTAGTGTCTCTGTTGCGCTGTCTATGGTGGGTTGAGCGGGGGGCGTCTTTGCCCAAATAATGGACATAATAATAACAGCAAGCAGCGACACAATAACGAGGTCGACTAGAAGTATTAAGCATAGTGTGACAAGCGTAACGGTCCATGCTAACCATTGTTGCTTTAACTTGTGCTGCATTTTTTCGATGATTTGTTTCATTCAAAACATTCCTTGATAGGCTGGCAGTTCTTAACACGCATGCTTTATAAAGCACACGCGCCCTGGTTTTCTATTGATTTTTCAGTATTTTTCTTGATGGGCTGTATGAATAACGACAGCACGCCTTCGAAAAAAAGCACTGTAAAACCACTGTCCTGTGCGATTAACACGCAAGTTTATGAAATATCCGGGTTAAAAGTTAAAAAACGATAAACTGAAAATATTTGAAACTTTAGCAGGATGCGTGCCACTATTTGCTAGCTAGCGCTAAAATTTTATACGCAATTTGATCAAGGCTTAAAACAAAATCAGCGGCGCCTAGTTTTACCGCCTCGCCAGGCATTCCCCAAACAACACTTGATTTCTGGTCTTGTGCAATAGTGGGGGCGCCGACTTCTTGAATCTCTTTTAGCCCCTTGGCACCATCGGCACCCATCCCCGTTAATATTATACCGATAGCATTGTTGCCGACATTTTGTGCCACACTGCGAAACATCACATCGACCGAGGGCTTATGGCGATTAACCGGAGGGCCATCATTGAGTCGGCATATAAACTTGCCTCCTACTGGTTCAATAAGTAAGTGTTTATCACCGGGTGCGATATAGGCATGGCCTTGAAGAATAGGCTGGTTGTCTTTTGCTTCATGAACGGTCATTTCGGAGACACTGTCCATTCGTTGAGCAAAAGGCCCCGAAAATGCAGCAGGTATATGTTGAGAAATAACAATCGGCGGGGTGGTAGCAGGCAATCGCATTAGAATTTCTTTGATCGCTTCGGTGCCGCCGGTAGACGAGCCTATTGCAATGATCGTTTCAGCATAGCGTGGCTTTTTAATTACGTTTGTTTTTTTGATAATGACATCGGCATCGTATTTTTCACTGATTGTTGCCGGTGAGGATTCAACTTTTGGGCGAGCGAGTTGGTTGTTAGAGAAGCGGGTATATTGGCGCTCAAGTGTACCGCGTGTTACCTTCGATGCCATGATGACTTTGTTACAGATTTCTGTGGTGTAGCTTTCAAAGGTTTGAGCAAGGTTAAGCTTGGGTTTGGTAACAAAGTCAATCGCACCTAGTTCCAGTGCTTGGAGTGTAACATCGGCACCATGCTCTGTTAAGGTGGATACCATGACAACCGGCATGGGGTGAAGGCGCATCAGGTTTTTTAAAAAGCTGATGCCATCCATTTTCGGCATTTCAATGTCTAAGGTTAAAACATCGGGATGAACTTGTTTAATCATATCGCGCGCCATGTAGGGGTCATGCGCGCTGCCGACGACTTCAATTTGCGGGTGAGATGATAGCATTTCTTGTAGCATTTGACGCACAAGCGCGGAGTCATCAACAATAAGTACCTTAATTTTTTGCATATTTTTCTCGTTGTTTATATCAGTGTTATTTTATTTTTCGATAAATTGTTTGACCCAGAAGTTCAAATCTGTCACAAATTTTGTACAAAGATTCTGAGTGACCGATAAATAAGTGCCCTCCCTCTTGTAACAGGTCGGCATAGCGATTAAACAACCGACTTTGGGTAGGTTTGTCAAAGTAAATCACGACATTTCGGCAAAATATAACATCAATCTTATCTCTAATAGGCCAATCATTCATGAGATTAATTTGACCAAAGTCAATAATGCTTTGTAGTTCAGATTTAACTTTTACAGCGCCTTCTTTGTCACCGGTTCCTTTTAAAAACCAACGCTTTTTTCGCGGCTCAGAGACACCTTTAAGGCGTTCAATGTTGTATATCCCTTGTTTTGCAAACTCCACAACAGTGGTGTCAAGGTCAGTTGCCAATACGCGTGCATCCCAGCCTGAAGGCACGGCCTCTTTAATGACGGTTGCAATAGAGTAAGGTTCTTCGCCCGTAGAGCAACCTGCAGACCAAATACGAATTTTTTTGGATGCTTGATTTTTTTTTAGAAGCTGTGGGATAACCTGGTTTGCCAAATACTCAAAGTGATGGTTTTCTCGAAAAAAGAAAGTCAAGTTAGTGGTGATGGCGTTAATCAAATTGACTAGCTCTTCTTCACCTGTTTTTTCAACATAATTAAGGTAGCTTTCAAAGCTGCTCATTTCTAAAAAACGAATACGTTTCGCTAGTCGATTGTAAACTAGATTTTTCTTGGTGTCGTTGAGGTCAATGCCTGCAAAGTCATAAACGATTTTTTTGACACGTTTAAAATCATTGTCGTTGAATGCATATTCATTTACACTCATTTATCATGTTCCTTGTTAGCTTGGGGTGTTGGCCCGAAGTATAGTGAATATAGTTTTTGGACTACTTTGTGAACTCGTTGTAATAGTTTAACACCAGTTTATAAAACTGTTGCTTACAAAAGCACTGAAAATTGATGATGTGGCTTTAAATTTGAAGGATGAATGCGATGCTGACCAATTTTTCCGCCGAATCAGGTTTAAAAACCAATCAGCTCGCCCCTATTTCACAGGCGTCCTTAGCGCGATTTGGCTGGGTGGTTGGCCAGCAGGTGAGTCTAAACGTAATCCAGGTGTCTAGTTCAACTATCAAGCTTGATGTCGGCGGACAAACGCTGGTAGCGAGCTCTGCGCTTGCTTTGACGCCAGGTCAAACGTTAATGGCTCGGGTCGCGCAGGTAGAGGGCCAAATTCGCTTGGTCGTGAGCGAACCGGTAGCAAAGGAATCTGTTTTAGAAAAGGCTTTTTTCCGTCAACTTTTGCCTAACGCATTGAGTCTCAACAATGTCATGAGTCAACTAACCTCCCCACCGCTCTTCGCGCATTTACCCCCTGCCGCACAAGCGCAGATTAATGCTATTCTCCATCAAATTCTGCGGCTAGATTCCCAGTTAAATGCATCAAAACTAAAACACGCCATTGAACATTCGGGTTCGTTTTTTGAGTCGGGGCTCAAGGGGATGCGTAAGGGGGTGGATAAGGATCTAAAAGCCGAGCTACATAAGTTGCGCGCATTGTTGACGGCAAACCCATCTGAAAAGGCTAAGACGCCACCCTCAATAGCGCAAGCGCTTAGCTTGGTTGGGCAGGCGATTGATAAAGTGAGTTTAGGTCAGTTGTTGCAATTGCAAAATCCTGCCGACTTAAGTGTGCAACTGCCTGTTTATGTAGCCAATGAATATGAAGAATTGGATGTCGAGATTTCCAGTGAGAAGTCGAAAAAAAAACGTTGGCAGTTAAAGTTCTCTGTGGCGATACATGATGAACGGTGCGCATGTGTTTTAGGTTATGACCAGCAGACAGGCTATTTTGACTGCAAGTTATTTATGGAATCCGTCGCGGGTGTAAAGTTAATTGAGCAACACTTGACGATATTAAAAGATATGTTTGAGCGCGCAGGCCTGGTTTTAGCGTATTTAGACGTGAAGCAGGGAAAGCTTGCCGCCTACGAGCCTGCTTTAATCGATCAATTAATTAATGTGAAGGCCTAGGAGCCTGTCGGACTAAACCGGTCGAAGCGAAAAAAGTCTGGTTTAGCTTCGCTTTCTTCGATTGAGTCAGTTTTTGTTCAATTTCGAGGAGAATAGCGAGCTATTTGACGAGGAAATGGGTAAAAAATGGCCAAGTCCAGCTTTTTTGCAGCCGATTGGCTTTAATCCGACGGGCTCCTAGCCCAGATGTTTCATAACTTCGCGAGATGTTCGCATGTCGTTTAGTGGGTTTAATCGAATCCGGCGTTTTTGCCTCCAGTAGATCTGCGCTTGACAGATTGATAGGCCTTTTTTAGTGAAATTACGCGCTATATTTATTTTTTTGTAGGGTTAAAGCAGGTTTTTGTTGTTTAATGTTTTACATATTCTTTGTTTGTGCGTAAAATCTCAACTAAATTATTCTTTGAAAAGCGATACCCCACGGGTTAAACACTTAAAAATAGAGAGAAAGTTAAATGTCAAAAATCTTAGCGGTTGATGATTCAAAATCTATGCGTCAAATGGTAGGTATGTCTTTAAAGTCAGCAGGTCATGATGTTACGGAAGCTGAAGATGGTGCAGTAGCACTTGGGATTGCAAAAACAGAGCAGTTTGATCTGATTGTAACCGACATTAACATGCCCAATATGAACGGTATAGAGTTAATTGCAGCTTTACGTGCTATGCCAAATTATAAGTTTACGCCTATTTTGTGCTTAACAACTGAATCCTCAGGTGATATGAAAACAAAGGGTAAAGATGCCGGCGCAACAGGCTGGATCGTAAAACCCTTTAGTCCAGAAAAGTTACTGTCTGTAATAGGGCGTGTACTTTAAAATTTTGCCTTATAGGGAGCGTTTATGAGTCAAGTTATTCAGTTGCCCGAAAGTCTTACCATTCACTATGCAAGTGAGCAGATGGTTGCGATGAAAAAAGCCATAGCTGACGCCTCTGGTGAATTGACTATTGATGCGTCAGCGCTAGAAACAATTGATACATCGGGTATCCAGTTGTTGCTTGTAGTAGTTGAATCCTTGGCTGAAAAAGGATTAAAGCTGAGGTGGCTAAATCCCAGTGAGCTATTTGTGTCTAGTGTTGCAAACTTAGGTTTATCAACAAAGTTTCAGTTTGCTAGCGTCTAATTTTGGGTTGCGTGTTTGAAGGCACCAAAGCTTGCAGTTAGTATAGAGTACGATGGTACCCGTGCGCCAAAAGTGACAGCGAAAGGTGCCGGTCATATCGCTGACAAAATTGTGCAGATAGCAAGTGAAAAAGGGATCCCTATAAAACAAGACCAGGCATTAACTGAAATGCTCAGTCAAGTTGAAATAGATAGTGAAATTCCGCCAGTGTTATATGAGGCGATGGTGCAGGTCCTGGTTTTTGCTTATCAAGTAAGTGGCAAGACAATACCTAAGCCCTAACTTCAAAGGTAATGTGTTTTTTAGCTTGAATATTCTATTTTTTAATATAGAATACAGCTCACAAAGTTTCGGGGCATGGCTCAGCCTGGTAGAGCACCGTCATGGGGTGGCGGGGGTCGTAGGTTCAAATCCTACTGTCCCGACCAAATTTAGTAATAAAAAGTGACTTAGAAGTAATTAAAAACTATTTCGGTCACTTTTTTTTTCGCCCAAAATTTAAACCTAACCAATTAGTGACCATGGTCGGCGCAAGACTTATAGGCCCCCATGTAACTTCCATCACTTAGGGCTCTTAGCTCTCTATTTTCTGTTTGTTGATCTCAACGCCATATTTATTAGAACAGCGCGTGCAGTTCTAATACTTTCCCCGCTGTGAACGACAACGGGGAATACGCGTTGTTGGTTAAATTAAAGTTTTATTTTAGCCCAGCGCGAATGCCTACAAAAAATTGGCGGCCGCCATTGGCATAAACAATATCGGGCGTTGAGCCTGTCGCGGTTTCAACTGCATCGGTATAGTCTTCATCAAACAGGTTTTTAACTTTGGCCTGTAAGTCGATATGCTTTGTTAACGCATAGCTTGCGGTTAAGTCTGAAACAAAATACTCACCAATTTGCTGGGTTCCGTTAGAACGGTAGTCATATTTGGTGCCAATATAGCGGGTATGCCAGTTGATTTGTGTGTCTTTTACACCATAAAAACGCAAATCCATCGAGGCTGATTGTTCGGGTCTTCTGGCCAAGGTTTTTCCTTGATCGTCTTTAGCCTCCAATTGTGTGAATTGAAGTTCAAGTTGCGTTTTTAATGACTTCAAATCACGTGCGTAATCAATTTCCCAGCCACTAAATTTACTTTTACCATTAAGGTTGTAGTAAAAGTCAGTGTAGTCGATGTCCCAAGTGCCCGATGAGCCATAGTCAATCATATTTCGAACTTCACTTTTAAAGTAAGTAATACCTAAGCCCCAAGCTTCAAGTCGAATATCCCAATCTTGCGTTTCTTCTGGTTTTAAGTTTTCAGTGGTGCCTTGTGTTAGCTGAAAAAGCGTTGGGGCGGTATAAGCGGTTCCGATATTGGCGAACAATCGAATAGCGGGGTTAATTTGGTAGCCAGCACCAAGCCGTCCTGTGGTTTTATCTTGAAAGGCGTTGTATTCGTCATGTCGTAGCGCTTGGTTTAAAGTCAAACGATTAAATTGGTTTTGATTATATAAGCCAATGGTTTTGTTGTTAATCTTTAGGTTTGAGCTTTCAGACTCACTGTTGTTTTCGGCAAGAATAATGTGTGCGTTTGCATTATTCGCATAGTGACTTTCGATTTGCAGTGCCTTTTGATTCTGTTTGCCCGCAGATAACCAGCCCGCTTCATTTCGTTCAAGATCTGTTTCATTAACCCAGGCTTTAACCTGAACTTGATCCAATTGAATCTGATAGTTTAGTTGGCGAACTTGGGTGTTGATTGAGCGAGTTGATGCATCATCGTCAGGCCCACCGGACCAATTGGAATCGTAATCCGCTTGCATGTCACTATTTTTAACAAAAGCGACCAGTCGTTGATTTTTGGTGGGATTAATGCCGATAGCGAGTGATACATCCGTTTGATCAAATCCATCACGTTCAAATTGTGTTTCATCACCTTTGTAGGGTTTCATTTGGCTAAAGCCATCAGATTGCGTGTTAGAAAAGTGGTAAGTGAAGTCAGCTTGCTCATTACGTACACCTAGGGTGGTGGCTAACTGCTGGTAGCCGTGATTACCACGGGTAAGGCTGGCTTCAACCTGATGGGGGTGTTCGGTTTGTCGGCTGATGATGTTAATTACCCCCGCAGCGGCATTCGCTCCCCAAATTGAGGATTGCCCACCTCGGACGATTTCAATTCTTTCAACATCTGAAAGTTGCATGGATTCAAATAGTGCGGTGTTATTGATGCTTGTCGGGTCATTGAGCGGAACACCATTTAACAGTACAAGAACGCGGTTGGAACCGCGAATAAAGACACTTGAAGCATGACCAAGGCCACCGCTTAGGCTAAGGCTGACTCCGGGTACAGAGGTTAAGGCTTCGGTTAGGGTTTGATATTGTTTAGCCTCAATCTCTTTACGTGTTATAACTGACATATTGGCAGTGACGCTGCGCTCGGTTTGTTCGGTGTTACTGGCGGTTACCACAATCTGTGATAATGGATTGTCGGCGATGGCCAGGCCTGGTGATAGACATAAGACGGCGATTAGAGGTTTAATTTTAAAACGTGTTGCTGTTGTTAACATGGAAATTTCCTTCAATTCATATTTAAAAATTATGAACGAAGGCAAAACGGACTTATCCTGATACGATTCAGGCATTTCAAGGTTGAAAATTTTACAAGCTGCCGTATTGCCCACCGCAATAGGTTGTTGACTAAATTAAATTTAGCCGGCTCACTAGGCCGGTATCCGGGCTGAGGAGCGGTTTCTTTCACCTTCCCAGTTCAGTGGCTTGCACCTGTTTGAACCAGTGGTTTGTTTGAAAGTCTTCTCCATCACCGTTGCGGGGGCAGCGTTCGATTTGAACGAGGTTTTCGTTCGTACGACTCTTCCCGTTTAACGCGGTATTGAAACCGCGCACCTAAATGATGTGCGCTATTGTAGGGCAAGATTTATTTTTTGCAAGAACTTAGGTATTACTGTGCTTTAATCCGCATTAAAGCACAGGCGTAGGAAGCGGATATCGAGCTAGGCGGCTCTTACCTTAAACCACGCACTGTAGAGTGCGGGTAAGAATAGGAGCGTGAGTAGGGTGCCCATTGTAATACCGCCAATCAACACATACGCAAGCGGCCCCCAGAAGGTCGAAGTTGTAAGTGGAATAAACGCTAACACGGCGGCTAAAGCGGTTAGGACAACGGGGCGCGCACGGCGCACTGTGGCGTCGATCACCGCGTCGTAATCACTGAGTCCTTGACGTTTGTTGTCGTCAATTTGACCGACCAGAATCAGCGTGTTACGCATTAAAATCCCTGCCAAACCAATAAGCCCCAGGGTTGCCACAAAGCCAAACGGTTGTGAGAAGATCAGCAGTGCCATCACCGCACCAATTAAACCGAGCGGCGCGGTGAGGATCACCATGAACATGCCACTAAACGAGCGCATTATTAGCATCACTAAGGTAAACATCAGAATCACCATCACGGGCATTAGTGCACGAATGGAGTTTTGTGCTTTGCCTGACTCTTCGACCGAACCGCCGATTTCAACGCTATAGCCCAGAGGTAGGGTTTGGTTAAGTTGTTGCAGTTCAGGCCAGATTTGCATGGTCACATCAGGCGGCTGAGCGCCAGCGCGGATTTCGCTATTAACCGATAGATAAGGCGTGCGGTTTCGACGTTTAAGCACCGGTTCCTCATAGTCTATCCTCAGGTTGACTAGTGCGTCTAAAGGGAAGCTTTCACCCTTTAGGTTTTTAAGCGGTAGATTGCCCAGCTGTTCTAGATTTAACCGTGCCTCAGCGGGCGCACGCGCGATGAGTTGAACGCTGCGCGTTTGATGGCGCAGTTGGCTGATGGTTTGACCCTGTAGGATGAAATTGAGTTGCTGTTGCACGTCCAATGGGTTAAAGCCGAGGTTTTCCAGATGCTGTGGGTCATAATCCAACAGGATAACCGGTGTGCGTTGTCCGTATTCCAAGTGCGGCTGGATGGTTTGCGGGTGGCGTTCCATAATGGTTTGAACTTGGTTGGCAATCTCGCGCAAGACCAACGGGTCATCGCCCATTACGCGGAAGGTAACCGGCCAAGGTACTGGAGGACCATAGAGCAACGGATGAACACGGACACGTGCTTCAGCAAATTCACCCTGATCAATCCAGCCTTGTAAGCGCGCTTGAAGCGCATCGCGCTGATCGCGATCACCGGTAATGGCGATAATTTTGGCAAAAGCCGGGTTGGGTAGCTCAGGGTTTAGCGCCATAAAAAAGCGCGGTGCGCCTGCGCCAATGTAGCTTGAAAGGGTACGGACTTCAGGTTGGTCTGCAATCAGGGTTTCCATGCGTTGCGCAAGCTGGTCGGTGACGCCAATGGAGGTGCCTTCTGGTAGATAGATATCAATCATTAATTCGGGACGGTCTGAACTAGGAAAGAATTGTTTTTCCACTAACTTTGCCATGCCGACTATTGATAGCACAAACAACAAAAAGGTGGCGAACAATACCGTTTTACGCTGATGCACACAGGCGGTTATAATCGCGCGTAACGCCCGATAGCCTTTGGATTGATAAGGGTCTAAATGCTGAATTTCATAACCAGGCCTGCCTAGTTCTTTAGCGGCTATGGGATCTTTGAGGAATTTAACCCCTAAGTAAGGGGTAAAGATCACGGCAACAAACCAAGAAGCAGTCAAAGAAATCGCCAATACCCAGAAAATATTACCGGCATATTCGCCGACATTCGAGGCGGCAAAACCAATCGGTACAAAACCCACAGCGGTAATTAAGGTACCGATTAACATAGGCATCGCGGTTACCGACCAGGCATAGGAGGCGGCTTGGATTTTATCCAGTCCTTCTTCGATTTTGACGAGCATCATTTCAATGGCAATAATCGCATCGTCAACCAATAAACCGAGCGCCAGGATTAAAGCGCCAAGGGTAATGCGGTCGAGATTTTTACCGGTCATCATCATAATAAAAAACGTAATTGCCAGTGTGAGTGGCACCGCGAGGGCGACCACCAGGCCTGCTCGTAAGCCGAGGGCTAAAAAGCTGACCAGCATTACCACGCCGAGGGCGACGAGGAACTTGAGTTGGAATTCGTCAATCGCCTGACTAATGGCATCGGCTTGGTTGGTGATTTTTTCTAACTCAAAACCTAACGGCAGGTGTTGGGTAAGCTGTTGCTCAAGCTTTTCTAGGTCTTTACCTAGGGTTAAGCCATTGTAACCAGTTTGCATAATGACACCGATTAGCAGCGCTTCTTGGCCTTGATCACGCACCAGGTATTGTGGCGGGTCTTGGTACCCTCGGCTGACTTGGGCAATGTCTTTGAGCTGGAACTGATCACCTTGAATGGACATAGGCAGATTTTCGAGTCGGCTCAAGTCGTTTAACTGACTATTCATGCGCAGATAAACCCGCGCGGCTTGGGTGTCAATTTGTCCTGAAGGGGTGAGGCGGTTGTGGGCTTCGATTTCGGCAAAGATTTGTGAGGGGTTAATCGCCATTTGGCTCAGACGTTCAATATCCAGCTCAATAAATACCTGCTGGGGCCGCTCTCCAATTAAATTGACTTTTTGCACACCCGGCACGCGCAGGAGTTGGTTGCGTATTTGTTCGGCAGGTTCAATCAGTTGAAAGGCTTGAAGCTCGGGGGCGGTGAGGGCATAGAGGCTGTAATAGACATCAGAAAAATCATCGTTAACAAACGGCCCTTGGACACCAGCAGGTAGAAAACTCGCTTCATCCAGCATACGTTTGCGTACTTGATAAAACACGTTTTGTACTTCGTGTTTGGGGGTTTGGTCAAGAAATTGAATTTGCATATTCAACTGACCTGGCCGGGCGGTGGTTTCCACTCGGTCAAAATAGGGCACTTCTTGCAGGCGTTTTTCAAGTCGGTCGGCGACCTGTTGTTGCATTTGTTCAGCCGTGGCGCCTTCCCAAATAGCCGAAACGGTCATGACTTTAATCGTGAAAATCGGGTCTTCCGCACGGCCTAAGCTGACAAAAGCATAAAGCCCAGCCAGTGCGACGATTAAAATAAAGTAAAGGGTCAAGGCGCGTTCACGCACCGCCCAGGCCGATAGGTTAAACCGCTGCATCATAGCGTTGGCTCCTGCAGCTGACGGGTTTGTACTTTTTGTCCGGCTTTAAGCAGGTGGACACCCGCGCTGACAACCTGGGCATTGGGGCTGAGGTCAGCTTGCACAAAAGCAAAGTCTTGCGTTAGTTGAGTGACCTTAACTGGTTTAAATTGAATGCGGCCGTCTTGGTAAAGCCAAACGCCAGTGCCTTGCCCAAGATCGAATACCGCTGATTTAGGCAGTTTAAGCTGTTGCTCTGGCGTGCTAAAAACCAGTTTGGCTGTTTGTCCGAGTTTTAGTTGTGTGTTTTCGGGCAGCGCATAGCGAAGTGTCCAGGTTTTTGAAGCGGAATCGGCCGCGGGTGTGGTTTCACGTAAGCTAACCGGTATTTGTTCGCCCGTTGGTAGTTGAAGGAAGCCTTGTTGTTTGGCTGAAGCGATGCGTGATTCAGGCAGTTTAACCAGAATATCCTGCTGTTGACTGAAGATTTCAATCAGCGTTTGACCGGGTTGCACAACCAGGCCTGGTTCCGCTTGGATGAATTGCACCAAGCCGTTTACTGGGGAGCTTAGTTCAGCATAATCCAGTTGACGTTTCACCAGATCTAATTCGCGCTGCAGTGCCACTAAACGTTGCTGCAGGGTGGTCACTTGGTTTTGAGCGCGGTCAAAGTCCTGTTGCGAAACTAGGTTGCGATTAAGCAAGTCTTGCGCACGTTTGGCTTCGGTTTGGGCAAGCTTAAGTTCGGATTCTGTCGCATTGAGATTCGCTTGTGCCGCACGTTGCTTGAGCGTTAAATCCGTGGCGTCTAGTTGAATCAGTGTTTGACCTGCACGCACGCTGTCGCCAATTTGCACATGGCGTTTTGTCACTAGGCCGGGTATTTGGAAACTTAATTTGGTCTGGCTTTGTGCTTCGATATGACCGAGTAGCGTTTGATGTTGTTCGCCAGCCTGTTGCACCTGAGATACCAAAACAAAAGGCGGGTTGTCGGTTGAAGGAGGATCAGGCTGTTGTTTACAACCGCTAACCAGACTTAAGCTGAATGCACTGATAAATAGAATCGGGTAAACGGGCTTGAACATCAACATGGTTTGCCTTTGTAGATAAAAAATGGGTCAAAAATTAGAGTGGCTTGTTCGCTTGGTTAAATTGTTTAAGCTTACGCCAAAGTCGATGGTCGAGCTTGACGCTACGTGCTTGGGATTTCCAAAGCGCATAGCCTAACCCAAGCGGAGAATGTAAAAAACGAAAAAACAGTGGTTTGTTAGCTGTATTATCCGTGTTTTGTGTGTTCATGATCTGCGCTTCAATTTGTCCTGTTTATTTATCGGGTGGTTTGAGTTGCTTGGTTGGCTTGAGTTGCTTTTTGCAAGCGGTTTAGCATATTCATTGTCGGCGCACCGTCGGCAGGAATATTGTGAGTTGCCTGGAACGCACGGATGCCAGCGCGTGTTCGCGCACCTGGAATACCATCGGCGCCACCCACATCATAGCCTAACTGATTTAAGCGTTGTTGCATGTCAATGATCTGCGCCCGCGTTAGCGCTGCATCATCGGCTGGTTTCTTAGCTACTAAGGTCGGGGCGTCAATAATTCTATCGGCCAGATGCCCAACGGCTATAGCGTAGTTATTCGACATATTCCAACGCTTGATCACGTTGAAGTTGTGATAAACCAAAAAGGCTGGTCCACGATAGTCGCTAGGAATAAGGAGTGCCGCTGAAATATCGGCAGAAGGTAGATGGGAGCCGTCTGCTTGTCTGATGCCCATTTGCTGCCATTCCGCTAACGGGCGCTGAGTACGGCCATCGGCAATGGCAAAATCAAAATTCTTTGGCAGGCTAACTTCACGTCCCCAAGTTTCTTCGCGTTTCCAGCCGAGGTTTTGCAAAAAATTACCTGAGGAGTGAAATACATCCTCCATACTATTCCACATGTCTTTGCGCCCCGTATTGTCGGCATCAACGGTATAGCGCAAGTAGTTGTAAGGCATGAATTGCGTTTGTCCCATCGCGCCCGCCCATGAGCCTTTCATTTGCTCAAACGGGATATGGCCTTCGTCTAAAATTTGCAGGGCATAGATTAACTGCTTGGTGAAAAACGTACTGCGGCGTTGATCATAGGATAGGGTGGCGAGTGACTCGATGACCGGGAAGCTGCCTGTAAAATTACCATAGTTGGTTTCTAGTCCCCAAAAAGCGACTAAGAAACGACCTGGGATACCGTATTTTTCGGTGACTTCATCCAGCAGTTTTTGGTGGGTGGCTAGCATTTCTTTGCCACGTTTGATACGCCAATCACTGACGGCGGATTCTAGGTATTGCCAAAAAGTGCGGGTAAATTCCGGCTGATGGCGATCCAGTTCAAGCACGCGCTGATTGAGTTTGACATTTTCAAACGCTTTGTCGAGGGTGGCGGGTGAAATGCCTTCGGCTCTGGCTCGGGGTTTAAGGTCGTTGGTTATCCAGGCTTGGAATGCCTGCTCGTCAGCGGCCGTCAGGGGTAGCGTTTGGGCGGCTAGGTTAAATGAAGCGAATAAACCAAGTAGCCCGAGTGCAACAAACAAGGACTTTATGCGTCTAGAATAAACGATGAACATAGGGTTAATATCTCAATTTGATGGATGTGGTCACATTTTACCGAAACCTTGATGTTAAAAAGCGTAAAATTAGCCTTAATTTTATTTATGATCGAGAAAAACCGATGAAATTTTTTGCTACTGCGCCAAATGGCTTATCTGAACTGTTAAAAGAAGAACTGCAAGCACTGGGGGCGCAGTCTGTTAAAGCCCAGCCCAGAGGCGTGAGTTTTGAGGGTGGGTTAGTCGATGGTTATCGCGCCTGTTTATGGTCGCGGTTGGCGAATCATGTTTATTTGGTTTTGTTAGAATCCGAGCTGGATACCCAAGAAGATTTGTATGCAAATGTGCGCTCGCTCGATTGGGCACGTCACATGAGTGAAGATCATAGTTTTGCGATTTCGTTTACCGGCAAAGGGATGGGTATTGAGCACACGCACTTTGGCGCGTTGAAAATCAAAGATGCGATTGTTGATTATTTCCGCGATACCACAGGCAATCGCCCAGCGGTCGATCGTGAATATCCCGATATTCAGTTGCATGGTCATTTAAATCGTAATCAATTTACCCTGAGTTTGGATTTGTCGGGGCATAGCCTGCATCAACGCGGTTATCGTGAAGGTCAGCAGGTTAAAGCACCATTGAAAGAAAATGTGGCGGCGGCGATATTAATTCGCGCGGGTTGGCCGCAGCTGGCCGAGCAGGGCGCGGCATTGGTTGATCCGATGTGTGGCTCGGGTACATTTTTAATTGAAGCGGCGATGATTGCATCGGACACCGCACCGGGTCTGGCTAAATCCCATGATATGGGTTTTTTATCTTGGTTAGGCCATCAGCGTGATGTTTGGGATGAGCTGGTTAAGGATGCGCAAGCACGTGAGTTGGCGGGTTTAGCGAAGATTCCACCGATTTACGGCTCGGATGCGCATGGCGGCGCGGTGAAAATTGCGCGCCAAGCGTTGCAACAAGCGGGTTATGCCGATGTGATTAAAGTGGATATCTTGCCGGTTAATCAAGCCAAGCCAATGGATGATCTGCAACCAGGCCTGGTAGTGACTAATCCACCTTATGGTGAGCGCTTGGGTGAGGAAGATGAAGTCAAAGCCTTGTATGTGCAAATTGGCGAAACCTTAAAACGCAGTTTTGTCGGTTGGCAGGCGGCGGTGCTTACTTGTAACAAGGAGCTGGGCTTGTATTTAGGTTTAAAAGCCAAGCGAGACCATGCGTTTTTTAATGGTGCGATGGAATGTAAGTTGTTCCGCTTTGAGGTTGAAGAAGAATTTTTCCGTCAACCGGCGTTAAAAGCGGGGGCGGATTTAGCGGCGGAAGTAGAAAGTTCGATGGCCGATTTGGCGCAAACGGAAGGCGCGCAAATGTTTGCTAATCGGCTGCGAAAAAACTTAAAAACCCTGCGTAAGTGGGCGGATCGCAATAAGGTGCTGGCGTACCGGGTCTATGATGCGGACATGCCGGAATATGCCTTAGCGATTGATTATTATCATACGCTTGAAGCGGGCGAGTGGTTGGTGGTGAATGAATATGCACCGCCGAAAACGGTGAATGCCGCCAAGGCTAAACGACGTTTGTATGAAGCGATGGCGGTATTGCCTGAGGTGTTTGGCATTGCGGCTGAGCGGGTGGTGTATAAAATGCGCCAGAAGCAAAAAGGCAGCAGCCAGTATGAAAAACTGGAAGAACGCAAAGATTATTTCACCACCATCGAAAACAACACCAAGGTGCGGGTGAACTTTACCGATTATTTGGATACTGGCTTGTTTTTAGATCACCGTGATGTGCGCGCGTTGGTCGCGAAGCTATCCAAGGGCAAAGACCTGTTGAACCTATTCTGCTATACCGCAACGGCGACGGCACAGGCCGCCGTTGCGGGGGCGAATAACTCGCTGAGTGTGGATATGTCGAAAACCTATTTGTATTGGGCTAAGCATAATTTCATGACCAATGACATTGATCTCAGACGCCATGAGCTGTTGCAAGAAGATGTGGTGGCTTGGTTGAAAAATCCACCCAAAATGGACCCGTTTGATGTGATTTTTTTAGATCCACCGTCGTTTTCAACCTCTAAACGGATGGAGGGCGTGCTGGATATTCAGCGTGACCATGTTGAATTGATTGAACAGGCGGGGGCGTTACTCGCGTCTGGCGGCACTTTGGTGTTTTCCAATAATATGCAGAAGTTTAAGCTGGATAAGGACGCGTTATCCGCTTGGCAGATTGAGGATATTACCCGTAAAACCTTGCCAGAAGACTTTAAACGCAGCCCCAAAATCCACCAGGCCTGGTTGTTGACGAAGCTAGATTAGTATGTGCGCTAGGATCCTGTGACAGGCTCCTGGATTGGTTGCATTAGGTGAGAGAGGCGTTGTGGCTTTTGCTCTAGTAGTTTGCCAAAAATGATTTTGTGTTCGAGTACGGCTTTGACATAGCGGCGTGTTTCGGTGAAGGGGATGCTGTCAATCCATTGATCGGCATCGAGCAGGTCGATGGTGGCTGTCCAGTTTTCAACCCGTCTGGGGCCGGCGTTATAGGCGGCGGTCGCTTTAACGATATGACCATCAAATTTGTTCATCAGGTAGGCTAGATAAGCTGAGCCAAGCTCGATATTGGATTGAGCATCGGTGAGGTTTTGGTAGGTTTGGCGAGGTAGACCGTTTTGGCGACCGATGTATCTAGCGGTGCTAGGGCGTAGTTGCATCAGCCCAACCGCACCAGCCGAGGATCGAATGTCGGTTTGATACGCGCTTTCTCGACGCATAATGCTGTAGATCCAAGCGGGGTCAAGTTGGTTTTTATCGGCGTTTTGCATGACAGGTTGTTGGTAGGGGGTAGGGAAGCGTAAAGTCAGCTGATCCCATTGTTGGCCTTGCGCCAGTGCGCGAAAGGCAAATACATGATGTTGCCAATCGTGCGCGATTTGGGCAATCGCGGTTAAATCATTTTGATCGGCTTGGTTGAGCAAGTGGTTCCATTCGCGGGTGGCGAAAACCCGCCAGCCTACGGCTAGTAGGTTTTCAATCAGGTCGAGTGCCGGGTATTTTTTTCTAGTGGCGGCTAACTGTTCTGTTGATGGGTTGGGTTGGCTGTCCAGGCGGTAGGGCATGTTAAGCTGGTCTGCCGCTAGAAAACCGTAGTAATTACGTTGCTGCGCCAATTGTTGAAAAATATGTCTAGCTTGCTGAGGGTGCCCGAGTTGTTGATAGCTGCGTGCGCGCCAATATTGCCATTTAGCTTGTTGTTGTTGAGTGGTATCCATTTTTTCTAGGGTAAGTTGGAGTGTTTTCCAGTCAGATTGGCGCAGGGAAATTTGTGCTTGCCAGCGTAGACTGTCTGCGTCTGAGTGCTGCTGGTTGTAGTCATGCAAAAAGTGTTTTGCCTCTTCATCATCACGAATAAAGAGGCGTAGGCTTGCGGTGCGTAGAATGGTTTTTTGTTCATCGGTGTGGATCTGGTAGCGCTGTTGGTGAAGCTGTAGTAGTTGTTGGGCTGTTTGTGGTTCGATGTTGGCGAGCCGGTTTAGACTGTGAAGGAATATTTTTCGATTTAAAAAAGCCGATTCTAAGTTTGGTAGTGTAAGCATGAGTTTTTTTGGGTTGTTGTGAAAGTCTAGCCATTGCGTTACGGCTTGACGGTCAGATGTTGAAAGGTGGCGCGCGAGTGCTTGGGCGACATCAGCTTGATTGGTTTGAAACGCGCTTTCAATTTTTTGCCAAATAATCCAACTCGGTAGCTGGTTTGTTTTAAGTAGTTGGGCTTCTAGTCGTTGACAGGGTTTAGTGGATGCGAGTTGAGATAGCCAAAGCGTTTGTGCGTTTTCTAAAATAAAATCATCAGCTTGGGTTTGTAGTTGAGCTTGGTAATAGGCGCATTGCAGCTCGGTTCTTATGTGTTGTGGGTCGCTAACTTGTTTGAGAAGAAGGGGCCAGTTATTCTGTTCATCCAGATGCTTTATCCAACTTTCAGTAAGGCGTTGCGCGACGGCAAGGTGCGAGTAGTTGTTTAAAAATCCCTCTATCACAAAACTAGGTGTTTTATCTAGTTGGCGAACCATGTCTTGATGTAAAAAAATAGGGTAAAGTGGGTGGGTTTGAAGGCGCGCTTTAATTCGATTTGCATTCTCCCTATCGCCTTGTTTGAGGTATTCAATCCCCGTTAAAAAATCTTGTTGCGCTTCGCTAAGTTGGCTGTAAGCATGGAGAGGTAACAGCCCTGTCATGATACAGAATAACAATGATTTGAATCTCATAGGCTAGGCGCGCTGTACATGTCGGGTTAGCTTTGTCCGGGGATGCGTAATATTTGGCCTGGTCGTAAGAACTGGTTTTCTGCAAGATTGTTATGGCGCATAAGCGCTGTTCTGCTCACGTTATAGGTGCGCGCAATATCCCAAATGGTGTCGCCATGCTTAACAGTGTAAATATTAGATGGAGCGGATTGCCAAATAGTCAGTTCTGTGCCTGGACGAATAAGACTCGTGTTGGACAGTTTATTCCAGCTGCGTAAATCGGCCACACTGACATTATAGCGTCTTGCAATGCGCCATAGGCTTTCACCTTCTCGTACAGTGTGTTGCAGTTGATGGCCAAATTTATCACTTTTTATTTTGAGAGGCTGAGCGATTTGTAACGGCGTGTTAGGGTTTAGATTGTTCCACTTGATTAAGTCCGTCAGGCTGATGCCGTAGGATTGGGCAATCGTTGAGAGTGATTCTCCGCGCGCTACGGAATGAACTCGATAGGTGTTGGATGTTTGGGTGGCTGATGGTTCTTGAGCCAATTGGGTGACGCTTTGATATTGGTCAGCAGGTACCGGGATGAGCAGGGTGTGTCCGGCACGAATCATGTTTCCACGAAGGTTGTTTAATTGACGAATTTGATTGACGGATGTTTTGTAGCGCATAGCAATCCCCCCCAGTGTTTCGCCGGGCTTGATGTCGTGTCGTGCCCATTGAATATCAAAAAGGCGGCTGTTTTCGCCAAGCTGTTGCTTAAATGACGCTTCGTGGCTCAGGGGTATTAATAGGTGGTGTGGGCCATCGGGCGGCGTGATGCTTTTTAGATAGCCCGGGTTAAGGTGTCTGAATAACTCTTTTGAAAGACCGGCCATTTCTGCGGCTTTATTCAGGTCGATTTGTCGATCGATTTCAATGAGTGTTAAGTGAGGTTCATTGGCAATAGGGTGAATGTTTAGTTCGTATTTTTCATGGTGCTTTATCAGATAGCTTACCGCGAGCAGTTGCGGTACGTAATGACGCGTTTCAGTGGGCAGGTAAGGGCGAATATTCCAGTAGTTAATTTCGGCATTCGGATCGGCTCGCTTTAAACGTGCGGTAGCTTGTAAAATGCGACCATAACCGGCGTTATAGGAAGCGAGGGCCAAGAACCAATCTTGGTTATTGCGCTCATACAGGGTTTCAAGATAATCTAATGCGGCATGCGTGCTTAAGTAAACATCCTGGCGACCGTCAAACCACCAGTTTTGGTGCAAATCAAACATTTTGCCAGTAGAGGGAATGAATTGCCATAAACCAACGGCGCTCATATTCGAGCGCGCATAAGGGTAAAACGCGCTTTCAATAATCGGCAGCATGGCGATTTCATAAGGCATGCCGCGGTTTTCAATTGCTTCGTAGATAAAATGAAGATAGGGTTGCGCACGCATGGATACGCGTTCTAAGTGCCGTTTATTATTTAAGTAAAAGGCCAGGTAGTCTTGGAATAGGCTTTGGTTAGCTTCCATTAGATGAAATTGGTCCGCAAGCTCATCCCATAAGTTGTCTCGGGGCTCTGTTGCAGGTAGGTCAAAGGGTAAGGGGGTGATGGACGATTTGATTAGTTCGTCATAGGCGAGCTCATCAAGATTGACTTGATCAGTGCGTATTAAGTAGCCTTCGGCATGCTGTCGGCGTGCACGATCAAGTGCTGTGTCAGATTGCAGTTTACTCGCTGAGCCGGCTTGTTCGGCGGCCTTGTCTTGCTGCATTTGTCGCTGCCCAGTGGTCTGGCAAGCGGTTAATAATAGCGTAAAAATCGCTAACGCAAGTGGCTTGATCAGGTTTTTGTTAGGAGATGTCATCTAATAAGTCTGTTCTGTCTAGTTGATCTTTCCAGCCTCGGCAGGCGGTGAATAAATCTGTTGTTGTCATGGGGTTGTCAGTCCCTGTTTTGTTGCGTAATACGTTAGCTAAGGGTTCAAGGTCAAAACGCAAAAACGGATTGGTTTGTTTTTCTATCCCAAGCGTCGAGGGCACACAGGCCTGGTTGTTTAATCGCTTATTTCTCACCTCATTACGACGCTCAATCACCGCTGGATTCATCGGTTCGGCGATGCGTGCAAAATTCATATTTGCTAGGGTATATTCATGCCCGCAGTAAACAGCGAGCGTATCATTTAAATCGCGCAATTTAAGCAAGGATTGCGCCATTTGCTCAGAAGTGCCTTCAAATACGCGACCACATCCGCCTGCAAATAAGGTATCACCACTAAAGAGTACCTGATTATTATAAAGGGCAATATGATCCAGCGTGTGGCCCGGTGTTTCAAGTATGTTTAATGGAATGCCATCTAAATCAATCTGATCACCTTCTCGAACAAAATCGGTAATATAAGGTTTTTGCATCTGATGACCTGCAAATACGCGTGCATCCGGAAACTGAGTCAGTAGCGAGATCACGCCATCGGTGTGGTCATAGTGATGATGGGTGAGCAGTATGCCAGCAAGGCTGAGGTTTAGTTCGTTGAGTTTGTTGAAGACAGGCAGCGCTTCACCTGGGTCCACGACCCAAGCTTGGCTCGGCGTTTCAATTAACCAGATGTAATTGTCAGTTAGCGCATTGATACGGTGAATAATAAAACTCATTAACTTGCTTTTTAGTTTTGAGGCTAGGCATAACCAGGCCTGATTGTTACAATGATAAAAAATAAATTTGATTATACCTGTCTATGACGCGTTCATCAAAAAAACACAAACAACTTTGAGGAATTTTGTGCAAACACAACGCTTTCAAACATTTTTAAAAGGTTGGTTTACCACGCGTGTAGGTTCGGCGTTGTTTTCGCAAGAGCGCGCGTTGCTTGAAAAGCATCTTGCGCGCTTGTTCGGCTATTATCTTCTTCAGGTCGGGCAAACAGCTGAACAAAGCTTGCTCGATACCAGTCGGATTAAAAATAAAATCATTTTGGATGATCAGCCAGTTATTACGCCAGATTTACTGGTGTTGGCCGATTTGGATTTTCTGCCCTTTAAACCCGAGAGCATGGATGTAGTGTTAATGCCTCATACCCTAGAGTCGGTATCGGATCCTTATCATTTAGTGCGTCAAGTGGATGCAATGCTTCGATCAGAAGGCTCGCTGGTGATTACCGGGTTTAATCCTTGGGGGTGTACGATTTTGAGAAGTCGGTTTGGCGGCGCTCGTAAAGAGTTGAAGCAGGCGCATTTTATTAAAATGCATCGCATTATTGATTGGCTGAACCTGTTGGGTTATGAATTAAAAGTCACCCAGCATGGTCCTATCTCCTGTTTGGCGAATCGAAAAGGGCGCTTGGATAGCTGGTTTTGGAACACGGTTGAACGTTTTGAACGCTGGCTTGACAAAATCGGGATTCATTTTGGCAATGTCTATATTATTGTGGCTAAAAAACGCGATGTAACGCCAAAACCCGTTGGTTTAGATTGGAAGTTGGCGAACTGGTTGCCTGTGCGCAAAGGTCAGGTAGCGACCAGTTATGAGCCACATCAAAAACAAGCGCAAACATCACCTAAACCTGATAAAAATAACAAAAAGGGTCTTTGATTGAAAACGAATGTAGAACTGTTTACCGATGGGGGCTGTAAAGGCAATCCTGGTCCAGGGGGTTGGGGGGCGTTGTTGCGCTTTAATGGCGTTGAAAAAGAACTCAAGGGCTATGAGGCCGACACCACCAATAATCGGATGGAGTTGATGGCGGCGATTTCAGGGTTTGAAGCGCTGAAAAGACCTTGCAAAGTCGATATCACCACGGATTCGCAATATGTCAAAAACGGCATTACCCAATGGATGGCGAATTGGAAAAAACGTAATTGGAAAACCGCCAACAATCATCCAGTTAAAAATCAGGATTTATGGCAGCGTTTAGATCAAGCGATAGCGGCGCATACTGTCGAGTGGCACTGGGTAAAAGGCCATAGCGGTCATGCTGAAAATGAGCGGGTTGATCAATTGGCTAATCAAGCGATTGATGAGTTATTAGCGCAAACTAAAAAGGGGTAAGTATGGTAAATCGCGTTTTAGTATTATGTTTAATGTGGTTGATGTCAATGAATGCATCGGCGTTGCAAATTCAAGGCGAGTTAATACAGGGTAACTGGGTACAGTTGGTGGTGAGTCCTGATGCCATGATTGAGTTTGAAGGTAAAACCCTTAAGGCTGATCAGCAAGGGCGAGCGCTGATTGCGTTTTCTCGTGATGCGAAACCACAAAAAACCTTACGTATCATTGAGCCAACCGGTCAAAAGCGAGAGTATATTTTGCAGATTGCGCAACGCGATTATATCGTTCAGCGTATTGATGGTTTACCCTCACGTCACGTGACGCCGGATGAAGCAACGCTGGCAAAAATTCGTGCCGATGGTCAAAAAGCGGTGGAGGCGCGTAAAATCGAATTGGCGACGCCCTATTTTTTAGACGGCTTTATTTGGCCAGCGGAAGGCTGGGTCACGGGGATTTATGGCAGTCAACGCATTTTGAATGGTCATCCGCGCCGCCCACACATGGGTGTGGATATTGCCGCGCCAACAGGTACACCGATTTATGCGCCAGCGGCGGGCGAGGTGACCTTAGCGGAGGATATGGAACTCAGCGGCAAAACCCTGTTTGTTGATCATGGTTATGGCTTGCGTTCTGATTTTATGCATTTAGACGAGATGCTTGTCGCACAGGGCGATAGGGTCGAAAAGGGCCAGTTAATTGCTAAAATGGGGGCAACTGGACGTGCAACTGGGCCGCATTTGCACTGGGGAATGAGCTGGTTTAATGTGCGTTTAGATCCTGCTTTAATGTTTAATTTAGACAGAACGCTAGCGCGTGGCGCTAAAATTGAAAACAATCAGGTGGTTTGGGAGGATTAAAATAACCTCCCAAAACATCCGGGTTAAGCGAATTAAGCGCTATTTCATGCCGATCATGGATTGGCTCAAGCGCAGGGCGGTTTCGGATACTAAATCGCCCATAATATGCTCAATCAATGATCTTTTCTGTTCGTATTCACGGACACGGGTTAAACCTAATTCGTCGCGAACCACCGAGCCTAGGTCTCCGAGTCCATCAATTAAACCAATTTCAACCGCTTCGTCACCTAGCCAAACTAAACCAGAGAATACGCCATCAACCTCATTAAGACGATCGCCGCGACCTGCACGCACCACTTCAATAAATTGCTGATGGGTCCGTTCTAGAATACGTTCTTGGAAAAACTTTTTACCCTCAGCATCTTCTTTGCCAAATGGGTTGATAAAGCTTTTGTATTCGCCTGCGGTCATTGAACGGTTTTCAACCCCAATTTTGTCCATTAGCTCCGTAAAGCCAAAGCTATCAAAGCGCACGCCAATTGAACCGACTATCGACCCTTTATTGGCGAAAATTTTATCAGCGGCTGCCGCGATGTAATAACAGCCTGAGGCGCAAATGTCTTCTGTGACGACATAAATCGGCTTGTTATGTAAATTTTTTAGTCGGGTAATTTCATCATTAATCAGTGCGGATTGAACGGGGCTGCCACCGGGTGAATTCATATAAAGCACCACCGCTTTGGCGCTGTTGGTTTCGAAGGCTTCGCGTAGCAGGGGGTTAATCGCTTCGGCGCTCGTGCGTCCGCCCGCCATAATCGCACCGTTGATTTTAATCACGGCTGCATGCTGTGTGGTTGATATTTTATTGTCGTCACTCTTAAAAAAACCAGCTAAAAGAATAATCGACACCAGAATATAAATAACCACCATCGCCTTGAGCACATTGGTCCAACGGCGTGACCAGCGTTCTTGTTTTACATAGGCATCGGCGGCATCGGCGAGGCGATCTAGTGCAGCCGGTTGTTTTGGCGTTTTATTGACAGCATCGACCATTTGGTTGTCAGTCCAAGGGTTGTATTGTTCCATGTTTAGGTTCCTAAGGATTTATAATAAGTGAGTGCTAATGTAGACTTGATGCAATTTTAACCGCTTTTAAAAATCGAATGTTGAAGGAATTACGTGTCAGAGTTTGATATCAAAGCATTTCTCGCTAATCTAACCGAACGCCCCGGGGTTTATCGGATGATTAACCCATCCGATGAGGTGATCTATGTCGGCAAGGCCAAAAACCTGAAACGCCGCGTGTCGAGTTATTTTGTTAAACAGCAAGCCATTAAAACCCAAGCGATGATTGAGCAGGTGGTACGCATTGAGGTGACGGTCACGGATACGGAATCGGAAGCGCTGATTTTAGAAAATACGCTGATAAAACGCTTAAATCCGCGTTATAACGTGTTGTTTCGTGATGATAAGTCGTACCCTTATTTGTTTGTGTCCACGGGTAAACCCTATCCGGCGCTGAGTTTTCATCGGGGTGCTAAGCGACGGGTTGGGCGTTATTTTGGACCGTTTCCGAATGGCGGGGCGGTGCATCAAACCTTGCAGTCTTTACAAAAGGTTTTTCCGGTTCGCCAGTGTGCCGAGAGCGTGTTTAAGCATCGCTCACGCCCGTGTTTACAATATCAAATCAAACGTTGCTCCGGGCCTTGTGTTGGTTTGATTAGCCAGGCGGATTATGCGGAGGATGTGCGCTTAACGCTTAAGTTTCTTGAGGGTAAAAGTTTTGAAGTGATTGATGAGCTTGGGAAGAAGATGGAGCAGGCGGCGCAAGCCCTAGAGTTTGAACAGGCCGCGATAACGCGTGATCAAATTTCAGCCTTGCGTGCGATTCAGAGCCAGCATTTAATCAATCAACCCGGCTCGCAGGATTTGGATGTGGTCGTGGTCTGTGAGCAAGCGGGGCATGTCTGTGTCACCTTGATGCTTTACCGTGGCGGTCATTTATGGGGTAGTGAAAACTATTTTCCAAAAGTCAGCGGCGCTGGAATAGAGCAGGTGTTAAGTGCTTTTATTGCTCAGCACTATGAAGCCCATCCGATTCCAAAAACCATCTTGACTGACACATTACCCGACGACCAGGCCTGGTTGTTAGAGTGGTTGGCAGATAAAAAGGGTCAAAAGGTTGAGATTAAACAGCCTGTGCAAGCGACGGCAAAAGGTTTGGTGCAGTTAGCCATTACCAACGCACAAACCGCTTTAAAACAACAGGTCACTCAAAAATCCAGCCAGCAAGACCGCTTATCTGCGCTGCAAGAGGCGTTGATGTTGGCCAAGCCGCCCACACGGATGGAGTGTTTTGATATTAGCCATACCATGGGTCAGCAAACGGTGGCGAGCTGTGTGGTGTTTGTTGAGGGTGTGCCTGTGACCCAGCAGTACCGCAAATTTAATATTGAGGGCATTACCGGCGGAGATGATTATGCCGCTATGCATCAAGCGCTTACCCGTCGATATCAGCGGCTAAAAAACGAAGACGCGGTGTTGCCAGATTTGTTGATCGTGGATGGCGGTAAGGGTCAGCTAAATCAAGCGATAGATGTGTTAAAGACCTTGGAACTCGAGTCCATCCCCCTTGTTTCTGTTGCAAAGGGTGAGGGGCGCAAAGCCGGTTTGGAGGTGCTTTATACGCCGGATAATGATGAGGGCATTGATTTAGAGCCGGATGATATTGCGCTGCATTTAATTAACTATATTCGAGACGAAGCCCATCGGTTTGCGATTACCGGTCATCGTGCACGGCGACAAAAAGCGCAGACCCGCTCAACGCTGGAATCAATAGAAGGCGTAGGGCCCAAAACACGCAAAGCCTTGCTAACGCATTTTGGAGGCTTGGAGCAGGTGAAAAACGCCGCCGTATCAGAACTTGCCAAAGTACCTGGGATTAGTGGCAAAATAGCACAACGCATTTACGATTTTTATCATGGAGAATAAGGTGAGCACAAAGCTATCCCTCGAATCAACGCCTGCTGAATGGGCGGAATTTATTGAGCCTACGCGCTGCTGGGTTGAGCGTGTCGTTGTTGGGCTGAACTTCTGTCCTTTTGCCAAGCGCGAAGTCGATGCCCATCGTGTGCATTATGCTGTGGCCGACAGTCGTGAAACGCCAGCCGTGTTGCAAACGCTGCTTGAAGAATGTCATCGCTTGGATGCACAGCCAGAAATAGAAACGACCCTGTTGATTCTGCCTTATGGTTTTGAGGGGTTTTTTGATTATCTTGATTTGGAAGACTGGGCGCAGGGGTTGCTGGCACAAGAAGGCTATGAAGGCGTTTATCAAGTGGCCAGCTTCCACCCTGATTATTGTTTTGCCGATGCCCCAGAGGATGATCCAGCTAACTATACCAATCGCTCGCCTTTTCCGATGCTGCATCTGATTCGTGAAGCCAGTTTAGAGCAGGCACTCAAACACCACCCTGACGCTGATAGCATTCCGCAAACCAATATCGACTTGGCAAGAGAAAAGGGGTTAGCGTCCATGCAGGCGCTATTGGGTTTTTGTTTAAAACCTAAGGGCTAATGTGATGGTTACAGAACTGTGGCGTTATCCCATTAAATCCTGTGGCGGTGAGGCGTTGCAGCAAGCAAAACTCGACAAGCTGGGTATTCAAGGCGACCGACGCTGGATGCTGATTGATCCAAATAATCAAATGGTCACACAGCGTCAAATTCCTAAAATGTGTTTAATTCAGGTGAAAACCAGTGATAAAAACCAACCAGGCCTGGTTGTGAATTACCCTGGTTTTCAAGCCTTGTTTATTCAGCAGCCAGCCTCACAAAACGCGATTGCAGTCCAAGTTTGGCAAGACAAATGCCAGGCCTGGTTAGCCGATGAGTCTGTGCATCAGTGGTTTTCTAATGTACTAGCCCGGATGTTTCATAAATTCGCGTGATGATCGCGCAGGATATTGGTTTCCCAGTGCTTTTTTCGAAGGAGCGCTGTAGTTATTCATACAGCCGACTGAGAAAAAAGTGCTGGGGAATCAATAGACAAGCGAGGGCGCGTGAACTTTATGAAATATCCGGGCTACGTAGGGCGGTAAGATTGGTTTGGTTTCCCGACACGAGTCAACGGCAGATTGACTTAAATTACGCACAAATAGGGGAGCAGGTCGCGTTTGCAGATGGTTTTCCTTTGCTGTTAACCAACCAAGCCTCACTGGATGACTTGAATCAGCGCTTAGTTCAGCGCTTAGCCGAGCCGATTGAAATGATTCGGTTTCGCCCGAATATTGTCATCAATACTGGCTGTGCGTTTGAAGAAGATCAGCATGCTGACGTTGTGATTGGCGAACACTGTTTTAAAGTCGCAAAACCCTGCGCACGTTGCATCATTCCATCCATTAATCCGCTTACAACTCAACGCCAAGCCGAGGTATCCAATGCGTTAAGTTACCGTAAAAAGGGGCGTGATGTTTTATTTGGACAAAACCTGCTTTATTCGAATGCACTCTATCAATGCTTGCAAAACCAGACCATTGAGCTAAATTTCGGAGATCCGGTTAGCTGGAAAGCCTAATTTGCTGCGCTATTTATAAACGATAAGTGGTAAAATTCAAAAATTACTAAACAGAGCTTCGATTAACATGACATTAAAGCAATTGCCAATGGCAATAACATGGACGCGGGTATTCCTCATCCCTGTTTTTTTAATCATTTATTATTTACCGATAGACCATTCAAATTTTATCGCGATGCTGATTTTTGTGATAGCGGCGATGACCGACTGGCTGGATGGATACCTTGCGCGCAGATTCAATGCCACTAGCCGGTTTGGCGCGTTTCTTGACCCTGTTGCCGATAAACTGATTGTTGCCGTCGCGTTGATCGTCGTAGCGGTAGAGTATCAGCATTGGATAGTCACAATGGCCGCGATTATTATCATTATGCGTGAAATGGCCGTTTCGGCCTTGCGCGAATGGATGGCGGAACATAATAGGAGTAATGCGGTTGCTGTTTCCAATATTGGCAAGTATAAAACCACATTTCAGCTTATCGCCTTAGCGATGCTCATCTATGGTGGTCAATTATTTGGCGTGCCTTGGGTGCAGCTTGGTCTGGTTATGCTCGTGATTGCAACCTTGCTAACCCTTTGGTCATTGGCTCAGTATGGCCTGTCAGCTTGGAAAACAATGGGTTAGCAAAAAGGCAAAATTAAATTCATTACATTGCAAATTAGTGCTTGACGTTTTTACACTAAACTCTATAATACGCATCCAACAAAGCGGGAATAGCTCAGTTGGTAGAGCACAACCTTGCCAAGGTTGGGGTCGCGAGTTCGAGTCTCGTTTCCCGCTCCAAAATGGCTGAGTGGTAGAATGGCTATACAACGGATTGCAAATCCGTGGATCTCGGTTCGATTCCGGGCTCAGCCTCCATTGCTACAAATGCTTTAAATACAAGTCATCCGCCCAGATGGCGAAATTGGTAGACGCAAGGGACTTAAAATCCCTCGCCCGAAAGGGCGTGCCGGTTCGACTCCGGCTCTGGGCACCATTACACCTTTTACACCCCTCTCACGAAACACAACAAACCCTAACAAAACTCATTGAATCAAGCATTTAACCCCTTTTCAGCGATAACCCTCCATAACAAAACATTGCAAAACCTAACGATTGATTTTCTCGTTCCCAGGCTGTGCGTCACTGTCATTAAGTTAAGAAAAAACGGTCATTGCGAGGCGCGTATCGACGCGGTAATCTCTCAAGGGCGAGTGCAGTCTGCATACACTAGGATAGCGCCAGTGGTTCCCCGAGTTGGTAGAATCTATTGCAAGCATTATTGACATGCCTTACTATAGAGGCTAGTGTCAAATGACGCTAGGAGCCTGTTGGACTAAATCGGTCAAATCTCGCTTTTGCAGTCGATTGGCTTTAGTCCGACAGGTTCCTAACTATTAAATACCTTGCGTATTGTTTTAGTTCTATAAAAAATTGAAAGAGGATTATGTCATGAAGTTACAAAATTCGTTCAAAATATTGTCGGCTGTTACCTTGTCGGCCTCTATGTTGATGGTTGTTCCGGCTCACGCTCAGCACCACGGCCATGGCATGCATCATGGCCATGGTATGCATGGTGGGGCTGAGAAGGGTTTTCAAAAAGCCGTTAAACATGCCAATTTTATGCCTACATTGATGCGGACAGCGATGGATAATCAAGCGGTGCTGGCGTTAACTTCATCGCAAATTAATGCGCTGAATAATTACCATAAGCAGAACTCATCTTCACAGCGCGCAGATATGATGAAAGTGATCAAGCTAGAAAGGCTGGCGGCTGAGTTTGCAAAGAATGGTAATCTTGAAGATGCTCAGATTGCTGGGCAGGAATCGATTGCGATTCGTCAGACTATTTTTAATCAAAAACTGCGTTGTCATGTGTTTATGCAAACCATTTTAAGTGCTAGCCAGTATGAGCAGTTGCGCCGATTGGCTGATTGATTTAGCGGTGAAGTTGATTTCAAGCCGAGTCTCAATGAGCTCGGCTTTTGTATGAAGCGGTATTAGGATGCCATTCTGTTGCTATGACCCATAAGCGCAATTCGGATTTCTTTGATAGCGCCCTCGGTTATCATCAATTCATCGCGTCCATCTTTCTCATAGCTTTTCATTTCTTCGCCTCGGTAGGCGCCAAGTGAAATTTCACTGACCATTGAGTTAGCGATTTTTGTGAGTGCAACCAGTGCGCGAACTCGGTCGTTCTGGACTTTTCTGCAGCTATCAATATGGTGTAAATAGATGGCGCTTAATATGTCGATAGGTAGATGCCACTTTTTGCCCAATAAAACACCAATAGCATTGTGTGTGGTATTGTAACGTGCTAACTCACGTTTCATATACTCGCTTGGGTTAGAGTGGGATAGTTGAAATATTTTTTGGTAGTTGTCTGGGTCTTTGGTGGCCAGCATGAGGCAGCCAGCATTATGGAAGAGTCCAAGCATGTAGGCTTCATCTCGAGTGACATCGGCTACCCATTCAGACAAATCAGCCATGCAAACAGCAACATCAACCGAGTGGCTCATGATATCCTTATAGAGTTCGGATGAGTTGAAAAGGTGTTTCATACTCGCTGAGAAGACAAGGTTTTTTATATTATCTAGCCCCAGCATTAACACTGCTTGGCTGATTGTATCAGCCGGTTGTCTTAGTTTATAAACAGGTGAGTTGGCTAATCGTAGGACTTCACCTGACAGCGTTGTGTTTTGTTCAATAATGGAGGCAATTTTTTGACTGCTACAAAACCGGCTAGCTAGTTCATGTTCAATTAACATTAATTCTTCCGGCAGTTCCGGAAGTTTGACGCCTTTAATTGCCATCATGGCTTGGCGAAGGATTTGATCCATGCTCATTGTTTTGCTGCTTCTTTGTTTATGAAGATGTTATTTATACTATATATTTTACACGTTATTGAGGATTGTTTTTATAAATGTTAGAGTTAAACGGTTAATTTAAATTCAATAGGAAAAGTATGTTCGAAAGTTTTTTGTTTGATAATTTGAGGCCGCTTGGGCTCACCGGAACTGGTTTAGATGTATCGGCATTAATTGTAGCGATTATTACACTGCTGGTATTTATGTCGGTTAGTTTTTATATTTCACGGCAATTGCTTATGCCTTTTTTAAATCGTTTGATTGACCATCTTGATGGCGAAACGCTAGAAGCAACCCAGGAGGAGCGACCTGCTTTAGCTAGCAATATTGCACATTTAGTGCCTGCTATTTTATTAATTATGCTAGTCGATTGGTTTTTTGGTGCTTGGCCTGCATGGGAGGCTTGGTTAAGTAAATTAACCTGGCTCTATCTCTATGTTTTTGTAGGGTTAACCTTTGCGAGCGTTGTGAATCTGGTTACTGCCGTATATAACCTTAAATTTCCAAGCTCCAATTTGCCTTATCGTGTTATTTCGCAGTTGATTAAGTTGTTAACCTTAATTGTAGTAGTGATTTTATCCATTAGTTTATTGATTGGGTCTTCGCCGGCCTTTTTGTTAAGTGGTTTGGGTGCGTTAACGGCGGTGCTGTTATTGGTGTTTCGTGATACGTTGCTGGGTTTGGTTGCGAGTGTACAGGTGGCGGCGAACCGGATGGTGGCGAAGGGCGATTGGATTGAAATGCCAAAGTATGGCGCGAATGGTAATGTGATCGAAGTCGCACTGACTACGGTTAAGGTTCGAAACTGGGATAATACGGTGACGACCTTTCCAACCTATGCCTTGATTTCAGATTCTTTTATCAATTGGCGGGCGATGCAAGAATCGGGCGGACGGCGTATAAAACGTTCCATTCAGTTGGATATTCATACTATTCGCTTTGTCGATGAGGAAGAGTTGAAAAAGTTCAAAAATAATCCTTTTTTATCGCGCTTTTTTGAAGAACAATCTTATGTTGATTTAGATCAAGTCGATTTAACCAATTCGGCACTGTTTCGTGCTTATATAGAGTGGACGCTTCGTCAACATCCATTGATTAATCAAAATCTGATGGTGATGGTGCGTCAATTGCAGCCTACAGAGTTAGGGTTGCCGATGGAGGTTTATTGTTTCAGTGCGGACAAGGCTTGGGTGAACTATGAAAAAATCCAATCCGATATTTTTGACCGCTTATTGGCGGTGCTGCCCTTATTCGATTTAATGGCGTTCCAACGGCTAGGGAACAAGTCGCAATTGAATGGTGAGTCTCGTATTTAAAAATAACAAGAGGATTTAGCGATGAAATACCACTATATTAAGTTTTTTGAAGAGATAGGGATTGATGATATTCCGTTAGTGGGCGGTAAAAATGCCTCGCTAGGCGAAATGTATCAAATTCTCGTGCCGAATGGTGTGCCTGTACCCAACGGCTTTGCGATTACCGCCGAGGCTTATCGCTATGTGCTTAGAGAAAACGGTATTTGGGATGAGCTTAAAAAACTGATTGGTGCACTCGAACCGCATAATGTCACGGACTTGCAGATGCGCGGTCAAAAAGCACGTCAAATGATTTACCAAGCCGAACTCCCTGACGACCTGAAGCAAGAAATTTTGGCGGCTTATGCACAATTGCGTGAATTGTGCGGTGACCAGATGAGTTTAGCGGTGCGCAGTTCAGCCACGGCAGAGGATTTGCCGACCGCGAGCTTTGCGGGGCAGCAGGATACTTATTTAAATATTCGTGGCGATGCGGCGTTTTTAGATGCCTGTAAGCGTTGTTTTGCTAGCTTGTTTACCGATCGTGCGATTCATTATCGGATTGATCAAGGTTTTGATCATTTTAGTGTGGCGTTATCGATTGGTGTTCAACAGATGGTGCGCTCAGATTTGTCCTCATCTGGGGTAATGTTTTCGATTGACACCGAAACCGGTTTTCAAGACGCGGTGTTTATTACCGGCGCCTATGGTTTGGGTGAAAACGTGGTACAGGGTGCGGTGGACCCGGATGAATTTTTTGTCCATAAGCCGACTTTTAAGAAGGGCGCTCGTGCGGTGTTAAAGCGCCACATGGGTTCTAAGAAAATCAAAATGGTTTACTCTAATGGCAATACCAAAGAGCCAGTAAAAAATGTACCGACCGTAAAGGCGGATCGTGCACGTTTTTGTATCACTGACGAAGAAGCCCTTAAATTAGCCGAATACGCTATTAAAATTGAAGACCATTATTCAAAGCAAGCCGGCTATCAAAAGCCGATGGACATGGAATGGGCAAAAGATGGCCTGACGGGGGAGTTGTTTATTGTTCAAGCTCGTCCTGAAACCGTGGCTTCGCAGGTCACAGGTACCACACTTAGCAGTTATGCCTTAACCGCAACGCAAAAGGAATTGATTATCACGGGCCGTTCAGTCGGCGCGAAGATTGGCGTGGGTCGTGTGCGCGTGATTGAGTCAGTTGAAAAACTGCATGAATTTCAGGCAGGTGAAATCCTCGTCAGTGATACCACCACGCCCGATTGGGAGCCGGTGATGAAAATCGCTTCAGCGATTGTGACCAATCGGGGTGGCCGCACCTGTCATGCGGCGATTATCTCGCGTGAACTCGGTATTCCGGCGGTGGTGGGGTGTGATATTGCCACTGAAAAACTAAAAACCGGTGATTTGGTGACCGTGTCCTGTGCGGAAGGTGAGGCTGGATTTATTTATCGTGGTGAATTGGACTATAAAGTGACTGAAACGGATCTGTCACATTTGCCTCGACCTAAAACCGATGTGATGTTGAATTTAGGTAATCCTGATTTGGCCTTCCAGCATAGCTTCTTGCCGGTTGCCGGTGTCGGCTTGGCGCGTATGGAGTTTATTATCAATGAAAGCATCAAGGTGCATCCTCAGGCCTTGTTGTACCCTAAACGCATTGAAAGTGAGCAGGTACGTAAGCAGGTTGCGGATTTGATTAAAGGTTATGAAAACGGCCAGGCTTACTTTGTTGAAAAATTGTCTGAAGGCATCGGCACGATTGGCGCCGCGTTTTATCCGCGTCCGGTTGTCGTGCGTATGTCGGATTTTAAATCGAATGAGTATGCCTCGTTATTGGCTGGTCAGTATTTTGAGCAAAAAGAAGAAAATCCAATGATTGGTTATCGCGGCGCGGCGCGTTATATTGATGGTGATTATCAATCCAGCTTTGCATTAGAATGTGCCGCGATACGTCGAGTGCGTGAAACCATGGGGCTGGATAACGTGATTATTATGGTACCTTTTTGTCGCAGAGTAAATGAAGCGCAGAGGGTGATTGAGGTCATGGCACGTTATGGTCTAAAGCGGGGTGAAAAGGGCCTGCAAATTTATATGATGTGCGAAATCCCGAATAATGTGCTGTTAATCGATCAGTTTGCACAGTATTTTGATGGCTTCTCGATTGGTACCAACGATCTTACGCAATTGGTGTTGGGTGTGGACCGTGATTCGTCTAAAGTGGCGTCCTCCTATGATGAGCGCGATGACGGGGTCAAAATGATGATCAAGTGGGCGGTTGAAGGGGCTAAACGTAATAACAAACACATAGGTTTGTGTGGTCAAGCCCCCTCTGATTACCCTGAAATGGCCGAGTTTTTAGTTGATATTGGCATAGGGTCGATGAGCTTAAACCCTGATTCGGTGCTAAAAACAATTCCGCTTATTTTGGAAAAAGAAGAAAGAAGCCAAGTATCTTAAAATTCAAACCAGACCGATTTCTAGTTAACAGCCAAGCCGCGAGCAATAATCTGTTCGGCTTGGTCATAAATAGTTTTGCGCCAATGAAGCGGTTCAATAACATCCACTTTCCCCCCCCCAATGATCATCAACCACCATAGGGTTTGATGATCATTGGGTACTTGTGCCGTTAGCAACATCTTGCCTTGTTGTTCGGTTAATATTTGACTCTCATTCAGGGGTGTTTCGCCCAAATGCCAGGCGACATCGCTATTAAATAAAGCTTTGAGTGTCACATGAGTATGATCTATTGGATACCCAAATGCCCCGCATCGATATACTGCGCCAAATCAAAATCACTTAACGGGGAGCCGTCATAAAAAATCGAGTGGGTGTAAAACAAAATACGCCTAAGCGCCTTGCTGGTCATCCTCCTGCTTGGCGCAGGTAGCGCACTGCTTTATCACATATTTTCAGCATAGCAGATTGATTAAAAAAGGTAGATTAAGGTGCGGATAATGAAAAACGCCCCGTGACAGGGGCGTTTTTTTTAGGTCTGAGTTAAATGATGAAGTCACGACTTGTCGTGCTTTTTCATATAGTCCATTAACTCCTTAACAGACACACAGGCCTCTTCAGCCGCTATTTGAGCAGACACATTAAAGCGACGAACCATCTTTAGCGCCATTTCTAGCTTGCCTCGTTGCTCGCCACGTTGCTCAAGTTGCATCATTAAGTTTTCAAAATTCTC
>NZ_JYNN01000019.1 GCF_000934765.1 Thiomicrospira microaerophila | reverse complement strand
ACATCCGCACCGCTGTAAGTGCTGGTGATGGTCACCTCTTTATCAACACCGACGTTTTTGTCATCGAACTCACCCGTGGCGCTGATGGTGACATCATCATCTTTAACCAGGCCTGCAAACTCAACGCCATTTATCACAATCGTTGCTACTTTAGAACCGTCATAGACTTTACCTTGCGCGGTTAAGCCGCTGATGATTAGCTCTTTAGCGGTAATGCTGGCGGTTGTGGTGGTTTGGTCGGTAATTTTGTAGTTACCGATATCCGCTCCGCTGTAGCTGCTGGAGATGGTCACTTCTTTGTTTTCACCGACGTTTTTGTTGTCGAACTCACCGGTTGCGCTGATAGCAACCTTGTCACCCGAAACCAGGCCTGCATATTCCACACCGTCAATCACAATCGTTGCCACTTTGGAACCGTCATAGACTTTACCTTGCGCGGTTAAGCCGCTGATGATTAGGTCTTTGGCGGTAATGCTGGCGGTTGTGCTGGTTTGGTTGGTGATTTTGTAGTTACCAACATCCGCACCGCTGTATTCGCTGGTGATGCTCACGGTTTTGTTTTCACCCACA
Organism: Thiomicrospira microaerophila; assembly: GCF_000934765.1. Lineage (GTDB taxonomy): Bacteria > Pseudomonadota > Gammaproteobacteria > Thiomicrospirales > Thiomicrospiraceae > Thiomicrospira > Thiomicrospira microaerophila. The sequence goes on along the minus strand of NZ_JYNN01000019.1, from coordinate 59,427 downwards.
TTTTTGTCGGCAAACTCACCGGTTGCGTTGATCGTTAAATCATCTCCTGCAACCAGGCCTGCATATTCAACGCCATTTATCACAATCGTCGCCACTTTAGAACCATCATAGACTTTACCTTGCGCGGTTAAGCCGCTAACAACTAAGTCTTTGGCGGTGATGGTCGCTACCAGATTATCAGGTACGACCAACGTGTAATTATCCGCATCATCACCCATTAGGCTAATACCACTGAGGGTGATCGCTTTGTTTTCAGCGACATTTTTATCAAAAAACGCACCTACAACTTGACCGCTAAGCGAAACACTGTCACTGCCAAATGCGGCTACCGTTGCGGTGCCGTTTAAAATAGCGCTGGTTTTCGCATCGTACACTTTATCTTCTGCGGTTAAACCGGTCACCATAAGATTCGCTTTCGTGATCTCGACCGTTTCTCTGCTGGTTTCATCGATAATGTCATAACCCAACTGCGTTGAATACAATCCGCCGATCAGTTGGCGCGTGCCAACATTTTTGCTGTCCAAGCGATAATCGGTTTCCAACACCCAGTCTTGGTTCGGTGTAATGGCTTGCCCGTCGTTTGTCCAACTCAAATCTGCGGCAGCGAGCGTCACATCGGTAGTGGCATCGTAAACACGTGATGCTTGATCCGCCTGCTGAGTACCGGTTACCGTAACGATTTCGCTAAAGAAATGTCGCAACAAAGGCGCCGCCATACCGTCATAACTGCGCCACACCGTATCCTCACTGCCTTGAGCCGAAATTTCCCAACCAGCCGTTTTAAACAGCGCAAATTCTGTTAATTCAGTACTGGTTTTCGGCTCCCAGATGCCAGAATATGACACACTGCGATAGTTACCAACTCCTTTTAAACCAACGGCGACATCAGCGTTCCAGAAGTTTGCTAGCGGGTTAATACGATTCGCATTCCCAATCAAAGCACCCGCCAGAATCAAATCACCCTCACCATGCGTGACCGCCACATCCGCATAAGTATGCTCTATCGCAGACCATGGTCCGAATTCGCCACTCTGCTCCACCTCACCGACTAATCCACCGACGTTATCCGCACCGTGAACCTTGCCTGTAGCATAGGCGTTCTTAATGCTTGAGCCACTCAAGAAGCCCACCAAACCACCGACATTTGAACCTGTCGCCGTAACATGGGTTGCGGCAAAGCTTTCGGTTATTTCACCATAAGAGAGATAACCGACAAGCCCCCCAATGTATTGGTCACCATCAACCGTATTGCCGATAAAATAACTACGATTTAGCTTGCCATAATTGGCAAAGCCAACCAACCCACCAACACGCTCACCATCTGGACTGGAGACATTTCCGGTAGCATAGCTGTTTTCAACCGTTTGAAATTCCAAACGCCCGACCAAGCCACCAATATTTTGCGGATTGACATCATCTTGCTTCACCCCAAACACATCACCTATGGCAATACTGTTACTCACCGTTGCACCATCATTCAGACCAATCAAACCGCCGACATCTTTATTTCCATAGACTCGGATGGCTGTAAACGCATTATCTACTTCTGCAGCGGGGCCAGCATGGGAACCGCCCATCAAACCGCCCACACCATCAATACCGGTTATTTTAGGGCCATCGTCTTTGTCACAACTCCTATCCATACACACCACCCACACATCACGAATACTGCCAAAGTTATGCCCCAGCATACCCCCAACATCGTGCTCTCCAACCACCGTTGGATTAAAAACCCGAACCGCCTCAATCGTGCCGCCGTTAACACTACCCACCAATGTACCGACATAATTCCTGCCGACAACGCTTGGTGCATGCAAATCCAAATTCGTTATCGATGATTCAGCCCCGTTCACTACCCCAAACAAGCCTTGATAATCTTGATCTGGGCGATTAATAAACAAACCACTAATCTCTTTATTATTACCATCAAAACGGCCAGAGAAATAGGACATGATATCGCCAATCGGCTGCCAACCTGCGCCACTGTTCCAGCCATTTGTACCCGAAGCATTAACATTCTTACCAAGGGAATAGTCGCCCGCCAGCGCTTGGTTTATGCGTTGCAGTTGGTTAATGTTATAGATTTCAACTAAACCATCATTGGTAAAGACCACCTTGTCGCTGGTGTTGCCAGCATTAAAGCGCACGCCGCCATCGTTGTTGCTGGTGTTGGCGATTTTGGCGTTGACCTTGATAGTGTCTGCTTTGAGGATCAGGGCGTTGTCAGAATCCCATTCAATCGCTGCGTTTAGATCAATTGCGCCGGAGCCACCGGTATTTTGTGCGATCACCTTCGCATCACCCGCTGCTAGGCGATGTTGCAGTGCGGTGTTTGAGATGCCCGACTCGGTTTCAGCCGGCGCATCCGCACCGACCACAAAATCTGAAGCCGATGCAAGCGTTAGCTCCCCTACACTCCAGCCGGCGGTGTCGCCTTGAATAGAAACATAGCTAGCGCGAGTTGGCGCTGAAAAATTCAGATTACCGGCTTCAAAATCGGTATTGCTGATATTTAAATTCGATGCCACCAGGCCTGCTACGTCCACCTGAGCATCCGTACCGAACAAAATACCGCTGGGGTTGATAAGGTACACACGACCATCTGCCGTCAACTTACCCAAAATCGAACTTGGGTTATTCGCGGTCACGCGGTTAAGTGCGACCCAGCTGGCATTCCCGTTCTGGTCAAAATGCACGCTATTACCCACGCCAATATCAAAGTTGCGCCAGTCGATGATTAGCTTATCGCTGTCTTGATTAATCAGCCGTGATAAAACACCGTTGGTGTCCACGATATCGTGAATGGTACCCGCGCCAGACTTGATTTCACCGCAGTTCGGCATCCCTGGGGTGACGACACACGATGAAGATCCTGGCGCTATTTGCCAAATGGCGCCACCGTCTACTTTTTGTCCCTGAGGTAAAAAAACATTTAACTGCGGATAACCCGACGCAAGCAGTTGGTTTTCTTCAATCACCCAATCAGCCGTTTCAAACAGCTCAAATTCTGTTAATTCAGCACTGGTTTTCGATTCCCACGCGCCCGGCGTTGATGCATCTGAATGGCTACCAATTCCTTTTAAACCAACGGCGAAATCAGCGTTCCAGAAATTCTGTGACAGCGTAATAAAAGAGCCAGCATTCACTTTGCCAACAAGACCACCGGCTAGCACCGTTGCATCCGCACCATGCACGACCGACACATCCGCATAAGTATGTTCTATCGCAGAATTTGGCCCAAATTGGGTATTCTGCTCCACCCTACCAACTAATCCACCGACGTTATCCGCACCCTCAACCCAAGCGGTGGCATAGGCGTTCTTAATGCTTGAGCCATTCAATACACCCACCAAACCACCGACATTTGAACCTGTCGCTGTGATCTGGGTTGCGGCAAAGCTTTCGGTTATTTCACCATTAAACAGATAACCGACAAGTCCGCCGACATTATCATTACCTTCAATATTTGCCGTGGAGTAGCTTCTTGTAATTTGATGTTTATCCCATGATTCATCAGCCGGGAGCTTACCGACGAGACCGCCAACATAATTATGTCCGGTAATGGTTCCTGTTGACGATGAATCGGTTATCGTCATCTGATCGCCAATAGGACCATAGAAATCATGCACATTGCCGACCAAACCACCGACATAATCATGCCCTACGATTGAATCGCCTAAAAAATGGGAGTTTGTAATCGTAAGTTTTTCCCACGCCTCTCCGACCAGGCCGCCAACGGAATTCACACCGCTTACACGCCCAGTAACCGTGGAGTTGGAGATGGTTACAGGTTGGGAAGAAATATAACCAATCAACCCACCTACCGCAAAACCGTCCATTTCTTGCGGGGCGCCGGTATTTTCAAACACCAGCTCACCATGAAAATGAACATTATCGATAGGCGTGCTACCATTCAATGCAACGACATAACCCGCCACCCCACCAAAACCAAACGTATTCCAGTAACCCTCTTCAGATTCTTTTAAAAACTGAAGCGCCAAATTACCGTTCATCGTAGAATCGCTAACCGTCCCAGTCACGCGGCCCACCAATCCACCGAAAATATAACCCTCTAATGCAGTCAGCTGTTCATTATCGATAACAACATGTGTTTTAATATCACCGTTCATCACGCCCTGTGTAATATTAACGATAGAGCCAGAAGTGTCACCAATTAACCCGCCGGCATGCTTTACACTCGCGTTTATTGAGACAAGCGTGACGTTTCCATTCATCGTCCAACCCTGCAAAGCTATCAACTGTGCGTCAATATTATTGATGCTTAAGTCTCCAACAATGCCACCCACATTTTGTATACTGAAGTGTTCACCTGTCGTGACAAGCGTCAGATTGCCGTGGTTTGTTAAATCAACCGTGGCTGATTCTCCAGTGTAGAACAAATTGCCAAACATACCACCAATAGAACCTAAACTACCGAACTCATTCCAAGCACTGACTTCAGCATTAGAAACAACATTGTTTAATTGTTTAACATGTGCCGAACCTGCCACGCCGCCAATGTAAGTGCCCGATTCATTGTCCGCAGCCGATGATTTAAACTCAACAGTCGCATTCTCTATGATGATATTGCTGAGTACATTCAATTCGTCATCACTATACCCATCCATAAAGCCTACCAGGCTGCCGACGTACTGCGAACCGGTTGCCATTACGTTATCAAGATGAATGTTGGTGAGTTGCGCGCCTTTTGTATAGCCAAATAAGCCCACATATTTTTGACCAGCACCCCCCACCGTTAAGTTTGATATGGTTTTATGCTGACCATCAAACTTGCCAGTAAATGGCGGATTGGAGTCGTTAAAATGCTGTCTACTGGCAATCGGCATCCAGTCCAACCCGGATAAATCAATATCCGAACCCTGCTGATAAGTACCGTTTAACGCGGTATTGATCCATTGCAGTTGTTCGGCATTGTGGATGACGACCTTGCCATCTTCGCTAAAAACAACGGCATCAGATTCGTTTTTTGCCGCAAAATACACCCCGCCGCCAGCGGTGCTTTGGTTTTCGATTTTGGCGTTGACCTTGATGGTGTCTGCTTTGAGGGTCAGGGCGTTGTCAGCATCCCATTCAATCGCTGCGTTTAGATCAATTCCGCCGGAGCCACTGGTATTTTGTGCGATCACCTTCACATCACCCGCTGCTAGGCGGTGTTGCAGTGCGGTGTTTGAGATGCCGGACTCGGTTTCAGACGGCGCATCCGCACCGACCACAAAATCTGAAGCCGATGCAAGCGTTAGCTCCCCTACACTCCAGCCGGAGGTGTCGCCTTGAATAGAAACATAGCTTGCGCTGAGTGGCGCTAGAAAACTTAAATTACCCGCTTCAAAATCGGTATTGGTGATATTCAAATTCGATGCCACCAGGCCTGCTACGTCCACCTGAGCATCCGTACCGAACAAAATACCGCTGGGATTGATAAGGTACACACGGCCATTCGCGGTGAGGTTGCCTAGAATGCTGCTGGGATTGTTTTGCACCACACGGTTTAACGCTACAGCGCTGGCACTCGGTTGCACAAACTCCACGCTATTGCCTGTGCCAATATCAAAGTTGCGCCAGTCGATGATTAGCTTATCGCTGTCTTGATTAATCAGCCGTGATAAAACACCGTTGGTGTCCACGATATCGTTGATGGTACCGGTGCCAGACTTGATTTCACCGCAGTTCGGCATACCGGCAACCACCGCACAGGTATCGACAACCGGCTCGCTAAAGGGTTTGTTTTGCCAGGCGTGATAAGGCATACCGTCGTTTTTAGACGACGTAATACTCCACTCTTTGCTAAATTCGGTTCCCATATAATTGAGAGGGTGGGGATCCGGATCAAGCGGCAAGCTGAGGCTGTCATCGTTGTTGGACAACTTAAGCTGATCTAAGGTGACCTTGTTACCAATAAGGCTTAAGTTTAGTAGTGCTTGTGAAGGGTCATAATTCATTTGCCCATCCAGATAATAGGCAAAATCAATATAACTAATGGATGCAAAATGTTCATCATCAACATCCACTCGCCCTAAAATGCCATAATTCGTAGCAAACTGAGAAGGATCGCTATCAAACACGCCGTAGCTTTCGATAACATAGATGCCGGAGTCTCCCTCACCCATGCCACCAGCAATCAGACCCAAGTCTTCGATTTTTTTCGACCCAGCACCATCTACCAAGGCATAAGATGCGGTAATGCTGGGTCCCCATGCGCCACCCACTAAGCCGCCGATATCCGACGTATTCTCCGCTTCATTATTGAATGTCACCTTTGAAAACGAGGCATGAATCCCTGAGCCGGGGTTAGTCACACCGACCAAACCACCGATATTATGTGAGAACGACCCTGTTAAATTGAGTTCGACATCTGAAAAACTATTAATAATACTGACCTTGCCAGAGCCTACTAACCCGCCAGCTCTATCCGTGACCTCATCAAACCTACCGCGCACAAAACTGTTGGCAATCGTTGTCGGATAGACTCCTTTTGCCAGACCCACTAAACCGCCTATAGAATCTTGATAATAGCCTGTCTTTAAATCCTGCTTGGTCACGGTTAAGTTATCCAAACCAAAATTGAGCAGGGTGGCACCTTCTGTAACCGCAAATAACCCCGCATGCCCAGAAGTTGTACCGCTTGACGGCGATATGGTCTGATTAGAAACAACGTGTCCCATGCCGTTTAATGTACCTTTAAAAGGACCTGGTAAAAAGGTACCAGTCTCCAACATCAAAAACGAAGTATGAACCGGAAATTTGGAAGCATCGATATCCACAGCTAAAGCGTAATAAAGACCAACTGAACCGGCCGATCTTAAAGCACTAAACGAATTATAGTCTCGAATTAGCGTGTAATCTTGATCGTTAATCCTTAAGGTTGAATGATCATGAAAATTCACCTTACCGTAAAACCCTTCTTCGGATAACCCCGTATTTACCCTTCTCCCTTGACCATGCGTTAACACCAACCCACCCATTCCACGAACGTCGAGCTCGGCATTAATATTGATATGCCCGTGTGCAATCAGCGTCAGCGTGGTGTTTGTCCACTCTAATGGCGCATTGATGGTGATATGACCTTGCTCTGTACCCTCTGATGGCGTTTGGATAGTAATGTTGTTGTTCGCCAAATTGGCAACCAGTGTATCGGCACCAATCTGTGTGCTGCCACTGGCATCGTCAGCAAAATCCCCGCCCGTTCCAGCGACAATTTCAATATCGGTCGGATCAATCAACCATTCACCGGTTTTGCCCTGTTCGGCTTTGGTGGTCACCACCAGGCCTGGTTGGATATTTACGTTGGCAGCAGAGGTTTCGATAAACCCGCCATCACCGCCGTTCGGGGCGCTGGCATCGAGTTTGCCGCTGGCGGTGACTTGGCCTTGGCTCATGCCGCCCATCAGCATAATGCGCCCGCTTTTGCTGGCAAATGTTTGCGCTTGGATGAGGCCGTCGTTGTTAACCAGGTTGCGGTAGATGTCTTGACGTGCTTGGGTGGTCATGATGACAAAGCCGCCATCGGCTTGAATCAGTCCGCCGTTTTCGGCCAGCGCATCGAGGACGCCTTGTTCAACGGTGACGGTCATCAGGCCGTCGCCGTTAAAGTCGAGGGTGACGTGATCACCCGCCGCTAATGCGACGTTGCCGTTGTTGGCTTCGATGGTGCCTTGGTTGGATACGCGGTTGGCGATCAAGGCGACTACCCCGCCGTTGGCGCGGATGTGGCCGAGGTTTTTGATGTCGCCTTCGCTAAAGCCGAGGTTTTTGAAGTCGAGTTTGTTGTCGAGGAAGTCTTGGTCGCTGATCTCGAGCGTTGAGGCAATTAAGCCGCCGACATCAACCTGCGCGGTTTTGCCGAATAGGATGCCGCTGGGGTTAACCAGATAGACGTTGCCGTTGGCGTTGAGTCGTCCGTGGATTTGGCTGGGGTTGTTGTCCATCACGCGGTTGAGCGCGGCGCTGTTGCTGTTGGGTTGTTGGAAGTTGACGGTGGCGTCTTGTCCGATGTTGAAGCTATTCCAGTTGGTGATGAGTTTGTCGCTGGTTTGGTGGATGGTCATCACATTGTTGTGTTGTTGGATTTGTGCTTGGCCGTGAACAATGTTGGCGCCTTCGGGCAGGGTGCCAGGGTCGAGGGCGTGGGCGATGCCACCAAAGCCCATCATCAGCGCGGCAATCGCGCCGACGATGCCGCCTTTGCGTTTGCCTTTACCGGGGGCGATTTCCGCCACCGCGATGTACATTTGTTTGGCGTCTGACCACACAAGGCGGTAGGTGTGGTTTAGGGAGGCGCGTTTGATTTTTGCGTTTTTGTTGTGCATGGTGTTACCCTCTTTGCTTTTAAATTTCGTTGTTCAGTTGTTGTTTCTCGTTCCCACTGTCCTCAGTCGGAATGCATACCGGTCTATCAGATAGCTTTTACATCCAGTAAAACGTATCACTCACTATCGGTCTGCATTCCCACGCAGAGCGTGGGAACGAGAATGTCGTTCAGCCGGTCTGCAATATTCGTCATTCCGGCGAAGGCCGGAATCTCCAGCCGACTGCGCATAATCTCAAGAGATCCCGGCCTTCGCCGGGATGACGACTACATCGCCGGGATGCCGTATCCAGCAGGCCTGGTTAAAACCAAACCATTGCTTGGAGCCAGAAGCGGCCGTTGTTGTCTTTGCCTTCGCTGTCTTTGCCGGTGGTGGTGCGATCGTTGATCTCGTCGTTAATTTTGATGGCGTAGGCGGCTTTGAGCATGTAGCGTTGCGGTTGGCTCCAGCTTAGACCAATACCTGTGCCGGTGAGGCTGTAGCTGTTGAGGTTATTGTTGTTGGTGGGCGCACCCCATGGATTTTTATCGAGGGTGATTTGGCCGTGGTCAATAAAGCCTTGGAGTTGGATGCCGCCGTTGTAGACCATCACACCGGGTAGGTCGTAGCGCAGCTCAAGCGTGGTGAGCCAGCCTTGGTCACCCGAGCCTTCGCCGCCCGCATAGGCGCGTACACCGTTAACGCCACCGAGGGTGAATTTTTCACCGGAGTCGAGGTTGCCGCTGGCAAGGGTTTGGAGTCTGGCGCTGGCGTGGAGGTTAAGGCCGCTGTGGAGTTGTTGGATTCGGGTTAGGTTGGCGTTGAGTTTGTGGAAACTGCCGTGGGTTTTAGCGGTGGTTTGATCGCTGCCGTAGTCGCTGGTGTTGCCTTTGCGGTTAAGGTCGCCGTAGGTAAGGCTGACGCCGTATTGGGTTAGGCCGCCCTGGCCGAGTCGATCTATTTTGTCACCGTTGAGGCTGAGGGTGAGGTTGTTATAAATGCGGTCTTTGGTGTTGTCGTTTTCACGATAGTCTTTTAAATCTTTGTAGTCGTATTGGCCTTGTATGTAGAGGTTGGTTTGGCGTGAACGGATAATCGGGTATCGGAGCCCGGCGTTGGCGCTGAGGGCAGTACCGTTGAGGTCGAGGTCTTTGAGGTCTTGCCCGAGGGTGTATTTTAGGTAGCTGAGGCTGGTGTTAAAGGTGAGGCCGTTGTAGCTAATTGGCGTGTCATAGGCAATGCGTCCGTAGCTTTGGTTGGTGGTTTGGGTCACCATGCCGGTTAATCGGTCGCCCATGCCGCTGAGGTTGTTGATGTGTCCCATGGCGTTGGCACGCCATGCTCCGGTGTAGTAGCTGCCGTAGTTGTCAATCCAGGCGTTGCCGGTGTAGCGTGGGGTGGCGCGAAAGCTGACATCAACACGGGTGGTGCCAAATTCGCGGCCGCGCTGAAGGTTGGAGGTGGCGCTCACCCCTGCAAGGTCGTTAAGCAGGAGCATGCCGCGTTCCATTTTGGTGGCGCGGATAATGTCGTTTTGATCGGGATGCAGCGCGTGGTTAAGGGTTTGGTTGATGCGTTGGTTGCTGAGGTTAACGCCCTGCCCCGCGGTGACGTTGCGATCCCAGTTGCCGCCGCCTTCTATGCGTCCAGGTTGGATGCGGATTATCAGGTTACCTTCGGTGATGTCTTGTTCGGGTAAGTAGGCGAAGGCGAGAAAGTAGCCTTTGTCGTTGAGGTGTTCGGTGATTTTGGCGGCAAGGTGTTGTAGGCTGTTAAAGCCGTGCTGTTGGCCAATTGCGTCTTGGATGATGCGCTGTAGTTCGGGTTCGGTGGCGAGGCCGTTATAGTTTTCAAATACCACTGACTTTAGGGTGATGGTTTCGCCGGTATCGGGCATCGGCGCGGGGAGTTGCGAGCCGAGTGCCGGGCTGCTGTCAAGCTGGGGGATGTTGGCTTCTTGGTCACGCAGTAATGAGCCGGCGTCGGGGGTTTGGGCGTGGATCAGCGGTGCAAGCGCAAGCAGTCCCGTGGCGATAAGCCCGTGTTTGGTGGATGTGTTTTTCATAGTCGAGTCCTTTTTTATTGTGGTTTTTGGCTAACACCCTGTAGGGCATTAAAACCAAATTTTTACTCACTAAACTGTATAGTGAAACCTTTCAATAAAACAGACACGCTTTCCGACAAAAAACGACACAACCTTACATTAACCCGGATATTTCATAAAGTTCACGCGCCCTCGCTTGTCTATTGCTTCCCCAGCACTTTTTTCTCAGTCGGCTGTATGAATAACTACAGCACTCCTTCGAAAAAAGCACTGGAAAACCAATATCCTGCGCGATCATCACGCGAATTTATGAAACATCCGGGTTAACAAAACCTTATCATGAATAAGTGAATTTTATACACCCCCAGATTCAAACACAGTTTAACTCTCCTGTAAACACATAACCCTGCCCACGAACGGTGTCGAGGGGTAGGGTTAAATCCTGTTTTTCAAACTTCACCCGTAAACGCCGCATCATGACTTCTAGTCGGCGTACATCATAGGTCATGGGGTCACACCCAAGCCGTTTGATAATCTGATCTCTTGACACGACCTCCCCTGGCGTGTCTGCTAAGAGCTCAATAACCGCATACTCGTTGCTTGTTAATTTAATGGCTGGGTGTGGGCGGCGTGTCAGTGTCCAATGGAGTTTATCAAAACACCATTGTTCCACAACTGAGGATGCAATTTGATTAGCTTGTTGCGCGCTGTTGTGCCCCACTCTTTGAGCTAGGTTTTGAATGGCCAAAGATAGCTCCTGGAGCATGACGGGCTTGATAAAGTAGCTGTCTGCGCCTGCGTTTAAACAAGCGATACGTGATTCGGTGCTGGCGCGGGCGGATACAATAATCACTCCGCGCGGTCCTAGTTGTTTACGATTTGCTTTGAGCCAAAGCGCACCATCATCATCGCCTAGCCCAAGATCAAGTAACACCACATCAATCGTGTTTTTTGCTAAGCGGGCTTCAAGTTCAGCCAAATTAACCGCCGTATGAACTTCAAAGCCTTCCATTTCCATGTAGATCGCGAGGGTTTCGGATAACTCGGTATTATCTTCAACAATCAGCAGCCCCATCGGTTGTGGTTTTGGATTCATCTTTTTTCCTTGTGTGTGGGTAGTATTAAATAAAAGCAGCTGCCTTTATTAAGTTTACTCTCTAGTTTTACCTCGCCATCATGGCCTTGAATGATTTGTTTTACCAGTGCAAGCCCAAGCCCAAGACCTTGAATGGTGTTCTTGTGGCGTGGGCTACGGAAATAATCTTCAAATAAGTGCGGCATTTCTTCCGGTGCAATGCCAGAACCTTGATCACAAACGGCTATTTGAGCCTGTGTTGGTGATGGCTGCACGGCGACGCTTACTAGGCTGCCTTTGGCTGAGTATTTGCAGGCATTATCAATCAAATTGAATAAGGCGATTTTAAATAAATCCTTGTCTAACTCAAAATTAGAATACACCGCTCCTTGCTGATACTGGTACTCGATTTGATGCTCAGGATAAAGCATTTGAGCATCGTCACAAAGTTTTTTTACAAAGGGCGCTAATTCGACAGGTTTCTTTTTGGGCACGAGAAACAGTTCTTTTAATTTGCCTTGTTCGTCCCATTCATATAGCAGCTGTTTGAGCTTTTCGCCTGCCTGTTTTATGACAGTCAAGTGAGGATTGAGTCGCGTTATTTGAATGGTTTTATGGTTGTTGGTGAGTTTTTCAAGCAACTCTAATCTGGCTAGCATTAGATAAAGGGGGTTGCGAAATTCGTGTGAAACCAGGTCGGTGAGTTTTTTAAATTGATTGTGGCGCTCGACTTCGTTGGATAGGGTTTGTTGAATGTCATAGGTTTTTTCCTCGACCGCTTTTTTTAGTTTCATTTCTGATTCGCTGAGCAGTTGTAAACGCTGCTGGTCGGATTTAAGGGCCAACTGTAGAGCATCCTCTTTTTCTTTTCGGGTCAGATAGATTTTATCTGCCATGGCTAAAGATAAAAACATCAGCTCAACCAATGAACTGAGCATCAGGATGTGTTCAGTCCAGAAACTAGCCGGAATGCGATCGTATACAACAAGTATAACCAAACAAACGCCTCCCCATAAGCTTAACCAGGCCAATAAATAGAGGCCTGCACTTTTTTGTTTATTAAGATAGGCTTTAAAAGCAACCAGCACGATGATCAAACCCGCTAATGGTGCGCTTAACCATACAAAAGGAAACAAGATCGTTCCACTCCAGCTGCTAAAGAGCGACACAATAAATAGTACGATTAGAATTAAATAATAACCGCCCATTATTAAAATAACCCTATCCAGCAAAGGGTAGAACTTAGCCGTTGACAAAAAACTGCGGGTTACTTGCAAGCCTAAGACAACGGCTAACGTATAGGAAAACAGCGCGGAAATTTCATTCCAAGCGACAGCATTGGGCCAAATATATAATCTAAGTAGGCCATTATCTGACATAAAAGCCACTAGAGCGGTGGCTGTAAATAGACTGTAATAAAAAAAACTGGGTTGGCGCAAAATAATTGAAAATATAAGAAAATAAATTGCAACCGTAACAAGTATTCCATAGTAGATTGCGTAAAAAATCTGGCTAGTAATATGCTTGCGCTGGAACTGTTCTGCACTGTTTATTCGCAGAGGCACCAACATCCGACCTGCGGTTTCTATTTGAAAGAAATAGGTTTGCGAATCGGTTTGCGCACAACTTGGCGCCGTAACAGGATAGACAAAATTGAGCGCAAAAAAGGGCTTGGTTTCTGGGGAATAGTTGGCACCTGTTTGATTTAATCGCTGTCCGGTTTGGTCGTAAAACCCTATTCGCTTGAGGTTAGGGTTAGCGATTTCTATAAAATAAAGCGCTTGCTCTTGCTGAATTTGACAGGCGATATGGACACGAAGCCAGACTAGGGAATCTGTTTGAGCGAAGTTTAAATCCTGCGCTAAATAATCGTATGTCTGCCAATCCGCTTGGTTTTCGGGCGATGGCAGCTGGTGAAAACTGAGCTGAGCGGTTTTATCTTCAAAGAATGCCACCTCAATATTGTCTATTAGCCAAGAATCATTTGCATTGGCTTGTGAGATAGTAAATAAAAACACATTAAAAACAAGCAGTAACACGATATTCATAGGCACATCCAACGCCATAATTGGCTAGCAAAACAGGCAAAAACACAACCAGGCCTGGTTGTGTTTTTGCCTGTTTTTGCTTTATTTTTGTTTTAAAATTGGTGAATTTGTTTGACGAGATTTAAGTCTAAATAGGTGCGGTTACCTACTTCGCCGGCTAAAACGCTAAAAATGTCATTCCATTCTCCCATTTTATCTAACACCAAATCAGCCTGACTAAAGTCATCGTTCGCTGTGTAGCCGTTGATGGTGATAATCGTTTTTAAGCCGGCGGCTTTGGAGGACAATATGCCATTTCGTGAGTCTTCAAAGGCTATCGCTTGCTCTGGTTTTAAGTTCATCTGCGCCAAGGCCCAGATAAAAATATCGGGCGCGGGTTTTTTAGCGGGCACAATATCGCCTGCGGCAATCACTTCAAACCAGCCTAATGAGTCAGCGCCTAGAGTATTGGTGAGCAAAGCGGTGACATTTTCAGGGGTGGTGGTGGTGGCAATCGCTAGGCGCAAGCCTTCTGACCGTGCTTCGTTAATTAAACGCTCAACGCCAGCGCGGAGCGGAATGCGCCCTTCTGCCATCAGTTGGGTGTAGAACAGGGTTTTAGACGCGTGTAAGCCTTTTACAAAGTCGTCAAAGTTGGTTGGCTTAGAGAAGCGTGTATTGAACTTATCCAAATAATACTTAATGCGCTCTTTACCGCCAGTGACCGCTAATAATTCACCATATAACGCCTCATCCCAATCCCAGTCTAAGCCTGCTTGCTTAAACGCCATGTTAAACGCCACGCGATGTCCATCGCGTTCGGTATCGGCTAAGGTACCATCTACATCAAAAATGAGTGCTTCTAATTTTGCCATCGTTTTTATCCTTCGTTATTAAAATTTAAATTGAGCGGCATTTTGCGGCATTAGTGCGTTAAACTCAAGCCATTTTAAGGTTTTAGCCTGATTAACCAACAAAATAACTAGGTTATTTAAATGCTATCAAAATAGCGGTATTGCTTGTTTATAAGTTTAAAACCTGCTATAAAACTGCGTCAAAATAAAAAGCGCTTCTTAACCAAAGATAAAAATAAAACTGGAGAATAAAATGGAGCAGTCAAGCACCTTTATTGAAGATTACCCTTCCTATGTACCGCAAGCAGACGAAGAGTACATGAGTACCGGCATGAAAGAGCACTTCAAAAAAAAGTTACTCGCATGGAAGCAGCAACTGTTAAATGAAGCCGAGTCTACCGTCACCCACTTAAGAGCGGACTCGTCTACACCTGCCGACCCGAATGATCGCGCAACCCAAGAGGAAGAGTTTGCCCTTGAATTACGCACCCGTGACCGAGAGCGTAAGTTAATTGCGAAAATTGACAAGTCGCTTAAGGAAATTGAAACGGGTGAATATGGTTATTGCAAAATCAGCGGTGATGAAATTGGATTAGCGCGCATGGAAGCCCGCCCGACCGCTACCTTGACTGTTGAAATGAAACGTCAACAAGAAATCCGCGAAAAACAAGGCATTTTATAAACCTAATTAGGTTTATTATCTGATGCAAAACTATGTTGGACGATTTGCGCCTAGCCCATCAGGCGCATTGCATTTTGGGTCATTAATTGCCGCCACAGCAAGCTATTTAGATGCGCGAGCAAACAAAGGCTTGTGGCTTGTTCGTATTGATGACCTTGACACACCGCGTGTCGTTCAGCACGCCATCCCTACCCTATTACAACAGCTTGAGGATTATGGTTTTCACTGGGATAAAGCGGTGTTTTATCAATCTCAACACCCCCAACGCTATGAGGATGCCCTTCAACAGCTTCTTAGCCAGCAGCAAGCCTACCCTTGCGATTGCAGTCGCAAACAACTCCAGCAACGCACGGGTTCTACTGTTTATGATGGTTTTTGCAGACACAAACAGCTCACTGCCGACAGGGATCACGCTATCCGCTATAAAATCGATGGCCGTCAGCCACTCAGCTACCCCGATCTGATTCAAGGCGAACAATCCATTAACCCAATAACATCACTAGGGGACTTTATTATTAAGCGCCGTGATGGCTTTATCGGTTATCACCTCGCTTGTGCGCTGGATGATTTGGAACAGGGGATTACTCATGTCATTCGGGGCTATGATCTGATGGGGAGCAGCTTTGCGCAGCAACTCATTACGCATGCATTCGCCGCTAAAACACTCGCTTACGGCCACCACCCGATTGCTGTTAACAACCAACAAGTTAAACTCAGCAAATCGGCGGCCAGCCCCGCTATTGTTAAACAGGATGCGATTGACAACCTATTTAACGTGTTAAAATTTCTAAATCAAAACCCGCCCGCTGCGCTGCAGACCGCTAACCTTGATGCGCTATGGCAATGGGCGATCGCAAACTGGCAGCGCGACAGGATTCCCGCCAAGGCTGAAATAGGACACCTTTCTCTATGAACGACTCAAACCACTATAACGCCTTGATAAGTTGGCTACAAAACCCCGAAAACTATCCCGCTGAAGTTGAATCCGTTCAGCTGATAGAAACCCATATCTCAGCGGTGTTTTTAACTGGCGAATGGGCGTACAAATTGAAAAAACCGGTTAATTTTGGCTTTTTAAACTTTAGCCAAGCCTCCCAACGTAAACACTTTTGTGAACTTGAGTTAACACTCAATCAACGCACCGCGCCACAAATTTATCACTCGGTTGTGCCTGTTTATCAATCCAGCCAAAATCCAACGGTATTTAGCTTTGATGTTCAACCAGGCCTGGTTGAGGTGGATACGCTGGTCAAAATGCGCCAATTTGATCCCAGCAACGTTTTAAGCCGCTACCTAAAAGACCATAGATTGAGTCAAACACAAATTGAACAACTCGCCCAAGCAATTGTGGACTTACACCAGCAAGCGGAACCCGTGCAACCCGGTGACTTTTTAGGCTCGCCAACCTGTGTGTTGCAACCGATGACAGATAACTTCCCTTCGCTACTTTCTTTGCTCGACCAAGCGGAGCTGGCGATCAGCGATGCGAACATACAGCCTGAGCAGATCAAAACACGCTTAAAACAATTGCAAAACTGGACATTAAACCAACACACCCTGCTAGCACCTCTGATTGAGCAACGTCAAGCCGAGGGTCATGTGCGCGCCTGTCATGGCGATCTTCACCTTGATAACATCACCCTTTACCAAGGCGAACCGCTGTTATTTGATGGCATTGAGTTTAATGATCAATTTCGCTGGATTGACACCCTGAGTGATCTTGCTTTCTTATTGACCGACCTGGATTACCGACAACAACAGGCGCTCAGCCAGCAACTATTAAATCTGACGCTGCAAAATACCGGCGATTATGCGGGTTTGGTTTTATTGCGGTTTTACCAAACTTATCGCGCACTGGTGCGCGCCAAAATTACTGGGTTGCGCTACCTGCAACTTGACCCTAAAACACAGGAAGCCAAACAGGGTCTTGAGAGCTTGCTCACCTATATCACGCTAGCTGAATCCTATGCCTACCTACAGAACAACACGCCCTGCTTGTATATCATGCAAGGCGTATCCGGTTCAGGCAAAAGCTATTATGCTAACCAAGTTCATCAGCAAACAGGCGCGATCATCATCAGCTCGGACCGCGAACGCAAGCGCCTGTTTGGCATCGCGCCCGCTTATCGGGTGGATGAGCAACAAAAACAACACCTTTATAGTCAAGAAATGAATATCGCCACCTATGACCGACTCTACCAATCTGCCAGCGCGGCGCTGCAAGCGGGTTTAAACACGCTGGTTGATGCCACGTTTTTAAAGGCCAGCCATCGCCAACGTTTCCTTGAGCTAGCGGAGGCATTGAATGCCAAGGCGCTGATCATTTCGATTCAACCCGATGCAAAACAAGCCGAAAAACTGATTCAGCAACGCCAGCAACAAAACACCGATCCATCCGATGCCAACGCACAGGTGATGCGTCGTCAACTTATGCAATTCGAACCGCCACTAGACCACGAACCGGCACTGATTATTGGCATGCAATCTGCTTTACCTAAGCTTCATCAATAGGTAAACGGAACCGGTATGAAGTTCAGGATTTTGGCATTGGTTTTAGCCACGTCAAGCCCAACCATAGGCCTACAAGCCGCCAACTTAGATCAAGTAAAACTGGTCGGCATTGACCTGTTTAACGCCAATCAAACTCAAGTGCGGCAACATATTCGCCATATCGGTGGATTCCAACAGGAGCGCGCCACATTTAACCATCCCAATGTAGATAAGTTTTTTCCGGTATCTAATCTGCGCGACAGCTATTATTTAGAGTTTCGCTATGATGCCAATGGGCAAATTGTATCCGCCAAGCGACTCTATCGACGAAGCGGCGTTCGTTTAATTAACGAATACCGAGATATCACAACACAGGATCTAGCGCGCCTGCTGAGTGCCGAGCTTGGGCAACCTCCAAAAGTACTACGTAAACAACGCGAAGGGGGCCTAAGCTATCCAAGTTACATCTGGGAAACAGAAGACATCACCATTAAAATAGATCACCGAGGCAGCAGTCCTTATCAACCGATATTTGTCGAATACAAACTCGCTCGTGATCCCTTCGCCGCTAAAATAGAAGAACCCGAAAACCTTGCAAACAACCGAAGATAGTCACTTACCAAACGAGCAACATGGTGAATAACACCAAAATTGCGTCTTTATCGTGCCCAGCGCCCGCTATTCCAAAAAACGAATGAGCAGCGAGCTTTTGCAAATAATTGATATTTAAAGAATTTGATTAAAACCCTTATAAACAGCAAAAAATTTATTCATTTTTTAAAAAAAAAGGGTTGCAAAGGTCTGCGGTTTCTCTATAATACGCCACATCAAGCAACGCAGCTTGAACTACCACTCCCCAATAGTTCAGTTGGTAGAACAGCGGACTGTTAATCCGTATGTCCCTGGTTCGAGTCCAGGTTGGGGAGCCAAACATTAAACCCTAGTTATTAATTTAACTGGGGTTTTTTCGTTTCTGGGGGCGCGATACCGTAAACAATACCCGAAATATTTTTTCCCTTGGCCTTGGTTTTGACTCATCCACGCCAACATCCCACGCGCATCGGTTACCCCTCCTGTGTGATTAATTTGCTGAACTGCTGGCACTAAACTGCTATAATCGTAAAATTAAATTTTATTTTAACGAGTGGAAAAGAAGATTATGTCTGCAGATTTACAACAAATTATCGAAGCGGCGTTTGAGCGTCGTGCTGAAATCACCCCGAAAAACGTCGATGCGGAAACTAAACGCGCCATTCAAGAGTCTCTTCACCTTTTAGATTCTGGCAAGATGCGTGTGGCTGAGCGTCAATCAGTGGGCAAATGGACTGTCAACGAGTGGTTAAAGAAAGCCGTTTTATTGTCGTTTCGTACCGAAGACAATGTGTTGATGAATTCATCTGAAACGCGTTACTTTGACAAGGTACCGTCTAAATTTGCCGATTACTCACAAGCGGATTTTGAAGCGGCGGGAGTCCGCGTGGTTCCGCCTGCGATGGCCCGTCGCGGTTCTTATATTGCCCCAAGTACCGTATTAATGCCTTCTTATGTCAATATAGGCGCCTATGTAGATTCTGGCACCATGGTAGACACCTGGGTAACGGTTGGCTCTTGCGCTCAAATTGGTAAAAACGTGCATTTATCTGGCGGTGTTGGCATCGGCGGCGTATTAGAGCCATTACAAGCCGCGCCAACCATTATCGAAGACAATTGCTTTATCGGTGCACGCTCTGAAGTGGTTGAAGGCGTGATTGTTGAAGAAGGCTCGGTGATCTCAATGGGCGTCTATATTGGCCAATCAACCCGCATTTATGATCGTGAAACCGGTGAAATCCATTATGGTCGCGTGCCGGCGGGTTCGGTCGTTGTTTCAGGTAATTTACCTTCTAAAGACGGTAAATACAGTCTTTACTGTGCCGTTATCGTGAAAAAAGTCGATGCCAAAACACTTGGCAAAGTCGGCATCAACGAACTTTTACGCGATATTTAATTTCTACTCACACTAGGGCGTTTTTATAACGCCCTTGAAAAAAACAGAGCTCGCCTATGATTCTTTATGGGATTGCCAATTGTGACAGCGTTCGCAAAGCCAAAAAAACCTTAGAATTACAAGGTCATGAATACCAGTTTCATGATTTTCGCAAACAGGGTTTAACCCCTGATATCATCCAGGCCTGGTTGAAACAGGTCGATTATAGCCAATTAATCAACACGCGTAGCACGAGTTGGAAAACCTTAACCGATGAACAAAAACACGCGGTTGAAAATCAGGATTTAACCTTCGTTTGCCAACTACCTACCCTGATTAAGCGCCCCGTTTTGCAAACGGATCATCGCATTCTCATTGGGTTCAACCTAGCCGAGTATCAAAGTTTATGAATCCGAACACAACACCCACCCTTAGACTGGCACGTCAGTTATTACAAATCGACTCAGTGACACCAGACGACAAGGGTTGCCAAACGATCATCGCTGATTTTTTGTCTGACCTAGGTTTTAAAAGTGAATCTATGCCCTTTGGTGAAGTGACCAACCTTTGGGCACGAAAAGGTCAATCCAAACCGCTCGTCGTTTTTGCCGGGCATACCGATGTCGTCCCAACCGGTCCGGTTGAAAAATGGCAATATCCACCCTTTAGCGCTGAAATTGAGGGCGACATGCTCTGCGCACGAGGTGCCGCGGACATGAAAAGTGCGATTGCGTGCTTTATGATAGCAACCGAACGCTTTGTAAACGACTATCCTGATCACCCAGGTTCGATTGGCTTCTTGATCACCAGCGATGAAGAAGGCCCTGCAGTGAATGGCACGGTTAAAGTGATTGAAACCCTTGAGGCACGTCAAGAAAAAATCGACTATTGTTTAGTGGGCGAACCCTCCAGCGATATAAAGCTTGGGGACTCAATCAAAAACGGACGGCGTGGTTCTCTAAATGGACGTTTAACGATTAAAGGCGTACAAGGGCATATTGCTTACCCTCAACTAGCTGATAATCCTGTGCATAAAGCCCTGCCCGCTTTAGCCGCCTTAACTGGTATAGCGTGGGATCAAGGCAATGATTACTTCCCGCCAACGCGTTTGCAAATATCCAATGTTCAGTCAGGTACAGGCGCAACCAATGTCATTCCAGGCGATATGTTAGTAATGTTTAACTTCCGCTTTTCAACCGAACACACCCCTGAAACACTCAAGCAAGGTGTTATTGATTGCCTGGCGCCGTTTAACTTAAACTACGAGTTAGAGTGGAACCTATCTGGCCTCCCGTTTGTAACCCCTGCCGAGGGTTTACTTATTCAGGCGACCGGTGACGCCATTGAACAAGTTTTAGGCTATCGTCCCGAACTCTCTACCGCTGGCGGCACATCGGACGGTCGATTTATCGCCCCCACCGGTGCACAAGTCATCGAATTTGGGCCCTTAAACGATACGATCCATAAAATCAACGAACGTGTTAGTGTGTCAGACTTAAACCAACTCACGGATATTTATTATCAAATACTCGTTAACTTATTAACCAAGGTGGCTTAAATGGAACTTCCATTTTGGGTACAAGCATTTTTGATTTTTGTTCAGGTTGCCGCCGTGGTGGTGTTTATTTGGCTAATTTGGCCGCTGGTTAAAAACGAAGAATGGAAGAAAAAGTTCATTGATAACAAACAAGCCCTGTCGATTCTTATCGTCTTTGTACTGGTGTTTGTCTTTGTTTATGGCATGACGGCGGTGTTTAATTGGCTCTATCCCGTTGAGCTGGTGTATTAACCAACAAAATAAAAGCGTTGAAATTAAAGCAATAACAAAAGGAAAAACTATGAGTGATCAAGATATAAAAACCATTGCTCAATCGGTACTGGGTGCCGACTTAAATGAAGAAGAATGTCTGGCTGTATCCGCTATATCTAGCCATCGTTCATTAAAAAAAGATGAAATTCTTTTCCGCGAAGGCGCATCAGATGACCAACTCTATGTTTTGGTCTCCGGAAAAATAGACGTCATCAAAAACTATGGTCAAAAAGATGAAACAGTGATGGCTACATTAAAGCCTGGTGCACTGGCTGGCGAATTGAGTTTCATTGATGGTGAACCTCACTCAATGACTCTCAAATCGCGTGCGGATAGCGAAGCGATCATTTTACATCGTGCTGATTTTGAAAAGCTAATCGAAACGCAGCCTACAGCGGTTTATCACGTCATGCGCGCCATTTTACGCGCTTCACACAAACTCCAGCGTGAACTCAATACACGCTTTATGGAAATGAACCGTTTCGTGACGAATCAATACATGTAAACCTTGATTTTTTAGATCTTCGCGCAACGACGTCGGGAAGATCTAAAACCTGAAGACTAACCTAACTTACCCGCTCGCTTAAGCACCTTGTAAATATACATGCCATAAATCCCTACACTTAACGCCATAATCACCCCAATAGTGCGCCACTCTGATGATAAATTAGACGCAAAAACAAAAATCACTGCAAACGGCGTCACGTAACGCAGGCTAAAATTAAACAGGGCTAATAGACGACCTTTTAACTCAATTTGCGCCAAACGTGTTTCTGGGCGCATCGCCCAAGCGACAAAGATACCAATAAACAAGCCACCTAGCGGCAACATAATACTCGAGGTAATAAAGTCCAATAAAGAGAAAAAGTTTCGCTCACCCACAATATAAAGCGTTTCCCAATAATTAAACGACAACACCGTACCTAAGCCAACAAACCAGACTAAACCACCCAGTATCCATGCCGATTTTGCACGTGTATAACCCCAGTTTTGTTCAAACCAACTGATCGCCGGCTCAATTAACGATATAGCCGACGTCAGTGCCGCCATGACAACTAACAAAAAAAACAGCGTACCAAATAACCAACCCGCGCCCATTTGACCAAACGCAATCGGCAGTGTTTGGAATAATAAACCCGGCCCCGCACCCGGTGCTAAATCGTTGGCAAACACAATAGAAAACACAACCAGGCCTGCTAATATCGCAATCAAAGTATCCATAATAACAATAGAAACACTCGCTTTCGCAATGGACATTTCTTTACCAACATAGGCCCCATACGCCATCATCGTCCCTAAACCAATACTCAAGGTAAAAAACGCATGCCCCATCGCAACCATCACGGCCTGCCAACTCAACTTAGAAAAATCAGCGCTGAACATAAAGGTCCAACTTTGCCCAAACGCTCCGGTCGTGGTCGCATAACCAAGCAACACCAATAGGATTAAAAACAAACCGGGCATCATCAAGTTAATCGCTTTTTCTAAACCACCACGGACACCACGAGAAACAATTAAAATCGTTAACAACACCATCATGCTATGCCAAAACAACAAGGTCCAAGGGTTTGACACCGTAGCCTCAAACAAGCCTTGCGCCGCCTCGGCACTCATCTCAATAAACAGACCTTGCAGGCTATTAAAAAAGTAGGCTAACGCCAGGCCAGCAATCACCGTGTAAAAAGATAAAATCAATAAACCCGCCAAAACACCATTAAGACCCAGCCCGGCCCAAAGTTTAGATGCCTTACTTTCATGCGCCAAATTGGCCATGGCTTGCACCGGATTGGCTTGACCTGCGCGACCCAATGCTATTTCAGATAACAAAATGGGTAAACCAATAATCACAATACAGGCCAAATAAACCAACACAAAAGCACCGCCCCCATTGTCGCCCGCAATATAGGGAAACTTCCAGATATTACCCAGCCCAACCGCCGATCCAACCGCCGCCATAATAAAAACAGTTTGAGATGACCAGGATTGTTTGGAAAGTTTTAAAAGTGCCATAGGGTTTTCCTTTATAATTGCGGAAGGTTTATATCAATCATTTTTTGAATTATAGCAAACAAAGCAAAAACCATGCACATTCAAGCCAACTACCCGATAACACATTTAAACACATTTAATATCCCAACTAAAACGCGTTACTATGTTGAGGTTAACCGCCAAAGTGATATTACTGTTTTACGCTCTGACCTAAAACTGGCGTCACTCCCTTGGACGATTATGGGCGATGGAAGTAATATCTTATTTACCCATGATATAGAAGGCCTCATTATTCGATGCAGCTATGACAAAATACGCCTTGTGAAGGAAGACCAAGATGGTGTATGGTTATCCGTTGGCGCGGGGATGAACTGGCATAAACTCGTTGAATATACCGTTAATAAAGGTTGGTGGGGGCTTGAAAATCTCGCCTACATTCCAGGTACTGTGGGGGCCGCACCCGTACAAAACATTGGCGCCTATGGTGCAGAAGCGCGCGACAGCATTACACGTATCCAAGCATTAAATTTATATGATGGTACCCGTACCGAATACCGTAACGCAGACTGTCAATTTGGTTATCGAAGTAGCATTTTTAAACAAGAACAACGCAATCGAATGCTAGTGCACCGCATTACATTTAGGCTGCGCAAGCTCCATGCAGGTCAAGCTAACTTGGTATATGAGCCGTTAAAAATAGCCCTGCAAGAACAAGATAAAAACAACATTACCCCACGCGATGTTTTTGAGGCGATTATTGCGCTTCGCAAACTAAAGCTACCTGACCCCAAAGAATATGGCAATGCGGGCAGTTTTTTTCAAAACCCGATTGTATCGGCTGACTATTTTGAACAGATCACACAAGAAATTGGCGAACCTATTCCAAACCACAAAATGCTTGATGGACAGTTCAAGATTCCGGCTGCTTGGCTGATTGAAAATGCGGGAGCCAACCTGCTCACGGCCGGACGTGCCGCGGTATCCAAGAAGCATGCACTGGTACTGATCAATCTAGGTGGCGCGCAAGGTGAAGATGTTGTTGAGCTTTCAAAAAAAATTCAAAATGAAGTCATGCATAAATTTGGCATACACCTAGAACCTGAGGTCAATATTTTTTAGTCCGACAGGCGCTTAGTCAGCCAACAAGTACACTGATTAAAGCAAAACACGATAACAAAAGGAACGCTTATGAACATTTCATCTAACCCCATGATGAACGCCTATAGCGGCATTCAAACAGGCTTTAATAATTTTACACAAACGAGCCAACAATTGGCTGACCCCAATCAACCGGATAAAACGCAAGCCCTGGTTCAACAAAAACTCGATGCCAACCTCGTTGAAGTCAATGCAAAAGCACTTAAAACGGCCGATCAAATGATTGGCCGTTTACTCGATGTGATGGCTTAAGGTTATTTATAAAATATCCGGGCTATAGCGTCCTGTCTCGGTGATTGAAAATACACATCAGGTTGTTCAAGAAAGACGGGGATTAAGGTGTTTATCTGCAATGTCTCGTAATGCCGGTACCTCCAGGTTGGCTTCCAAAGCAAAACCAAGCGCACGCTGTAAACGTACAGGTGCGGAGCGGCCCATGCAATTGTGTTGCGGATCACCTTCAAATGCTTTTTTCAACCCAGCCATGAGTTGAGTGCGATCTTGCAAACGATACGTGAGCCAGTCTTGAATTTTTAACACATCTTCCGCCACCGCGTTCATTAAATCAGCGTGTCCACCGGCGAGCTGCGCCACATTCCCCCCTACGGCTAAACCGGCAATATTGGTCGTCAAAATATATAAATTCTTTAACACGAGTTCATACTCTAACGCATCCGCCGACTCAACAATAAAACTAGGTAAATCAAGCGTAGCTAAAGCCGCCGACACAAGCGCCGCTTTAGGACCAAAAACTGGCGAAGGAATGACGACTTTAGTATCCATGCCCTTTTTCTTTTCAAACCACACCGATATTACCGTTGGGTTTTCAAACGAATGCGCCAACCAATCGCGCGGCAACAGTTCGTTTTGAATTAACACCACCTTGTCTTTCCATTCCACAGGCACTTCGGTTAAAAGGGCGTGAATATCGCCCTCCCCGACCGCGATAATCACCGCTTCGGGATTTAACAAACCAACATGATCCTGCATGCGATGATGACGCGTCACCGGTACGACGGTATAACCGAGTTTTAAAAATCCGCGTGCGAACACACTGCCCAACTCCCCTAAACCGACCACGACCACTGTTTTATTCATTTTGTTATCCTCTTCAATAAGAAATTTGCTATAGAATAGTAAAAAATTTTGTAACAGTGTAAACAGCTTTTTAAGGAGACGCAATGGACAAACCACGTCCGCCATTTACTTGGCACTATTATGTCATGGGCTTCGGGGCGCTTGCTGTTTTAATGGCACTCTCATTAGGTGCATGGGGTTCTGTTGTCAGCGCCGTCGGCTTTACCATACTTGCTCACCCTGTGATTCGCTTTAGCGGCCCCACTCGCACCGTGTTTTTATTGGCTTTTGCAGCGATGTATGTATTTGGCTTTCCGGAGGCCGATGTTGTTCGCGCAATGATGGAGGACTAAGCGCAAAACAGATGAAAACCGACCCAACAACACGGAGTCTGTTAAAATGCCTAGCATTCAAATTAAGCGCTAGATTCTCATGATTAAACCAACTCGTATAATACAACGTCACATCAACCCCAAAGTATACCAATCGGCACTTGAGTTAGGACTGACCCCGATTCAAGCCCGATTAGTCGCTCAGCGTCTTGAGACGGATGAAGACTTAACCCAAACGGTTTACCCACAACTTAAACACCTACAACATCCGTTGCAACTTAAAAATGCTCAGCAAGCGGCCGAGCTGATTGCCGACGCTATCGAGTCCGATGGGCTGATTGTGCTCGCTACCGATTATGATACCGATGGGGTGACCTCGGCGTGGGTGGCGCATCGTGCGTTGCTTGACCATTTTGGTGTGGATAAAAGCCGCTTAATCCATTTAATCGGCGAACGTAAAAATGGCTATGGCATTACCGATGAAATGTGCGATGAAATTCTGGCGCTGCAACAGCCGATCAGCTTGGTTATTTCCGCTGACCAGGGCTCCAGTGACGAGCCCCGCATTGCGCGCTTGGCGCAAGCAGGTATTAAAGTCTGCATCACCGATCACCATAACCTGCCTGAAGAAGGCCCTCCTGCCAGCGCCACCTGTACAGTGAACCCACAGCAAGCCGATTGTGAATATGACAAAACCATTGCCGGTTGTTTTGTTATTTTTCTCGTGATGAGTCAGGTGCGCCACGCATTGATTCAGCGTGGCTATTTAAAGCCAGATGCACCGAGTTTAAAGAGCCTAACTCGCCATGTGGCACTTGGCACGATTGCCGATAGCGTGAGCCTTAAAAGCCCAAACAACCGAGCGATTGTGCTGGCTGGGCTTCAACAAATCAATCAGTTTGACCACCCAAGTTGGCAAGCGTTTCGCTTGTTTAACAATAATAACGACCTGCCCTATAATGCCGAGTTTTTAGCCTTTCATGTCGCCTCGCGCATCAATGCCGCCAGCCGTGTCAATGACGTGACCAGCGCGTTTCATTTTTTAAATGCCGATGACATTGAACAAGCACAACACCACTTACAACAGCTTGAGGCCGATAACCTAGAACGTCGTCAGCAACAAGAAGGCATGATGCAACAAGCCTATGAAAAGGCCGCCGCCCTTTACCACCCCCAACGTTTTAGTCTGGCGATTGCGCTGGAGGGGAATGCGGGAATTCAAGGCATTATCGCCAGCCGTGTGGGTGAAAAATACGGCGTACCGACCGTTGCAATGACCGACCTGAATGATGGTACCTTAGCGGGCAGTGGGCGGGGTGTGGTTCCGGAAATGGATTTAATTCAAGCCTTTAATTGGATCGAAGCGCAACAACCCGGTCTGTTCATCGCGAAAGGCGGTCACAAGGGCGCGGCGGGTTGTCAAATCAAACTTGACGACTACCCTCGCTTTACCGAATTACTTGAACAAGCGGTAAAAATACAGTTGGGCGAGCGCATTCCTAGCCCGGTGATTGAAACCGATGGTGAGCTGGAGGCCGCGCACCTCAATCTAGATTTAGTTTTTCAAATTGACCAACTTGAACCTTATGGCCGGGAATGGCCCCAGCCACAATTTGAGGGCAAATTTAAGGTTTTGGATGTTCGCCCTATTGGTAAAACCCAAACGCATTTAAGCCTAAGGTTGCTACCTGAGAACGCGAATCAACCGATAAAGGCCGTGTATTTTGGCGCACTGGATCAGGCTGGCGATGCCCTTCCCTTTACACAGCACGACTGGGTGAAATGCGTATATCAGCCTAAGCTCAATCGCTATATGGGGCGTGATAGCTTACAACTAATGATACAGGTCGCACTGAAACAGTAAGGTTCGCGGGTTAAGTGCGACAGGCTTAGGCCCGCAAGAGGTTGCCGCGAGTTTTATGTACATCATCCCGGCCTAGGGCGGGATCGCTTGAGGTTTTGTGTCGTAGGTTTTAGATTCCGGCCTTCGCCGGAATGACGGGGGGGTAGCGTGCGAGCGAGACCTGTTTTTAAGTTGTTGATTTATTATTTACTTAAGATGCGTTTGCCCTATCTACAGGGCTAAATCTGTCACACACAGAATTAATTCCTGATAAAATTAGTCGAGAATTATTTTTACACTTTGGAGTGAACAATGGGGTTATTAAATCGTTTATTTGGTGATGGTATCAGTGAACAACTAAAAAAAGACATCGACAACAGCTTAGTCGATTTCACGCTACCCTATATGAGCACCGATTTAAATACGGCTCACAGCATACAATCATTGAGTTTTAAAAAAAACACCCTGTCCTTTACACTGAACTGGCCCTACCCCGCCAAATCTTTGCAGGCGGAAACCCAATTAAAATTGAGTAACCTACTGTGCCAAATTGAAGGCCTAGACCAAATACGCATCCACCACCAAATTAAAATAAAAGCCCACCAAACCCAGCCAAACGTTCAAGCCCTACCGCAAATCAAGAATATTATTGCGGTGGGTTCGGGAAAAGGTGGCGTAGGCAAGTCGACCACCAGCATCAACCTTGCCCTAGCGCTGGCTGAACAAGGCGCACGCGTTGGTGTGTTAGATGCGGATATTTATGGCCCTAGCCTGCCGACCTTGCTAGGTTTGCATGGCAAGCCCAGCTCCGAAGACGGCAAAAGCATGCAGCCCATGCAAGCGCATGGTTTGCAAGCCATGTCAATTGGCTTTTTAATCGAAGAAGACACACCGATGATTTGGCGCGGGCCAATTGTGACCCAAACCCTCACCCAGCTTTTGAAGGAAACCGCTTGGGATAACTTGGATTATTTGATTATTGACTTACCCCCAGGTACGGGCGATGTGCAGCTCACGCTTGCCCAACAAATCCCTGTCACCGGTGCGGTGATTGTCACCACACCGCAAGACCTAGCCTTGATTGACGCTAAAAAAGCGTACAAGATGTTTGAAAAGGTTAATATCCCTGTCCTCGGCATTATTGAAAACATGAGCACCCATATTTGCTCAAATTGCGGCCATGAGGAAGCGATTTTTGGTGAGCAAGGCGGAGAAAAACTTGCCGAAACCTATAAGATTCCATTTTTAGGCGCGATGCCACTGGCGATGGCGATTCGCCAACAGGCCGACCAAGGCAAACCCAGCATGGTGGCCGAACCGGATGGCGCCTATGCTAACAAGTATCGCGAGATCAGCTTTAAAATTAGTGGTCAATTAGCTGACAGCAAGCGAAACTACAGCGCCGCCTTCCCAAAAATTGTGATCGAGAATAGCTAGAATCCATCACTCAAAGCCTGCTCAGGCGTTATAATAGCGGGCTAAATTTCTATAACAACGGATAAGGCAATGAGTTCGGTCAGAAAAATCTTAATTACCAGTGCGCTTCCCTATGCGAATGGCCCGATTCACCTGGGTCATTTGGTGGAATACATTCAAACCGATATTTGGTCACGTTTCCAGAAACAACGTGGCCACAACTGTATTTATGTGTGCGCTGACGACGCGCATGGCACCCCGATTATGCTACGCGCGCAATCCGAAGGCATTACGCCTGAAGCACTGATTGCGCGGATTTCTCAAGAGCATCAACAAGATTTTGCTGGCTTTAATATTGCGTTTGACCAATATCACTCCACCCATTCCGAAGAAAACCGTTTTTATGCCAGCTATATTTACAACCAGCTAAAAGCCAACAACCACATTAGCCGTAAAACGATTAAACAGGCGTTTGATCCTGAAAAACAAATGTTTTTGCCGGACCGTTTTATCAAAGGTACCTGCCCAAAATGTGGTGCGCTAGATCAATATGGCGACAACTGCGAAGTGTGTGGCGCAACCTATAGCCCCACTGAACTCAAGGATCCGAAATCGGTAGTATCGGGTGCGACGCCGATTGAGAAGGACAGCGAACATTTGTTCTTTGAGTTGGGTCACTTTGAACCGATGCTAAAAGAATGGACCCAAGGTGGTCACTTACAAACCCAAATCGCCAACAAGCTGAGCGAATGGTTCGAATCGGGTTTACAAAAGTGGGATATTAGCCGTGATGCGCCCTACTTTGGTTTTGAAATACCTGGTGAAGACCAGAAGTTTTTCTATGTCTGGTTAGATGCGCCGATTGGCTATTTAGCGTCGTTTAAAGCCTATTGCGATAAAAACAATATCAACTTTGATGACTATTGGGCGAAGGATTCCGACGCGGAGTTGTATCACTTTATAGGCAAGGATATTGTCTATTTCCACGCGCTATTCTTCCCGGCGATGTTAGCCGGCGCAGGCTTTAGAACCCCTTCGGCGATTTTCGCACATGGCTTTTTAACCGTCGATGGTGCCAAGATGTCCAAGTCGCGTGGCACCTTTATAATGGCCAGCACCTATTTAAAGCATCTTAACCCTGAATATCTACGCTATTATTTTGCGACTAAACTCAATAGCCGGATTGATGATCTGGACTTAAACCTCGATGATTTTGTTCAGCGTGTAAATTCCGATTTGATTGGCAAAGTCGTGAATATCGCCAGCCGCTGTGCGGGCTTTGTCACCAAGCGTTTTGAGGGTCAACTCAACCAGGCCTGGTCGTCAGAAGCGCAAAATTTGTTTGATTCGTTCTCAGCGAAAAGTGAAGCGATTGCGCAATTGTATGAAAACCGCGAATACAGCCAAGCCATGCGCGATATTATGGCGCTAGCCGATAAAGCGAATGAATATATCGCCGACACCGCACCATGGGTGTTAGCTAAACAAGAAGGCAAAGAGGCTGAGTTACATGAATCGGTCAGTGTGGGCTTAAACCTGTTCCGCCTGTTGATGATTTACCTCGCCCCGGTTCTACCGGAAACCAGTGCCAAGGCGCGTGAATTCTTTAATGAAACCGAATGGTCTTGGGATTCTGCCAAGGCACCCTTACGCGCTCACACAATTGCGCCTTACCAAGCCTTATTAACGCGTTTAGACATGACACAGGTTGAAAAAATGTTAGAAGACTCAAAACAAACCTTACAAGCGACAGCCACTAAACCCGCGCCTGTCGCTGAGCCTGCCGCCGCACCTGCTCAATCCGCATTCGATCCAATTGCACCTGAAATCAGTATTGAAGACTTTGCTAAAATTGATTTCCGTATTGCTAAAATTCTCAATGCCGAAGCCGTTCCCGAAGCGAACAAGCTGCTTAAACTAACGCTGGATATTGGCTTGGGTGAGCGTCAGGTGTTCGCGGGCATTAAATCGGCCTATGAACCAGAAGACTTAATCGGCAAGTTGACCGTCATGGTCGCCAATCTAGCCCCTCGCAAAATGCGCTTCGGTTTATCCGAGGGCATGGTACTGGCGGCAGGCCCAGGCGGCAAAGACCTATTCATCCTAAACCCAGACGAAGGCGCCCAACCAGGCATGCGGGTTAAATAGTTTTTAGTTTAATTAGTTAGCGCTGGAGTAAATTATGTCCACCATTACATTTGATACGCTTGAACTAGTAGAAAGCTTAAAGAAATCAGGCTTAACAGCTGAGCAGTCAGAGTCTATTGTTAAGAACATTGCCAAAGCGCAAGAAGGTTTGGTTAGCAAAGAGCACTTTGACCATCGACTTGAGAAACTAGAAGACAGATTAGGCTACAAAATTAGCTTAGTCCAATGGATGTTAGCGATTGTGATTGTGGTAACAGTGATTCCTGCATTAACTAAATTATTTACACTTAGCTAAACTCTTTTTGATTTAGTATAACTAACATCACTATCTCTAGTAATTAACCCTAAGAGGATATAACGATGCAAGCAATCGAATTTGAAGCGATTATTCATGACGGTGTCGTTGAAATACCACCGGAGCTGCAAGCGCAGGCGAATAACAAAACAGCAAAGGTCATCGTTTTATTTGAGCAACAGCCACCTAAAAACAACAAAGACCTTTTTACTTCGTTAAGTAGTGCGGGTGGCGTGCTACCTGCTGATTACAAGTTTAACCGAGATGAAGCAAATGCACGATAACGGCTTTGTCGATACAAACTTGCTGGTTTAACTTAAATGATCAATCCTTTTTTAACAACCTGAGCAACCCATGACTGAATATGTCATTATTTTAATTAGTACGGTATTGGTGAATAATTTTGTACTGGTCAAGTTTCTTGGCTTGTGCCCGTTTATGGGTGTGTCCAAAAAAACGGATGCCGCTCTCGGCATGGGGTTGGCGACAACCTTTGTGCTCACGCTGTCGTCAGTGATGAGTTATCTGCTCTATACCTACCTGCTGATTCCGTTTGAACTGGAATACCTCAAAACCATTGGCTTTATCCTGTCGATTGCCGCCGTAGTGGGTTTTACTGAAATGGCAATTCACAAATCAAGCCCGGCGCTCTATCAAGTGCTGGGGATTTATCTGCCGCTGATTACCACCAACTGCGCGGTGCTCGGTGTCGCGCTACTCAACATCGGCGAAGGGCATAACTTTATCGAATCCGCATTCTATGGTTTTGGCGCGGCGGTCGGCTTTACCCTTGTGATGGTGTTATTTGCCTCAATGCGTGAGCGCATTGAGGCCGGTGATGTGCCTAGACCATTTAAAGGTGCTCCAATAGCGCTGATTACCGCAGGCTTAATGTCCTTGGCGTTTATGGGCTTTGGTGGGCTGGTTTAATGAGTGCATTGGCAGGAATTTTAATTTTTCTTGGACTCTCCCTAGCCTTTGGACTATTACTGGGTTATGCCGCAGTACGCTTTAAAGTCGAAGGCGACCCCGTCGCCGAGCTAATCGACAAAAAACTGCCGCAAACACAATGTGGTCAATGTGGTTATCCTGGCTGCAAACCCTATGCCGAAGCCCTAGCCAAAGGCGAAGCTGAAGTAAATCTGTGCATTCCAGGTGGCGAACCGACCATGCTAGAAATCGCCGAACTGCTTCAAGTAGAACCCAAACCCATGCAAGCGGAAGCCACCGAACCTAAACCGCCAATGGTGGCGCTGATCAACGAAGACCTATGTATCGGCTGCGTGCTCTGCATTAAAGCCTGCCCCGTGGATGCAATTGTTGGCGCGACCAAAATGATGCATACCGTGATTAAAAAAGAATGTACCGGCTGTGAATTGTGCATTCCTGTTTGCCCTGTGGATTGTATTGATATGGTATTTGAACAACCCACGCCTCAAACCTGGAAATGGCCCGACCCCAAATCGGCTGCGGAGTCAGCGCAATGAAAACCCGTGGATTCTTAACTCAGCTTGTTAAAACGCTAAGCCCACTCTACCCTATGGCAAAACGCCTGCTGTATCGGTTTCATGGCGGCGTATTTCCAAAATACAATAAAGAATTATCCTTGCGCCAACCGCTGCGCGAAGGCTATATTCCCAAACAGCTGATTCTGCCCCTGCAACAACACATGGGGTTACCGGCTTTACCCTGTGTTGAGCTCGGCGAATCGGTCAAAAAATTCCAACTGATTGCCCAAGCTGCAAAGGGTTTAAGTGCGCCCGTTCATGCCCCCACCTCGGGAAAAATTATAGCGATTGAACCGCGCGTTCTCCCCCATGCTTCAGGCTTGGCGCAACCCTGCATTGTGATTGAACCCGATGGACTCGACAGCGCGATAACGAATGTTTTAGCGGTCAACACGCCACCTCAAACCCCAGAAGCATTCAAACAATTAATTTTAAATGCCGGTATTGTCGGTATGGGCGGCGCGGGTTTCCCAACCTTCGCAAAGCTACCTAATCAACCAGGCCTGGTTGAACATTTAGTTATTAATGGCGCAGAATGTGAGCCGTTTATCACTTGTGATGACATGCTGATGCAAACGCACCCCGATGAGATTATTCGCGGTGCGCAGTTAGTCGCGCAGATGTTTGGCATACCCCATGTGGTTTGCGCGATTGAAAATAATAAACCCAAAGCGATTGAAGCGATGCGCCAGGCCTGCGCCGATAGCCAGATTACGATTACTGAAGTCGCCACCGTTTATCCGATGGGTGGTCAAAAACAATTAATTCAAGAAGTGCTAGGGATTGAAGTGCCAAGTGGCAAACACACGATCGACATAGGTATTGTGATGATGAACATCGCCACCCTCAGAGCCATTGCTCATGCGGTTGACAAAGGCCAGCCGTTGGTGTCACGGTTTGTTACCGTGTCCGGACTCGGCTTAGAACAACCCTATAACATCAATGCCCTACTCGGCACACCGTTTGACGAGCTGATTGCGCTAGCCAAACCCAAGCAACCGATTGATTACCCGCTCATTATGGGCGGGCCGATGATGGGGGTAAAACTGGCCGACAACCATGTACCCGTGGTCAAAACCTCCAATTGCATTTTAGCCAACCCGCCCGAGCCGGTTCAGGCACCGATGGCCTGCATTCGGTGTGGTGAATGTGCGGATGCCTGTCCGATTAACCTGCAACCACAACAGCTTTATTGGCATGCGCAAGCGCATGAATATGAACAAGCGGAAAAGCTTAATTTATTTGATTGTATTGAATGTGGTTGCTGCTCATTTGTCTGCCCTAGCCATATTCCCTTAGTACAATACTATCGTCATGCGAAGTCAGAAGTGCGCGAAATTCGAGCCCAAGCACAACTCACCGAACAAGCCAAACAACGCCATGAAGCGCGTCAAGCTCGGATTGAGCGCGATAAACAAGAACGTGATGCCAAGCTGGCAGCAAAAAAAGCTGCAGTAAAACAACAAGCCGCACAAGACACGCAGGATAAAAAAACCGCGCAACCTGCTCATCAAACAGCAGAATCTAACCGTGAAGACGCGCCAAAACTAAGTGCACGCGAGCGCGCAATTCAAATGGCAAAAGCGAGACAGCAAGCCGCTAAAGCTAGCCCTGAACAAACGCAGCCAGCCGAAAAACCCGCTGCCGCCTCTGACGACAAACGCAAAGCCGCAATGGAAGCGGCCAAAGCGCGCGCCGCCGCTAAAAAAGCCCAGGCTGAACTATCCACAGATCAACCAAAACAAGAATCAGAAAAACCCGAACTATCGGTTGAAGACAAACGTAAAGCGGCAATGGAAGCCGCTAAAGCGCGCGCCGCCGCTAAAAAAGCCCAACAGGAAACTGCAAAGTGAAATCTATTTACACCAGCTCCCCCTTTGCCCACAATAACAGTTCGGTGCAGAAAGTGATGTTGCAAGTGCAACTCGCCGCCTTCCCCGCGCTGCTGGCGCATATTTTATTGTTTGGCTATGGCATTATCATCCAATGGTTTTTGGCCGTTGCCACCGCGCTGCTGGTTGAATATGTCATGCTTAAACTGCGCGACAAGCCAGTTTTACCCAATGTCACCGACTTTAGTGCTCTGATTACCGTAACCGGACTGGTCTTTTGCATCCCACCCGAATCACCTTGGTGGGTGATTGTGTCTGGCAGCGCGTTTGCACTGGTATTCGGTAAGCATCTCTACGGTGGGCTCGGTTATAACCCGTTCAACCCTGCGATGTTGGGCTATGCGTTTTTATTAATTTCATTTCCAGCGGAAATGACCCAGTGGACATTGCCCAAAGAAATTGCGGGTTACAGCTTAAGCTTTTGGGAATCCTTTAACCACATCCTATTTGGTGCGGTTGCACACGCACCAATTGATAGCTTTACCGGTGCCACCCCATTAAGTGCGGTCAAAACTGGCATCCAAGAAGGCGTAAGCGCACAGCAAATGCTGCAAGCACCCTATTTGGAAACCGGCTGGTGGAACCTCACGGCATGGGGTTGGATTAACCTCGCCTTTTTGGCTGGCGGGGCTTGGCTGATTTACACCCGCACGATTCGCTGGCAATATCCGGTAGGCTTCTTAGGCGCACTGGGCTTGATGGCATGGATATTCCATAGCATCAACCCCGACCTCTATGCCCCTGTTAGCTTCCACCTCCTGTTTGGCGGCACCATGCTAGCGGCATTTTTTATTATCACCGACCCCGTCAGCTCCAGCACCACACCGCTAGGTCGCCTAATTTATGCCGCCGGCATCGGGGTATTAGTCTATGTGATTCGTAATTGGGGCGCATTCCCCGACGGCATCGCCTTTGCCGTCCTCCTACTCAATATCGCCGTCCCACTCATCGACCGCTACACCCAACCCAGAGTACTAGGACATAACCGATGAAGCCAATAACAAAGAGCGAGCTATTTATGAGAACTATTGAACAACGCGCTGAACTAGATGACTTTGAACTTGCATCAGACTATGATTTTTCTAAAGGGGTGCGTGGTCGGTTTTATCAGCCTAAAAAAATTGCAACAACTTTACGACTAGATAACGATATTTTATTGTATTTTAAAAAGAAATCTAAAGAACAGCATGTCGGTTATCAAACACTGATCAATAGTCTGCTGCGTGAAATGATTCAACAGGACATAAAAACGCAACCATGAAGTCAGAACTAAATCTTCAACAAACTATGTTACGTGCCGCTGGTTTGCTTAGCCTGTTTGTGGTGGTGAGTGTTGGGTTATTGATTGGAGTCAATGCATTCACAAAACCGAAAATTGCGGAAGCCGAGCGCCTTGCCCTGCTGCAAACGATCAACCAAGTGATGCCTGCTGAACGCTATAACAATTCACTGATCGAAGATAGCATTGAAGTCGAAGCGCCCGAATTTTTAGGTGCAAACCAAACCCGCATCTATCGCGCTCGCCTCGACAACCAACCAGCAGGCCTGGTGATAGAAACTATTGCCCCCAATGGCTATAGTGGCAACATCTATTTATTAGTTGGCGTATTGGCTGATGGAACGGTGGCGGGCGTGCGTGTACTGAGTCATCGCGAAACACCGGGACTTGGTGATAAAATCGAACTGCGAAAAGACAACTGGATACTGAGTTTTAATGGCAAAAACCTTACCACCGACAACGCACGCCGCTGGGCGGTCAAACGTGATCGCGGCGAATTTGACCAATTCACCGGCGCGACCATCACCCCCCGCGCCATCGTTGGTGCGGTAAGAAACACCCTTGAGTATGTCAACCAACAAGGAGCGCAACTCTATGACTAACGTTTGGCAACAAAAATGGCACGACTACCAAGACATCGCACAAAAAGGGCTCTGGAACAACAACCAAGCCTTGGTCGCGCTACTGGGATTATGCCCGCTACTCGCCGTTACCAATAATAGCGTAAACGGCTTAGGGCTTGGCTTGGCCACCATGGCGGTGCTGCTCACGTCGAATATTTTGGTTTCACTCATCCGCCACCATGTGCCCTCTGAAATCCGTATTCCCGTGTTTATCGCGATTATCGCCTGCGCGGTGACCGTGATTGATATGATGATGCATGCTTATTTCTATACGCTACATGGAATTTTAGGCATTTTTATACCGCTCATTGTCACCAACTGCGCCATCCTCGCGCGCGCCGAAGCCTTCGCCTCCAAAAACACCCTCGACAAATCCATCGTTGACGCCCTGTTTATCGGCATAGGTTTTACCCTGGTTCTAATCCTATTAGGCGCAGTCCGCGAAATCATCGGAAACGGCACCCTATTCGACCAAGCCGACCTGATCTTTGGCGAAGTCGCACAAAACTGGACACTCTACCTGCCCGACAGCTACAACCCGGTACTCCTCGCCATCCTCCCACCCGGCGCCTTCATCGCCCTGGGCCTAATGATTGCCCTAAAAAACCTCATAGATCAAAAAGCAAAAAGACCAAGCCTGGTTACTATTCCGGTAGAAGTAAAAGTGAGTAATTAATACAAATAATTCAAGTTGTAATTGTTAAGCTATTTCTCGTTCCCACGCTCCTGCGTGGGAATGCAGACAGATAGCGATTAATTTACAAGTGTTTTTAGGCTGTCAGTAGTGCGTTGAGGATTAATTGTAATGAAGGAGTATGGGTTAGATGGGGCGCAGTCGTTATCAGGTGGTAGATAAGCGTTTACCCCATTTTGTAACCTGTACTGTTTTGCATTGGATTCCGGTATTTACCCGCCCAGAAACCGTTGAAATTGTGCTGGATAGCTTGCGATTTTTACAGTCAGAAGGCTTGATAGTTTTTGGCTATGTGATTCTTGAAAATCATATTCACATGGTTGTACAAAGTGATGATCTAGCAAGGGATATGGCAAGGTTTAAACAGTTTACCGCCAAGCAGTGTTTAGCCTTATTACAGCAAAAACAGGTGAAAACCTTATTAGACCAATTTGCGTTTTATAAAAAAGCGCATAAATCAGAACGGAACTTTCAGTTCTGGCAAGAAGGTTACCACCCTGAGTGGGTGCAAAATGATGCGATGATGCGGCAAAAGCTTGAGTATATCCATCAAAATCCTGTTAAACGAGGCTATGTTGATTTAGCGGAGCATTGGCGATATTCCAGCGCACGGAATTATGCCGGGCAACCGAGTTTGCTCGATGTTGTACGTGACTGGTAGGTTGGTATGCATTCCCACGCAGGAGCGTGGGAACGAGTAAAATTCTTAAGCCGCTACCGTCATATCTACATGCAGCGCCCGCATAACTCGTGCAATCGTGTCCCACTTCGGCTGAACTTTACCGCTGAACGTTTTATAAAGGCTCTCACGGTTTAAACCCGTTGCCTTTGATACCTCACCCATCCCATGATATTTCGCCAAGTGACCCAATGCATTGACAAATACATTAGGGTCCTCATCTCGAAAACACTCTTCTAAATAAGCATTAATTTCTTCTTTTGTTTCAAAATAATCAAACGGGTTAAATGGTTTTAGTTTTTCTGCCATGTGTTACTCTCCTATTTCTTGCATGATTTGTTTTGCTTTGGCTATATCTTCTTGCTGCTGCTTTTTACTACTTTTGATGCCACCGTTCAAAAGCAATACAATAGTTTCACCGCGAACTGTGTAATAAATTCGATAGCCTTTTCCTGTGAAAATACGCATTTCACTCACACCCTCCCCAACGGGCTCGGAATCGCCAAGATTGCCTTGTTCTGCTCTAGCAATGCGCATGGCGATAGCTCTTACAGCTTGCCTATCTTTTTGCTTAGAGAGCCATTTATCAAAAGTGCTAGTTGTTAGAATTTTATATTTCATGCGAAAATTGTAGCCTACCAGCT
Source organism: Thiomicrospira microaerophila (assembly GCF_000934765.1). Lineage (GTDB taxonomy): Bacteria > Pseudomonadota > Gammaproteobacteria > Thiomicrospirales > Thiomicrospiraceae > Thiomicrospira > Thiomicrospira microaerophila. The sequence continues at coordinate 20,596 of NZ_JYNN01000019.1, read as the reverse complement.
ACTTTAAAGCTATCAAAGATTGATCAACTAAAAAATATTAAGAGCACACACAATCTCTTGAACCAGCGTGCGGTTGGCTCGATATTGCCGCGTCGCTGTGCTTCTCGCAATGACGGGTATTTTCTAAGCTTAATGGCAATGACGTTTAACGTGAAAGCGCCTTGGGATCGAGAACAAAGCGCTGGCTTATTGAACGTCATCCCGGCGAAGGCCGGGATCTCTTGAGGTTGTGTGCCGTCGGTTTTAGATTCCGGCCTCCTCCGCCGGAATAACGCGTTTTCGTAACTTAATTAGACCATTACACCGTGACGCACAGCATGGAAGTGAGATATAGGTTTGAACGGGTAATATGTGAATTCATTGCTAGATTGAGCGCACAAATCACTTTAGACTATATCAACGTAAAGACAAAGGCACAGTATGCTTTCATCCTATTGGCAAACATTCCGCGATTTGATTGGCCTAAAATCAGCGCCGAGTGAACTTGAAATTCAAATGCAGAATACAGATTGGGTGGTGCTCTATGCTACCCAGAGTGGTCGTGCGAAAAAACTAGCCGAGCAAACGGTTAGCCAGCTGATTCAAGCCAATCAGACTGTTACCCTTACCTCGCTTGCGCAGATTCAACCCACTTCTTTATTAGGGGTTCGGCAGGCCCTGATCATTGTTTCAACGTTTGGCGATGGTCGTGCGCCGGATCATGCGGTTGGTTTTTCAAGGAAAATGAAAAAGTCGAACTTAGATTTAAGCCGATTGCGTTTTAGCCTGTTAGCACTAGGAAATACAGATTATGATGTATTTTGCGCCTTTGGACATAGCCTAAATCAATGGCTGATAGATAACCAAGCGCGCAGCATATTCGATATGATCACCGTCGATAAAATGGCCAAAGACAGCCTTCAAAAATGGCAAAATCAAATCCATTCAGCGGTGTGAAGTACTAGGATAGGAGTACTGTCAATTACTTGAGGACGCCTGATACTTTAATACAAACGCTAACCTATCCTTAACCTGTTTTTTTTGAAATAAAGAATGAATATGCGCCTTAACGGTGCGCTCAGCAATACAGAGCGCATCGGCAATGGTCTTATTAGATTGTCCGGCGAGTATTCCTCTCGCCACATCTCGCTCTCGGTCAGTCAGGCCTTGATCCCAGCGCGGCATAGCATCTACATCACCGCCCTCTTTTTTTGGATGATGCAACCCTGTTATCAACGCCGACATAATGTCTTGACCTAACCAAACACGCCCTTGCTTCACCAATTCAATCGCACGTATCAATACACCAGGTTGCTCAAGGGCTTCAAGATAGCCTTTTATACCCTGACGGAACAGCGCCACCCCCTGATCGACATCCACCGCATCCACCAACACCACGACCAACGCACCCTGCTCGATAAGCGGCGGCAACAACTCAATGTAGCCCTCCGGTTTTTCTAAATGAAGCAGTGCGATCACCCCGTCCCAGCTATCCTTTAAGCCCAAACAGGCCGCAGGTGATTGGCTACAGGTTTGTAGTTCATCGACACACGCCATCCAATAAGCCAAAACATCCGTGTCTGATGAAAATAAAACAACTGACCTTGAATTCACAAACGCTATGACTCCCTCAGTGCCGTATCTTTGGTTTTTAAAATCGGCTTCATTAAATAATCCAGCACGGTCTGCTTACCAACAATCACATCCACACTTGCCACCATCCCGGCCATTAAAGGCAAAGGCGCTGACTCTTGCCCTAAATAATTTTTATGGGTACGTATCCGCGCAACATAATAACTGTTGCCCTGATCATCGGTTACCGTATCCGCCGACACCCGTTCTACATAACCATCCAGCGCGCCATAGATGGAAAAGTCATACGCCGTAAAGCGCACACGTGCTTTTAATCCCGAATAAATAAACCCAATATCTGAAGGCTGTATTTTGGTTTCTAACACCAAAAAATCATCAACAGGTACAATTTTCACAATATCGCTCCCCGGCTGCACTACTTCACCGAGAGAACTCACCAGTAATTCAGAAATGACCCCGCCCACAGGGGCTCTAATCGCTGTCCGCACTACCTTATCTTCTAGCGCCACCTGTACACTTTCCAACTGGGATATTTGCGCTAATGTGAAATTCAAATCCTCTTTAGCTTCATTGCTAAACTTCTGCTGAATCTCATCAAGCCGTGATGCACTCTCTTTGATTAAAGACTCATAACGTGGAATAGATTGGCGCACGGCATTAAGCTTGCCAAAGGTATCATTCGCCTCACGCTGTAAACGCAACATATCAATTTCAGGTGCAATACCTTGACGCACTAAAGGGCGCATCATTTCAATTTCTTGGTTTAACAAGTTGTGCGACCTAGCTAGCTGCTTCTCCTGCTCAAACGCATTATCTAACTCGGTACGATGTTGAATTTGTTGTTCACGTACAATCTCGAGCGACGATTGAAGTTGTCGCTGACGGTTTTGAAACAACGCTTGCTCACGTTCATACACCTGTTGTTCGAACACACTGTCAAAATTGACTGGCAAACTCAATCTGCGTGCGACCTCTGACTCCGCTTCCAACCGCAAACTTTTTGCACGCAAGGCTAACAACTCTAAGGTTTTTTCACCAAAGCTACTGGCAAACTGCGTGTTATCCAACTGCAACAACACATCACCCTGCGCCACCAAGTCGCCCTCTTGAAAAAACAGGCGCTCTACAATCCCGCCCTCATAGTTCTGCACGACCTGTATGCGGCTTGAAGGCACCACCTTTCCCTCACCGCGCACAATTTTATCCAGCTCAGCCATGTTAGCCCACACCAACAACCAGGCCACCACCAATAAAATAACCCAGACCATAATCCGCGATGCGCGCGTCGGCTTTTCCAACGCGGCTTGGCTTAAACTCGACATAAATTGCAGGTCTTGATTCGAAACGCGTTTAGACATCCGCGCCACCTTGTTTTGCTTGAGCGTTTTGTGCTTGTAACTTTTTCAGCACAACCTGCTTTTCACCATCCACTACCAAGCGCCCTTGCTCGATCACCAACACCCGGTCGACCAGCTGGAGAACCGTCATTTTATGCGTCACTAACAAAAGCGTGCTCGTACTTTGATGTTGCGCTAAACGCGAGAGCAAATCCTGCTCAGTTTTTGAATCCATCGCATTGGTCGGCTCATCTAATAACAAAAATGGCGCATCCAATAACAGCGCACGCGCAATCCCAATACTCTGCCGCTGACCGCCTGACAGGTTGGTGCCCCCCTCATTTAACTCAAACCCATAGCCTTTGGGGTGACGTTTCACAAACTCATCCACGCCCGCTACCTTCGCTGCACGTAAAATCACCTCATCCTCAACATAGGGCGCGCGATACGCTATGTTTTGCCGAATATCGCCACTAAACAACACCACATCCTGCGGTACGTAATTAATATGGCGGCGCAACTCCGCCGGGTCTAATTGATTAATATCAATACCATCAACCAAAATGCTACCCGAATCGACAGAGTAAAAGCCCATGACCAATTTTTCAATCGTTGACTTACCCGAACCAATCCGCCCAATAATGCCCACTTTTTCACCCGGATTGATCTTAAACGATACATTTTTCAAAACAGGCGTCGTTTCACCGGGGTAAGTAAAGGTCACATCCACAAACTCAATCCCGCCCTCGAACACCGGATGCTGAATAAAATGCTTATCCAGTGGACGCTCCACCTCACGCTGCATCAATTCATTCAGCACTCCTAAGGCCGTTTTGGTTTGCTCATACTGGGTTACCAAATTCGCTATTTGCCCCATCGGCGCAATCGCACGCTGGCTTAAAATCACCGCCGCAATCAACGCGCCCATGCTCAAATCACCCTCGGTAATCATATACACACCGGCTACCACGACCGCGACCATGCTCATCTGCTGCATAAAGCCCGTCATGCGTGAAATAGAACTTTGCAACATTTTGGCCTTCAAACTCGTGCGTGCAATCTCACCCACCGCTTGTTCCCAGCGCCATTGCGCAACCGACTCCACGCCCATCGCCTTAATCGTCGGCATCGCGGTTAAACTCTCAATCAACACCGCATTTTTCTGGTTTTGCGCCTCATAGGTGGCCTCAATGCTACGTTGAATCGGCCGCAACATCATCAAACTATACAAAGCAATAATTGCGATGATAATAATCGGAACCCAAACAATATCGCCGGCGATAAAATAAATCACCAATAAGAAAATAACCAAAAAAGGCAAATCGACAAGGGTTGATAGCGTACCAGAAGTAAAAAATTGGCGAATACTATCAAATTCTTTTAAATTATTCGCAAAGCCACCTACCGTACCGCCACGATTCGCCATCGTCAAACCCAAGGTTTGCTCGAATAAGCGCGACGACATAATCACATCACTCTTCTTGCCTGCCACCTCTAAAAAATAGGTGCGCAGATATTTTAAGAGCACATCAAACGCATAAATCACACTGACACCTAGCGCTAACACCCACAAGGATTCCAGCGCATTGTTAGGCACAATCCGATCATACACATTCATCACAAACAGAGGGTTGGCGAGCACAAAAAGATTAATCACCAAAGACGCAATCAACACATCACGATAAATGGCGCGGTTTTGCCAAAATGTTTGCCAAAACCAATGCCCATCGCGCCGAGCCACTAAGGCATCTTTTTTCGTGACCTGCTGGTGTTTTTTGGTCAAATAAATCGCATAACCGGCATAACTCTGCGCCAACTGATCCAACGCGACCGTCACACTTCCTTCTGGGGCATCACTAGCGATAATGGTCGCCGTTTTCGCTGTCTGATCAATCGCGGTTAACAAGCAGGCCTGGTTATCTTTTAGCGCTAAAATACAAGGCAAGACTAAGGAAGGAATACAAGAAAGATCACGCTTTTTAAACGCGGCATGAATACCAGCACGTTCCGCCGCCCGTAAAAATAAGTCAGGCGACAACCTACTCGATACAAACGGCAAACCGGCAACTAAAGCATCTTTTGAAAAAGGTTCTCGCTGATAAAGCTGCGTGTAAAGCACTAAACACGCCAGCAAACCATCCTCTAGCTCGATATGGCGACGCGACGTTTCGTTACATTGAGCATCACCTTCATGGTTCATAAGGGCGCCGGCGCTCCAAACAAATAACCTTGGAAATAGGTAATCCCCACCTGTTTAAAGGCCGCCAACTGATGCTCGGTTTCAACCGCGGTTGCAATCACTGGCACATCTAGAATACGTGCTAAATCACATAAGCTAGCAACATATGAAGCCGTTTGTTCATCCGATTCAATACAACGACTAAAGGCCCCGTCTAACTTGATATAATCTGGGCGTAAATCCTGCAAATATTGCATATTGGTGAAGCGACTACCAAAGTTATCAATACCTACCTGATAGCCCAACTGATGAATCTGCCATATCACTGACTTAGAGAAAGCCACATCTTCTGTCACCCAGACTTCAGGAAACTCAAAAGCAAAATGCGCACCGCGTATCTCGTTCAATTTAGCGATTAAGGTCGCCAACGCATCAGTATCTCGCAACAACCGCGGACTCAGATTGATCGCCAACAAAGGCTTCGTTGCACTTTGAGACTGATAAGCCAATGCCAAATCAACCACCAACAAATCCAACTCCAACAGACGATTAAAACGCTCAATGGCAGGCATAAAATAAGCCGCCGAGCGTATTGTGCCATCACGATCAACCATCCGAATCAACAACTCCGTGTCATGCACCGCGTCCTGACCATTCACCGAAACCTGTTGATACAGCTTAAGCGCATTATGCTCAAAAGCATATTCAATCAAACGGCGTGATGACGCATCCTTCAATACATCGGCCTCCGTTGTCCCCAACACCAGTACCTGTTGATCACTTAATGATGCCAGCTGCCCCAAGCCAAACTCGAGCCGCGCCATTAAAGCCCCACGCTTGTCGCCCGTTCCATAATCTAACAAGACCACTGACAAGGCCACATCCTCATGCATAACCCCCGCTTTGCTCATCAACGCAGGCAACTGCGAAACCAATGTTTGCGCCTTATCCTTAAAATGACAAGGCGCCTGGCCTGGCAATACAGCGATTAACTCCAAACCGTTTAAGCGCGCATAAATGCCCTCCTCAACATTCAAAAGCTCAACCATTTTGGTCGCCAAAACCTGCATAAACGCATTGCCCAACTGATAACCAAACTGATCGTTTAGAGCCTTCATTCCCTCCACACGCACCAACACCATGCAACCTTGATCCGCCTGCTCAGAACTCATCAACTGCGCTTCAAACATCATGTCAAAATGCTGACGATTACTCAGGCCCGTGACCGAATCCTGATAAGCCATACGCTGCAATTTCTCCGCCATTTTCGCGTCGCGGTCAAACACATCCTTCAGCTTTTCAACCATTTTATTCATCGCCAACACCACCTGCCTAAACTCCAAAGTGGCAGGTAAATCATCTTGATACACATATTGTTTTTTTACAATCGCATCTGCTTGAAGCTCGATCTGTTTTAATGGTTTCAATAAAGCCTTAATCATCACAAACGCAACCAACAACGCTAATAAAGCCGCCAAACCAAACCACATCAACAAATTTTTAAAAACCTGCCACAGCTCCGTATAACCATAGGCCGCATTCGCCTGAACCGTCAAATGACCAATCGGCATCCAACCGCTTTGCACCAGCGCGCGTGCTTGCGGCGACTCAATCGTCAGCGCGGATACAAAAGCCGCCGGAACCCCTGCCGGAGGGCGCACATTTTCACGCTGGTACACCAGCTCACCCTCCATATCATGCAGCGCAATCAAACGATAATGTCCGCGATCAAACACCGCATTCACCATCGCCTCAATACTCGCAGGATTCTCCAAATCCGCCACAGAACTTAAAGAAAGCCCCAAAGACGTCGCCGTATCCTCAGCATGAGAGGTTAACTGGTTTTGCAAAAAACCCTTTGTATTCGATAAGTTCAACGAAAACGTGCCCAAAAACAATACCAACACCAATACGGTAATAAAAAGCAGTATTTGTCGATTAAACGTCATTGTGATGTCCTATAGTTATCCTGACAGGCCACGCTGTCATCATTAATTTATCACGCCATTACGCATACGATTTAGCATCTGATTCCAAGAATCTAACGCCGCGGCTTGCATCCGCTCACCCTCACGCGCGCCCTGCGCATTAAAACTATAAATCGGCTGTAAGTCGGCCCGCTCGCTGGCAGGAAGAATGCGATCCGTTAAACTATCCAAAATAAGCGGCTCTGAACGTGCCGAACGAAAATACGTCAAAACCACATGCGGACGCCGTAAACGCGATGAAGTAACATAAGTAAAATACAACTTACTTTCTGCCACCCCCAGAGCCACCAAAGTAAAGTATTTAGCGGTCACAAAATCAACCGCCGACCCCGCATCCTTCACCAAAAACTCCGCCGGCGTAGCCCAATAATTATCCAATCCCCAGACCGTTTTACTATCCGACAAGGTGACCTGTGCAAAAAAGTCATTCACCAAGGTTAACTTTAAACGCTCAGGGCGCGATAAATTTTCATCGACCAACACCTGCCAAGCACGCAAGCGGCGCACCGCCAGTTCGCCATACTTATCACGCGCGCGCGCGAGTTCACGTTCGCCAAACATCGAAGGCGCTTTATTGGCAAAAGACAACGCCGAGCCTAACAACCCAAACGCACCTAAAACCAAAAAGCCGCGGCGTTGCATACGATCAAACCTACCGTTGCGTTGTAAAACGCAACGGTCCTTTCATTTCGTCAGGAATCACCAACCGAACCCCCTCTGGCATCACAGCATCCGTCGATAAAACCTGAAACTCAATGCGGCGATTCTGCTGGCGCCCTTCAAGTGTGTCATTAGACGCAATAGGGTTAACTTCCCCCATGCCTAAAATATAAATCTGCCCAGCCGGAATATTAAAGGTATTGGTTAAATAATCTTTGGTACTCTGCGCACGATTCCAAGACAACTGCAGATTACCCTCCGCCGAGCCATGACTATCGGTAAACCCAGTTACCAATAAAACATCGCTTTCTGTTAAGCGTTGCAACTGTGCCGCATCGCGCTCTAAAACAGGGCGCTGGTCAGCGCGAATTAAATACGAACCCGTATCAAAGACAATATGTGAAATAACAAACGTTCTTAACGGCACAACAGGTTCGGGTTCGACCACAACCGGAGGCACACACCCCTCCTCATTAACGACCCTACCCAACGGCGTGCCTGGACACTGGTCATAAAAGTCCAACACCCCATCCCCATCCGTATCCGCCTGACAACCTAAAAAATTCACCTTACGGCCGGCTGGTGTATCTGGACAAGCATCATTGCGATCATACACCCCATCGCCATCCGAATCGAGCTCACAACCATACTGATTCACCGCAACACCTTGCATCGAAGCCTGGCACTGATCGAATCGGGTGGCTACCCCATCTTGATCCTTATCATGATAATAATCGCGCGACGCAGCAAGTGAATCAAAAGGCTGCGCCAAAGACGACATCGCCCGATTAACCTCCGCACTCGCACCCTGCATACCCAACACAAAAGGGGCGGCACACAAAACAGACCACAGTGAAACGCGTAACCTACTCATCGCCATTTTCCACTACCTCCCGTCCAAACCGATGCGCATTAAAACGGGCAATATAGTTATACAAGTCCGCTAGAATCAAATCCACCAAGGCACGACCCAATGCATCATAAGCCACATCCAATCCCTGCGCATTGGTTTCACCCTCAGCCAGTTCAAACACCAACTCCTCGCCAAAATGCGCCAAACGCCCCGTATCTCGGTGGTTGATTTCAATATCATTCACCAACACAATTTCGCCCCCCTCGACATACTGCTCAATATAATAACGCACCATCAACGAAGGACGACGCGCTGAAATATTCAACCCCGCATTGACCAGGCCTGCTCGCAAACCCGATTCAAACGCCGCGGTTTCCGCCGTTAACGCATCCAAACTCACACTCATGCGGCTAAACAACGCGCTCAATTGCAAATCCATTAGCTCTGCCATACGTGCATTCGGCAGGGCTGGTAACGCACCAAATCTATCCAACCAAATTTGCGCAAACACCCGGCGTGCCTCCAAGCTGGGTAAAACCGGCGACAAGGACCTCAACTGCTCAAACTCCGAACCGCGGTACGTCGCATGCTTATAATCTGGCAACTGCGCATCCAACATGCGTAACTGCGATAACAGCAAGGCTTTTTGCGTCGACGCGCCCAAATCAAACAGCGCATAATAAACCGCCGCCGACTGATCAAACCATGTCTGCACATGCATTAGATCGATAGTCGCTGTCGCACGTGTCTGCTGACGAAACACCTCGCGCACTTGCGCTTCAAGCAACACCACATCACCCACAACCGCAGACGGCGTACTGAACTGCGCCCTAACCTGATCATTCAACGGCGCCAACAGATGCTGCATCGCCAGATCCGCCGCCCAGACGCCGGCCTGATCCTGTGCACCATCCTCTTCGCCCACATCGCTAATCTTTGCAACCCAATGGCCGTCTGGCACATCAAGCACCCAATAGGGCAGGCTTGTTTCCGCAACGGCTTCATCGGCCTTCGTATACTCAGCAAGCTGCGCACAGCCAGACAACAACAGCCAACCCCAGACTAAAAAATTAAAACCAACCCATCTCTTCAAGATTTTCATATGCCTTCTCTGTACCTCTACTTTATAAACCACCGTTATTCATCCGGATGGTCTTGGGTATGGATAAACCCATACGCAATATCGAGACTCGGCAACAAATGCCCCATCGCCGCAAGAATACGATACTGCGCCTTCAGCAACTCCGCCTCGCTGCTAATTAAATTACGCGTCGCCCCATAATATTCATTCTCAGTGTTCAATAAATCCAACAAACTGCGCCGCCCCAGCGTAAATTGTTGCCGATAGCCCGTTAAAGTGTCATACGTCAGTTTAATGTGCTGCTCAATAAAATTCAATTGGCGACCAACATACACCTGCGCATTCCACGCATAACGTAAATTTTCGACCACTTGACGACGTGTATTATCCCGAATCTCAGACGCTTCTTGATAGGCCGATACCGTTCGGCGCTTTTCAGCCGAATCCCGTCCACCACGATACAGGTTATAACGCATCCGCAACATCACCTGGAGGTTTTCATTTTTACCCTCCACACCGCCTAGGTTACGATCAAACGTCCGCTCCACTTCTAAATCAAATCTTGGATAATTAAAACGATCTGCGGCTTTATACTGCGCACGGGTTTCAGCGATATCGCCGCTAGCTGAACGTAAGGTAGGATGGTCTTGCATCGCCATCTGCGTGGCGGTCTCTAAATCACTCGGTAATGACGCACGAAATACAGGGCGCACCAAAATATTATCAGGGTCACGCCCCAAAACACGGCGAAAACGTGCCTTCGCATCAAAATAATTATTTTGCACCGCCGCATAATTCGATTCAGCCAGCGCTAAACGCGCTCTGGCTTGATCCACCTCAACCAAATTGCCTATGCCCGCATCATTACGCTGAATAATTTGCGCCAAAATACGCTGATGCGTATCCTTATTATCCTGCGCCAGCTTCAACAACTCCTGCTCGGTAATCAAATCAATATACGCCTCGGCCATCAACAACGCCGTATCATTCGCGCGCGCCATCACCGTATAAGACTGCGCATCAACGCGATACTGCAAACGCTGCACCTCATACTGCGTACCAAAGCCCTCAAACAGGTTTTGTGTTAATCGAATAGACGTCTCACGACGAATCAACCCATCGCCGACATTATCAATCGCCGCATTATTGACCTCTTCATAACCCACACCCCCCAACAAATCAATCGTGGGATAAAAATCACTTTTTGCGCCACGCACCTCGGCTTGAAGGCCATGATAACGCTTTACTTCAGCACGAAACTCCGGATTATGCACAATCGCCTCCGAAACCGTTTCCTCAAGCGTCATCGAATAAGCCGGCGCAACAAAACTCCCGATTAAAACCCAACAAGCTAATTTTTTTCGCATGACCTAACCATCACCTTTGTTCATAACCTAAGCAAATTCTAAACGACAAATAGAAGCATTTTGTGAGCATTTAAAAGAAACGATGTGAAAGAGAGATGACACAAGACTTCTTCATACAAAAAACAACAAATTGACCAACACCTCTGACCAATCCCAATCAACCACTAAAAAACCGTTTAATACACAATTACCTCAGTATTCTACATGAAAATTTAAATCATGACCAGTTTCTAAATACCGACAAAAACTGACATTAATCAAACTAATGACCACATAAAAAAAGGCGCGACAACCAGGCCTGGTTGCCGCGCCCTTCTGTTGATAAACAACAGCGATAAATAATTAATTAGCTAAATAATTAATTCAACTAAAAATCCGTTGTCTCCTCCGCCTCCAGATCTTGCACAGGCTTCGCATCAATATACACATCGCCATCATTCGGTTTTAGCTCACCAAGCGGGATATCCTGTTCATCGTCAGCAAAAATTGGCGCCGACTCATCCAACACAAACACCTCTTCCAAAGCCGGTAAACTATCAGCGCTAGCCAAATCGTCACCACCAACATCCGCCACTTCAGCAAACGCCGCCGCATCAATGAGTAACGCATCCTCATCCAGCACAACCAGGCCTGGTTGCTCAGCCATCAATGCCAAGGTTTCGGCTAAAGAATCCTCATCAACCGCAAAATCCGACAAATCAAAGTCGTCAGCATTAATGTTGTCATCAAAAATAATCAACATATCGCGCACGTGTTCCATCGCCTCTTCAACGCTAACCGGCGCGTAACCCGCTTCAATCAAGGTTGCGACAACCTCCTCCATCGACGCACTCACCAAATTCAACGACACCGCCGACAAGGTGTCACGCGTGGCCTGCGAAATTTGAATACCGTCTTCGGTGGTGCCAACGCTATCCAACGACTGCAAGAACACCGCCATCTTCTGCACATAGTCATTGCTAAGGTTGGTACGCTCTACCCCCGCTAGGTCTTGCAGGAAGAGAAGACCCTCAGCCAAAGCCTCAGGCGAAGCCGTACCCAAGATAACGCCACCCACACTAAAGGTCACGCTATCACCCGCACGGAAATTAAAGCTACCTTCCGCATCGGTATAACCCGTTAAACCAGAACTGGTTTCGTAATACATCCCCTCGATAATACCGTCGATGACGATACCTGATTGATCCTCTAAAGGTGCTGACTGGTTAATATCTTCTGCAACATACAAAGTAACAGTGCCTAAATCATTAACATAGGCTTTATAACCCGAAACACCCGTACCCAGAGTCCATTCACTGTTATCACTCAAGGTCAAACTATCGCCACTGTCACCATTAATATACAAAACATTACTTGAGTTAGTGATGTCAATAACATTTTGTACGCTAAGTGCGCTGATCGCATTGTCACCATTACCTGTCATGCTAATCGTTTCTACATTACTCAGGTTAGTTGCCAAGTTATCTCCCGTTACACTCTCACCATAACGTAACCGAACGCTGTCGTTTCCGCCCAAGGCATCTATGGGTTGACCCGAATAGAGCAATGTGTCGTCACCTGATGTCGGCGAAACAGCTGAAACCTCGACTTGCGCCGTGGTTGAAGATACTGTTGATTCATCATTAGACTGACCTGCAAAACTATTATCATCAATGGTTTTTGCTGTCACAGTAATGCTGCTGCTCGTTATCGCTTGCGCCGCTTGTACAAACGAAATATCATTAATTTGTGCAGGTGTAATACCCGCTAAGGTATAGGTATCAGTACCGACATCGTAGGTCCAGTTCATCAAATCTGCCCCACCATTGGTATAAAAGGCAGCAAACTCGCCCAAACCGCTTAAGGTCAAGGTTACTGTTTCAGAACCATCCAGGTCACCCATATTAGCATTTAAGTTGAGTGCTATCTTATCGCCTTCGACACCAAAACTAAGTGTTGGAGTCAATGCAATACCGTCAGCTACGCCTAAAACAGTGACATCAAAGCTCACTGAATCGATTTGTGGGTCTAAGCTTGGCTCACCACTAATGACACTTAGCGTTAAATCAGATAAGCTCCCGCTCCAGTCTATTGGGGGCATCAATCCAATAAAACCAGGCAACTCTCCAGCCGTGGTCGGAATCAGCCAATCATTCGTCGATCCATCACCACCTGCATTAGTCGCCATGCTAACGTCGCCTGAATTTGGCCCGAAGTAAACCAAGAAACCATTGCGCACATCCTGCAAAATAACTGTTTGAACAGACTCTGAAGCATCGGCTAATCCACTACCGGTTATACTTAACGCAACAAGCTTATCTTCAAGTCCATCGACATCGGATGCAGCAAGATCAAACCCACTATTTACCGGTGCTACTTCAATGGTTGCACTCGTTGAGGATGTCTTGATTTCAGTTGAGTTCGTTTCCTGTACCCTTGCAAACACAGTGATCGAAACATCACCCTTAGCAAACTCACCTGCTTTATAAGTTAATTCTGGCGTGTAAGCCATGTTCTGACCTTCAAGCACATAATAATCGCCATCAGTAATACCTGCCACACCCGTAACAGATTCCAAAACCAAAACAAAACCATCGTAAGACAAAGTGCCTTCTAAACTACCCGGTCCAGTTAACAGTGTTTCATCCAATTGGATATACAAGCGTCCATCAACCAAATTACTGAATTCACCATCTGCTGAATTGGACAGACTGATATTAAATTCGGAAGTAGCACCTTCCTCAGTGGCTGGCGGATTGATCGCAATGCTTGCCGGATCAGTAACTGGATTAATCGATTGCGCTACATTTATTGATCTTACATTTTGTTGACCATTAGGCGCATAGGTTGTCAAAGTGACATCAAAACTTAACCCGCCAGGTTGGTTATTATCATTCCAATCTTGTGGCGGTGTGATTTGAATGCTATCAAGCAAGCTTTCTAATCCAGCTTGATCTGTCCCTGACGCAGTCCAAACTGTCTCACCAGCTACTTGTGTTTCTGTCATCCCTGTCACCCCAGTACCCGCAGGTAAACTGGTCAGCGTAATCGTAAAGGTATCCGTTGTATCGGGCTCTGTAAAACCCACATCAGCTGAAACAATATCGCCAAGCTTAAAGGACGCATCTTCGTCTGCATTACTAAATGTTTCTTGTTGCCATGTATTAATAGGTGGTGGAGTAAGTGTATCAGCACCTGTTGCATTAAAGGCACTTGGATCAACAGGTGTTACCAAAGTCCAACTCGTCCTTTCTGTTACCACTGCCTGTCCGCCAGGCCCAGTGTCTTGGGTAAAGGCGGTTATTGTGATGTTTTGATTCAAATTAGCTAACTCATCAGCCGAGCCTTCAAGATTAAAACTAATCGACGTTGTTATCGGACCGTCGAAACTTTGATTCATATCAAGCAGCCACTGCCCCGTGTCTAAGTTTCCAGACGTCTGTCCAATAAAATCAGCACCTGTCACAGTCACACCTTTAGGCACGCCATCAATTCTAAAGAACAATAATTGTTCACTGCCATCATAATCACGCTCATTATCGGCATTGCTATCAACAGCCTTAGCTGTTTCAACATTCACCGTAATGGACACATTACCCGTTGCGGTTACTTGCGTATTATCAACCATCGTAAAATCTGAATTACTTGAATCAATACTCGCCACCGCGATCTCAACCGTATCAGTTACCGCGTTTACCACGAGACTATAATTCGTATCCGGTGATTGCGTAGTAACCGGGCCAAGACTTCCACCTGTCGTACCATCTGAAACCGGATCCGTCACTTCATAGCGGACCTTAAAGCTAAAGTTTCCGCTTAAGTTAGGCGCTGCTTGGGCGTAAATATCATCAAAGGCCGTTCCGCTCAGCTTATACCAACCGCCATCCAGCTGAACCTCTGTATTACCGACATCATTCGCTGCTTGAAGTAAAGTGGTGGTCGTAGCATTGCCAAAATAGAATTGAATGGCCATTGCATCAATGTCAGCTTGGTTTAACCAAACCGAATTCAAGGTTTCATCTGTATCACCATTTTGATGCTGGATATCAAAATCAACCTTACCTAAGCTGTCTTCCGTTAAGCTGCTCGATTGGGTAATTGTGGCCTCCGGCGAAGGGGTCACTCTAAACAAAATTGGGGTATCTGGCCCTGTTAAAGAATCCCCATCATCCTCGGTAGTAATCGCATTGGCATTAAACTTAACAGTGCCACTAAAGTTTTGCGGAACGCTAATTTTTACATTAGCCAGATTAGTCGCTTCAACTAACCAAGTTCTACCTGCTCCTGTGCCACCAAAATAAGAAGCGCCCACGACACTAAACGCCGGATCCAAGCCTGAAATTTTCAAAGTAATCGTTTCAGAACCATCGCTGTCCGGCGATTCAACCTGCGTAATAACACTACTAAGCGCCACTTCACCGTTTGCGTTATCAATATCTACTTCGGCAAATTCTGCAGCCGAATGCGTAATGCTGGCTTCATCAGCTACACCACGCACGCGAACACTTAAAGGCAAGCTAGTTGAACGAGTACTTGTTTCACCATTAAACTCATCAACAGACTCGGCAGTTACATTTAATGTAAAGTTTACATTACTGTGTTCAGGCGGCTGAATCCACAAAGGTGTAGAAGAATCAAAGTTTTCAATAACAAAATTACCTGAACCATCAGCATCTACGTTGACACCATTGTAATTTAGTATAGAACCAGTTGGCACATCGGTAATGATTATCCTAAAAATCTCAGATGCATCAGGACTAGTCGGCTTAATATCCAAAGGAATTTGACTATCTTCATCACCCCTAGCATTTTTAACCGCTAAAGTCACAAGGTTAGCGACCGGATGAATAAAGATATTGCTCAGGGTCGCTTCGCCGCTGGTGGCTTCAACGACATAAGAGGAATCATTAGGATCGGTATCCACTGTTTTAGCTTCTACCTTTATATCATAAACCGCCGCTTGAAAAGGTGCCGCTTTAAACTGCACGGTATTAAGGTATGCCATCGGCACCTCAATGGGAACGCTGCCGTTAAAGGTTTCTGTGACCCAAGTAGTGCCACCATCAGTGGAATAGCGGATAGACGAACCAATCTCGTTGCCCTGTGACGCACCCTCCTCCGCTAAAACAGGCGTCAGCAAGGCGTAGGTCTTTTCCGACCCGTCATCATCCTGGTTTTTCCAGCCGTCCTTCAAATCAAAATCGCCTTGGTTAAGCGCAAACCACTCGTCTTCAAAACCATTTGTGGTATAGGCATGATCGGGGTTGATCGTCAGGTCATCAGTACCGTCGCCGTCCGAATCGCCACCCACAACCTCAGCCACCGGACGCACTTGAATTTCGACAGGCAATGTAAATGTGTCGGTTTTTGTAACGACTACCCCATTAACAGTCTGTTCATCCTCTACCGTAACAGCCAGATCCAAGCTCGTATTGTTACTATCATGCGCCGGCGGCTTGATAGTATAGTTTTTGTAGTCACCGCTGTTCACGTCATCCGAGTCGACGGTGAAATCGGCTGAGCCATTTCCAGTATGAACAACAACGCCATTATGATCCTGGATCACCCAGCCATCAGGCACGGCCTTGATCTCGATACCCGTAATGGTTTCCGTGCCTTGCACGTCGGCAGGTCCAAGGTCTTCCATGAACTTGACCGCCGTATCCTCATCGGTCGTCACCGTAGCCGTAACAGTCGGCTCATCGACCACGGGTTCAACAAAAAGATTAAGCGTGACAGTTGACTCTTCGACGCCAGGGTTATCGCCAAAGTAGTCAAGATTATCATCGTCGTCCGTATCTTTAGCACGCAGCGTAACAGTGATGCCCACAAGGTCACCGCTGAAGTCCTGTCCGCCGCGAATGGTGATCGAGGGGAAATCCGATGGGTCCGTCGACAAGCCCGGTGCCTGAATGGGGATACTTTCGCCACCTGGCACTTCAGTACCATTCACCAGAATCGGATCATTGTCAGTCGGGTTAGCAATGATAATCTCGCGATTTTCACTACCGTCCAGGTCTTCAAAATCCGCACTCAGGAGCACAGCCAGATCCAGCGTGGTGTCTTCATCGATTGTGCGGTTTATAACACCTTCAGGATTACCATCAATCGACAGCGTCACCTCATCGGTTACCGCAATAACTCGCACCTTGACATCGAGCGAGGTTGTCTCTCCGGGCACACCTGGTAGTGGATCGCCATTGCTATCCACCTCAAACGAGGTCACCGATGCACTTATATCAAAGTTATCGGCATCATGCTCGGGCGGCAGCACCGTCAGCGCCTCGAACTGCGCCACTGTCATAGTGATATCGCCAGTAACGCCATTGATATGCGTTGCACCGTCACTAATTACAATAGTGATCGGGTCTCCGGTGGAAGTGAATAGCAGTGCATCGCTATCGGTGCCATCCAATAGTTGTGCATCACTGGGAATATCCGATAAGGTAATTGGACCCAGCCGTTCGGGGAAATCCTCAACAGCGAGGCTCGCCTGGGTGTCATCTGTAACCACCGGTGCATTAAAGCCAATGACAATAGCAACATCTTCAGGGGTGGTGATCTCAGCCGCGGCGCTTGTGAAGGTGGGTGCGTCCGCAACCGGGTTGACAGTCACATTCACTTTCACCGTGACCGTGTCTCCGTTAGCGCCGGTCGTGGTGTACTGGAACGAGTCCGGGCCACTGTAGTTCGAATATGGCGTATAGGTGATGGTGCCATTGGGATTAACTACGGCATCGCCAAACCCTGCCACAACCGTAATAGTGGTATTGCCCTCATTGGCATCCGCAGTGGTGTTGAAGGTGATGTCATCATCCTCATCCAGGCCGATGCTCTGCGTGGTACCAATATCATCATCCACCACCTCCACCTGGAAGGTACCGATAGCTGTGTCGCCGTCAGCATCCGTCACCGTGAAGGCAAACTCCGGCACCAAATTGGCTCCGGGTGCCAAATGATCAAGAGGCCCTTGCAACACAAAGCTATAGCCTGCATTGGCAGCCGTGGGGTTGGTAATGGTCACTTCAAACACCGGGCTGCCATCCGCCGTGGCGGTCAACACATGGTCATTGGAGCTGATACTGAACACCACAGACTTATTATTGGAGGTAAAACCTGCCAGTCCGGGTTGCGCGGCATCGAATGTGGTATCAATGGCATCCGCTCCCAGATTCAAATCGAGTGAGCCTGTCTTAATCAACTTATCAGAATCTGGATTGCTGCCGGTTAAAAGATGCTCTTCGGAGACACTCTGGTTATTCGGGGTGCCCACCTCTGGCTCGGTATCCAGCACATCGATCAGCTGGGTTGCCGTGTTGCTGATATCGCCGTCACCATCAATCAGTCGATAGCTGAAGTTATCAGACACTTCATGGTCATTTGCCGGCTGCGTATGAGTAATCGCCAGATTACTGGTATACGACCAGCTTCCATCACTTTCAATAGTTAATGCACCATACTGTGTGGTAACAATAACAGTGCTACCATCCGGAACAGTCGCCGTCTGGGGATCACCATTAATATCCGTGTAATCAATCTCGTAAACCCGGGCACCATCTGCACCAACCCTATCCGGGGTGCCATCGGTCATCACATTGCCAGTGATGGTTTGACCACCCTCATCCACACTCACCAAAGCAACATCTTCGGCCACGGGAACATCATCGACAACCACGACCTCCAAGGTGCCCTGACGGGTGTCACCGAAGATATCCGTTACTGCAATAACGATATTGTCAGAAACGGTGTCCGGCCCCGGATCTTCATGATCTGTGGTATTTTCGGTCAAGGTGTATTCGTAGGTGACGACGCCTGTCGCCCCGACAAAACCGATAAGTTTAATCTCACCATAAGTTGTCGTAATGGCAGGAACCGCATTGCCAACAGGGTCGGTTCCCAGATCATCCAGGTCAGCTTTACTAACCGAAGTACCGGCAACAGTAATGAATTTAAGATCGTCCGTACTGGCGAGTGTAAAGGTGCCTGTTTTCTGGATGTCGTCGCTTTCCGGGGATGAGCCACCCGGAAGGCCGGACTCGAGTACGGTCATATCGCCAGGGGCGCCGCCGTTGACATCCTCAATTTCCAGCGCCGGAATATTACGGGTGTCCCGGGCGGGATCACCGAGCTCATCGACGGTATTGCCCCATCGATCCTCCGCATCCGCCTGGATTTTAAATATAGTATCCGAGATGGGGGAACTAGGCGTAAAGCTCCAGGTTCCATCCGGTGCAACCGTTGTTGTCGTTGGAAGAACCTGGGCACCGTCCACCGTAATGGTAATGGTAATGGTCGAAACGGGTTCTCCAGTACCTGTAACGACAGGGATTTCGCCGTTGACCACAATCAGCGGATCAATGCTGACTTCGGTCACAGTGTCCTTGAGAATGTTATCATCTACCCTAGCCGAGTTTCCACTGCTGTCCTGTGCCATCAGTGACACGTCGATATTGCCATCATTCAGACTTGACACATCCACCGTCGCAGTGAAGGTGCCATTGGGGAAAATAGCAATCGATGCCGGATCAACAGATAGGATTGTGGTACCGTCAGTCACTTCGAGACCAAGCAGCGTTCCACCGGGTGGTATACGGCCGGTAATTACCGTATTTGCCAGATCATCAATACCGGCGAGAACGTCATCGGGAGTTGTCGTAGAAGACGGGCTCGCATTGTCGGTAATATCCACACTGATCACGCTGACCGTAACCGTTGCGGTATCAGTACCCCCATTCTGATCCGACACTGTGTAGTCAAAGGTGACGGGGCCATCAAATCCGAGGGCAGGCTCAAAGTCCAGCGTACCATTACCAAGCAAAGTGACCTGACCGTTGCTAACGACCACAGGCGTACCGACAGTTACCGGGGAACCATTGATTTCAGAAACGACGAGGACATCGCTGGTGTCCGGATCAGTATCATTATCCAGCACATCAATATTGACTACAGTGTTCATGCCAGTGATGGCAATATCGTTCTGCGCCTCCGGATCGTCATTGACACCGGTTACGGTGATCTCAAGAACGGCGGTATCGGTGCCGCCTTCGCCGTCACTGACCGTGTAGGTGATGCTGGTGGTAGCACTTTCGTTTACAGCTAAAGAGTTAAATTGGTCATTAGGATCGAAGGTGTAGCTGCCATCGGCGTTGAGGGTAAATAGCCCCCCGTTGGTGCCAAAAATGGTTTGACCTACAAGGAAGGCGTTACCGTTAACGGCTGATACCGTCAGCGGGTCGCCATCCGGGCTGATGTCATTGAACAGCACGCCGTTCACCGCCGCCTCAGCATCGCTGTCGATCGCGGTATCTTGGTCGGTGGTGGCCGCATCATTGTTGGCGATGGGCGCTACGTTGGCGACCGTCCAGGTGAAGGTCTGCTCGGCCGTTTCGCCCTGCGGGTCGGTCGCGGTGACGGTGACGCTATAGACGCCATCGTTGTCTGGCCCCCCTTGGCTGGCGGAGCCATCCGGCGTGCCGCTGATGATGCCGGTTGTCGCGTCGATGCTCAGCCCCACCGGCAGACCGCTCGCACTGTAGGTCAGCGTGTCGTTGGTGTCCGGGTCATTGAAGTTGCTTGTGAC